>NZ_FZON01000140.1 GCF_900188425.1 Antarctobacter heliothermus
TGGTGGACACTATCAGCCGAGGGTTCCGCTCGTCAGAGCGGCGACAGCGGACGGATACGGTACTTCCAGCGGATATAGGTGAGCTCGCGGAGCTTCAGGTAGACGTCATAGACCCGCTTCAATCGCATGGGGTGATCCTCCCGTAGCGAGTCCAGACACAGGCCGGCGCGTTCTTGTTGATGAAGTCGAGATCCTCCGGTCCGAGGTTGAACCCAGACACGTTGATCTCCATTTTCTGGCCGGTTTCGTCCTTCATCATCACGTCGATGTCTCCGCTCTGAAAGACACAAACCGAGAGGTCGAGGTACGCCTCGGGCTCGGTTATTTGTTGGATCGCGTCGAGCGTGGCGTCGAGGTTCCGAGGATGTGGCAGCCCATCCTCGGCAATCAGGTTCAAGATACGGGCGACCTCGTCGCGCTGTTCTTCAGTCCACATGCTCACATCCTCCAATCGAAGATGAGATCCTGCCGGGTGAGATCACCCTCCCGTCCGAAGTGGACTTGGAAGCTCTCACGGATCTCATCGATGTCGACATCGATCTCTTCGAGCCGCAGCTGGATCACAGCCTCGACGATATCCTCGACCGTCGCATCGTCAGACACCTCGACAGTCATGATCAGAGGGTCTGGATACCCTGGATGGTTTTCAGTGCAGATAGTGGTTATAGTCTTCATGCTGCTTCTCCTTCGATTTTGTCTGGTACGATCCAACCACAGATGACCTTCTGCAGCTGCTTGATGCCTTCGGCGGTGTTGCCGTCCTGCAAGGTGCGCAGCGCCTCCCGGATGTCCCGCCGGTCCCGGCCCGGGATCGCCCCTCCGAGAACCCGGAGTTCCAGGGCGCTGTAGTCGATCTCTTGGATCGGCTTCGGGGTCTCGGTCTCGATCACGAACGAGTTCTGGTTGTTCATGTCGATCAGGCCGAAGGACTCGGCCACCTGGTCGACCGCGGTGCGGAGCCGGTCGACCATCTCCTCGGCTTCTGCCGAAGTGTGTTCGTAGTTGGGGCTGCTGAGGTTGCCGAGCAAATCGATGGCGCTTTCTGCGCGCTCAATGCGGCCTCCGTAGAGCCGTAGAAACTTCTCGTGCTTGGTCTCCATAAATCACCTCCGAAGATCATCAGTGGCCAGCGCATCCAGAAAACCTTGGGTCGCGTCGACCCCTTGGATAAATGCGTTGACCTCTGGAACAGTCAGAAAATTGAATGTTTTCACAGGACCGAGGCCCAAAAGGGTATCGATCCGGATTTCTCCACGATAGTAAGCGTCCACACCTTTGGTGCCGAGAATTACGGCGACCTCAAGCGGCGTCGGGCACTGTAAAATACTGGTTTGTGTCATAGACCATCTCCTTCGTTTCAGACGACCTCAATGAACCCTTCGCCTTCAGACCCACGACACAAGGGGATGGGTCGAGAAACCGGAGGTCATGTTCGTCACCATCGATGATCGGGAAGCCAAAGAGGGTGCCTTCCAAACTGTCGACCACAGCTGCGACGTTCATACCTGCTGCCAAGACAGCCCGCGCTTGGTGCGTGTTTTTCGTATCCGTCCGCTGTCGCCGCTCTGACGAGCGGAACCCTCGGCTGATAGTGTCCACCA
>NZ_FZON01000120.1 GCF_900188425.1 Antarctobacter heliothermus
AGCGGCGACAGCGTCACCTCCGGCTCTCCCGGTTCGCCGTCGCGCAGGATCAGCAGGCCTGCCGTCGGTACGCGTTCAGGCAGGACGTCGCCCCGCAGAGCGGTGGCGGGCAGCGTTTGCAAAAGGAAGTGCAGCGCGGTGAGGATGGTTTCGCGGGTGGTGGACATGTTCGCTCAGTCCGTTTTTCTTCAGTGCGGCAGCAACTTCGAGACAAATGCAGAACTTGAAAGCTCGAACGCAGCGTTCGACGCGATGGGCGGAAGCTGCCCTTCGCTGCGCCTCGGTCGAACTGGCAAAGTGCGGACACGCCCGCCTTTTGCACGCGCAGCTTTCGCTCACGCAGAAATCGTTCGCAGGCGCGGCACGAGTATCGCTGCAACGCAGCCCGTTTCACCAAAGCCGCCGTTCAACCCGGTCGTGGCACCCCAAATTCAAACCGTCTTTTCGCTGCGATGTGATCGAAGGGGAATGACGCGGACAAACCGGAGTTCAACGACCAGGATATCGTGGGCTGTAAACTAGTTTTTTAACGCCACAGGCTGGCCGTGTGGCGTCCCCAGATAGGCCGCACGCCAATCAGATTCTCGCTCGTCCACCTCGGCCCGCGAGGCAAGTTCACTCTTTTCCAGCATCATCCCCAGCGCCGTCAGGAACGCGTCATAATAATTAGCGTCATCATCGGTGGCCCCGTCTGACTGTCTCTGATCAAGTTCGGCACCAAGAGCCCGCGACCATTTCTCAGGGTCAACTTGTTTATTTTTGACAAGCAGATCCAGGACGGCGATGACTTGAGCGTGCCATAGCTCCGTGAAATCTGCGGTGCTCTCCTGGCAAACAGACATGGGCCGACGGTTCTCAGACCGGTTCAAGGTAACTGTCCCACATATCAATCAAAAGGCTGTCACGGCTATCCGAAGCCTCGGGCCAAAGCTCCGCCATTGGGAAACGGACGACATATGTATGTTCGTTGCGGATGACACCAATGGCAGAAAGATCCGGCAAAGGTTGAAGGCCCATCACACTGTCCACGACACCGGTGCGTCCACGGATATAGCCAGCCAGCCGCGTATGATTGGCACTGACGTCTCGCTGTGCGACGACGCGCTCGCCAAGTTTGAACCTTGGCTTGGTTTCAAGAATTTCTTTGACAGGTGTTGGTGACTTGTATTCAAAACCTTCGCCTCTGGCCTTGCCTGCTAAGAATTCTTCAACATCTGCGACCCCCTCATCAACGAGTGTGGCCATTACAGCGAGATTCCACTTATCAAAATAGTCCAACCGCAGGTAAAGATCAGGCGGCAGGCGCTCGATTACATGGCGAAACCAGTCCAGCGTCCAGCCTGTTCGATCCGTCGACAGTTTTGTCATGCTCATCATCGCGATGGCCCAAATACGCGCTTTCCATTCTTCCGAAAACATCACTGTGTCATTTTCAGTAGTGTTTGGTATTGGCCCAAAGCCCTGAATGCCACCGAGGTCGTGAACGGTATCCATCAGCCTGCCCCTCCCACCGGCGACAGGTCCCTGACGGTCCCGATCATGGAGTTTCGCGTAACCAGATTGGCGAGGTCGTCTTTGGACCAGTCATCAGTTCCTGCGGGGCGAGACGGCACAACCATATAGCGCCGATCAGATGTTGAGTCCCAGACTTTGACCTCGACATCGTCCAAAAGATCAGTCCCGAATTCCGACAGAACGCCGCGTGGGTCGCGGACGGCGCGTGCGCGGTACTCGGCCGACTTGTACCACGACGGAGACATTCCCAATAACCCGAGCGGATAGCATGAGCACAAAGTGCAGACGATCAGGTTGTGTACCTGTGGCGTGTTGAAAACTGCACGAAGATTGTAATTGTGTGGCGCGGTCGGGACGACTTCAACAAACGCCGCATCCGCATCCTGTTCCAGTCGCATCGCATAGTCCGGATCAGTCCATGCCTGTGCAATCACTTTGGCACCATTCATTGGGCCAACATTTTCTGAATAATCCTCGAGCCACTTATCCACGCCATCCGCTGCGAGAAAACCTTTTTCAACCAGAACTGTTTCAAGCGCTTTTAGGCGAAGGGCCGGTTCAGACGGAAGATGGCTGTGCAGTTCGCGGTGAAGTTTGGCGACCTTTTCGGAATCGTATGTACTCAATGCGCCCTCCAGTTTCTCTCGAGAATTCTTCGCATCTTGCGACTCGTTCCAGTGGCTGATCTGCTCTTCTAGGCACCACGGATTCCAACGCAGTATAGGACATTATTGATTCGAGTCACCAATCCAATCGGGAACACGTCTGCTTCGGCTCTAAGCGAACGCTCGGCGAGAAATTTTGAACGACCCTTGTCCAAGACGGAATGGCACACGGTCCAGGGTTGTTCCCGAAAGTGACAAGATTTTTAACAGCTTGGCATAGGGCACGGCAGTAATGACCAACGGCAGGTCTCAGATTTCCAGACCATCAGCCGAAGTGGCGAACCGCGCGATTAAAGTTGGGAAAGTGGTTCAAGAAAAGCTCCGCCTCTCCATCAATGATCAAAACCGCTCCACTGTAGTTGCTCTTCGTACGCGCAAGTCGCGAAACTCGAAAAGACAATCACTTGTATGGCAGGTTTATCCCGCAGTCTGTGAATTCGCGGCTTCAGATTTGCTGCAGACTGCGTGAATGACCGCAATCGCCTCTGCGATGCAGCAGAAATTTCGCGGCGGCGCAGTGGGATTTCGTGCTGCGAGCGCGCGCAGCGAGAAAATCGAATTCACAGATTGGGCTGATTGTGTTGAAAAACTCGTTGGTTTTGGCGTGTCGAAGCGGACTATAGCGTTGATTTATTTCGGATGTCCGTAGGCCAACCACCTTGTCATCCGACGGCTGGTCCCATTGGCTTGAGTTTCGCTAATTTCCGGAGGTTTTGGGCGGTTGCGGCGAGGGTGAACTCGTCTTGGACGCCGCATGGCCCGCGCAATCGGAGCCTGCCCAGACCAAGGATGCGTTTGAGATGTGCGAAGAGCATCTCGACTTTCTTTCGCCGGTTCTGAGCGGTTTGATTGAACTCTGATGCCGTACACTTGCGGGCGAAGTCTCTGACGATTTCGTATTTCTCGCGATGGATCGCGCGGGTCTCTGATTTGGGACAGCATTTGGCTTTTAATGGGCAGTTCATGCAATCGGTTTTGAGAGCCCGGTATTTGCGCGCTTTCCATTCGGGCGCGTTCCGGGCGGGATCGGAATAGGTTCGCCGAGTGTGCAGCATCTCCTTTCCTTCCGGGCAGATGTAGCGGTCATTCTCATCGTCCCATGTGAAGTCGGAACGTGAGAATGTGCCGTCCTTGCGCTCCCCTTTGTCCCCTCTCGGCAGATTGCTTCGCAATCGCCTGCCGGGCAAGGAATGACAGGAATGAACGGAAGTATCTTCCGTTTGGTGGTCAGCCAGACGAGATTGTCAGCGGACCCATAGGCCGTGTCCGCGGCGATCCAATCCGGCTTGAGCTCAAAACGCTCTTGGGTGCGATCGATCATCTTACGCATCGCGCCCACCTCGGCGGTTCTGTTCGAGCGGCTGGCATCCACGTCAACGATGATACTGTGATCCGTATCGATCAGATAATTGGTGGAATACGCAAAGAAAGCTGGGCCCTTCCGGGCCGCAGTCCATTGGCTGGCCGGGTCAGCATGAGCAGTAAACTTGGGCTTGGTCGTGGTGGCCGCTCCAAAGGCCTCGTCATCCAATGTGTCGAGATATTCCTGCACCGCGCGTGGTGCGTCATCGACGTCGGCCACACGGGCTGCCCAATCTTCAGGGTTACTGGAGTTCTGTTTCTGGACATCTGCACTGATCAAGCTGGCATCGACGGCAAATCCGTGGCCACCCACCAGTCCTTCTTTCATGCAGCGCGCAACGGTCGTTTCGAACACATGCCGCAGCAGATCGCTTTCGCGGAAGCGCCCGTGGCGGTTCTTCGAAAAGGTTGAGTGATCTGGAATACGGTCGTTGAGGTCAAGGCGACAGAACCAGCGATAGGCCAGGTTTAGATGAACCTCTTCGCACAAGCGGCGTTCGGACCGAATGCCAGAGCAATAGCCCACAAGCAACATCCGGATCATCAATTCAGGATCAATGGATGGGCGACCAGTGTGGCTGTAGAAATCTGCCAGATGCGCACGAATACTACTCAGGTCAACGAACCGATCAATCGACCGCAACAGGTGGTTTTGGGGAACGTGATCTTCCAGCGAAAACTCATAAAACAGTGCTGCCTGAGCTTCCTGCCTTGGTCCCAACATCGCCAACCCTCCAATTCATTACATGAATTGAATCAGTAGTTCGTGAGGCTCCGGCGGGGGCCGTCTGACTTCGGCTACGATCCGATGATAAGTCCGACCTTATGTCTGATTTCATTTACCGCCCTCAAATCGAAG
>NZ_FZON01000023.1 GCF_900188425.1 Antarctobacter heliothermus
CCGCCGTCGCGGCCGTGGTCAACCGACGGTTTGCGATCAGACAGAAAGCGGCTGCTGGCCCATCCAGTCCTGCCTTCGAAGGTCAGCTTGTACCAGCCGTCCTGTTTGTAGATCACACGGGCCTTTGCGCCGTGGGGCATCTTGTCGATGACAGTGTAGGACCGTCCCGGCCCGTTGCGCAGGTTCAGGTGGCCGTCACGGGGGGCGTCGATCCAATAGTCCTGCCCGCGGTTGTGCCCGACGTCGCGGTCATGGCCCTTTGCCGGGTCGTGGTCGGTGAGAAAGCCGCTGTGCGCCCATCCGATCAGACCAGAGACATGCCTGACCTTGACCCATTTTCCCGGCGCTTCGAGCAGCTTGACCCGGCTGGCGTGCGGCATCTTGCCAAGCACATCGTATTGGACGGATGGCCCGGTGCGCAGGTTGAGATACCCGTCGCGGGGCGCATCCACCCAGAGGGTCGTGGCCGCCGCCGCACTGGCGAGGAATATGGCCGAGAGGAGTGTCAGCAATCTAAGCATGGTGTCGTCCCTTGTTGCATAGGCGATGTCCCAGAACTGGCCCAAAGCGCCCGGAGGGGCAATGTCAGGGACATGATAGCGGATAGCAGCCATACATATCAATCGGTTGAAGGAGGCAGGCCAAGAGCGGTCACTGCGCAGGAAAAGCCCGCCGGGTGGCGGCGGATCGATTTGTCAGGCCAGTTCAGCTTGGCCGGACTCTTGGCCGTGCGGCATTTCCGAGTGTCTTTGTCAGGTTGAGGGCCGCCGCCCGGCGTCTGGGTGGCGGTGAACGCGTTGCCGGTCGCTTTGCGGGACTGACCGGGCTTTGCGGGCGCATCACCCGGCGGTTGGTGTATTCCAAAGGGCTGCTGAAACGCGAACCCCGCGCGCCGAGGGCGCACGGGGTCCGGGTCATCGTGTCGGCATAGCCTGCGGTCAGACGTGTTCGACCGCCACGCCGTCCTGAGCATAAAAGGCGATGTGGTCCTTGATCTGGGCCACATCGGGCTTGGGATCCTCATAGGACCAGGCCGCGTTCACATAAGTTGTGGATTTCGACATGATCGAGAAATAGCTGGCCGCGCCCTTGTGCGGACAGGCGGTGGTGTGATCGGTGGCATCGAGAAAGGCCATGGCGATGTCGCTACGCGGAAAGTAGACGATCATCGGATAGCCGTCTTCGTGCAATTCCAGCGCATTTGCGGATTCGCCCAGAACGGCCCCCCCGGCGCGCACAACCCAGGTGCCGCTGGCCGGCGTGATGGTGATATTGCTCATGTCATGTCCCCCAGAATTTGCCCGCACAACAGACGCGGGCCGTGTAACCTTGTCATGTCAGATGACAGAACAGGCCCCGGACAGCCACTGCCCTGTTGCCGCATCCAGATGCGGGGACAGCGTGTCGTAGACCTGTTGGTGATAGTCATTCAGCCAGGTGCGTTCGGCCTTGGTCAGTAGAGTAACGTCGATCAGCCGGGTGTCTATAGGCACCCAGGTCAAAGTTTCAAATTCCAGCATCTGCGGCACGCTTTGCCCGTCCAGTTTTGGCGCGGGTCGCACGGCGATCAGGTTTTCGATCCGGATGCCGTAGGCGCCTTCGCGGTAGAAACCCGGTTCATTGGACAGGATCATGCCCGCCTCCAGCGGCACTGTGCCGGTACGGGCGATGCGCTGGGGGCCTTCGTGGACGGACAGATAGGCACCGACGCCGTGGCCGGTGCCGTGGCCATAGTCCAGCCCGACTTCCCACAGCGCTGCGCGCGCAAAGGGATCAATGTCGCGCCCGGCCAGCCCTTTGGGAAAGCGCAGCCGCGAGATGGCGATCATCCCCTTGAGCACACGGGTAAAGGCCTGGGTTTCCTCGGCCCCCGGCGTGCCGATGGCGATTGTGCGGGTGATGTCGGTGGTGCCGTCCACATATTGACCGCCGGAATCCACCAGCAGCAGTTCGCCGTCGCCCACGGGCCGGTCGGTGTTGTCGGTGACGCGGTAGTGCACAATTGCGCCATTGGGTCCGCTGCCAGAGATTGTCTCGAAAGAGATGTCGCGCAGGGCGTTGGTGGCGCGGCGCTCTTCCTCAAGACGTTTGACGACGCCGATTTCGGTCAGGCTGCCGGGGGCTTGCGCGTCCAGCCATGCCAGAAACCGCACCATGGCCAGCGCGTCGCGGTGGTGCGCGGCGCGGGTGCCGTCCAGTTCGGCGGCGTTCTTGATCGCCTTTGGCATGAGGCAGGGATCAGGCCCGTCCTTTGGGTCACTGAGCGCGTCGGCCACCGCGACCGGACAACTGGCCGGGTCGATCTGAACCGGGCCGGTCAGCGCGGCAAGATCGGTCAGAAAGTCGGCAGGCGTGCGCAGCGTGACCTGAGGGCCAAGGTGATCGCCTATATCTGCCAGCTTGGCCGCGTCCATATACAGAGTGACGGTGGCATTGCCGTGCAGCACGGCAAAGCCGTGCGGCACAGGGGTGCGGGCAATGTCGCTGCCGCGGATATTGAGCAGCCAGGCAATGCTGTCGGGCAGGGTGATCACGGCGGCCCCAGCGGTCAGATCCTTGGCCAGCCGCGTGATCTTGTCCGCGTGAGCCTCACCCGCAAGGTCCAGCGATTGCGCAAAGACGCGGCCCTGCGGCGGGGCGGGTTGATCCGGCCAGATCGCATCCACCAGGTTGTCGGTGGGGGTCAGGGTCAGATCGGGCAGCTTGTCGACAAGCGTCCGGTGCAGATCGACGCTCAGCAACCACGGGTCAAAGCCCAGCTTGCCCTTGTCCAGCGCCGTGCCGATCCAGTCGGCCAGCGAGGTTTCCGGCCAGTCGACCTTTTCGAACACATCGGCGACCTGCGCCTTGACCTGCACGCGATACCGCCCGTCCACAAAGACAGCCGCCCGGTCCCGCAGGGCCACGCACCAGCCCGCCGATCCGGTGAAGCCGGTCAGCCAGGACAGACGTTCATCCCGGTCGGCCACATCCTCACCCTGATGCGCGTCGGCGCGGGGGATCAGGAACCCGTCAAGGCCGGTGTCGGCCAGTTTCTCACGCAAGGCGGCAAGGCGGGGCGGTCCCTGATCGGGTGAGGCTGTCTCGGTGAAACTCTGGAACATGGGGGTCTCCTTTGCGGCGCAAGGTATCCGATGGGGGGCGGGTCGCAAGACCGGGCGCTAGGGATTTCTTAAAGCCTCGGCTGGCATGTGCTAGGTTTGGACCCGCGTATCCGGGTTTCGATTGGCTGGTGGATGACCATGTACGACGCACGCAGCGTGACACAGGATTTTCTGGATCGTCAGGGTGAGGCGACAATTTCCGGCGACCTAGAGGGCACGCTGGCCTTTTGCGATCTGCCCTGCACATTGGAAAGCCTTGAGGGACGGACCGTCGCCCGAACGGAGGCCGAGATGCGTGCCATATGCCAGGCGTTCATAGACAGCCTGCGATCGCGACAGTTGACCCATATGATGCGCCGCGCGCTGGAGGCGGATTTCAAGGATGGGCAGACCATCTGGGCCACCTATGAGACACGCTATATCCGCGCCGGAAAGCTGTTGACTGACGATCCCTACGTTAGTTTCATCATTCTGAAGCGCGTTGCGGAGCGGTGGAAAATCAGCATGTTACAGCTGACCGCCAGCGGCGACAGCCCCGCCAACGCGACCTTGCGACAATGGACACCGGACGCCGACTGACCGGCGTCAACCTGCGCGCTTGATGCCCATGAACCGGGCGCGGGCGCGCGGATCACTGTCAAACAGCGCCGCCAGTTGTTCGGTCATCGCGCCGGCCAGTTGTTCCACATCGGTGATGGTCACGGCGCGGTCATAGTAGCGTGTCACGTCATGGCCAATGCCGATGGCCAGCAGTTCCACCTGCTTGCGGCGCTCGACCATGGCGATCACGTCGCGCAGGTGCTTTTCCAGATAGTTGGCCGGGTTTACCGACAGGGTCGAGTCGTCCACCGGCGCGCCGTCGGAAATCACCATCAGGATCTTGCGCACCTCGGGGCGTCCCGCCATCCGGCGGTGCGCCCATTCCAGTGCCTCACCGTCGATGTTTTCCTTCAACAGGCCCTCTTTCATCATCAGACCAAGGTTGTCACGGGTGCGCCGCCACGGCGCGTCCGCATGTTTGTAGATGATGTGGCGCAGGTCATTCAGGCGGCCGGGCTGTTGCTCGCGTCCCGCATTCAGCCACGCCTCTCGCGCCAGCCCGCCTTTCCACGCGCGGGTGGTAAAGCCGAGGATCTCGACCTTGACGGAGCAGCGTTCCAGCGTGCGCGCCAGAACGTCGGCGCAGATCGCGGCAATGCTGATGGGGCGGCCGCGCATGGAGCCGGAGTTGTCCAGCAGCAGCGTCACCACCGTATCGCGGAATTCGGTGTCCTTTTCGACCTTGAACGACAGCGGCGTCGTCGGGTTGGCCACCACGCGGGCAAGGCGACCGGCGTCTAGGATGCCTTCCTCGCGGTCAAACTCCCAGCTGCGGTTCTGCTGCGCCTGAAGACGGCGTTGCAGCTTGTTGGCCAGCCGCGAAACAGCGCCTTTCAGCGGTTCCAGCTGCTGATCCAGATAGGCGCGCAGGCGTTCCAGCTCGATCGGTTCGGCCAGATCCTCGGCGGCGATCTCTTCGTCGTTTTCGGTCGAATAGACCGCATAATCCGGGTCGGCCTCGGAAATGGGCTGTGGGGCGGGCGGCTCCAGCGGGGCCTCTCCCTCTGGCATCTCGGCCTCTTCGCCCAGCTCCTGATCGGCCATCTCATCCATAGAGACCTGCGCCTGGGAGGGATCCTGGGTTTCCTCCTGCGACTGTTCGGGAGAGGCGTCTGCCTCTTCGCCATCGTCGTCGTCGTCGCCGGTGGAATCGGGATCCTGATCGTCCTGTTCGTCGTCAACGCCGTCGTCGTCCGAGTCGTCGTCAAAGCTGTCGGGGTCATCGCCCAACTGGTCGCCATAGCCCAGATCGGTGATCATCTGGCGCGCGAATTTCGCAAAGGCGGTCTGATCGGCCAGCGTGTCGTCCAGCCGGTCAAGCGTGTCGCCCGCCTGGTTTTCCATGAACCCGCGCCACAGGTTCATGACGTTGGTCGCGTCGGGCGGCAGATCGCGTCCGGTGGCCAGATGCCGGATCAGATAATTGGCGGCCACCGACAGCGGCGCATCCGCCGCCTCGCGGATCTGACCATAGCCACGCCGGGTGGCCTCGGCGGCGATCTTTGCGTCGATGTTGCCGGCGGTGCCGGGCATGTCGCGCGCGCCCATCGCCTCGCACCGCGCGGTTTCCATCGACTCGTACAATTCGCGCGCCATGTCGCCCTGCGGCATGTAACGCGAATGGGTGCTGTTGTCGTGGTAGCGGTGATACAGCGCCAGCGCATCCGCCGTGCCACGCGCCAGCATCACCTCATCGCGCGACATCCGCCGCGAGACCTGCGGCAGGCGCATGGATTCGCCAGACACGCCGGACGGGTCGACCGAATAGCTGACCGACAGTTCAGGATCGTCGGCCATCACCTTGGTCGCCTCGGCGAGGGCCTTCTTGAACGGATCGGCGGGGTTGTCGCTGGGCTTGTTCATGGGGCTTTTATCCGCCCTTTGAGGTGCGCCTGCAAGGGGGCGCAGTCTTGGTCGTGGGACGGTTTTGAGGTAGGCTGCCGAAATTGGTCGATTTGTTTTTGAGCGAAAGGATTTCCGCGATGTTGCGTCTGCTTTGCGCCTGTCTGCTGGTCTTGCCGGGACTTGCCCGCGCGGATGTCACCTGTGCCGAGATGCAGGCCGCGTTTCATGTGCCGCCGCCGCCGACCGGCGTCTCCGAAGACCCGGATGGCCCGTTGGGCTGTTCGATCGAGGCGCTGAAGATGTTTGTGGTGAACCACAGCGCGCTGGCCGAGGCGGTCCCGGTTTCCGATCTGTCCGACCTGCATGGCGCGTGGTTGGGGGACCGCGTGTTCCCGTATCTGTCGGGGATCAGGGTGGCGGGACAGGAACTGCTGGTCTTTGCACCGGGGCCAGAGCCGGACACGGTGGCGGTCACGCAATACTGGATGAAGGCGATGTCGGGACCGTCCAATGCGCTGTGGTCGGACGACGGCGGCTATGTGGGCGTCGCGACAGAGGTGGTGCTGGAACGGGCCGGGGACGGCAAGTTCGGCGTGTTCCGGTCGGGCACGTCAATCCGCTACGGCGGGCTGCTACTGGAACTCGAACGCTCGCGCGATCTGGCGGTCAAGGCTCAGCTGAACCATTTCGAGTTGCCCTTTGCCCTGCGCCTTGCGGGGGATGTTCTGGTTCTGGAGGGCGCGCACCGCGAACCGGCGACCCGGATCCCGGTGGACTATGCGCGCAGCTATACGCGGGTTGCGCCCGGCGCGGCAGAGCAGGCGCTGACGTTGGTCATATCCTTCAGCCTCAGTCAGGCCCGGTTTTTTGATTGCCTCACGCACCAGATTTCGAATGGGGCGGGGCCGCTGTATGAGGCGATGGGCGCGGCGGATGTCTCTGCGTTGAACGCGCTGACCCGGTCGATGATTGCAAACGGGCGCCGACGTGGAGAGGTCGTGAGCGCCTTGGAGGCGGTCGAGGATCAGGACAAACGCGACCTTTTGCGACAAGAGCTGGTGGATTGGACAGAGGCGTATGTTGCGCTGATCCGAACGCCAGAGGCGCGCAGCCTGATGGACCGTTTCAATGAGGCGTCCGGCGGGGTCTGTCCGACTTTCAACTAGAACCGGTTGAGGGGATCAACCAAGAATCAGCGCCGCGCAGGGGCGTTGTGCCCGGCGGGCCGCCGCGTCGGCGCGACGTTTTCGGTCGGGGTCAGTGTGAAAGGTGGCGATTTGCAGCAGGTGGGCCTGCGCAAACTTGGCGCGGATGCGCATATCCAGCAGTTCGGGGCCGGGGATGCCGGAGCGGGACGCAACTGTGTCCAACAGCATTTCGAACAGGGCGCGGCGGTCCTGCGCCGCATCCGCGCCGCCCCCGATGAGCCAGCTATGCTCCATCTCTGCCGACGCGCGTCCAAGACAGGTGGCAAAGATCTGCGCCCGTTCACGCGGTACATCCGTCAAGGCCATCAGCGGGCTGGTGGCGATGCTCCATAGGCCTAAGGCGGTTATTATTGTTTTCAAAACGCCCATGAAGTGAACTTTACGCCGAAATTATTGCCAAACAATAAGGCGAAATGAAAACTTTTGGTTTGTGTGGGCAAAGCCGCGGCGCCGCACAGAAGGCGAAAGGCCCGGATGCATGCAGAATCGGCGCTTTCGGTGTGGGGGGGGGCGGGATATTTGTGGGCTACAGACCGGCGGCGCCCAAGGCGCGCCCGCTACTCCCGGCCTAGCGGTCCCAGTGCATTTGCTGCAATGCGCTCGGCTCGGGTTTTTTCGGCACGCCCAGTTTCGCCAACCTATTGCGGCAGTCGGTGATCTGGGTTTCCAGCACTTCGCGGGCATTGTCTGCCAGATCGGGTTGCGCCAGATTCTGGAGGATCCGGTAGAACTGGATTCGCGCCTGGAACCCCAGTTCAAAGTCGTCATCGCCGCGCTGGTCGCTGAAAAAGCGGATGCGCTCGTAAAACCCGTCGCGCATCTCTGTCAGGTCTGCGGTCTCGACCACCACCACCCGGTCGTCCTCGTTTTCGAGGGCAACCTTCAGGAATTCATGGCAGAAATTGTCGGCGCTATAGCCCTGTAACGGGGCGGCGGGATCAGCCTTTGGGTCAACCTTGGGAAAAGGGGGCCGGTTGTGCTGCACCATGTAAACACCGGCCACGGCAAGCAGAATGCCCACGCCCGCCAAGCGGACCCAGGCATTCCGGAGGCCAGTATTGTCAGCCAAGGCTGAGCGAGGCCGCGCTTTCCGGCAGTTCCTCATCAAAGCAACGCTGGTAGAACTCGGCTACGGTCTGGCGCTCCAGTTCATCGCATTTGTTCAGGAAGGACACGCGGAAAGCATAGCCGACATCGCGGAAGATCTCGGCGTTTTGCGCCCAGGCGATCACGGTCCGGGGCGACATCACGGTCGACAACTCACCATTCATAAAGGCGCGGCGGCTGAAATCGGCCACGGTCACCATCTGGCGGATCGTCTTGCGGCCCTTTTCGTTGTTGTAATGCGGTGCCTTGGACAGGATGATCTGGGTTTCCGCATCAATCGACAGGTAGTTCAGCGTCGCCACCAGCGACCAACGGTCCATCTGGCCCTGGTTGATCTGTTGCGTGCCGTGGTACAGGCCCGTCGTGTCGCCAAGGCCCACGGTGTTCGCGGTGGCGAAGATGCGGAAATACTTGTGCGGGGTGATGACCTCGTTCTGGTCCAGCAGCGTCAGCTTGCCGTCGGTTTCCAGCACGCGTTGGATCACGAACATCACGTCGGCGCGGCCTGCGTCATATTCGTCAAACACGATCGCGGTGGGGTTGCGCAGCGCCCAGGGCAGGATGCCTTCCTGGAATTGCGTGACCTGCTTGCCGTCCACCAGCTTGATCGCGTCCTTGCCGATCAGGTCGATGCGGCTGATGTGGCTGTCAAGGTTCACGCGGACCGCAGGCCAGTTCAGGCGCGCGGCAACCTGTTCGATATGCGTCGATTTGCCTGTGCCGTGATAGCCCTGGATCATCACGCGGCGGTTGCGGTTGAACCCCGCAAGGATGGCCAGCGTGGTGTCGGGATCGAACTTATAGGTGGAATCAAGGTCCGGCACCCGCGCGGTGCGGTCCGGAAAACCATGGACAATCATGTCGCTGTCGATGCCAAACACCTCGCGGACAGAGATTTCCTCGGTCGGTTTCGCGTTGATATCGATCATCCCGTCGGCCATGGTGCCCGCGTCCTTCTGTCAAATCTCGTATGCCTTGCGTTAGGTGCAACATATCTTGGCGAGGGGCAAGAGGAAGTGGTGAGGCGTTCGGTATGACCGCGCAGGAAGAGATCGAAGCCTTGCTGGCCCGTGTGTCCAGCGGCGACCGGACCGCGTTCCGCAAGTTGTACGCGGCGACATCCGCCAAACTCTATGGCATCGCCTTGCGCATCCTGCGCGACGAGGCGCTGGCGCAGGAGGTCATGGAAGAGGTCTTTACCGGCGTGTGGGAGCGCGCGGCGCAGTATCGTGGCGCGCTGGCCTCGCCGCTGACTTGGCTGGTGACGATCACCCGCGATGCCTCTATCGCGCGGCTGGGGGCGGAACGCGCGGCGGGCCGGATGACCGGGCCGGTGGAAATCACCGAGCGGCTGTATGCGCCCCGTCCCGAGGTCAAGGAACTGGAGGGCCTGCGTGAAGAGGCGCGGGCGCTGGAGACCTGCCTGCGCGAATTGCCGCGCGCCCGCGCCGACATGCTGCGACAGGCCTATCTGTACGGGGCGACCTATGCCGATCTGGCGCGCAGCGCGGGGGCATCGCAGGACAGCCTGCGGGCCACATTGCGCGGCGATCTGCTGGCGCTGCGCGATTGTCTGAGCCGATGAAGACGCCGTTGGACAGGGACTTGCCGGGCGGCTGGGAGGCCGGGGCAGCGGAATACTCTCTGGGTCTGATGCCCAAGGAGGAAATCGCCGGTTTCGAGTCGCAACTGGTGGCGGAACCGGACCTGCAACAGGATGTGGCGGCCTGGGCCGAGTATTTCGCCTGCTTCACCGATCTGATCCCCGAAGAGACCCCGCCGCCGCAAGTGCTGCGCCGGATCGAGGGCAAGGTGTTTGGCGCGGTGGAAAAGGCCCCGGTGTGGCAGCAGGTGTTGCCCTACCTTGTCGGTGCTGTGGTCGGGGTGGTGCTGGCCTGGGGTGTCTTTGCTTCTGGCCTGCTGGAGCCGGATCGCCCGGTATTGAGCGCCGACCTGTCGGCGGCAGACGGGGCGCTGACGCTGGATGCGCGGTTTGACACCGCCACCGGCGTGCTGACGGTCGCGCGCCGGACCGGGGCTGCCGCAGACGGGCGCGTGCTGGAGCTGTGGTTGATGCCGGATGACGGCGCGCCGATGTCGTTGGCACTGTTGCGCAGCGCCGAAACGCTGGTTGCGCTGCCACCGGAAGTGGTGCGCGATCTCAGCGGCGCGCGGCTGCTGGTCAGCGAGGAACCCGCCGGGGGTGCCCCGCAGGGGGCACCGTCGGACGGGCTGCGTGCCGAGGGGCGGTTGACCACGCGCTGATCTGTCTGTGTTGCCGATTTGCGACGTGCCCTGGCGTCGGGCCGGACAGGGTGGTTGCGGCGCAGCCATGGGCGGCCTAGCCCATGGCGCGAAACCGCAATTGCCTGACTGAGAGTTCCCATGGTCCGCACCATTCTATCGCCCGTGTTCGCTGCTGCCCTCCTGTTGTCCGCCGGGGTCGCCACTGCACAACAGACGCTTGTCGAGGTGCCGGTCAGCGCTCGTTTCACCCAAAGTGAAATGGGGTGGGACACAAATATGGGCAAGATCAACATTGCCTGGGCGGTTATGGACATCCGCGGTGTGGCGCATGTCTGCGGCGCGACCAGCGCCACCACCAGCTTTGCCCATCGCAATACAACCAAGGCGTTCCGCAAGGGCTGGATCAAGGTGAACGGTCAAAAGGTCATGACCGACATGAGCTTTTTCACCCGCGCCGCGCGCAAGACGGATCTGTCCACGGTCAAGGCGCGCTGCAAGGCGCTGCCGGGCAATGCCGGGCAGGGCAAACGTTTCCTGCTGGGCTTTGATCCGGTTCGGGTGCGGATGTAAGCCCGCGACAGGCCCCACTTTCACCTCGCGCCCCGGACGGGTGCGACCTATAAGAGCGCGGTCCGTTGCCTCATACCCATAGGAGATGTCCATGACCGGAGAGCTGTCCCCGATCGACAAGGCGAAATTCGCCGCTGCCAAACAGGCAGCAAGCCTGGTGGACTCCGGCATGCGCGTGGGATTGGGCACCGGCTCGACTGCGGCGTGGCTGGTCCGCTGCCTGGGGGAGTTGGTGCGCGAAGAGGGGCTGCGCTTTCGTGGCGTGCCGACCTCGACCCGCACGGCTGAACTGGCGCGGGACGTGGGGATCGAGGTGATCTCGCTCGATGAGGCGCGCTGGCTGGACATTACCATTGATGGCGCGGATGAGTTTGATGGCGATCTGAACCTGATCAAGGGCGGCGGCGGCGCGCTGTTGCAGGAAAAGATCGTGGCGACGGCGAGCGATCAGATGGTGGTCATCGCCGACGCGGCCAAGGAGGTCGAGCGGCTGGGGAACTTTCCGCTGCCGGTCGAGGTGATCCCCTTCGGGATGCAGACCTCGCAGGCCCTGATCGAAGAGACATTGGTGTCGATGGATGTGATGGGCCGTCAGACGACGCTGCGGATGAATGGGGACAAGCCGTTCTATACCGATGAGGGCAATCATATTCTGGACCTGCATCTGGGGCGGATCGGCAACGCGCGGCAGCTGGCCATGGTGCTCAACCAGATCCCCGGCGTGGTCGAGAACGGGCTGTTCATCGATATCTGCGACAAGGTGATCATTGGCTATGGTGACGGGCGGGTCGAGACCCGCGATATCAATGAGGGCACCGTCAGCGAGGCGCAGCTGGATTTTGCCGAGGATGACAACATCTTTCGCGATCTCTGAGCGGGGCTGTCCACGCGTGGACAGCGGTGCGCCTGTGTAAGATCAAGGGCTTACAGAGACGAATTTACGAACGGTTAGGGATTGGGCCGGATTGGGGGCCGCGTTTTCCGGGCTCAAGCCCGGCCTGCCGAGGGCCTCACGGCGGGCGTTACAGCCAGCGCCGGGGGGGGCCGCGCGGATCACTTGTCGCGCGGTGTCCAGTCGGCGGGCGGCGCATCGCGGCGGGCCAACCGCAGGGCCAGACCCAGGGCGACGCCGACGGCAATCGCCACGGTCAGATCCGCCAGCACCGTCAGAACCATTGTCAGACCCAACAGCCCCACATCCGACCGGCGACCGGCCATGTAGCCGCGCCATTTGTGCGGCTCTGACATGTTCCATGCGGTCAGGATCAACAGCCCGGCCAGCGCGGGCATCGCCAGTTTGCCGGCCAAAGGCGCGGCCACCAGCATCACCAACAGGATTGTCGCCGCATGGACCAGCCCGGCCACCGGCGTGCGGCCCCCGGCGCGGACGTTGGTTGCGGTGCGGGCGATGGCTCCGGTGACGGGCAGGCCGCCAAACAAGGATGAGCCGATATTGGCCGCGCCCTGCGCCAGCATCTCGGCGTTGGGGCGGTGCTTTCCTGCGATCATGCGGTCGGCGACCATGGCCGACAGCAGAGATTCGACCCCTGCCAGAAAGGCGATCACCACCGCCGAGGGCAGCAATTCCTGCATTCGGGCCAGCGACAGGTCGGGCAGAGCGGGCATGGGCAGCGTCGCGGGCAGCGCGCCAAAGCGCGACTGGATCGTGTCCACGGGCAGCGACAGCAGCGCCACCGCCGCCGATCCCAGCCCCACGGCCACAACCAGCCCCGGAAGCCGGGGGGCTGCGCGGCGCAGCAGCACGATCAGCACCATCGTCCCCAGCCCGGTGGCCAGTGCCGCGCCGTTGAACGTGTCGCGCGCGTCCCAGAGCGCCGCGATCTTGGGCAGGAAATCGGCCGGAACCTCTGCCATTGTCAGGCCCAGCAGATCCTTGAGCTGGCTGGCGGCGATGATCACGGCAATGCCGATGGTAAAGCCGTTGATGACCGGCTCTGGCACCAGCGCGACCAGCTTGCCCGCCTTGAGCGCGCCTGCGATCAGCAACAGAACCCCCGCCATGAATGTGGCGATGACCAGCCCGTCATAGCCGTGGGCGATGATGGTGCCATAGACCACAACGATAAACGCGCCGGTTGGCCCGCCGATCTGCACCCGGCTGCCGCCCAACAGCGACACCAGAAAACCGCCAATGATGGCAGTCACCAACCCCGCCCCCGGATCGGCCCCCGAGGCGATGGCAATGGCGAGACTGAGGGGCAGGGCAACCATGGCAACGGTCACGCCGGCCAGCGTGTCACGGGATAGGTCCGCGCGGCTGTAGCCGGGCAGAACCGTCATCAATTTGGGTTTCATGAGGTCAGGTTTTTTGAAATGTGTGCCCCCAAACTAGCGTCTGGTTTCAGTCTGTGCAAATGCAGCAAAGTCGCAGGGGCGGCTGTGGGGGTCGATTGTGTATTGTCTCAGGCGGTCATCAGCAGCCAGCCCATATAGGCCGCGTAGGACGCCAGCAGCGCCCCGGCCTCTCGCCGCGACACGCGCGCCCCTGTGGTTGCAAAGACCAGCAGCGCCAACGTCGCGGCCGCCATGACCCAGATGTCCACGCTCAGGATTTGCGCGGGGACATCGATTGGCACGACGAGGGCCGTGATGCCGAGAATTCCGAGCAGGTTGAACACGTTGCTGCCGATGACGTTGCCCAGGGCGACCGCGCCTTCGCCTCGGCGGACCGCCATGACAGAGGTGACCAGTTCGGGCATCGAGGTGCCGATTGCGACTATGGTCAGGCCGATGATCGTCTCGGAGATGCCCATGGAGGCGGCAATCCCCACGGCCCCCTGCACCAGAAACCGCGCGCCAAGCACCGTCAGCGCCAGCCCGGCAAGTGTCAGCAGGGCGTCGCGGCCCAGTCGGGTGGGGTGTTTGGGCAGCAGGTCGGCCTCAGCGGTGTAGAGCGCGCCGGTGTCGCTGGCGCGGCGGCGTTCCAGCAGCAGGGTGGTGCCGACATAGGCCAGCAGCGCGGCCACAAAGACCGCGCCGGTTGCGCGGCCAATGGTGCCTTGGCTCATGGCCCACAGCCCCAGCGCCGTGGCCCCCGCCAGCACCGCGCCGTCGCGCCACAGCGCGCGGGTGTCCACCGCGATCGGCGCGATCAGCGCGGCAATCCCGAGGATCAGCAGCACGTTGCCGATGTTGCTGCCCACCACGTTGCCCACGGCCAGACCGGGCGACCCGCTGAGCGCCGCTTGCAGGCTGGTCACAAGTTCCGGCGCGGAGGTGCCAAAGCCGACCAGTGTCAGGCCGATCACCAGCGGCGGCACCGCCAGGCTGCGCGCCAGGTTGACCGCGCCGCGCACCAGCAGGTCACCGCCCGCCACGAGGGCGATCAAGCCGCCAAGAACAAAGAGAAAGGTCATGGTGTCGTTCTGTCCCAATAGGTGCCGGAGGGGCACAGCGCCAAGATGGGGATGCGCGGCCGCGCTGCAAGGCCCTGTGCTTCGTCGGGCCACGCGGCTGTGACGGATGCGGGGCATTCGCTGTCTGGCTTTCCCGGGCTGCCTGTGAAATACACTTTGGCGGGTCAGGCAAGGATGCGGACATGAGCGATTTCGACTACGATCTCTTTGTCATCGGCGGCGGTTCTGGCGGCGTGCGTGCGGCGCGTGTTGCGGCGGGCGAGACGGGGGCCAAGGTGGGTCTGGCAGAGATGGACCGCTATGGCGGCACCTGCGTGATCCGGGGCTGTGTGCCGAAAAAGCTGATGGTCTTTGCCAGCGAATATGCCGGAATGCCCGGTGAGGCGCGCGCTTATGGTTGGGACGTGGCGGATGGTGTTTTTGACTGGACGGCGTTTCGCGGCAAGCTGGACGCGGAGCTGGACCGGCTTGAGGGCGTGTATCGCAAGCTGCTGTCCGGCTCTGGTGTCGACAGTTTCGATGCCCGTGCGCGGCTGAAGGACGCCCATACGGTCGAGCTGTCCACCGGCGAGGTGAAGACGGCCAAGCATATCCTGATCGCCAGCGGCGGGCGGCCGGTGCGGCCGGACATGCCCAACGCCGATTTGGGCATGGTGTCGGACGATCTGTTCCATATGGAGCGGTTGCCGAAATCGCTCCTGATCGTCGGCGGCGGTTATATCGCCTGTGAGTTCGCCTGCATCCTGCACGGGCTGGGTGTCGAGGTGACGCAGTATTATCGCGGGGCGCAGATCCTGCGCGGTTTCGACGAAGAGGCGCGCGGCTTGATTGCCGACGCGATGAAGGAACGCGGTATCGACCTGCACACCGGCACCAACATCGTCGAGATGCACCGCGCGGGCGACCCGGACGAGGATGCGCTGGACGACGCCCCGGTCGAGGCGCTGCAATACGGGGCTGGTGGGCATGTCGGACCCAGCGACGGCGCGATCCGCGTCAAGGCGACCAACGGCAACATCCGCGAGTTCGACGCGGTGCTGTTCGCGACGGGCCGCGCGCCCAACACCGCCGATATGGGGCTGGAGGAGGCCGGTGTCACGCTGGGCCGGGGCGGCGCCATCGAGGTGGATGACTACAGCCAGAGCAAGGTGCCCTCGGTCTATGCCATCGGCGATGTGACCAACCGGGTGAACCTGACCCCGGTGGCGATCCGCGAGGGCATGGCCTTTGTCGAGACGGTGTTCCGGGGCAACCCGACGCCGGTGGATCACGAGCTGATCCCCAGCGCAGTGTTCACGCAGCCCGAGATGGGCACCATCGGCCTGACCGAAGAGGCCGCCGCCGAACAGGAAGAAATCGAGGTGTACTGCACCTCTTTCCGGCCCATGCAGACCGCCTTTGCCGACAAGCCCGACCGGGTGCTGATGAAACTGATCGTCTCCAAGGCCTCGCGCAAGGTGCTGGGATGCCATATCGTGGCCCCGGGCGCGGGTGAGATGATCCAGCTGGCGGGCATCGCCATCAAGATGGGCGCGACCAAGGAAGACTTTGACCGGACGGTGGCGGTGCATCCGACAATGTCCGAGGAAATGGTGACCATGCGCAATCCGACCAGGACCGCTTGAATTTGCGGGCGCCGGGCACAGGTAACATAACATATCGACAGACGAGGAAGGACGGAAGTTCATGGCAGGTAACAGCGGCGGCCCCTGGGGGGGCGGCGGTGGCAACCAGAACGGTGGTGGCAATGGTCAACGTCCGCCCAGTGGCGGCGGTGGCGGTGGCGGGCGACGCCCGGAAGACAGCCAGATCCCCGAGATCGACGAATTGATGAAAAAAGGCCAGGAACGCCTGCGCGTTCTGATGGGCGGGCGCGGCGGCGGCTCGGGCAAAAACGGCTCTGGCGGCAATGGCGGCGGCTCGGGTGGTCCCGGTCTGACGCGGGGCACCGTGGGCATCGGCGTGCTGGTGCTGCTGGGCCTGTGGTCCTTTGCCAGCATCTATACCGTGCGGCCCGAAGAGCAATCGGTCGAACTGTTCCTTGGCACCTATTCGAGCACCGGCAATCCGGGCCTGAACATCGCGCCTTGGCCGTTTGTGACCTATGAGGTTGTCAATGTGACCTCGGAACGGACCGAAACCGTGGGTGCGGGCCGTGGTGGCAACGACGGTCTGATGCTGACCACCGATGCGAACATCGTCGACATCGATTTCCAGGTGGTCTGGAACATTTCGGACCCCGCCAAGCTGCTGTTCAACATCCGTGATCCGCAACTGACGGTTCAGGCGGTGTCGGAATCGGTGATGCGTGAGATCATCGCGGCATCGACCCTTGCGCCGATCCTCAACCGTGACCGTGGTGCGATTGCCGATGGCGCGCGTGAGCAGATCCAGGCAACGCTGGACGAATACGACAGCGGCATCAGCATCGTGCGGATCAACCTTGATAACGCCGACCCGCCGAATGAGGTGATCGATGCCTTCCGCGCCGTGCAATCGGCCGAGCAGGAACGTGACCGGCTGGAACGTCAGGCTGACGCCTACGCCAACCGTGTGGTCGCCGAGGCACGCGGTGCCGCGGCGCAGGCGCGTGAAGAGGCCGAAGGCTATCGCGCACAGGTCGTGAACCAAGCCGTTGGTGAGGCCGCGCGCTTTACCAGTGTTCAGCGGGAATACGCGCTGGCCCCCGAGGTCACGCGCCGTCGCCTGTATATCGAGACGATGGAAAGCGTGTTGGGATCGGTCGACAAGATGATCCTCGACAATTCGGTGACCAATGGTGGCGGGGCTGCCGGTGGCGGCGTCGTGCCGTATCTGCCGCTGAATGAACTTCGCCGCAGCGGAGGGAACAACTGATGCGCAAGACAACTTATCTATTGCCCGGCCTCGTGGTGGCCATTGTCGTCGTGCTGTCGTCGATCTTTGTGGTGGACGAACGCGAAAAGGCGCTGGTGCTGCAATTCGGCCAGATCAAGGCTGTCAAGGAAGAGCCGGGGCTGGCGTTCAAGATCCCGCTCATTCAGGAGGTCGTGCGCTATGACGACCGTATCCTGTCGCTGGACACGCAAACCATCGAGGTGACGCCGTCGGATGACCGCCGCTTGGTCGTTGACGCCTTCGCCCGTTACCGGATCGCCGATGTGGTGCAGTTCCGGCAAGCGGTGGGCACCGGCGGCCTCCGCGTGGCTGAGGATCGCCTGTCAGGCATCCTGAACGCGCAGATCCGTGAGGTGCTGGGTGCCGATCAGGTCACGTCGGACCGAATCCTGTCCAAGGACCGGGGCGAGCTGATGATCCGCATCCGTGACAGCGCCCGCGTGCAGGCCCGTTCGCTGGGTCTGGATGTGGTCGACGTGCGTCTCAAGCAGACCAACCTGCCGCAGCGCAACCTCGAGGCCACCTTTGACCGGATGAAGGCGGAACGTGAACGTGAGGCGGCGGACGAGATCGCCCGTGGTAACGAAGCGGCGCAGCGTGTGCGCGCGCTGGCGGATCGTACCGTGGTCGAAACGCTGTCGGTCGCGGACCGGGACGCCAACGTGATCCGGGGTGAGGCCGACGCGGAGCGGAACAGGATCTTTGCCGATGCCTATGGCGCGGACCCCGAGTTCTTTGCCTTCTATCGCTCGCTTCAGGCCTATGAGACGTCGCTGAAGGGCGACAATTCGACCATGGTCATGACGCCGGACAGCCAGTTCTTCGAGTACTTCAAGAACGAACTGTCGACCAACGGCTCTGTGACCCTGCCGGACCCTGTGGCCCGCGCCGAGGCCCCGGACGCACCTGCGCCGGACGCCCCCGAAGCGCCGGAAATGCCAGAACCGTTTGACCTGACCCCGGTTGACCCGGCTCCGGTCGATCCGGCCCCGGAAAGCCCGGAGGCGGTCGACCCGGCCCCGGAACCGGCAGATCCGGCACCGGCTCCCGAGGAGCCCGAGGCCGACACCCTGCCCGCCGACAATTAATTGAGCGGGACGGACATATTGACGGGGATCGGAATGGTCCTTGTGATCGAGGGGCTGGTCTATGCACTGGCCCCTCAGCTTGTGGAGCGCCTGCTGGAGGCGCTCCGCAGCCTGTCCATCGAACAGCGCCGCAATCTGGGGCTGTTGACGCTGGTGTCGGGTCTGCTGGTGTTGTGGATCGCCAAAGGCTGACGCCCCCGACGGACGCGCGCAGACGTCCGGTGCCAAACGGTTTTTCCGCCGTTGGCGTCCTTTCCCCTAGCGGAATTGTGCCGATTCCCCCGTGTAACGCCGCCCTCACAAACCAGTGAGGTGTGATTTCATCCCTTTGGTGTTGCGCGTGCGCACCTATGTTTGTCACACTGACCGATAGGAGGCAGGCGGCGGCGTGTGGCCCCGCGCGCCCGCTGGCTGGCAGAGACAAGGAGACCCCATTGAAACCGCAATCCCTCGCCCTGACGCAGGAGAATGCGACACCGCTGCGGCTGTTCTGGCTGGCATCGCTGTCGATGATCCTGATCGTATCGCAATCCCTGATGGCCCATGCGCGCGGCGCGCCCGAAAGCTTTGCCGATCTGGCTGAGCGGATCAGCCCCGCCGTCGTGAACATCACCACCTCGACGACGGTTGCAGGCCGCAGCGGCCCGCGCGGCGTTGTGCCCGAAGGCAGCCCGTTCGAGGATTTCTTTCGTGAGTTCCAGGACCGTGGCGGCCCCGACCGTCCGCGCCGCTCTTCGGCGCTGGGTTCTGGCTTTGTCATTTCCGAAGACGGCTTTATCGTGACCAACAACCACGTCATCGAAGGCGCGGATGAGATCACCATCGAATTCTTCGAGGGGTTCGAACTGCCTGCGACGCTGGTGGGCACCGACCCGAACACCGACATTGCGCTGCTGAAGGTCGAGGCAGAGCGCCCGCTGGTCTATGTCAGCTTTGGCGACAGCGACACTGCCCGTGTGGGTGAGTGGGTGATGGCGATGGGCAACCCGCTGGGACAGGGCTTTTCCGTCTCGGCCGGGATCGTGTCGGCGCGCAACCGCGCGCTGAGCGGCACCTATGACGACTACATCCAGACTGACGCCGCCATCAACCGGGGCAACTCGGGCGGTCCGCTGTTCAACATGGCGGGTGAGGTGATCGGCGTGAACACCGCGATCCTGTCGCCCAACGGCGGCTCGATCGGCATCGGGTTCTCGATGGCGTCGAACGTGGTGACCAATGTGGTCGGCCAGTTGCAGGAGTTCGGCGAAACCCGCCGCGGCTGGCTGGGCGTGCGCATCCAGGACGTCAGCGAAGACGTGGCCGATGCCCTGAGCCTGGCAGAGGCCAAGGGCGCGCTGGTGTCGAACGTCCCCGAGGGACCGGCGCTGGAGGCCGGTGTGGCCGCAGGTGACGTGATCCTGTCGTTTGACGGGGTCGAGGTCGAAGACACCCGGCAGCTGGTCCGCATCGTGGCCAACACACCGGTGGGCAAGACAGTGCGCGTTGTGGTCAACCGCGATGGCGCGACGCAGACGCTGAAGGTCACGCTGGGCCGCCGGGAAGAGGCGCAGGGCGCCGTGCCCGCCGCCGCGCCGGTGATGCCGGACGCGCCGGAAGAGGTGCAGACCCTTGGCCTGACCCTCAGCCCGCTGACGGATGCGATCCGCTCTGAACTGGGTGTGCCTGCCGGCATGCAGGGTCTGGCGATCATGGATGTCGACGCCACGAGCGAGGCCTTTGAAAAGGGTCTGCGGGCCGGTGATGTGGTGACCGAAGCGGGTCAGCAGGCGGTCAGCAGCATCGAAGACCTGGAGGCGCGGATCGAAGAGGCCCGCGACGAGGGTCGCAAATCGATCCTGTTGCTGGTGCGCAGCGGCGGCGACCCGCGCTTTGTCGCGCTGAGCCTGTCTGACGGCTGAGACGCGGATCACCTGCGCATGACGACACGAGAGCGGAGCGCCCCTTGGGGTGCTCCGTTTTTTTTGTGCGGGTCGTGTTTTGGGTGGGGGCGACGTGTGCCGCGGATTATCGGGTGTGCTGACGGTTGGGGACGTTGATGCCTTGGACGGTGGCAATGGGGGGGCGTGGGGTCCGGCGGTCGGTTGAAGACTTAGAGGGTGTCTTGCGCGGGTGGTTTTGCGGGCAGTTCGACCGCAACCAGACCCAGCGCCCGCGCGGTTTCCAGCGAGAGCTGCGCGCTTTTCAAGCCGCGCTCTGACTGGTAGGCGCGCACGGCGGCAGTGGTCGGGGCGTCAAGTGTGCCGGTGACATTGCCCGCGAAATAGCCGCGCGCGGCCAGTGCCCGCTGGACCGAGGCGATGAACTCGGGTGTCATCTGTTCCGGGCAGGGGGCCTCGAACGTGATCTCGCCGCGTTCGCGGACGACGCGCGGCACGGGCGCCTTGCGGTAGATCGGCGGGCGGATCACGGTGCCATCCTCGGCGATTTCCGCCTGCACCACCTGCACCTCGCCCATGACATGCTCATAGATCGCCGGTTGCACGTCGCGGGCGCGGCAGGTGCCGTCCTCTACATGTTCAGCCATGGGCGGTTGACCCTCGGGGGGCAGGGCATCACGGCTGACGGTCTGGCTGACGGTCTGCGGGTCGCCACAGGCGGCAAGCGCGGTCAGCGCAGCCAGCAGCGCGGCCGGGGGCCTTGGGGGTCGGGACATCTCTGCTCGGGCCTCTTGTGTGCCTTTGATGCGGCGAACATAGCGGTTTTGACAGGCGCTGCCTAGAGTGCCGAAAGGACGGCCGCCAAAAGGCCGGCGGCGCATCGCCTGAGCGCTCAGGGCGTGTCCAGCAAGCGGTCCAGCAGGGGCGAAATGTCCTCGATCTGTTCAGAGATGACGTGGGTCACGCCGTTCTCGCGTTGCAGCCGGCCGGTGACGCGCAACATGCGGCCCGCGATCACGGCGCGGCGGAACTGTTCATACAGCTTGCGCCAGACGATGATGTTCACCACGCCGGTCTCATCCTCCAGCGTGATGAAGATCACGCCCTTGGCGGTGCCGGGGCGCTGCCGCAGGATCACCAGCCCGGCCACGGTGACGCGCGCGCCATTGGGCGGCAGGCCCAGGCGGTTGGCGGGCAGGCAAGACGGGGGGCGGGGCCAGTTCATGCGAACGTATATAGAACATGTGTCGCGCAGTGCCATGTTTTTCGCGGCGCGCGGATCACGAAAGGCACCTGTGGTCGCAAAGGTGCAATAGGGGGTGGCGGTGGCGGGATGGGCGCACTACCTAGGGTGTCGAATTTCAAGGAGAGCGGTGAAATGGCCAAGATCACCTATATCGAGCACAACGGCACAGAGCATGTCGTCGACGTCCCCAACGGTCTGACCGTCATGGAAGGGGCGCGGGACAACAACATCCCCGGAATCGAGGCGGATTGCGGCGGAGCCTGCGCCTGTTCCACCTGCCATGTCTATGTGGCCGAGGACTGGGTGGAAAAGCTGCCCGCGAAGGAAGACATGGAAGAGGACATGCTGGATTTCGCTTTTGAGCCCAATGCCAAACAATCGCGCCTGACCTGCCAGTTGCGCGTCACCGATGCGCTGGACGGTCTGGTCGTGAAGATGCCCGAGAAGCAGATCTGATGCGGACGGGGGCGCCGCGTCTGCCGGGGCGCCCTTGGCCCATGATCGCGCGCGGCGCGCGGGTGGCGCTGTGCCTGTGGCTGGTGTCTCCCGTGGCGGTTGTTGCGCAAGAGGCCGTCGCCGCGCGCTATGAAGGCGCGGTGACACGTTACCCGCACGGCGTTCTGGGCGACGAGATCGAATACGACACGCTGGCGGTGACCCTGTCGGACGGGCGCGTGCTGCGCCGCCGCTGGGACGCGCCGCTTGTGTTCGAAGACGTCGCCCCCCGGCTGTGGGATGTGACCGGCGACGGGCTGCCGGAAATCGTCACGGTAGAGAGTCACGAAACGCGCGGCGCGCGGCTGGCGGTCTGGGCGGTCACGGAGGGCAGTCTGGACCCGCTGGCGGCGACGCCGTTTATCGGCCAGCGGTTCCGCTGGCTGGCACCGATCGGGGCGGCGGATCTGGACGGCGACGGCGCGATAGAGATCGCCTATGTCGACCGCCCTCATCTGGCCAAGACCCTGCGCATCTGGCGCTTTGCTGAGGGCGCGCTGACCGAGGTTGCGGCGGCCCCGGGGGTCACCAACCACCGGATCGGTTG
This sequence comes from Antarctobacter heliothermus, assembly GCF_900188425.1. Lineage (GTDB taxonomy): Bacteria > Pseudomonadota > Alphaproteobacteria > Rhodobacterales > Rhodobacteraceae > Antarctobacter > Antarctobacter heliothermus. The sequence goes on from NZ_FZON01000023.1 coordinate 22,192, forward strand.
GGATTATATCGCGGGTGGGCTGCGCACCTGCGGCGACGGGCCAGAGATGATCCTTGCCAGTGGCGACTGGGCGCGGGTCGTTGCGGTGCGTTTCGACGGCACTGTCAGCTCGCACGATCTTGGACCCTACAGCGCCGACCGGATGGCCGCTGCCCTGACCTGCCACTGACCGGAATTTTCGGCGCTGCGCTATGCGGCTTCTTCTGGCTAAAAATATCCCGGGGGTGAGGCCGCAGGCCGAGGGGGATTTGTTCAGTGCACGCCTCTGGCGTGACGCCCCCTTGCCCCGACCTGCCAGGTACGATTGGGGCTTTGCTTTCGCCGTCGCGCGAATTACCCCTGTCGGCCATGAAAATACTCTTTCTTGGCGATGTCATGGGCCGCGCGGGGCGGCAGGGGATCACAGAGCGGCTGCCGGCCCTGCGCAGGGATTGGCGGCTGGATTTCGTGATCGTGAACGGCGAAAACGCCACCAATGGCGCGGGTCTGTCGGCGGAACACGCCAAGGCGATCTTTGAGGCGGGCGCAGATGTGGTCACGCTGGGCGATCATGCCTTCGATCAAAAGGAAATGCTGACCCATATCGAGGGCGACACCCGCGTCATCCGCCCGTTGAACATTGCCCGTCAGGCACCGGGGCGCGGGGCGGCGATGTACAAGGACGCGCGCGGGCGCAAGGTACTGGTGGCGCAGGCGCTGGGGCAGGTGTTCATGAGCCGCAACTACGACAGCCCCTTTGTCGCCATCGACGATCTGCTCAAGCGGCACCCGCTGGGCGGGCAGGCGCAGGCCATCGTGGTTGACATGCACTGCGAGGCAACCTCGGAAAAGATGGGCATGGGCCATTTCTGCGACGGGCGCGCCAGTCTGGTGGTGGGCACACATACCCATGTGCCGACCTCGGACACGCAGATCCTGCCCGGCGGTACGGCGTTTCAGTCGGACGCGGGCATGTGCGGCGACTATAACTCGGTCATTGGCATGGACCCGGCAGAGCCGCTGCGTCGGTTCGTCAATGGCATGGGCAAGGGCAGGTTCAACCCCGCGCTGGGGGAGGCGACGCTATCGGGCGTTTATGTCGAAACCGACGACGCCACCGGCAAGGCCGTCATGGTCAAGATGGTTCGGCAGGGTGGGCGGCTGGAACAGTCCGGCCCCGCATGACCCGGCTTTTGCCCTTTGCCACGCTGGTGGTGACGGGCGCAGCCTGGGGCGCGACGCAACCGCTGGCCAAGGTCGCGGTGTCTGAGGGCTATCGACATTTCGGTCTGATCTTTTGGCAGGCGATGCTGGTGGGACTGCTGCTGGGCATGCTGACGCTGATCAGGGGCAAACGCCTGCCGCTGCGACCGGCGGCCCTGCGACTGTATCTGTTTATCGCCGTGATCGGCACGGTTGCACCCGGCATCGCGTCGTATCAGGCGGCGGTGCATCTGCCGTCGGGCGTGCTGTCGATCCTGCTGAGTTCGGTGCCGATGTTCGCGTTGCCCATCGCGCTGGCGCTGGGGACCGACCGGCTGTCGGCCGCGCGGGTGCTGGGCCTGCTTTTGGGCCTGGGCGGGGTCGCCCTGCTGGTGCTGCCGGAGGCAAGCCTGCCTGCGGGCACGCAGGCGGTCTGGATCGCCATCGCGCTGATCGCCTCGGCCTGTTACGCGCTGGAGGGCAATGTGGTCGACAAATGGGGCACGCAGGGGTTGGACGCGGTGCAGGTCCTGACCGGGGCCTCAATCCTGGGCGCGGCGCTGAGCCTGCCGCTTGCACTGGCAAGCGGTCAGTTCATCGTGCCGGATCTGCCGCTGGGGGCACCGGACAAGGCGGTGATCGCCAGTGCGGCGCTGCACGGTTTTGCCTATTCCGCCTATGTCTGGCTGGTGGGTCGCGCGGGGGCGGTGTTTGCCGCGCAGGTCAGCTATCTTGTCACGCTGTTTGGCGTCACCTGGGCGATGCTGTTCCTGTCCGAGGCCTATGCCGGCTGGGTCTGGGTTGCGCTGATCCTGATGATGGCGGGCATGACCCTTGTGCAGCCGCAGCGTAAACCGCTTGTACCCGCTCCGGCGTCAGGTCAGAATGCGGTCGGTTGAGAGCGGGCGGTGAACTGAGCGAAACATGATCGGGATCGAGCTGAGCCAGACAGGCCAAGCGGTGGTGACCCTTGCCGTCGTGGTCGCGATGTTCGTGCTGTTTGTGCGCGAGTCCTACCCGACCGAGGTCACAGCCATCGGCGGCGTGGCGGTGTTGCTGGTGATGGGCGCGCTGCCCTATGAGGCGGCGCTGGAGGTGCTGTCAAACCCCGCGCCCTGGACCATCGCGGCGATGTTTGTCGTCATGGGGGCCTTGGTGCGGACCGGGGCGCTGGATGCCTTTACCGGATACGCGCAGGATCAGGTTGCCAGACGTCCCCGGCGGGCGATTGCGGGCATCCTGATGGTGGTCGTCGTGGCCTCTGCGGTGATGAACAACACCCCCGTGGTCGTCGTGATGTTGCCCATTTTTGTGCAGATCGCCAATTCGATGGGCATTGCGCCGTCAAAACTGCTGATCCCGCTCAGCTATGCGGCGATCCTTGGCGGCACACTGACGCTGATCGGCACCTCGACCAACCTGCTGGTCGATGGTGTCGCCCGCGCGCAGGGGATGGAGCCGTTCACCATCTTCGAGGTCACGCCGCTGGCGGTGATCCTGGTGGCCTGGGGCATGGTCTATCTGTTGTTCGTTGGCCGTTACCTGTTGCCGGACCGCACGTCGATGGCAGGCATGTTGTCGGACCGCTCGCGGATGAAGTTCTTTACCGAGGCGGTGATCCCGCCCGACAGCAACCTGATCGGACGCGAGGTTCTGGGGGTTCAGCTGTTCAAACGCGAAGGTGTGCGCCTGATCGACGTGATCCGGGGCGACGAATCGCTGCGCCGCAACCTGCGGGGAGTCGAGCTGCGTGTGGGCGACCGGGTGGTGCTGCGCACCAAGATGAACGAGCTGCTGTCGCTGCAACGCAACAAGGAGTTGAAGCGCGTCGATCAGGTTTCGGCCAAGGAGACGACGACCGTCGAGGTGCTGATTACACCGGGCTGCAAGATGGTTGGCCGCAGTCTTGGCGCGCTGCGCCTGCGGCGTAAATTCGGGGTCTATCCGCTGGCGGTGCACCGGCGGAACCAGAACATCGGGCGACAGTTGGACGATCTGGTGGTGCGGGTGGGCGATACCCTGCTGCTGGAGGGCAACTCAGAGGACATCAAGCGGCTGGCGGACGAGATGGAACTGGTCGACGTGGCGCAGCCTTCGGCGCGGGCGTTTCGGCGCAGCCATGCCCCGATTGCCCTGGTGGCGCTGGCCGGGATCGTGGTGCTGTCGGCCTTTGGCGTGGCGCCTATTCTGGCGCTGGCCGTGGTGGCGGTGGCGGTTGTCCTGCTGACCCGTTGTATCGACGCGGATGAGGCGTTTTCCTTTGTCGAGGGGCAGTTGCTGGCGCTGATCTTTGCCATGCTGGCCATCGGTGCGGCGTTGCAGACCTCTGGCGCGGTGGAACTGATTGTCGGCGGGGTGGCCCCGTGGATGGCGAACCTGCCCGCGCCGGTGGTTATCTGGGCGGTTTACCTGATGACCAGCCTGCTGACGGAAACCGTGTCGAACAACGCCGTGGCCGTGGTGGTGACGCCCATCGCGATCAGCCTTGCCGCCGCAATTGGCGTCGACCCGCGCCCCCTGGTGGTGGCGGTCATGGTTGCGGCCTCTTGCAGCTTTGCCACGCCGATTGGCTACCAGACCAACACTTTGGTTTACGGGCCGGGTGGGTATAAATTCTCGGACTTTTTCAAGGTTGGCCTGCCGCTGAACCTGAGCATCGGCGCGCTGGCCTCTGTCCTGATCCCGTTTTTCTGGCCGTTGTGATGTGGGCAAAGCCTGGCATGTGGTGTCTGCGCCGATCACCAAACTTGGCCGACCTTTGACAAGAGGCTGACGCACTGGACTGCGGCGGGCGACTGCGCATGTGATCGTGGTTGCGCAGAGACCGTCCGACAGGTGCCGAAAATCGTTATGCCGCTTGGGTGTATCCTCTGGCGGCCCAGGCGCGCGCGGGCAGGGCGACGGGGCCATCACCGCCAAGAGTTGTTTCCAGCCGGTCTTTCAGCTGTTGGCGGTGTGCGTCGGACAGGGTTCTGCAATAGCCGGGTGCGGGGCCCGCCCCCATTGTGAAGGGGTGCCAGAAGGCGTCGAAATCCTCAAATCGGGTTGTAACCTCGATAGGGATAACCTCTGTGCGCTTTAGCCCGGCTTCTTGGCACAGCCGGGTGAGGACATCCTGCGTGCAAAACGGAAAGCGAGTGCTTTCGTCCAGATCGGACGCTTTTGGATCGACCTCGGCCGCCGCTTTCCAGAAGGCGTCGATAAAGCCCATGCCACCGCCGGGATAGTCCCATACATAGAAAGACAGCAGTCCGCCGGGCCGCAGGGCGCGGGACATGGCGGCAAGGGCGTCTTGTCTGTCGGGGATGAAGTTCAACACGAGGGCAGAGGTGACAATGTCGACAGAGGCGTCGTCAACCGCAAGCAGCGCTGCATCCGCGACCTTGAACCGCGCGCGCCGGTCGTCGGTCTGCGCCTTTGCATGGGCAATGAAATCGGGCGACTGGTCGATTGCAAGCACGGATCGCGGGGCCGCAGACGTCAGGATTGTCTGGGTCAGCGCCCCGGTGCCGCATCCCAGGTCAAGCCAGTCGGCGTCCGGCTTTGGCGTGAGCCATTCCACGAAACGAGCGGAGATCATCCGTATCCACCGACCCATGTAGTGCTCGTAACTCTGTCCGGCGGACCAGGCGTCGAATGCGTGTTGCGTCGGCATCGTATCCTCCATTGCGCCCGGTCGCCCTGAAAGTCAGAGCCATCCGTGAGCTACAATAGCACGTTCAACGGCAATTCGATTGTGTCTCACCCGACGCGCCCTTGGGGGATCCGGGGAAATGCGCGGCGTGGTCTAGGAGACAGGCGGGCCAGCGTGCCTTTTTTGCCCGGCGGGGCGACGGTGCCGCTGCGCGCCTGAATTACCGCGTTCCCCCAAGACATCCCTGTGCGACTTGTCACCCGAAGCGCTGGACAAACCCTTCGAGCAGGCGGGGTGGTTCGCTGACCTGTGCGGCGCGGCACATCTCTATCAGGGCGTCGGCCTCTTCGGGGGCGAAATAGCCCTTGTGACGGTAGATGCGGATGCGGGTTTCAAATTCGGAGGCGTCCGCCTCTGGGTGGAACTGGGTGGCGTAGACGTTCTGACCATAGCGGATCATCTGGTAGGGGCACGGCCCGGATGAGACGAGGTGAACCGCGCCGTTGGGCAGATGCTGGACCGCTTCCTTGTGGCCGACAAAGGCGTCGAACTGGCCGGGCAGGTCGGCGGTCAGCGGGTCTTGTGCGCCCTCGGGCGTGAGATGGCAGGTCACCGCGCCCACGGGTTCGCCAAACCGCACTTTGGACACTTCGGCGCCAAGGTGATGCGCAAGGATGCCGATGCCATAGCAGCAGCCCATGAAGGGAATGTCCTGCGCCGTGATCCTTGGCATCAGGCGCAGGATCGCCTCTTCGATGCGGCGCTCTACCGGGGCTTTCTTGGCGGGCGGATCGCTGACACAGCCGGGGCCGCCGCCGACGATCACGCCGGAATAGTCGGCGGGGTCCAGATCGGGGGGCAGATCCTCCTTGTCCAGGCAGATGCGGTGGACGCGATCCGCGGCCAGGCCCGAGGTGTCAAGCATGGCGCGGTATTCGGACGTGCTTGCCTCTGGTTCGGGGCGCAGCTGGAGGAGAAGGAACTTGCTCATGCCCCAGCGCTAGCCCAGGTCAAGCCCCTGCGCAACGCCCGGACTTGGCAAGGGGGGCGGCGCTGGCATATAGAGGCGCGGATATCTCAAGACACCCGAGAAAGAGGCACACCGACCATGGCCGGCCATTCCAAATGGGCAAACATCCAGCACCGCAAGGGCCGTCAGGACAAGATCCGGGCCAAGATCTTTTCGAAACTGTCGAAGGAGATCACCATCGCCGCCAAGATGGGCGATCCCGACCCCGAGAAAAACCCGCGCCTGCGGCTGGCGGTCAAGGAAGCCAAGGGGCAGTCGATGCCCAAGGACAACATCGAACGCGCCATCAAGAAGGCGACCGGCGGCGACGCCGAGGACTACGAGGAAATCCGCTATGAGGGCTATGGCCCCAATGGTGTGGCGGTGATCGTCGAGGCGATGACAGACAACCGCAACCGGACCGCGTCGACGGTGCGGTCGACCTTTGCCAAGAACGGCGGCAATCTGGGGGAGACCGGCTCTGTCGGGTTCATGTTCGAGCGCAAGGGAGAGATCATCTATCCCGCCTCCGTAGGTGATGCCGATACCGTCATGATGGCGGCGATCGAGGCGGGCGCAGAGGACGTGGAAAGCTCGGACGAGGGCCATGTGATCTGGTGCGCCGACACCGATCTGAACGAGGTGTCCACCGCGCTGGAGGGTGAGCTGGGCGAGTCGGACTCGACCAAGCTGGTGTGGAAGCCGACCACCACCACGGACATGGATCTGGACGGGATGCAATCGCTGATGCGGCTGATCGAGGCGCTGGAGGATGATGATGACGTCCAGCGTGTGACCGCCAACTTTGAGGCCTCGGATGAGGTTATGGCAAAGCTGGAAGAATCCTGATTTTTCGCGCCCTTTTGGACCTGAGAAAACCCCCGCTTTGGCGGGGGTTTTTGTTTGAGTAATGGGCGTGTCCACGCGTGGACAGGATTGCGGTGACGTAAAATCAAGGGGTTACAGAGACGTTTTTACGCCGCGTTAAGGTTTGCGCGCGGGGTGGCCCGCGATGAGAGGCCGTGTTTGGGGTGATGAAATCGGGGTGTTTCGGTTGAAAGCCGTGGCATGGTTTGAGGTTTGGATGTGGGTAGATCAGGGGTGGGTTTCGGCCCGGAGCGGCCGTTCAGCATCTCGGGTGTTCTCGTCCGCTCACTGCCCTAAGCGTGCCTCTGTACTGGGTGCAGCGTTCGCCGCCATGATGAAAGTCAGCAAAGAGTCTGAGGGCAGCGATCCGACGGCAACTCCTGCACTCTAGGGCAAGTTATAGGTCTGACAGTCCGAGTCTGGAGATCTGGTGAAAGTGTGATAGAGAAAGCAACACATAAGCGGAGGCAGCCTATCTGTACAGGTCGAGGCTTTGCCTACAACCATATAATATAAAGGGTGACACGTGAAAGCCTTTGACGTTCGCGCATACTCCGTCTCAGACTTCAACGAATGGTATCTAGATGGAAAGTTGGACCTTTCGCCTGATTTTCAACGTCGGTCAGTTTGGTCATCATCTGCCAAGGCATTTCTTGCCGATACCATCATTCGAGGGAAGCCCTTCCCAAAGGTCATCCTGATGCAAGAATACAAGGATGGTAAGCTTCTCCGGGTTGTAGTGGATGGACAGCAAAGGCTTCGCGCCATCTTCGACTTCATCAACGATGGGATAAAAATTTCCAGAGCTCACAACAAAGAATTCGCAGGGCTGACCTTTTCGCAACTCCCGGAGGACATGCAGGACGACTTCATGCAGTATGAAGTGGGCTGCGACGTGCTCAATTCCGCTCCTTTAGAAGAGCTCCTCGATATTTTTGCGAGGATTAACAGATATACTGTAAAATTGAACGGTCAAGAAATGAGAAATGCTTCATACAGTGGCTTCTTCAAATCTGCCGCTTACGAAATTGGCTATGAGAACCTGGATCATTGGCTTTCTTCTGGCATCCTGTCCAAAACATCAATCAACAGGATGGCTGAGGCAGAACTCGCGTCCGATTTGCTTGGCTGCTTCTTGGTGCAAATGCAATCATCAAAGGCCGTTGAGACCACTTACAAGCGCTTTGAAGACGAAGAAGGCGCAATTCCTGAGGTGCGTGCGCGCCTCAGGAATGCCATCCATGCGGTTGCGAGTGTGTATACAAATGACGAGATAAAAGGATCAGCTTGGTCGAGTAAGCATATGTACTTTTCTCTCGTGACTACGCTTGGCCACCTTCAGCATGAAATCGAAGGCCTGCCAGAGACGCCGCTTTGTGAGAATATTCTTGACGAAACTCAAAAGTTGAAGTCCGTTTTGAATGGAATTAGCGCCGATTACGCTTCCTATTCACCTCAACCAAAACGCGCAATGGCGCCCGAGCATCTGAAGCCGTTCATTCGGGCTTCAACTTTGGCAACAACGGATACACAGGCAAGAGTTGCACGATCTGTTTATATTCTCTCGGTTTTAGAGGCGCATTTTGACGATTGAAGAGGAGATTGATCATTTTGACACGAATTGTCATTTGCTTCTGACTTTTGTCAACGAATTGGCGACTGTAGCTGGCACCGAGAAAACCGAACAACATACTTTTCTTGCAGAAGCCGTGACTTTTCGTCTTTATCGCGTTTACGAAAGATTGGTTCGGTCTGCATTTCTGCACTACTGTGTAACGAACGAGACACTGCAAGGAGCACAGGTGGTTTCCAAGCTAACCTGCCCGGATTGGGAGACAGCGGAAGACATTCTTAAATCCGGAAACAAATTTCTCGATTGGGGTAATGTGGTATCTGTTAAAAAAATTTCTAACTTGGTATTTCGGGAGGGGTTTCCAATTGGTGAAATGCTCGCCCCTTTCCATTCGGATTTAATAAATTTGCAACGACTACGAAACTTCGTTGCGCACGACAGCAAGGAAGCTGAGGAAGGGTTCAAACGCGCAAGAACACAATATGTTCGCATTGGTGATGCTGAGCCAAGAACAGTCGGGGAGTTAGCACTGTATCGAAGAGATTCGCGATCTGATGTTACCTTGAAAAAAATCCACACAAAGGTATCCGGGCTGAGTAGCATGCTCACTTCTCTTTAGTGGGCAGCCAAGAATAGCCGCAGGCTTCGCCATGCTGTCGATCAGTGTAGCAGATTCATCGGCGGCTTTCTGCACTTGGCTGAAATATTCGCACGCGCTGGCCGAGGTCCGCTTCCTCCGCATTGCTGACCTTGGTGCACCGTGCAACAACGCCGCTCCCCACCCAAAACTTGGAGGCCGCAGCGCGCGTTGACAGCGCGCCCACTCCCCCAAACCGGCTCTCGCGTTTCCCGGCGCTGAACACCGCGTTCTTTTCAGGGATTGCGCCAAGGTTTCCGTCAAATAGGTCCGCCCCCGGCGGAATGCCCGACTTGCGGCGAGGCGCAAAAACCGCCTAAGCCGGGGGGATGTTGTTGCGCGCGCTCTTGCTTTTGGTCGTTGTTGTCGCGCTTTCGGGGGCGGCGACCTGGTATTTCGGCCATGAGGTGCTGATTGCGCTGGGGCTGATCCTGACCCAACTCAAGGTGCTGATGAAAAAGCTGTTCGGCGTCGAATTGCCGGTGCTTTTTGTCTGGCTCAAGACTCAGGGCGCGATGTTTTTCCGGGTCGAGCTGATCAAGAAATGGCTCATGACCTCGGTCCTGCCCTTGATGCTGGGCAAGGCGCTGTTGCGGCGCATTCAACTGCTGGTGAAGCGCTATCTGGAGGTCGTGCAGCTGCGCTATGCGCGGCTGTTGGCGTGGTTCAACCGGCTGAGTCCGCTGGAGCGTGCGGTGGCGTGGATGGTGATTCTGTTTGCCTCGCTGGCCTTGTCGGTGACCTCGATGGGGCTGTGGCTGATCCTGTTTTCGGTGCAATTGCCGCTGTGGCTGGTGGCGGCGGGCGGGGCGGCGCTGCGGCTGACGTGGTCAACGCTGCAAAAGGGCCTGTTCAAGGCGCTGGCGTTTCTGCAGCTTGGCTGGCTGTGGAAAGGCATCAAGCGGCTGCTGCCCGCCGCTGTGCTGGAGCGCAAGCGGCGCACCGAGTTTCGCATCGCCCGCGCGGTTGTGCGGCGGCGGCGCATGACGTTGAAGCAACTGGTGGACCGCAAGGGGCGGCTGCCGTTCAAGCTGGGCGTGTTGGCGGAGTATCTGTTCCACCCGCCGGGGCGCAAGCGATAGGGGCGCCGTCAGGCGGCGGTCGGGGGAAAGACCTGTCGCCGAAAGATCGGGCTGAGGCCGATCAGCACCAGCACAATCGACAGCAGGCACCAGACCGCTGGCATCTCATTGGGGTTGCTGGTCAGGCCGGAGGCCAGCAGCGGCCCGACCAGCGTGTTGAGGACGGCAAAGCGCCACGCTCCGTAGAGGCAGGGCAACAGCAGGCTGGCCAGCAGGTAGTCGGGGTATTGCCCGATCCCGCCGACCCAATGGGCGAGGCTGAACAGGTTGTTCAACGGCATGGTCCAGCCGATGTGCCAGTCGCCCGAGATGGTGCAGAACGCCGCCCCGCACAGTGGTGTGCCGGGCAGGCAAGTGCCCAGCCAGTCGGCCGGGATCAGCCGCGCCAGTAGCGTGAGCGAGGCCAGCGAGGCCAGTGTCAGCACCCGCCGTCTGGTGCGCGGGTCGATGCCCGGTCCGACCAGGGCAAGGCAGAACAGGTTGATCATGATGGGCTGAAAGGCGATGTGCAGGTAGGACAGCACCGTCACGGTGGTATTGGCGGGTGTGCCACATTGGTCGACCACGCCATAGCCCCAGGCCTGCAAGCCCTCCATCAGGGTGAAATAGCCCAGCGTGCCCCAGATGCCCGCCGGGTCGCCACGCCGCCATGTGGCGACGGTGGCGGCGGTCCCAAGCCCGACCATGGCAAAAGTGGCGGTTTCGCTCCAGCACATGTGTTTGCTCCCTTGGGCATAGATTTCTGGAAAGGACGGGCAAGGTCAATGCCATAGCGGTGCGGCGGTGTTTTCGCTTGTCCTTGGGGCCGTTCCGCGCGAGGGGACGGCCCGGACAGACGCAGGAGACGTGATGGAAGCGGTACTGGCGGGGTTTGCCCTGGGGTTGAGCCTGATCCTTGCGATCGGGGCGCAGAACGCCTTTGTGCTGCGGCAAGGGCTGCGGCGGGTGCATGTGCTGCCGGTGGTGCTGGTTTGTGCCGTGTCGGACGCGGCGCTGATTGCCGCCGGGGTGGCGGGCTTTGGCGCGCTGGTCGAGGCGGTGCCGGGGCTGGAATGGGGGATGCGCCTGTTCGGGGCGGCGTTCCTGATCTGGTACGGGGCCAAGACGCTGTACGCGGCCTGGAAAGGCGGCGCGGTGCTGGCGGCGGGCGAGGGCGCGCAGAGCCTGCGGGCGGCCGTGCTGACCTGTCTGGCGCTGACATGGCTGAACCCGCATGTCTACCTGGACACGGTGGTCCTGTTGGGCGCGGTGTCGGCGCAGTACGATGACCGGCTGGGCTTTGCGCTGGGCGCGATGACGGCCTCTTTCGTGTTTTTCTTTTCGCTGGGCTATGGCGCGCGGGCGCTGGCGCCGCTGTTTGCGCGGCCCTCGGCGTGGCGGGTGCTGGATCTGGTGATCGGGCTGACCATGTGGGCCATCGCGGCCAAGCTGATCGTGATGTGATCCGCGGGGCTTGTGCCTGCGGATCAATGGGCTAAGCCTTGGGCATGGTGGACAATGTGCAGAGCCCGGCGCGGGGCGTGTTCTGGATGGTGGTGACGGGGCTGTGCTTTGTCGCGGTGACCGCCTTGGTGAAATCGCTGGGCCAGCGCATCCCGGCGGCGGAATCGGCCTTTTTGCGCTATGTGCTGGGGTTGGTCTTTTTGCTGCCTGTCGCGCAAAGCCTGTTGCGGACAAAACTGACGCCGCGGCTGTGGCGGCTGTTTTCCCTGCGGGCGCTGTTCCACACCATCGGCGTGGTGCTGTGGTTCTATGCCATGACCCGCATCCCCATCGCCGAGGTGACGGCGCTGAACTACATCAACCCGGTCTATGTGACGGTTCTGGCGGTGATCTTTCTGGGCGAACGGCTGGCGCTGCGGCGGGTCATGGCGATTGTGGCGGCGCTGATCGGCGCGCTGATGATCCTGCGGCCGGGGTTCCGGGAACTGGACCCGGGGCATTTTGCAATCATGGGGACGGCACTGTTGTTTGCCGGATCGTACCTGCTGGCCAAGATCCTGTCAGGAGAGGTGCGCGCGACACTGGTGGTGGCGCTGTTGTCCGTCGGCGTGACCATCGGCCTTGCGCCGCTGGCGATTGCGGTCTGGGTCTGGCCGACGTGGGGGGAGCTGCTGGTGCTGCTGGGCGTGGCGTTTTTCGCCACCGCCGGACATTACACCATGACACTGGCCTTTGCAGCCGCCCCGGTGACGGTGACGCAGCCGGTGACGTTCCTGCAACTGGTCTGGGCCGTGGCGCTGGGCGCAATTGTCTTTGGCGAACCTGTGGACCCTTGGGTCATTGCGGGCGGATCGCTGATTATGGCGGCGGTGATTTTCATCACCTGGCGTGAGGCGGTGCTGAAGCGGCGGATCACGCCGCTGGTGTCGGAAACCAAGACCTGACGCGGGGACGCGCGGTCACGTTTCGCTGAAACTCCTTCGATAAGGCGCAATCGCGCCCTATTTTTTAACGATGATGCAAGCATTCGCGTGCAGCATATCAGGAGGAATTGGATGTTTGCGGAGGGTAGAATGACTGACGACATGACAGAGATCGAGGATTTCCTGCTGAGCGAACGGCAGAAGGTTCTTTCCGAGGCAGAGTGGCGGTTCCGCATGCGCGGCTATGGCTACAACCTGCGGCGCACCGACAACGGCGTCGAAGTGGCACGACTGCCGCAGAACCGGGTACTGGGCACGCTGAACCTCTGAAGTTGCGTCAAAAGGCTCGACAGGGCGTCTGCACGACGGTTCTGATGTCTTCCCAGACAGGGAGGACAGGATTTGACGACACGGACTTTTCTATGTGCCGCGTATGCGTTTGCGGTAGTGCCAATGGCCGCGCAGGCCGGGCTGGACGTTTGCAACAACACGGACCTGCGGCAAAGCGTGGCCATCGGCTACGAGGCACCGGGCGGGATCTGGACATCCGAGGGCTGGTGGCAACTGGCACCGGGAGAATGCAAGACGGTGATGGGGCGCGCCCTGGACCGCCGGTATTTCTACTACAGGGCAACGGTCAAGGGCGGCGAATTCGACGGGCCTTTTGCGTTTTGCAGCACCTCTGGGGCGTTTACCATCGAGGGCGACAAGGATTGCGCCGCGCGGGGCTATGACAGCACGCGCTTTCGCAAGGTCGATACTGGCGAGGCTGCGGATTTTACCCTGACACTGGTGGCCGACGGGGCCATGCCGGGGCCGGACCCTGATCACAGCGACGAGGATATGCCGCTGGAAAGCGCTGTGCCTTTCGCGCGTGGCAGTCTGGGCGAACCGTTTACCCAAAACGGCATCTTTACCGGCTGTGAGCTGATCGACGGGTTGGATTTTTGCAGCTTTGAGGTCGAGGGCTGGCGCTATCACGCCTATTACGGCGGCGGTTCGGCAGACAGCATCCTGGACGATCTGCAACACTGGCCGATGCCTCTGGCGGTCGAGATCGAAGGCGACATGGTCAACTATGGCGACATCACGGTCGAGGTGGCGCTGGCGCGCGTGACAGAGGTGTTTGACGGCGATTTCTTTGCCGAGGAACGGCGCATGATGCAGGGAACGTGGCAGTCGGTGGACGATCCCGAAGCGCAATTCACGATCGCGGGCGCGGATGTCTATGACTACTACGGCGGCGAATTCATCGGCCACCAGTGGATGACGCTGGGCGGGACGTGCCCGGATGCGCCCTATGAGGGGATCGGGTTCACCCGGACCGAATTGGAGACGCAGGACAGCTGGTGCGAGCATCTGGGCGAGGTGACGGCGGATCGGCTGGAATTGATCATCCCCGAATTGGGCGATGTTCTGACCTATCGCCGGGTGGACTGATCCCCGCGCGATGGACGTTTTGGGCAGACATGTTTTGGGCAGACACAAAGCGCCGGTTCCCGGGCGGGGGGCCGGCGCTTTTGCGTGCGGTTGTTGGGGTTGGTGTTTTTGATTGACTCGCCAGTCAACGAAACTCATACCTGCCGACATGCCAAAGATCGGACAAGAACCAATCCGGCGCGCCGCGCTCATGGAGGCCACGGTGGCCGAGATCGGCGAGGCCGGGTCGCTGGACGTGACCGTGTCCCGGATCGCGCGGCGGGCGGGCATGTCCAGCGCGCTGGCGCATCACTATTTCGGCGGCAAGGCGCAGATCTTTCTGGCCGCCATGCGCCACATCCTGACCGAATACGGGGCAGAGGTGCGCAGCGCGCTGGCCGCCGCGCCTTCCGGCGCGCGGTTTGAGGCGGTCATCGAGGCGAACTTTGCCGACAGCTGTTTTCGTTCCGACACGGTTGCGGCCTGGCTGAATTTCTATGTGCTGGCGCGCAAGGAACCAGAGGCGGCGCGCCTGTTGCAGGTCTATCAACGGCGGCTGCATTCCAATCTGGTCCACGCCTTGCGCGACCGCGCAGACAATCCCGACGCCGTGGCGCAGCAGATCGCGGCACTGATCGACGGCGTCTACCTGCGCGCCGCCCTGTCGGGCAGCGGCGTCGAAGGGGCCGCCTGCCAAGTCATCCAAACCGCCCACGCCCTGATGAGGACGACATGACCAAACCCAATATCCTGATCCTCATGGTGGACCAGTTGAACGGCACGCTGTTCCCCGACGGCCCCGCCGACTGGCTGCATGTTCCGAACCTGCGGGCGCTTGCAGAACGGTCGGTGCGGTTCCGGAACGCCTATACGGCCAGCCCGCTGTGCGCGCCGGGGCGGGCCAGTTTTATGTCCGGGCAGTTGCCCAGCATGACGCGGGTCTATGACAACGCGGCGGAATTTGCCTCTGACATCCCGACCTATGCGCATCACCTGCGGCGGGCGGGGTATCAGACCTGCCTGTCTGGCAAGATGCATTTTGTCGGTCCCGACCAGATGCACGGCTTTGAGGAGCGGCTGACCACGGATATCTACCCCGCCGATTTCGGCTGGACCCCGGACTATCGCAAACCGGGAGAGCGGATCGACTGGTGGTATCACAACATGGGGTCGGTGACGGGCGCGGGCGTGGCCGAGATTTCCAACCAGATGGAATACGACGATGAGGTCGCCTATCACGCCGAGCGCAAGTTGTATGATCTGGCGCGGGGCAAGGACGCGCGCCCGTGGTGCCTGACCGTCAGCTTTACCCATCCGCATGACCCCTATGTGGCGCGCAAGAAATTCTGGGATCTGTACGGCGATTGCGAACACCTGACTCCAGAGGTGCCCGCGATGGCTTATGAGGATCACGACCCGCACAGCAAGCGGATATTCGCCGCCAACGACTGGCGCAGCTTTGACATCACTGAGGAGGATATTCGCCGGTCGCGGCAGGCCTATTTCGCCAATATCTCCTACCTTGATGAGCAGATCGGCAAGCTGTTGGAGGTGTTGGACGAGACCCGGCAAGAGGCGATTGTGGTCTTTGTCAGTGACCATGGCGACATGCTGGGCGAACGCGGTCTGTGGTTCAAGATGAGCTTTTACGAAGGCGCGGCGCGGGTGCCCATGATGATCTCCGTGCCGGGGGCCGAAGGCGCGCGGATTGACGCGCCGGTGTCGACCATCGACCTGTGCCCGACGCTGTGCGATCTGGCGGGCGTGGACATGTCCGAGGTGATGCCCTGGACTGAGGGCGAGAGCCTGACGCCGGTCATGAAGGGGCGCGCGCGGGTGTCGCCGGTGGCGATGGAATACGCAGCCGAGGCGTCTTATGCGCCGCTGATCTGCCTGCGCGAGGGGCGGTGGAAATACACCAATTGCGCGCTGGACCCCGAGCAGCTGTTCGACCTTGAGGCCGATCCGCATGAGTTGACCAATCTGGCCGAGGTCGCGGCGCATGCGGGTGTGTTGGAACGGTTCCGGGTCAAATCCGCCGCGCGTTGGGATCTGGAGCGGTTCGACGCCGAGGTGCGGCAGAGCCAGGCGCGGCGCTGGGTGGTCTACGAGGCGTTGCGGCAGGGCGGCTATTTCCCGTGGGATTTTCAGCCGCTGCAAAAGGCCAGCGAGCGCTACATGCGCAACCATATGGATTTGAACGACGTGGAAGACAGCCAGCGCTTTCCGCGCGGCGAGTAGCGTCGGTTCTACAGGAGACAGATGATGAGTTATGACACACAACCGCAGGCCTCGCATTTTGTTGACGGCCAGTATCTCGAGGACAGCGCCGGGGAGGTGATCGAGGTGGTCTATCCGGCCACCGGCGAGGTGATTGCCAAGGTGCATGCGGCAACGCCCGCGGTGATCGAACAAGCGATCACCAGCGGGCGGCGGGCGCAGGCCGAATGGCGCAAGCTGAGCGGGACGGAACGGGGCCGCGTGCTGCGCCGGGCCGCCGACATCATGCGCGAACGGAACCGCGATCTGTCGGTTCTGGAAACCCATGACACCGGCAAACCGCTGTCCGAGACCCTGTATGTGGATGCCACCAGCGGCGCCGATGCGCTGGAGTATTTCGGCGGTCTGGCGGGCAGTTTGACGGGCGAGCATGTGCAATTGCCGGACGGCAACTGGGGCTACACGGTGCGTGAGCCGCTGGGCCTGTGCGTGGGGATCGGCGCGTGGAACTATCCGACGCAGATTTCCTGCTGGAAGGGCGCGCCTGCGCTGGCCTGTGGCAATGCGATGATCTTCAAACCCTCCGAGGAAACGCCGCTCTGCGCGCTGAAGGTCGCCGAGATCCTGATCGAGGCGGGCGCGCCTGCGGGGCTGTACAACGTGGTGCAGGGTGCGGGGGCCGTGGGCGCGGCGCTTGTCACCGATCCGCGCGTAGACAAGGTGTCGCTGACCGGATCGGTGCCGACGGGGCGCAAGGTCTACGCCGCCGCCGCCGAAGGCATGAAGCATGTCACGATGGAACTTGGCGGGAAGTCCCCGCTGGTGATCTTTGACGATGCGGATCTGGAAAATGCGGTGGGCGGCGCGATCCTGGCGAACTTCTATTCCTCCGGTCAGGTCTGCTCCAACGGCACGCGGGTCTTTGTGCAAAAGGGCATCAAGGAGGCGTTTCTGGAACGTCTGGCGGCGCGTCTTCAGGGGGCTGTGATCGGTGATCCGATGGATGAGGCCGTGACATTCGGGCCGATGGTCAGCGCACGCCAGCGTGAGATCGTGCTGGGCTATATCGAAAAAGGCGTGGCCGAGGGCGCGCGGCTGGTCTGCGGCGGTGCTGCGCTTGAGCGGGACGGATTTTACATCGCGCCGACGGTCTTTGCCGATGTGACCGATGACATGGTGATCGCCCGCGAGGAAATCTTTGGCCCCGTCATGTCGGTGCTGGATTTCGAGAGTGAGGAAGAGGTGATCCCGCGCGCCAATGACACCACGATGGGCCTGTCGGCGGGGGTCTTTACCCGCGACATGGCGCGGGCGCACCGGGTGATCGGGGCGTTTGATGCGGGGTCATGTTTCATCAACTCGTACAACGACGCGCCGGTGGAACTGCCCTTTGGCGGCACCAAGATGTCGGGTGTCGGGCGTGAGAACTCCAAGGCGGCGATCGGGCATTATTCGCAGTTGAAATCGGTGTTTGTGCGGATGGGCGACGTCGAGGCGCCTTTCTGACAAGGCGCGCTTGCGGGCGCGCCCACCCGCCCACCCCGCGCCCGCAAGCGCGCGGTGGGGGCGGAGGGGGCGTCTGTTGAAAAGGTCGAAGGGGCTGACCCATGGAAGCGGATTATGTGATTGTCGGCGCGGGATCGGGCGGCTGTGCCGTCGCGGCGCGGCTGACACAGGCGGGCAAGTCGGTGATCGTCATCGAACATGGCGGCAGCGACTGGGGCCCGTTCATCAACATGCCCGGCGCGCTGAGCTATCCGATGAACATGCCGCGCTATGACTGGGGTTATCAGACAGAGCCGGAGCCGCATATGGGCGGGCGGCGCATGGCCTGTCCGCGTGGCAAGGTGATTGGCGGGTCATCCTCGATCAACGGGATGATCTATGTGCGCGGTCATGCGCTGGACTATGACCACTGGCGCGACGCGGGCTGTGAGGGCTGGGGCTTTGCCGATGTGCTGCCCTACTTCAAGCGGATGGAAGACTGGCACGACGGCGGCCATGGCGGCGATCCGTCATGGCGCGGGCAGGGCGGGCCGTTGCATGTGACACGCGGCAAGCGCGACAACCCGCTGGTGCAAGCGTTCGTTGAGGCAGGTGGGCAGGCGGGCTATCCGGTCACCGGCGATTACAACGGTGAGCAGCAAGAGGGCTTTGGCGCGTTTGACATGACCGTCTGGGAGGGCGAGCGTTGGTCGGCGGCCAAAGCCTATCTGCGTCCGGCGATGAGCGCAGGCGCGGAACTGGTGCGGGCCTTGGCGCGGCGTGTCGTGTTTGACGAGGGCCGCGCGGTGGGTGTCGAGATCAGCCGGGGCGGCAAGGTCGAGGTGATCCGCGCGCGGGCCGAGGTGATCCTTGCCGCCAGCGCGATCAACTCTCCCAAACTGCTGATGCTGTCGGGGATTGGTCCGGGCGCGCATCTGGCGGAGCATGGCATCGAGGTGCTGGCCGACCGGGCGGGCGTGGGGCAGAACCTGCAGGACCACCTGGAGCTGTACATCCAGATGGCGGCGACGCAGCCGGTCAGCCTCGCGAAATACTGGAGCCTGATGGGCAAGGCCTGGGTCGGGCTGCAATGGCTGCTTGCGCGCAAGGGGCCGGGGGCGTCGAACCAGTTCGAAAGCGCCGGGTTCATCCGGTCGCAGGCCGGGGTGCAATACCCGGACATCCAGTATCATTTCCTGCCCATCGCGGTGCGCTATGACGGCAAGATCGCGCCCGAGGGGCATGGCTTTCAGGCGCATGTGGGGCCGATGCGGTCGCCGTCACGGGGTGAGGTCACGCTGCGGTCGTCTGATCCCGAAACGGACCCGCGCATCCTGTTCAACTACATGAGCGAGGAGCAGGACTGGCAGGATTTCCGCCGCTGTATCCGGCTGACGCGGGAGATCTTTGGGCAGGAGGCCTTTGCGCCTTATCGTGGCAAGGAGTTGCAGCCGGGGGCAGAGGCGCAAACGGATGAGGATCTGGATGCGGTGATCCGCGACCACGCCGAGAGCGCCTATCATCCCTGCGGCACCTGCCGGATGGGAGCGGCGGACGATCCGGATGCGGTGGTTGACCCGCAGGGCCGGGTGATCGGGGTTGAGGGGCTGCGCGTGGCGGACAGTTCCATTTTTCCGCGTATCACCAATGGCAACCTGAATGCGCCGTCGATTATGGTTGGCGAAAAGATCGCGGATCACGTTCTGGGAGGGCGCCTGCCGCCGGAGAATGTGCAGCCTTGGGTGCATCCCCAGTGGGAGACCGCGCAGCGCTGAATTCGTTAACCGGGCTAAGATCGGGTTAACCATTCGTTAACTTTTGGCTTGAAATCGGGCGCGGGCGGGCCGATCTTAACGATATGTTAAGGTTTTGTTTCGCTCTTGTTCTTTCTTCGCTGGCCTCGGTTGCTTTGGCGGACCTGAGCGGGCCCATGCGTGTCATTGACGGCGATACGGTTGCGATTGGTGAGACGCGTATCCGGCTGCATGGCATCGACGCCCCTGAAAAGGCCCAGTTTTGCGGCAGCCGGACCGCGCCGATGTGGCCCTGCGGCAGCTGGGTCACCGGCGAGATGCGGGCCCGATTTGAAGGTCGTCACGCCCGGTGCGAGGCTTTGGAGATCGACAAATACGGGCGCACCGTCGCGCGCTGCGAGGTGGCGGGTGAGGATCTGGGCGCGGCGCTGGTGGATGGCGGGCTGGCCTTTGCCTATACCAAGTATTCCTTTGACTACCTGCGGCAACAGACCGAAGCGGCGCGGCGCGGTGCGGGCCTGCACGGGGCCGGTGTGCAATCGCCCGCCGATTTCCGCGAGGCGACGCGGCGCGGTCATGACGCGCAGCATCTTGCCAAAGCACCCGATGGCTGCGTGATCAAGGGCAATATCTCCAGCCGGGGCGACACGCGGATTTACCATGTGCCGGGTCAGACCTGGTATGGGGCGACGCGGATCAGCCTGGCCAAGGGTGAACGCTGGTTCTGTTCCGAGGCAGAGGCGCAGAATGCCGGATGGCGGCGTGCGCACCACTGACCGGGTGGGAATGTCGGCGCGAAAAAGGGCAATGGCTGTGCGGATTTGATCCCGGTCAAAGTGTGTGATCGCGGCATGTGTAAATTGGTGTTCGAACAGAAGAAAAGGAGACGCCAATGTCGCACACACCGCACGAGCTGTCGGAAGAATTCCCGGAATTCGCAGACAAGATGCACGAGTTGAAGCAGTCGAACGCGCATTTCGTGAAACTTGCGGATGAATACCACGAGATCAACCGCCAGGTGCACCGGGCAGAGACAAATGTCGAACCGATGGAGCAACTGGCCGAAGACCAGCTGCGCAAGCAGCGCGCGTCTCTCAAGGATGAGATCTACGGAATCCTGCGCGCCTGATTGCCTCTGACGCACAGCCGTTTGACCACGCCCCGGCCATGTCCGGGGCGTTTTTCATTTCAGCGCCGCCTCAATAGCTTTGGTGATCTTGCCCGACAGCGGCCGTGTCGTAGAGCCGAATGTCGCCTCTACCTGACCGTCGGGGCCGATCAGCACCTTGTTGAAATTCCACGCCGGGGTGAAGCCGGACTGCTGCGCGACCCATTGGTAGAAGGGATGCGCCTGCGGTCCCCGGACGGACGTGATGTCGGTCATCGGCATGTCGAGATCGAAATTGACCGCGCAGAACTCTTTGACCTCCTGGGCGGTGGACAGCTCTTGGCGAAAGTCGTCGGAGGGGATGGCAAGCACGATCAGTCCCCGGTCGCGGTAACGGTCATAGAGCGCCTGCAAGCCGTCGTATTGCGGGGTAAAGCCGCATTGAGAGGCGGTGTTGACCACCAGAACCGGGCGGCCCTGCCAATCGTCCATCGACAGCGTGCCGCCGTCGATGCTGGCAAAGGTAAACCCCTGCGCGGCCCAGACGGGAAAGGCGAACAGGGCGGCGAAAAATGTCATGAAACGGGTCATGGGGAACGATCCTTGTGTGCCAGTCAAACCTAGGGCCGATCCTGTTTTGTCAAGGGAGGCCGCAAAGGGGCCGCCGAGATCCCCGGCACGAATCCCGGCGCGGCGGGGGGGAGGACGGGGCGTCGGCGAACGCTTGACCCCTGAGTGGTATTGCGCATCCTGAGGCGGTGATGATGCGTCGGAACGCGGAGGGTCAGGTGTCTTCATCTTGCAGAACGATCTGTTGGGCGGCCTGTCTGTCGGCTTTGTCAGCCCTGTCAGGGCCATCCGCCGCCGAGGAGGGGTGCAAGCTGTACCCCATCGGAAGCGTGATCAACTACAGCTATGACCTGATCGGCCCGGACGCCTGTCTGGCGCAGTGCGCACAAACGGCGGGATGTGTGGCCTGGTCCTATACGCCGCACAATTTTAACCCCGGGACCGCGCCGGGGGAATGTCGCCTGTTGCCGGACAAGGGCACGCGGGAGGACCACAGCCGCGACTATTGCGGCTACGCGGGCGGCTGAGCGGATCAGTTGGCCGCGCGGTCATATTCCAGCAGCAAGAAGGGTTTGCCCTTGCCGGTTTTCAACAGGTAGCCGTTTCCGGCGAACGGTTTGTATTGCGTGCCATCGATCCAGAGCATCGGGGCGGCGGGGTCCAGAGCGACCTTTTGACCGGCATCGGGCACAAGGGTCATCACCGCGACCCAGCCATGTGGTTCGTTGATATAAACCGCCAGGCTTTCGCCCGTGGCGGTGTAGTCCATCGCCGAGGTGCCTGCCCCCGCGACGATCCACTTGGTCGCTTCCAGTTCGATCTGCGTTCCAGTGGCGGGATAGGTGTCCTGAGCTTGGAGGGGCAGGGCGGTCAACGCCACAAGGGCCAATGCGGCGACATGGTGGGGGAGTTTCATGTCGGTGTCCTTTGCAAAACCATTCGGCACGGGCGTTTCACCCGCGCATGGTGTGCCGCCGGACGATCGACAAGAAAGACCGGCGGCAGGGGACGGCGATCACATTTCGCCGCAAAAGACCTTGGCAGACTCTTCGCGGCTGAATACGCCTTTGATCAGCTTGCACTGGCCGGGCATTCCGGCGTCAAAGCTGTGCGGGCGGAACGTCCAGCTGTCGCAGCCCTCTGTGGTCTTGCAGGCGGCGACGCATTCGTCGGGTGTGGTGAAGGTGTCGATGAACCCGACCTGATCGACAGGGGTGAGGGAGCATTTTTCAAACTCTTCCGCCTGAACGCTTGCGGCAAACAAGACCGATACAACGGATGCGGATAGAAACAATTTGCTGGCCATCTTAAATCTCTCCGAAATGCTGATTGAATGGCATCGATCCTATCAACAGCTTACGCGGCGGAACGGGGAAATCCTGCGATGCTTTCCCCTTTAGCGTGTGCAACGGCGAGCATGACCTCTGCGCGTCGGACGCGCAGAGGCCGGGGTGTTTATTCCATCGCTTCGAGTTCTTCGATGAATCCCTCGATCATCGACAGGCCCTTGTCCCAGAATTTCGGGTCGCTGGCGTCAAGGCCGAAGGGGGCCAGTAGATCCTTGTGGTGTTTTGATCCGCCCGCCTTGAGCATGTCGAAGTATTTGTCCTGAAAACCCTCTGGTGCCTCCTGATAAGCGGCATAGAGCGCATTCACCAAGCCGTCGCCAAAGGCATAGGCGTAGACGTAGAACGGCGAGTGGACAAAGTGCGGGATGTAGCACCAGAAGGTTTCATAGCCTTCCATGAACTCGAACGCGCCGCCAAGGGATTCCGCCTGCACCGACATCCACAGGGCGTTGATGTCGTCTGGTGTCAGTTCCCCGCCGCGGCGCGCCTCGTGCAGTTTGCATTCAAAATCGTAAAAGGCGATCTGGCGCACGACGGTGTTGATCATGTCCTCGACCTTGCCCGCCAGCAGGACCTTGCGTTCCTTGTCGCTCTTGGCGTTTTCCAGCATCTTCTGGAAGGTCAGCATCTCACCAAAGACCGATGCGGTTTCGGCCAGCGTCAGCGGGGTAGAGGCCAACATTTCGCCCTGATCGGCAGCCAGCACCTGATGGACGCCGTGGCCCAGTTCATGCGCCAGTGTCATCACGTCGCGCGGTTTGCCAAGGTAGTTCAGCATCACATAGGGGTGGACGTCGGTGACGGTCGGGTGGGCAAAAGCGCCCGGAGCCTTGCCCGGTTTCACGCCTGCGTCGATCCAGCCCTTTTCAAAGAACGGTGTCGCGATTTCACCCATTCGGGGGTCAAAGGCGTTGTAGGCGGTCATGACCATGTCACGCGCCTCGTCCCAGCCGACGACGCGATCGGTTTCCATCGGCAGCGGCGCGTTGCGGTCCCAGACCTGCATCACGTCCAGCCCCAGCCACTTGCGTTTCAGCTCATAGTAGCGGTGCGAAAGGCGCGGGTAGGCGGCGACAACCGCGTTGCGCAGCGCCTCGACCACCTCGGGCTCGACATCGTTGGACAGGTGGCGGCCGGACTGCGCCGTGGGCATGCCGCGCCAGCGATCAAGGATTTCCTTTTCCTTGGTCTGGGTGTTGTGGACACGGGCAAAGGTGCGGACGTTGTCGGCAAAGACGCGGGCCAGTTCCACTGCGGCGGCCTCACGTTTGGTGCGGTCCTGATCGGTGAGCAGGTTCAGCGTGCCCTCGATGTTCAGCTCTTCGCCGTCGACCTCAAAGGTCAGCCCGGCGATGGTCTCATCGAACAGCCGTTCCCACGCGTCGCCGACCACGCCCAGATCGTGCAGGAACTTTTCCAGTTCATCGGACAGCTGATAGGGCTTCATCGCGCGCATCCGGTCAAAGGCGCGTTTGTAGCGGGCCAGATCGGGATTGCCGGTAAACAGCGCCTCATAGTGGTCATCGCCAAGGCGGTTGGCCTCGAGCGAGAAGAAGACCAGCGGCGTGGTGTAATTGGTGATCTTTTCCTGACAGTCGGACAGGAACTTGGCGCGCTCGGAATCGGTGGTCAGCTGGTAATAGCGCAGACCGGCAAAGGACATGATGCGCCCGGCAATGGCCGAGATCCGTTCGTTTCGCTGCACCAGCGTCAGAAAACCGGCCGAGTCGAGCGTGTCCAGCTTACCCTCGTAATCGGCGGCAAAGCTGCGGCACGCCTCTTCGAGCCAGTCCAGATCGCGCTTGAGTTCGGGCGCGTCGGGCGCGGCGTAGAGATCGGTCAGATCCCATTCGGGCAGGTCGCCCAGGCCCTTGCCCCCGGCAGTGGCATTGGCATCAAAGACGGGTTGCAGGGTCATGGGGGTCTCCTTTGTCTGTTTGGTCAACAGCTAAGCCGCCGCAGGGGTGGCTTCAACTGTCGAAACGGCAAAGGCGGGGTGGTTTGTCGGTCTAATCTGTCTCTGGATGGCCTTGGCGGGGCGGCTGGCGTCCCGGTGGCGGTCAGAAACGACGTTCCAGCGTCATGTGGACCGCGCTGTCGCGGGCGCCGTCCGTGGCCGAGAACAGCACGCTGCTGTCGCGCTGGACCTTGTAGTCCAGCGCCAGCCCATAGGCATCGTCCCTGGATTTGTCCGTCAACTCGCCAAAGGCCAGCAGGTCAACCCGCGAAGAGACCGGCACGACCACGTCCAGCGCCAGCGCGTCGGGGGTGTCATTGACGTCGGGGCGCAGGTAGGTGACGCCGACATCCATCTGCCCCACGTCAAACCGCGCACCCAGTTTGGCGTTGATCCCCTCATGGGTAAAGTCATCCTCTGCCACGGTCTCAACGGCCGCCGCCAGCGTCCAGCCAGCGCCCCGATAGGTCAGGGCGACAGAGGCCGAGCGGAAGTTGCCCTTGTTCGCATCGTGGATCGAGACGGCGACATCGGTCTGACCAAAGGCCTGTTGCCACGACACGCCCCATGGCACCGCCGTGCGGCGCATCGCCTCGACCGTGGCGTGGGCGCGGGTGTATTCGGCGCGTTCATAGGCCAGATAGGGAGCTGCGCGGGCAAACACCGACGGCAGCACCTGGTCAAAGGCCGGGCGCACCACGCCCACGCGCCAGGTGTCGTCCCAGGCGAAGGCGACGTAGGTTTCATGCGGGCGTTTGCCATCCAGTCCAAAGAGATAGGCACCGATTTCAAAGGTCAAAGGATAGCGTTGGATCAGAGGAATTGATGCCGTCGCGTCGATCACACCAATTCCGGACCCGCCCGCGATGTCGGTTGTGCCAAGGGCAAGCGTGCCGTCAAAGCTGACCGATTGCGCCGAAACGGCGGCCGGCAACAGAACGGCAAGCGAGAGCAGCGCGGAACGGAACATGAGCGGCAATATCCTGATTGCAATGTGCCAAGGGTAGCCACTTAGGCGCTGTCCCTGCCAGTCCGCAATACCGGACCCTGCGGAAAGTGCGGTTCGTGTCAGCCGTAGGCGGCAAGCAGCGCATGCAAATCGTCCAGTGTGTTGGCCTCTTGGGCGGTTTTGTCATGCCGCCAGCGGGCCATGCGGGGAAACCGCAGGGCGATGCCGGACTTGTGTCGGGTGCTTGGCTGGATGCCCTCAAAGGCGATCTCAAAGACATGTTCGGGGCGCACCTGCCGCACCGGACCAAAGCGTTGCAGGGTGTTCTTGCGCACCCAGCGGGTGATGTCCTCAAATTCCGCGTCGGTCAGACCGGAGTAGGCCTTGGCAAATGGGACCAGATCGTTGCCCTGCCAGACCGCAAAGGTGAAATCGGTGAACAGGTTGGCGCGGCGGCCGTGGCCCTGTTGGGCGTAGATCATGACCGCGTCGACGGTCAGCGGGGCCAGCTTCCATTTCCACCAGTCGCCTTTCTTGCGGCCCGACAGGTAGGGGCTGTTGCAGCGTTTCAGCATCAATCCTTCGGCACGCATCTCACGGGCCTTGGCGCGGGTGTCTGTCAGGCTGTTCCAGGTGTCGAAGGGCAGGGTGGGGGGCAGGCGGATGGGGGCGTCCTCTGGCAGGTCGGCCAGCAGAGTGGTTAGGGCGGCGCGGCGATCGGCCAGCGGTACATCCCGCTGGTCGTGGCCCCCATGTTCCAACAGGTCGTAGGCCAGCAGGATCACGGGGGCCTCGCGCAGCAGTTTCTTTGGCACGGTCTTGCGCCCGATGCGCGGTTGCAGCGTGTTGAAGGGCAGGGGTTGCGCGCCGTCCCAGGCGACGATCTCACCGTCCAGCACGGTGCCCGGCGGCAGGAAGTCGATGGCGCGGGCAAATTCGGGAAAGCGGTCGGTCATCAGTTCCTCGCCGCGTGACCAGACATGATGGGCATTGTCGCGCAGGATCAGCTGACCCCGGATGCCATCCCATTTCCATTCGGCCTGCCAGTCAGCGGGATCGCCCAGCGTGTCTGGCGTGTCGTCCAACTGGTGGGCCAGGTAGAACGGATAGGGGCGGCTTTGATCGGCGGCGGGGTTCTCTGCCTCGATCAGCGCGTGAAAACTGGTGCTCTCGGGGGTCCAGCCGCCCATCAGTTTATGCGCAAGAGTGGCCTCTTCCTGCCCGGTGGCCTGCGCCAGCGCGCGGGTCATCAGCTTGCGGCTGACGCCAATGCGAAAGCCGCCGGTGATCAGCTTGTTGAACAGGAACCTCTCAGTTGCGTCCAACTGGTCCCATGCCTCCAGGATGCGCGGTTTGCGGTCGTCCTGTGGCGCATCGTGCAGGGCGCGCAGGACGTCGATCCAGTGGGTCAGGCTGTGGTCAGAGGTCTGCTGTGGCGGCGGCAGGATCAGCGCAAGGGTTTCGGCCAGATCGCCGACGATGGGATAGGATTCCTCCAACAACCACAGCGGGATACCGGCGCGTTCTGCAGCCCATTCCCGCAAGGCAGTGGTGGTGACGGCGCGTTTTGGACGGCGACCCAAAAACAGCGCGATGCACCAGAGTTTGTCACTGTCTGGCGCTTGGGTGAAGTAATCCGCCAGCGCCTTTGTCTTGGCCGTGGTTTTGGTGGTCTGGTCGATGGCGGTGAACAGCGCGGCAAAGCGTTTCATGACGCCTCTTCCTCACCGCCGAACTCGGTCGGGACAACCTCGGCGTCATAGCCATAGGTCTTTAACCAGCGCGCGAAGATTTCCGTGTAACCATGTGTGGCAAATATCTTTTCCGCGCCGGTCGCCTTGATCGCCTGATGCAGGCCGGACCAGTCGGCGTGGTCGGATACAACAAACCCCCGGTCCATGGCACGGCGGCGACGGATGCCGCGCAGCCGCATCCAGCCGGACGCAAACCCGGTGGAGGCAGGGCCAAACCGCCGCGCCCATGCGCTGGTCAGGGCGGAGGGCGGCGCAAGGATCAGCGCGCCCTTGTGCGCCTTGGCGTCCATGTCCGGCGTGACCGGGATCGTGTCGGGCAGCGCGTAACCCTGAGTGCGCAGGATGGCGTTGGTGGCCTCCACCGCGCCGTGGGTCAGGATCGGGCCCTGCTGCGCGTCGAGCACGGACAGCAGGCGCTGTGCCTTGCCCAGTGAATAGGCCCCCAATAGCGACGCGCGGCCTTGAGCGGCGTTGTCGGCCCACCATGCGTTGATGTCTGCCGCAACCGAGTCCTGCGACGGCCATGTGAAGACGGGCAGGCCAAAGGTGCATTCGGTGATGAAGGCGTGGCAGCGCACCGGCTCGAACGGTTCCGACAGGCCGTCAGGGGTGGTCTTGTAGTCGCCTGACGCCACCCAGACCTGACCGCCGACCTCAACCCGGATCTGGGCAGAGCCGGGCAGGTGGCCTGCGGGGTGAAAGGATACGCGCGCGCCGCCGATGGTCCGCGCCGTGCCATAGGCGATGTCCTCTGCGTTGATCTGACCCAACCGGTGGCGGATGACCGGCAGCGCGCCGGTGGTCGCCAGATAGGCGCCGTGGCCGGGACGGGCGTGGTCGGCGTGGCCGTGGGTGATCAGCGCGCGGTCCACCGGTCGCCACGGATCGATATGGAAATCGCCTGCCGGGCAATAGATACCCCGATCGGTAAAGGTGAGGACGGGCTCTGTCATGGGGCAAGGATAGGGGCTTTTTTCGGGTTGGCCAGCAAGGGTGCCCTTGCGTTCGGTCAGAGCCCTGCGCAAGGGTGAGGCGGACAGCAGGAGGGTGCCATGGGATACGCGGATTTCCGGAAACAGGTTCTGAGCGGTGCGCCGCTTGCGGGTACTTTTATCAAGACGCCCTCGATCCCGGTGATCGAGGTTCTGGCGCAATCGGGGCTGGATTTTGCCTGTCTGGATGCGGAACACGCCCCCTTTGACCGCGCGGCGCTGGATGCCTGTATCGCGGTGGCGCGGGCGCTGGATTTCCCGATGATGGTGCGGGTCGGCGATGCCAGCCCGCGTGAGATCCTGCAGGCGCTGGATTATGGCGCGGTGGGGGTGATTGTCCCCCATGTCGAAACCGTGGCGCAGGCAGAGGCAGTGGCGCGGTCGGCCCGCTTTGGCCTGGGCGGGCGCGGCTATGCCGGGTCAAGCCGCTGGGCCGCCTATGGCACCCAGACCATGCCCCAGGTGCTGGCCCAAAGCCTGGCTGAAACCGTGGTGCTGACCCAGATCGAGGAACCCGCCGCAGTCGATGTCTGCGAAGAGATCGCGGCGGTCGAGGGCGTGGATGGGTTGTTCGTGGGTCCGGCGGATCTGTCGGTGGGATACGGGCATACCGATATCGACAACGACGATGTTAAGGCGGCGCTGACCCGCGTGGGGGATGCCTGTCGGGCGGTTGGCAAGGGTTACGCCAGTTTTGTCGGCACGGGGGCCTTGGCGCAGGACTGGGCGGCCAAGTATGGCGTCAGCATCTTTTGCATCGCCTCTGAACACACATGGATGCGGCAGGGCGCGGCGGCGGCGGCGGCGGCGGTTCACGACGTCGGCGATTGATCCGGTCGGCGTGAGACTGTCGGAGCGGGGCTGATTCCGGGATCAGGCCCGCAGTGCGGTCTGCGCGCCTGCACTGTCGAAGTGGGCAACAATCTCCGTCAGGACGCGGTCGCGGATCAGCGACGCCTCCATCATGATCTCATGTTCGCCTCGGTCGACCATGTCCAGCCGTCCGTTCGGCCAACGGGCCATGCGCGAGCGGATCCGGTCGATGTCGACAATGCGTTCATTGGTGCCGCAATAGCAGATGCAGGGCTGTTGCGGTGAAGGCAGACGGGCGAGGCGCCGTGTTTCTGCCAAAGCCTCATGCAGCCAGTGCAGGGATGGCCCGCCCAGTTGCAGTTCCGGGATCGCCAGCACCTGACGGCGCATGTAGTCCCAGTTTTCGGGGTCGGTGGTCAGCAGGTTTTCGGCAAAGGCGTTGGAGGCGACATAACTGTCGACCCCTGTTCCGGGAGCAAAGAGATGCCCAAGCCCCACAGTTTTCGACATGCGTGAGATCGCCCAGGCGGCGGGGCGTACCGGGTCGGCGATGCGGATGCCCCACATCGGGCCGGTAAAGACACAAGAGGCCACGTCGAGGCCGTCGTAGACGGCCCGCAACCCGATGCAGCCGCCCATGGAATGGGCAATCAGGTGGCGTTGACCGGGCAGGCCCAGATCATCCGCCAGCCGCGTCATTGCGGCGACATCGTGCTGATAATCCTCAAACACGCCAACATGGCCAGTGCGGCGTTCGCCCAGCATCCGGTCGGCCAACCCCTGGCCGCGCCAGTCGATTGCCAGCGTGTGATAGCCCGCGTCCGATAGAACACGCGCCACGCGGCCATATTTTTCGACGTATTCGGTGCGACCGGGAAAGAGCAGGACTGTGCCCCGCGCCCCTTGACTTGCGTAATGCGCGATGCGCACGCGCAGCCCGTCCGAGGTGGTCATCCACCAGGCACGGGAGTCAGCCGGACCCTCGGCGAGATCGGCGTGAAAAGGGGCGGGGGAGGCGTTCATCAGGCCAGAACCTGTGCCAGACGCATGGCGGCTGCCATGTCGCCCTCGATGGCCAGCTTGCCGGACATGAAGGCCGACGTCGGATCAAGATCGCCGCTGACGATGGCCTCAAAGGTTTCGGCGCTGGCGGTCAGGGTGACATCCGCGTCCTCGTCGCCGGCATGGGCGCCGTTTTCGTCGATGATCAGGCTGCCTTCGTCTTCGATGGTCATTTTCGCGGTGCCTTCAAACCCGTTTCCGTCCATTTTTTCATTCAAGGCAGTTACGGCCGCGTTAACAGTGTCGCTCATTTTTATTCCTCGGCTTTCTCTCATAAACGTGCGCTGGCCAATCGGCGCATTGGCGCTACACTCAACCCAAGTTATGAGGACGGCTATTATGGAATACAAACGTATCCTCGCGGCATTTTGCGCCCTAGTCATGATTTCCCTACCTTCCCTCGGGCGGGCGCAGGACAGGGCCGATGAGCTGCTGCAAGAGCTGATGCAGGCAGAGACCGAGGTGGCGGCGCTGCGCCTTGAGAATCAGATCATCTCTGAATGGTCAAAGTCCGGTTCGGCCAGCATGGATCTGCTGCTCAAGCGCGGGCGAGATGCGCTGGAGGTCAAGGATTCGGCTGCCGCGATCGAACATTTCCACGCGCTGACCGATCATGCGCCGGATTTCGCCGAGGGCTGGCACGGGCTGGCGCTGGCCTATTTCGAGGCCGAACGGTTTGGCCCGGCGATGGATGCGCTGGAACATGTGCTGGCGCTGAACCCGAACCATTTCGCGGCGTTGCGCGGAGTGGGCGCGATCAATGAGCAGGTCGGCAAACCGATCCTTGCCTATCGCGCCTTCGAGAAGGTACTTGAACTCAGACCGCATGACCCCAACGTTGCACAGGCGATGGAGCGGCTGGAACGTGAGGCCATCGGCATCACACTCTGACGAGGCATGCGGGCGCGGTTCTGGTTTGGGGCGGGCGCCCGAAACAAAGGCGGCCCCATGGCCCAGAACTCACGGATCGCGGCCGTTCTTGGCCCGACCAACACTGGCAAGACCCACTATGCCATCGAGCGGATGCTTGGCTATCGCAGCGGCGTGATCGGCCTGCCGTTGCGCCTGCTTGCGCGCGAGGTCTTTGACAAGATCGTGGCCATTCGCGGCCCGTCCGTTGTGGCGTTGGTGACGGGCGAGGAACGCATCGTACCGCCGCGCGCCCAGTACTGGGTCTGCACCGTCGAGGCGATGCCAGAGGGGATGGGCCCGGATTTTGTCGCCATTGACGAGATCCAGCTATGCGCCGATCCAGAGCGCGGCCATGTCTTTACCGACCGTCTGCTGCGGATGCGCGGCACCCATGAGACGCTGTTTCTGGGGGCGGATACCATGCGCGGGCCGATCTCGGCGCTGGTGCCGGGGGTGGAATACGTCCGCCGCGAACGGATGAGCCAACTGGTCTATACCGGGTCGAAAAAGATCAGCCGACTGCCCGCGCGCACGGCGATTGTCGGTTTTTCGGTCGACAACGTCTATGCCATCGCCGAACTGCTGAAACGGCAAAAGGGCGGCGCTGCGGTGGTCATGGGGGCGCTGTCGCCCCGGACCCGCAATGCGCAGGTGGAACTGTATCAGAACCGGGAGGTCGATTACCTGGTGGCGACCGATGCCATCGGCATGGGGCTGAACCTGGACATCGACCATGTGGCGTTTTCCTCGCTGGCCAAATTCGACGGTCGGCGGATGCGCACCTTGCAGCCCAATGAACTGGCGCAGATCGCCGGGCGCGCTGGGCGCGGCATGTCGGACGGCACCTTTGGCGTGACTGGCGATGCGGGTCCGTTGCCCGATGACTGGGCCGAGGCGATCTGCAACCACAGCTTTGCCCCGCTGAAAAAGCTGCAATGGCGGTCTTCGGTGCTGCGCTTTGGGTCCATTGACGCACTGGAGGCCAGTCTGGAGGTCAGCCCGGACCACGACACCCTGTTGAGGACACGCGAATCCGATGACCTGCGTGCCCTGCGCGCGCTCGCTTCTGAGGCCGAGGTGCGGGCGCGGGCCTCTGATGCGGTGTCGGTCAAGCTGCTGTGGGATGTATGCCGAATCCCCGATTTTCGCGGAATCTCGCCGGCGGAACATGCGGCGCTTTTGGGCGTTATCTTTGGACATCTGCACCAAAGAGGCGGCGTTCCCGATGATTTCATGGCCCGACAGGTCAACCGCATCGACCGGACCGATGGCGACATTGACACATTGTCGAAACGGCTGGCGTATATCCGGACGTGGACATATGTCGCGCAACGCAAGGGTTGGGTGGCGGACGAAGACCATTGGCGCGGGCGGACTCGCGCTGTAGAAGACGCCCTGTCAGATGCGCTGCACGACCGTCTGACGCAAAGATTTGTAGACCGCCGCACCTCTGTGCTGTTGCGGCGGTTGAAACAAAAGGAGGCCCTCTTGGCCGAAGTAAACGATCAAGGTGAAGTCACTGTCGAGGGTCATCTCGTCGGTCGGCTAGAAGGGTTCCGGTTTCGCCAGGACAAAGAGGCAACCGGACAGGAGGCCAAGACGCTGCGGCAGGCAAGCCTGCAGGCGTTGAAGCCGCATTTCCATCTGCGGGCGGACCGGTTCTACAATGCGCCGGACACCGAGATCGACTTTACCGAGCAGGGCGGCCTGATGTGGGGCAACCAGGCGGTCGGCAAACTCGCCAAGGGTGACGATGCGCTGAAGCCCCGCGTGGTGGCCTTTGTCGACGAAGAGGCCGGGCCGGATGTGGCCGGCAAGGTCGAGCGCCGTTTGCAGCATTTCATGGACCGCAAGATCGCCGCGCTGTTCGAGCCGCTGCTGAAGATGCGCGACGACGAGACGCTGACCGGGCTGTCGCGCGGTTTTGCCTTTCAGCTGGTCGAGGCCATGGGCGTGATTCCGCGCGCCCAGATCGCCGATGACGTCAAGGCGCTGGACCAGGAGGCGCGCGGCGCGCTGCGCAAACATGGCGTGCGCTTTGGTCAATACACGATCTTCATGCCGCTGCTGCTGAAACCCGCGCCGACCCGGATGCGGCTGGTACTGTGGTCGCTGGCGGGCGGACTGGACGAATTCCCCGAGGCACCGCCTCCGGGTCTGGTGACCGTGCCCAACATCGACAATGTTCCCGCGCAGCATTATTCGCTGGCGGGCTACCGCAAGGCGGGCGCGCGTGCGATCCGCATCGACATGTTGGAACGTCTGGCCGACATGCTGCGCGCCGAGGACAGCCGCGGCGGGTTTGAGGCCAAGCCGGATATGTTGTCGATCACCGGCATGACGCTGGAACAGTTCGCCGACCTGATGCAGGGCCTTGGCTATCGCGCCGAAAAAGGCGAACGCGCCAAGGTCAAGCCAGTCGATGCGGTTGTGGCGACAGAGGCGGGTGCCGCTGCGGATGACAAGCCCGTGATGGACGCCGCTGCCGAAGAACCGGCAGGCGTGACACCGGATGCTGCCGAAACCCCCGCCCCGGCGGATGTGGCTGAACCTGTGGCCAACCTGGAAGACCAGGGTGAGGCGCCAGTGTCCGCCGAACCCGCCGAGCCTGTGGCCGAAACCCCCGTGCCCGATACGCCCGAAGAAGAGATCCTGCCCGGGACCGCCCCGGACGAGGCGCTCGCCGGGCCAGAGCTGGAGGTGTTCTACGCCTTTACCTGGGGTGGCAATCGCGGCAACCAGCGGCGCGGTGCGGGCGGCAACAAGCCCCGCCGCGAAGCGCGCAGCAATGACGCCCCCAAGGGCGACCGCGGTGCACGTCCTGCGCGCGGTGACGACAA
The DNA here is from genome assembly GCF_900188425.1 of Antarctobacter heliothermus. Classification (GTDB taxonomy): domain Bacteria; phylum Pseudomonadota; class Alphaproteobacteria; order Rhodobacterales; family Rhodobacteraceae; genus Antarctobacter; species Antarctobacter heliothermus. The sequence continues at coordinate 55,726 of NZ_FZON01000023.1, forward strand.
GGGCGGCGAACGCGGCGACCGTCCGCGCGGCAAAGGTGGCAAACCCAAGGGCAAGGGCAGACCGCCCAAGCACGAAGGCGGCAAGAGCTTTGAGGCACGCCCCCCCCGCAAGGAAAAGCCCATCGACCCGGACAACCCGTTTGCAGCGGCGCTGATGGGGCTCAAGGACAAGACCTGATTGGCTGACCCCGCTCTCAAGATCCGCCTCGACAAATGGCTATGGCAGGCGCGTTTTTTCAAGACGCGCTCGCTGTCGGCCAAGGCGGTTCAGGGCGGGCATTGCCGCGTGAACAGCAATCCGGTGGCCAAACCTGCCTTTATGGTGGCCCCCGGCGATGTGCTGACCTTTCCACAGGGGCGCGATGTGCGGGTGATCCGCGTGGTGGCATTGGGGGACCGGCGCGGCCCGGCCCCTGAGGCGCAGGCGCTGTATGAGGAACTGTCGCCCCCGATGCCACGAGAACGCCAACCCGAGGCACCGCGCTATGATGGGGGCGGGCGCCCCACCAAGAAGGACCGGCGGCTGTACGACAAGTCGCGCCCTTCGGCGCTTGAATGATGGCACTCGCTGGATTAGCTAGTCCACAAAGTGCGCCCCCAGGAACGAGAGCCTCATGACCTACGTCGTCACCGACAACTGCATCGCTTGCAAATACACCGATTGCGTCGAAGTATGTCCGGTGGATTGTTTCTATGAGGGTGAGAACGCGCTGGTGATCCACCCTGACGAATGCATCGACTGCGGCGTCTGCGAACCGGAATGCCCGGCGGATGCGATCCGCCCGGACACAGAGCCGGACATGGAAAAGTGGGTTGAATTCAACCGCAAGTATGCTGAAATGTGGCCGGTGATCATCACCAAGAAAGATCCTCTGCCAGATGCCGAGGAACGCGATGGCGAAACCGGCAAGCTGGACAAGTACTTTACCGAGGCTCCTGGCGAAGGGGGCTGAGTTGATTCGCGGACGGACTGCGGCAAAACCCGCAGTTTTCCAGGCAAGCGCCTGATTTTTCAGGCGTAAACGTGATTCTGCGACTGTGCTAGGATGCGCTCGCATTCTGTGCTATACATGTGTTTCACATGATGCTGCACATGCTGGGCGCAAAGCCCGACGGCCTTTCGGGGCATAACCAGACTGTATGACATGAGATGAACGGGAATCCTGTGATCCCCGGTCGTCTTTCTTGTCGCCTGTCAACTGATGAGTTGCGAGGACTGACTTACATGACCAAGACCAAAAAAGCTGACTTCCGTCCCAATGAATATGTGGTTTATCCGGCGCATGGCGTCGGCCAGATCGTGTCGATTGAAAAGCAAGAGATCGCCGGGATCAACCTCGAACTCTTTGTGATCTCCTTCGAGAAGGACAAGATGACCCTGCGCGTTCCGACGCACAAGGCCACCGAAGTTGGCATGCGGTCCCTGTCCTCACCCGACGTGGTGGACGAGGCGATGAAAACGCTGCGCGGCAAGGCCAAGGTCAAGCGGGCCATGTGGTCGCGCCGAGCCCAGGAGTATGAGCAAAAGATCAACTCTGGCGACCTGATCGCGATTGCCGAGGTGGTGCGCGACCTGCACCGCGCCGATGACCAGCGGGAGCAGTCCTATTCGGAGCGTCAGCTGTATGAGGCCGCGCTCGAGCGTCTGACCCGCGAAGTGGCTGCTGTTTCCGGCGATGAGACCGCCGCCGCCAAGCAGGTGGACGACGTGCTGAGCCTGCGCGCCGCCTAATCTACGGACAGTCTGAACTGTATTGACCGCGTTCCTTTCAGGAGCGCGGTTTTTTCATGGCCAGTTGCGACAAGGGTCAGGCGGCATCCTGTTTTCCGCGCGCGGTGAGGGCGGTGTACAGCTCTGCTTCCAGCTCGCGCTCCAGCTCCTTGGAGCGCGCCACATAGGCCGCGTTCTCGGCCTGAGGCACCGACGGATCCCAAAGCTCGGCCAGTTCCTGAATGGTCTTGCGGTCGTGGTGGTAGAACGTCTCTTCGGCGATGGCTGCCTCAAATTCCGTCATGCCGACGTTTTCCAGAACGTACCGCCCGGCGCGCAGGCTGGAATCGAACATTTCCCGCACGATGTCATTGGCCCCGGCCTGGTACAGCGCATAGACATGGGTCCGGTCGCGGGCACGGGCGACGATATGCAGGTCGGGGCGGATACGGCGGGCATAGGCCACCAGCTTGGTGTTGGCCTTTGAGTCGTCCAGTGCCGCCACCAGCACCCGCGCGGTTTCGATTCCCGCCGCATGCATCAGTTCCGGTCGCGTCGGGTCGCCGAAGAACCCCTTGACCCCGAACCGCCGCATCAACTGAATTGTCTTGATGTCATGGTCCAGCACAACAGTCCGGTGCCCTGCCGAGCGCACCAGACGGTTGACGATCTGCCCGAACCGCCCGATCCCGGCGATAATGACCGGGCCCTCCTCGTCGATGGTGTCCGCCGTCGTGTCTTCGACAACCTTGCTGAAGCCCTTGTTGAGATAGTCGAACAGCAGGAACAGCAAGGGTGTGATCAGCATGGTCATGGCGATCACCAGCAACAGCCGATCGCCCAGAACGTCGGTAAAGACGTTCTGCTGACGGCCAAAGGAGATCAGCACAAAGCCAAATTCACCCGCCTGCGCGAGTCCCAGCGTGAACAGCCAAAGACCGCGCTTGCGCAGGCCGAAACTGCGCCCCAGCCCATACAGCACCGCGCCCTTGATCAGGATCACCGCCAACGCCATGCCCATTATGGTCAATGGTTCGGCAAACAGGGCATCAATGTCGATACCGGCCCCGACGGTGATGAAGAACAGGCCCAGCAGGAGCCCCTTGAACGGTTCGACATCGGATTCCAGTTCATGCCGGAATTCGGAGTTGGCCAGCACCACACCGGCAAGAAAGGTGCCAAGGGCGGGCGACAGGCCCACCAGCATCATCAGAAAGGCGATGCCGATCACGATCAGCAGCGCCACGGCGGTGAACATCTCTGGCAGGCGGGCGGCGTGAATATAGCGAAACAGTGGCCGCGCGCCATAGACACCGGCCAGGATGATCGCCGCGATCACACCCAGCGTCACCAGCGCAGCACCCCAGCCGGGCAGCCCCTCGACCAAGGACAGGCTGGCGTGGTGGGCCTCATCGGCGTGGCCGTCGACCTTGTTCAGGAATTGGGCAGGGCTGACAAAAACCGCGACGGACAGCAGCGGAAAGATCACCAGCATGGGGATCACCGCGATGTCCTGCGTCAGCAGCACGGAGAAGGCAGAGCGCCCGCCGTTGGTCTGCGTGAGTTTCTTTTCGTTGAGTGTTTGCAACACGATGGCCGTAGAGGACAGCGCCAGCGCCAGACCCACGGCCAGCGCCGTCTGCCAGGCAAGCCCCAGCGCCATGGACCCGGCCAGGATCGCACAGGTCGTCAGCGTGATCTGCAAGCCGCCCAGCCCGATCAGCCGGTGTCGCATGTCCCAAAGGGCGCGGGGTTCCAGTTCCAGTCCAATCAGGAACAGCATCATGACGACGCCGAATTCGGCGTAGTGCTGGATGTCCGCCGTATCGACGACAAGCCCCAGTCCCGGCCCGATCACCAGCCCGGCCAAAAGGTACCCCAGCACCGATCCCAGCCCAAGCCGCGCGGCCAGAGGTACCGCGATCACTGCGGCCAGCAGAAAGACAGAAGCCTGAAAAAGAAAGGAATCCACACCCCACCCCACTGTTTGCGCCTATACACCATATTGTGCCGGAGACGGCCTCAGTGGCAACAGGTGACATTTCGCGCCTGCCTCAAATCAGTGCGATCAGACGACAGTGGGCCAATCGACGCTCACTCTGCGGGCAACATGCGGGGCTGTGGCCGGGGCAGGCGGGGCCGCAGCCGCGACCAGCGCGGCGCACAGTCGTCTGGCAGGAGCGCGCGCAACTGGTCCAGTGGCATCTCTCCGGTCAGGACGGCCCGGTAAAGTGGGAACACCCCCTTTCGCAGGTAGGGCGACCAGTGGCAGATCAATCGCTCCGCCGCCGCAATCGGAAACCCCGCGTGGCGCAGGGCGGCGAGGCTGCGGGAGTCGTCCAGTTGCAGGGTGACAAGCCGCGGATGGCGCAGACACCCATGGCCCAGCATACGGTCGCCGCGCCGCTGTGGTGGCACCAGACATTCCAGCATGAAATCGTACAGATCGTTCTCGCGCGTGGTGACGTTGAGAACCTCTGTCAGCCACCCGGACGGGCTGTCCAGCGTCTTTGACGCGACCTCACCGTATTCTGCCGCCGCCAGCAGGACCGCGCGCGTGACCGCACCACAGGGCCCGACGCGTATCGCCGTCAGCGCCACCCGCGCGCCCAGCGAATGGGCAACCACATTGATCCTGCGAGTGGGGGCGTATTGGCGGATGTCGCGCACAAGCGCAGCCAGGGCATGGCCTGCCGCCTCGGCTCGCCGATGCGCCGCCCAGATCGACCCGCGTGCCCGCCAGCCGAAGGAGATCGCCAGGCCCTGTCCGCGCTGTCCGTGCAGGCCCAGCCGCTCTGGCCAACTGACAATTTTCCAGTCGCGGTTGCAAGGCTCTGGCGACATCAGAGTGCCGTGCGGGCAATGAACGGGATGCCCCGGCTGGTATTTGTACCCATGCACCATCATGGTGACCGGCCCGCTGTCCGCTGCAAGAGCGGCGGCAAGCGCAGGCTGCAAGGGAACATCATCGCCATGCAGGCGAGGGTCGGAATCCGTCACGGTGACGCATAGCATTGGCATTGCAACGTCCCACTACATCTTGTGCGAGGAGCTAAGCCAAGGCTGCGACGAATTCGTGAAGGTCCGGTTACATTGACGTGACGCTCTTGCAATGTGTTTTTAACGCCTCTATGCCAATCGGCGTGGCGATTTGTTTACCGGATTGCGGGCCACGGAGGGCATCGTCCCTTGAAATTCCGCTAAAGAGGTCAGACGGAAGGCTCCTTTCGCTTGACCGCGATCGGGGCTTTTTTGTTGGGAGAGAACCCATGACAATTGATAACGGCCAACCTTTTGGCAAGGCCACCAATCTCGTGCACGGTGGCACCAAACGCAGCCAGTGGGGGGAGGTCAGCGAAGCGATCTTTCTGACGCAGGGGTTTGTCTATGACACCGCCGAGGCGGCGGAGGCGCGCTTTCTCAAGGCGGGTGAAGATGAGTTCATCTATGCCCGCTACGGCAACCCGACGGTCGCCATGTTCGAGGAGCGCATGGCGCTGCTCGAAGGGGCCGAGGACGGCTTTGCCTGTGCGTCGGGGATGGCGGCGGTCAACGGCGCGCTGACCTCGATGCTGAAGGCGGGGGATCATGTGGTGTCCGCCCGTGCGCTGTTCGGGTCGTGCCTGTATATCCTCGAGGACGTGCTGACCCGCTACGGGGTCGAGGTGACATTCGTCGATGGTGCGGATCTGGCCCAGTGGGAGGCAGCGCTGCGCCCCGACACCAAGGCCGTCTTTTTCGAGAGCATGTCCAACCCGACACTGGAACTGGTCGATATCGAGGCGGTGGCCGCGCTGGCGCACAAGGTCGGCGCCACGGTGGTTGTCGACAACGTGTTTTCGACGCCTGTCTATTCCAAGGCCATCGCGCAAGGCGCTGATCTGGTTGTCTATTCCACCACCAAACATGTTGATGGACAGGGCCGCTGTCTGGGCGGAGTGATCCTTGGCACGCGGGACCACATCCGTGGCGTCGTGGAACCTTACATGAAACATACCGGCGGATCGATGAGCCCGTTCAACGCCTGGATCATGCTCAAGGGGCTGGAAACCGTGGGCCTGCGTGTGCGCGCCCAGACCGAGGGGGCCGTGGCGCTGGCGGAGACGCTGGCCGACCACCCCAAGGTCGCGCGGATGATCTATCCCGGTCATGCCAGCCACCCGCAACACGCGTTGGTCCAGCGTCAGTTGGGGGCAGGCGGCACGCTGGTCTCCTTCGAAGTGGCCGGCGGCAAGGAGGCGGCGTTCCGCTTGCTGAACGCATTGCAGATCGTGATCATCTCGAACAACCTTGGGGATGCGAAATCCATCGCCACACATCCGGCCACCACGACGCATCAGCGGTTGAAGCCCGAACAACGCGCCGCGCTGGGCATCGGTGACGGGATGATCCGGCTGTCGGTCGGGATCGAGGATCCGGCGGACCTTGTTCGCGACGTGAAACAGGCGCTGGACGCAGTTTGATATTGCAATGCCGTCTGTGAATGATCCGATCGGGTGCCGATGACGTATATGTGGGTGAGATTGGAATTGTGCTAAACAGTTCTTAGGTCTCAAGGTGTAGGACATGCGCGAAAGAGGTGGACCTGACATGAATATCCACACACCGGCCATCGACCGGAAACCCAGCAAGGAAGAGGCCGCAGAGGCGCTGGCCCTGCTTCGGCGCTGGGCGTCAAAGGCGCATGACGCCGAGATTGCAGCACTTGACCCGATTGTCGGGCGCTTGTCGCCTGATGCCACGCCCGAAACCTATCCGGCCCTTGCGCGTGTGTACCCTGAGGGGTTCACTGTCGATGACGCTTACAAGGCGACACTGCCGGATTTGCAGAACGGCCCGTCCTCTCTGATCAGGGGGGCTAACCGGGCCATCCAGCATGTCGGCATCTCCAACTTTCGGCTGCCGATCCAGTATCATACCCGCGACAACGGCGATTTGCGGCTGGAAACCTCGGTCACTGGCACGGTCAGCCTTGAGGCGGACAAGAAGGGCATCAACATGAGCCGCATCATGCGGTCCTTTTATGCCCATGCGGACAAAACCTTCAGCTTTGAGGTGATCGAGGCGGCGCTGGACGACTACAAGTCCGACCTCGAAAGCTTTGACGCGCGCATCAACATGCGCTTTTCCTTTCCGATGAAGGTGGACAGCCTGCGGTCTGGCCTGTCGGGCTATCAGTACTATGACATTGCGCTGGAACTGGTCGAGCGGGACGGGGTGCGCCGCAAGGTCATGCATCTCGATTATGTCTATTCGTCGACCTGTCCCTGCTCGCTGGAACTCAGCGAACATGCCCGCCAGACCCGCGGCCAACTGGCCACGCCGCATTCGCAGCGGTCGGTTGCAAGGATTTCGGTCGAGCTGCGTGAGGGCGATTGCCTGTGGTTCGAAGATGTGGTGGACATGTGCCGCCGTGCCGTTCCGACCGAAACACAGGTCATGGTCAAACGTGAGGATGAACAGGCCTTTGCCGAATTGAACGCAGCAAACCCGATCTTTGTCGAAGACGCGGCACGCCTGTTCGCGGAACAATTGCAGGCGGACGAACGGGTCGGCGACTACCGCGTAGTGGCCAGCCACCAGGAAAGCCTGCACAGCCATGATGCGGTCTCTGTTCTGACAGAGGGTGACCTGTTTGCCGCCGACAGCCTTGACCCCAAACTGTTCACGACGCTTTTCCACGTCGGATGATGCTTTTCGCGGCACCCGGCCTGCGGGTGCCGCCGCCTTGAGCAGTGCGTGGTGTATCACGGTATCGTAAAGTCCATTCATGGCTTGGTCATGGGTTCTGTGGCAGGCTGCGCACAGGGAGGAAACCGACTGCAATAGCGAAAGGTTTCCAGTCATGACGCGCGACAATGTCCAGATCGGAATGGGGCACAGGTCTCTCAACACTCGTATTGACGTCTATCTGTCTGAGGTGGGGTTCGGGCTGAATCCGGCTCAACTGCGCCGCGCCCGGTTGCGCCAGATCATCACACTGGAATGCGCCAGCGACGCTGAACTGGCCAGCCTTGGCATCCATCGGGACGATATTCTGCCGTTTGTCTTCCGCGACCTGCTGGCGGCCTGAGCATCAGTTGGACGGGGTCCGTACCTGCGGCGCCACGCTTTGACGGGCCCGCATGCTTGACAGTCCCGCGTGGTCAGGCCAACGCTCGCCTTCATGTTCGATGTTCGTCCTGTCGCCTATGTGATTGGCCTGTTGGTCGCCTGTCTGGGTGGCACCATGCTGCTGCCCCTTGTGGTCGATCTGGCCGAGGGGCGGGGCCAGTGGCCGGTTTTCCTTGAATGTGCCTCGATCACCATCCTGGCGGGCGGGCTGACCGCGCTGTCCTGCGCCAATGCGGTCAAGGAGGGACTGACCCTTCAACAGACCTTTTTGCTGACCACCGGGGTCTGGGTCGCGCTGCCGGTTTTTGGTGCGCTGCCCTTTGTTCTGGGGGCCACCGATGCCAGCTATACCGATGCCTTTTTTGAGGCGATGTCCGGGCTGACCACCACCGGGTCGACCGTCATTTCCGGCCTCGACGATCTGCCCAAGGGGCTGCTGCTGTGGCGCGGGTTGCTGCAATGGCTGGGGGGTATCGGCATCATTGTGGTTGCCATGGTCTTTCTGCCTGAACTGCGCGTCGGCGGCATGCAGATCTTTCGCTCCGAAGCCTTTGACACCATGGGCAAGATCCTGCCCCGGGCGACGCAGATCTCGGCCTCGATCTCGTCAATTTACATTTCGCTCACGCTGTTCTGCACGATCTTCTATCTATTCTGCGGGATGAACGCCTTTGATGCCACGGTCCATGCCATGACCACCGTGTCCACCGGCGGTTTTGCCAACTACGATGCCTCTTTCGCTACCTTCACGGGACCGGCGGAATACGTCGCCACGGTTTTCATGGTGCTCGCGGCGTTGCCCTTTGTCCGCTACGTCCAAATGGTGGCCGGGCACAGGTTTGTGTTGTTTTCCGACAGCCAGGTTGTGACCTTTGTGACAATCATCGGCGTGCTTGTCGTGGTGACTGCCTTTGTCCTGCTGTCGATTTTTCCGCACCACCCGGAACAGGCGGTGCGCGAGGCGCTGTTCAACATCACCTCGATCATGACCGGCACCGGCTATGCCAGCGTCGATTACATGACATGGGGGCCATTCCTGATTGCCATGTTCTTCTTCATCGGGCTGATCGGGGGGTGCGCGGGATCGACTGCCTGTTCGGTCAAGATCTTCCGCTATCAGTTGCTTTTTGCCTCGATCCGCATCCAGTTGCGCCGCATCCGCGCACCGCACGGGGTTTTTGTCCCCCGGTATGAGGGGCGGCCAGTCGGCCAGGATGTCATGAGTTCGGTCATGAGCTTCTTTGTCTTCTTTGTCGTTACGCTGGGGGTGCTTTCGGTCGCGCTCAGCCTGACCGGGCTCGACTTCATCACCTCTGTCTCCGGGGCGGCGACGGCGATTGCCAATATCGGGCCGGGGCTGGGGGACAAGATCGGGCCGACTGGAAACTTCGCCGGTCTCAGCGACACGGCGAAATGGATCCTGAGTTTTGCCATGCTGGTCGGACGGCTGGAACTGCTTGCCGTCTTTGCCCTGTTCACAATCGGCTTTTGGAGGGCCTGATGCAAAAACCCCTTGGCGCACAGATCAGCCATGCCCTGAAGGCGCGTGGCGTGGAGGTCATCTTTGGCATTCCGGGCGTGCACAATGTCGAAATGTACCGAGGCATCGAAGAGGCGGGGATCACCCATGTGCTGGCCCGTCACGAACAGGGGGCCGGGTTCATGGCTGACGGCTATGCCCGCGCGACGGGGCGGCCGGGCGTGTGTTACCTGATCACCGGGCCGGGTTTCGTGAACGCCATGACTGCGCTGGGGCAGGCCTATTCCGACAGCGTCCCAGTTCTTGCGCTGGCCTCCTGTCTGGATGAGGTGGCGGCGCGGCGCGGGCAATTGCATCAGATGCGCGACCAGCGGGCGGCGGGGGCGACGGTTTGCGACTGGTCGGAAACGGCCTCTGATCCGGCGGCGGTTTTTGCCCTGCTCGACCGGGCGTTTGGCGAATTTGCCAGCGCGCGGCCCCGGCCCAAGGCGCTGCATGTGCCGATTGCGGCGCTGGGGGCCATGGCGGATCCTGCACCTCAGCCGCCGCAGCGCCCCGATGTGCCGCACCTGACTCATGACCAGATCTACGCCGTGATCGACGCGCTGGCGGGGGCGGAAAAGCCTTTGTTCGTGTTTGGTGGCGGGGCTGCGGCGGGCGCTGAACATGTGCCTGCGCTGTTGCAGCAGACGGGCGCGGCCAGTTTTGTGACCTACGCGGGCCGGGGCATTGTCCCGGCAGATCAGCCGTTGTTTTTTGGGTCGTTCCTTGCGCGGCCCGACAGCGCGCGGATTGCGGCAGAGGCGGATCTGGTTGTGGCGCTGGGGACGGAACTGTCAGAGGTGGACTTGTGGCGCGACACGCTTGGCCACAAGGGGCGGATGATCCGGGTCGACCTGGACCCGGAGGTGCTTTCAAGTCAGCAGGCAGGCGACATGGGGTTCATCGGCGACGCGGCGGCCTTGATGAAGGCGCTGACCATCGCGATCCCGGCGCGCAACGATGATCGGCCTGCCTGTTGGGATGCGGGCCGCGTCGCCGAGACGCGCCGTCGTTGGCGGGCAGAGATCATGGCGGAGCGCCCCGGCATCGTCGAGGTGGCCGAGGCGCTGCGGGACGCGATGCCTGACGAGGCGATGATCTATTCGGATATGACCCAGCTGGCCTATGGCGGCAAAGAGGTCTGGGACATGCCTCGGGCGGGGCATTGGCATCACCCCTGTGGATTTGGCACGCTGGGCTATGCCTTGCCTGCGGCGATTGGTGGGGCGGTGGCGCGCAAGGGGCTGCCGACCTGTGCGATCATGGGCGATTACGGCCTGCAATATACCCTTCCAGAGCTGGGGACGGCGGTGGAATTGGGCCTGCCCTTGCCGATCTTGGTCTGGGATAATGGCTCTCTGGGAGAGATCCGCGATTCTATGGTGGCCAGCCAGATCGCCCCCAATGCCGTGGTGGCGAGGAACCCTGATTTTCTGGCCTTGGCGCGGGCTTACGGCGCCGGGGCGGTGGAGCCTGTGGATTTGAAGGGGCTTCAGGAGGCGCTGATAGCGGCGTTTCAGGCGGAGGGGCCGACGGTGATCCGGATGACCCCGGCGCTGGTGTGATGAGGGGGTGTCCACGCGTGGACAACCTGCCGCCTGTGTAAAATCAATGGGTTACAGAGGCGGTTTTACGTCTCGTTAGGGATTGCGGCCCTTTCCGGGTGCGGTGGAGAGGGATGTTTGCGCGTCCGTCAGAGGCCATGAGGGTCGTCTGTGGGCAATTGAAATGGGCGGGGACAGCACCCGAGTTCTGCGGCTCGTTGTTCCATCCCGGATGTTCACACAAGCCCTCTGAGATACGCATCCGCAAGGCTGCCATGCAGCGCCCTTGCGCCGATGTAATCACTGACCTCTCCGGCGGTCACAAACAGGTTCAGATGGGCGTCCCTGGCTGTCGCAGACGGCGTTTAGCTTCGTGTTCATGCCACCTTTGGTGCGCTTGATCAGGCGCACACGCCCCCCATTTTCACCACCATGCTGGTCGCAGTGCGATGGGCCTTGAGATAGGTCGCGTCCCTTGCGCGACAGGGCATCACGCCAGTGATGTCCCGAGCGGGATCATCCCCGACTTCTCTTGGCTATGCAGGGTGGCCAAACCGGCCATCATTTGCGCGAAGATCCCCTTGTCAGCTCCATCGCTTCCATCTGTTGTAGAGCGTCTTGTGCGGGCCGTCGGCAGCGGGTGTGTCGTACCATCGTAAGCCATTGCGGTTGATGAAGATAATCCCGATAAACGCTCGTCGATCAGCCTTCTCGGGCCATTGCTACGCCCTGCCGGGCAAGGGACTCGAGGCTTGCCGTGGGGCTTCGGAAAGCAGGGTCCGAGACGCGCAATCTGTGCGGCATTCAGTCAGAAAAAAATCCGATATGTCACCGCTCATTTTTCGAACCGTGAAACACGCCTCCTCCCGCTAATCTATGGGTCCAGAGCCTAAGCTCAGGTTGACCGATGAAAGTGAAACTGTGAGCATTGGTCACAGCAAATCATGAATGGCTCTTGCAAGATGTATGACGAACTCGAATGGCGATCTCCCCCGCCGGAATGGCGCGTGGAGGGTGACCGCCTCACCGTCATTACAGGGAAAGATACAGATTTCTGGAATAAGACATTCTATGGATTCACCCGCAAGGACGGCCATCTGTTTTGCCGCGAAGTAGAGGGGGATTTCAGTGCCGAGGTTGTCCTGCATGCCACCTTTGATACGCTTTACGATCAGTTGGGCCTCATGGTGCGTGCTGACGACGAGCATTGGCTGAAAACCGGTCTGGAGTATTCTGACAATCAGGCGCAGTTGAGCACGGTATTGACCCGTGACGGTTGGTCTGACTGGGCAACATCGGTTGCGCCAATCGAGGACGTAAAAGCAGGCCTGCGGATCCGGTTGACCCGCCACGGCGAGGTCTTGCGCGTCCAAAGACAAGACCGGAACGGAAAATGGCACCTCACCCGGCTTGGGTATCTTGGTCTGCCATCAAAAACGCAGGTCGGATTGATGTGCTGCTCGCCAGAGCGCGCCGGATTTCGCGCCACCTTTAGCGATTTCCAACTTGGGCCAGCGATTCCACGCGACCTACATGGCTGAGATTTTGAAACGCGTTGCGGGTCGGCGGCAGTGGCGCATAAATATTTTATATAAAACAATATATTAGATAGCGCCTTCCGTCGAAATCACATTCTCTTGACAACATCGCATCATCTGTGTATCCGTCCGTTGTGACCGCTCTGACGGTGAGCCTCTGCTGTCGATAATGTCCATGATCGATAATGGACATCTTGAGGCACTCCATGACGGGCATGAAGGGACAGAAGAAGCGGTTCTGGTCTGACGAGGAGAAACGCTCGATCTGCCGGCAAACATGCGCGCCCGGTGTGTCGGTGGCGCAGGTTGCGCGCCGGTATGCGATGAACTCGAACCTGATCTTCACCTGGCTGCGGGATCCGCGTTTCGCGCCGGCCGAAGCCGAAGCGTCCAGTGGTGCCAAGGATGACACTCTCTTCCTGCCGGTCGAGATCACCGGCTTGGCCGCCGAGCCTGAGCCGGG
>NZ_FZON01000135.1 GCF_900188425.1 Antarctobacter heliothermus
GCCCTTGAGGACCTGGCGGTGGCCTGGCTGCGCGGCGCGGGCTTCGAGCTCTACACCCGCAAGGGCAATCGCCCCGATGGTGGCCAGTTCGGCTTTTCCGTCGCGGGTGGTCGCATCCGGGGCCATGTCGACGGGATCATTGCCTCAGCCCCGGCGGCGCTTGGCATGCGTGTTCCCGCGCTCTGGGAATGCAAGACCATGAACGCCAAGAACTGGCGCGCCTGCGTCAAGGACGGCGTGGCGGTCTCCAAGCCCGTCTACGCCGCCCAGATCGCGATCTACCAGGCCTACATGGAACCCTCGGTGCCGGGGATTTCGACGGCACCGGCGCTGTTCACTGCGATCAACAAGGACACGGCGGAGCTGCACCATGAGCTCGTCCCCTTCGATGCCGATCTCGCGCAGCGCATGTCCGACCGCGCAGTGAGGATCCTGCAGGCCACCGACGCGGGTGAGTTGCTGCCCCGCATCGCCGCCAGCCGCGATTTCTTCGAATGCCGGTTCTGCGCACATGCCGAGCGGTGCTGGGGGCTGGCCACATGACCGATGAGCCCACCGACCCATCAAACCCCGAGCAGGACCCGACCATGCGCGATGACACGACGCCCGATGCACCCACGACGCCTGATGCACCCAAGGAAAACATTGTGCATTTCAATCCTTGGCGGGATTTCAACGACGCGGCCCCGCAAACCGACCCATTCGGCGATGAGCCTGATCTCGAGCAGATCACCCAGTTCATGCAGGTCGTCTTCGGCTATTGTGACGGGCTGATCCCGGTCCGCAGTTTCATCGACAAGGGTCAGGGCATCGATGGCCGCCCGCACAACATCTGGCTGGAGGCAGATCAGGCCGCGCCTGAAAAGATGGCGACTTTCGCCACATGGGCCTCCCGCGAGGGGGCCGCGGTCTACGTGATCCCCGGCACAGTGGCCGCGCCCGGTCAGGCCAAGGCCGCCGAGATCCTCCAGATGCAGACCGTGGTCGTCGATCTCGATACCGGCGATATCGCTGCCAAGCGCGCCCATCTGGAACGCCATCTCGGCGCACCGACCATGGTGGTGGAGAGCGGCGGCGTGACACCAGAGGGCCAGCGGAAAGCGCACATCTGGTGGGCGCTGACCGAGCCCGCCGAGGGCGACGACATCGCCCGTGTCTGCCGAATGCGCGGGGATATCGCGGCCAAGGTCGGCGGTGACATGCATTTCCGCTCCGCCCACCAGCCGATCCGGGTGGCAGGCAGCGTCTACTACAAGAACAGCCTCAAGACGCAGGTGCGGATCGTCGAGCTGAACGCCGACCGCGAGCGTGACTTGGCCGAGTTCATCGAAGCGGTCACAGACATGCCGCCCGCGCCTGGGGTGTCGCTGCAGCCCGAGTTCACGCATCCCGACAAACCGGCCATGGACGATGTGCTGGTGACCCCGGTGCGCGAGGGGGCGCAGGACGATTGGTCCCGCTTCGAGGGTGCGTCGGCTGCGATCGGGTATTTCATCCGCATGGTCCACGAGGGCCGGATGACAAAAGACGAAGGCTGGGAAGGCATCTGCGGCTACAACGCCGCGATGTTGCGGCCGCAATGGCCCGTGGAACGGCTCAAGCGGGAGTCCGAGCGGCTCTGGGAGCGCCATGTCGAGAAATACGGACCGCCCCTGATCCGGCTCGATTCCGGTGCACCGGGACCGGTTGAAATGCCCGCGTTCACTCTGGGCGCGTTGCTGGACGACCAGAGTCCGATGCCGGAGGACATCATCGCACCGCGCGTTCTGACACCGGGCGGGCTCTTGGTGCTGGGTGGCGCGCCCAAGGTGGGCAAGAGCGACCTTCTGATCTCCTGGCTCGTCCACATGGC
>NZ_FZON01000093.1 GCF_900188425.1 Antarctobacter heliothermus
GCCATGTGGACGAGCCAGGAGATCAGAAGGTCGCTCTTGCCCACCTTGGGCGCGCCACCCAGCACCAAGAGCCCGCCCGGTGTCAGAACGCGCGGCGCGATGATGTCCTTCGGCATGGGGCTCTGGTCGTCCAGCAGCGCGCCAAGCGTGAAGGCGGGCATCTCCTGCGGCCCCGGTGCGCCGGAATCCAACCGGACCAGCGGCGGTCCGTATTTCTCGACATGCCGGTTCCAGAGGCGCTCGGACTCGCGCTTGAGCCGTTCGACCGGCCACTGCGGTCGGAGCATCGCGGCGTTGTAGCCGCAGATGCCCTCCCAGCCCTCGTCCTTTGTCATCCGGCCTTCGTGGACCATGCGGATGAAATAGCCGATCGCAGCCGACGCGCCCTCGAAGCGGGACCAGTCGTCCTGGGCGCCCTCGCGCACCGGGGTGACCAGCACATCGTCCATAGCGGGCTTGTCGGGATGCGTGAACTCGGGCTGCAGGGACACGCCCGGCGCAGGGGGCATGTCTGTGACGGCCTCTACGAACTCGGCCAGATCGCGCTCGCGGTCGGCGTTCAGTTCAACGATCCGCACCTGCGTTTTCAAACTGTTCTTGTAATAAACGCTGCCTGCCACCCGGATCGGCTGGTGGGCCGAGCGGAAATGCATGTCGCCACCGACCTTGGCGGCAATGTCGCCGCGCAGACGGGTCACACGGAGGATGTCATCGCCCTCGGCAGGCTCAGTCAGTGTCCACCAGACATGGGCCTTGTGCTGACCGTCTGGTGTCACGCCACCGCTTTCCACCACCATGGTCGGCGACCCAAGGTGACGCTCCAGATGGGCCCGCTTTGCACCGATATCGCCGGTGTCGAGATCAACCACGACGGCCTGCATCTGCAGGATTTCCGCAGCCTTAGCCTGGCCTGACGCGGCGACGGTGCCGGGGATCACATAGACCGCTGCGCCCTCTCGCGAGGCCCATGTCGCGAAGGTTGCCATCTTTTCGGGCGCGGCCTGATCCGCCTTGAGCCAGATGTTGTGCGGGCGGCCATCGATGCCTTGGCCCTTGTCGATGAAACTGCGGACCGGGATCAGACCGTCGCAATAGCCGAAGACGACCTGCATGAACTGGGCGATCTGCGCAGGGTCCGGCTCGTCCCTGAACACGTCGATCTGTGGGGCCGCGTCGTTAAAGTCGCGCCAAGGATTGAAATGGACGATGTTTTCCGCGGGTGTATCTGGCGTTGTGTCATCGCGCATGGGTGTGTCCTGGTCGGGATTTGATGGGTCGCTGGGCTCGTCGGTCATGCAACCAGGCTCCAGCACCGTTCGGCGTGGGCGCAGAATCGGCACTCGAAGAAATCCCGGTTGGCGGCGATGCGCGGCAGCAGTTCACCTGCGTCTGTGGCCTGCAGGATCCGCACTGCGCGATCGGACATGCGCTGCGCCAGATCGGCATCGAATGGCACCAGCTCGTGGTACAGCTCGGCCGTGTCCTTGTTGATGGCGGTGAACAGCGCCGGTGCGGCCGAAATCCCTGGCACTGACGGCTCCATATAGGCCTGGTAGATCGCGATCTGGGCGGCATAGACGGGCTTGGAGACCGCCACGCCGTCCTTGACGCAAGCGCGCCAGTTCTTCGCGTTCATGGTCTTGCATTCCCAGAGCGCGGGCACGCGCATATCAAGCGCTGCTGGGGCATCAGCGATGATCCCGTCGACATGGCCCCGGATACGACCGCCCGCGACGGAGAAGCCGAACTGGCCGCCGTCGCGCTTTTGCGTGACCAGATCGAACCCGGCGGCACGCAGCCAGCGGATTGCAAGGTCTTCAAGCTGGTGGCCGATGGCGAAGATCCGAAGTGTTTGGCCGCCGAAATCAGCCCCCTCATCCTTCGGCGCATCGGCGAACTCGAATTGCAGCGCGCGTTCGCAAGCATGACCCAAGCGGGATGCGCCGAGATATGTCCGGGGCGGCGTAGCCTCGCGCTCGGCGATGAGCGCTGCATCGACCAGAGCGTTGATCCGCTCGGCCGTGGATGGGCGTGGGTTGAAGTCCAGCATCAGAACGGCACCTCCGGGGTTTGGGCCCGGGCGATGTCAGCCATGGCCTCGCGGAAGCCCTCGACCGCCTCCTCGATCAGGGCGCGCACCTGTGCCTCGCTCAGATCCGCGAACGCGGTCTGCCAGCCGATCTCGTCCATCAGGAGTGCTACGCGTTTCATGGTGGCGGTGATGGCGGCGCGTTCTTCTTCGGTGAGATCAACCATGGCAAAACGCTCCCGCGCCAAGCGCGTCCAGAAGTCTTGGCAGGGCATCGAGCAGAACCAGACCGATGGCCGGGGCCGCTTCGACCGGACCGGATCGCGCCAGCCAAAACCACGCGTGGGTTGCCGGCAGACAGCACAGAGCGTTCCACGTGGATGCCAGAGACGCCGCCGGCCCTCGGCCGTGATCGGTGTTGGTATGGTCATGTGTCATGCCGCCCTCCGTTCGGGACCGGCCACCGCATTTACGGCCGCCTGGATGGCGCGCTTGTTGAAGCCGAAGGTCATAAGCGCCGAGGCGCGATAGCGCGTCAGGCCGAAGTCGTGGCGGCACTCGGATGGCAGGTATTTCAGCTGCTTGTCCGTCGGTGGCTGGCGCAGCCATCCTCGCGTCTTGAAGGCGCTTTCATCACTCTCATGGGTGTTCAGCCAGTCATCAGCCTGCGCGAGGCAGACGGTGCGTTCGCCGACGCCCAACAAGCGCGGCCGCTCGCCCTTGGCCCCGCCAATGGCGTACCAGACGCCCTCCATCCAGAAGATGCCGCCCCAGGCGGTAAAGCCCGTGGCCATCAGCGCGTCGTCCGTCCCAAAGAGATCGACCCATGCGAAACTGGACCGTTTCAGCAGATCGATCTCGGTCATGACAAAGCCCGAGAGCGGCACAGTGTCCGCGCCTGTTTCGCCTTCGTCCTGCAACAATACCTCGCCGCAGAGCGGGCATTCGGTGGCGGCGAGCGGGATCTCCGCAGCGCAGGCCGGGCAAGTTTTCGTCGGGGCTTCACCGGTGCCGATCTTGCCATCCAGATCGACATCCTGTTCCAGCGTGCCGTGGATCAGGCTCGATGTCCCGAAATCCAGCACCACGCAGTCGGTCTTGACCAGCCCCGGGTGCTCCTCCGGATCGACCGTGCGCAGGCCCCGCCCAACCATCTGGATCATGGTGGATTTGTAGGAACTGGGCCGCAGCAGCACGACACAGGAGGTGGGCGGGTGATCCCAACCCTCGGTCAGCACCGCGACATTGACGATGACGCGGATGCTGCCCGCCGCATAATCGGCAAGGATGGCCTTGCGGGCCTCGGACGCCAGATCGCCATGGATCAGCGCCGCCGTGATCCCCGCCGTACGAAAAGCTTCGGTGACATGTTCGGCATGGGCGACGGTGGAACAGAACACCACGGTCTGCCGCTCCCCCGCCTTTTCTTTCCAGTGGCGGATCACCTCATCGGTGACGGGTGCCCGGTCCATGATGCCCGCCACTTCCGTCATGTCGAAATCCGCGCTGGTCTTGCGGACGGATTTCAATTCTTCCTGCACGCCCACATCGATGACGAAGGTCCGTGGTGGCACGAGGTGCCCCGAGGCGATCAGCTCGCCCAGACGGACCTGGTCGGCGACATTGTCGAAGACCTCGCGCAGACCCTTGCGGTCGCCCCGGGTCGGCGTTGCCGTCACCCCAAACACCCTCGCGTCGGGATTGGCGTCGCGGACCCGGTCGATGATCCGCCGGTAGCTGTCCGTCACCGCGTGATGCGCCTCGTCGATCACCAGCAGATCAAGGCGCGGCATGTCGGTCAGGTTTGACGCCCGCGCCAGCGTCGGCACCATGGCGAAGGTAACGTCGCCCCCCCAGGATTTCTCGGTGGCGTCGATCACCGAGGTGGACACGTCCGGCACCACGCGCTGGAACTTGGCACGGTTCTGCGCGGTCAACTCGTCGCGATGGGCCAGAACACAGGCCTTGGCACCGTCACCGATCAGTTGTCCTGTCACAGCGGACAACATAATCGTCTTGCCCGAATTGTGGGTGAGCGTGAAATCCCCCATCAGGTAGCGATGGTCGCCGTCCACGGTGAACCCGAAATAATCGCCTTCGCCGACCGGATGGACGGTGAAACCACAGCGCAGCACGTTCTTCTTCTGCTTGCGCGGCGGCGCCTGCTTGCGCAGAACCCGGGTCGGGATCATGTCGAGGTCGCCCGAGATATGGACGCGGTGATAAATCCGCCCGCCAACCTCTTTTTGCGCCGCGGTCGCCAAAAAACCGAGGCTGCGGGCGATGAAGACAACGTCCTTCGCGAGTTGGAACGATTTGCTGACGAACTCGAAACAGCGTCCGTTCATCAGATGTCCGTCCGTGTCCAGCAATCCGGCGAGAATGGCGAAACGGACATCGCGAGAACCGAGCCGATAAGCGTCGGGCAGGAATTTCTCCCCGGCGGTCTTGCCGAACAGGCAGAGGTTGCGAAGCTGGTCGATCAGCGCATTCTTGTGGTCGCGGTCATCGACGAAGAAATAAGTGTTGGCCTCGTTGTTGCTCAGCTGCTCGCACCGGAGCCTGAGTCCGAGCCTCGCCGCAAACCGGTAAAGGTCATCGACGATTTCGATATCCGGCGTAGTCACCGACACATTGCGAATAATGCTGCCGTCACCGAGAATCACGCCCAGAAAATACGGGTCCAGTTCAGGCGCGTCGCGATCAGGGAAATCCACCGGCATCCGCAACAGCTTGTGCAGGTGGCGAAAATTGTCGGACGCGGCAAGCCAGTCGGCCACACTGATATCAACCAGTTCACCGTCACGGTTGCGGCTGCGCGCCGGCATGCCGTCGTTCGTTCGCACCAGCGTCAGGATATGGCCGAGATTAACAACGAGAGGGTCGCCTTTGAGCGGCCTGATTTCGAGCATCTGGTCGCACCCGCGATGCAGCTCAAGAACACGCCGCGGCGCACTTCCCGGGCCCATCAGGACGTCGCCCACCTGAATGGACTCAACCGGTTTCAGCGAGCCATTGAACATCAAGATCGCGGTCCCTGGCGCATGACACCCGGTGGGTGCCACGCCCAGCGTGTTACCGCGGGAGGCGAGCGCAGCAACACTGCGCTCGACGAAGGTTTTCTGGCGGGGGCGCAGGCGCATGACCGATCCCCCCCTTACTGCGCCCAGCTCGGCCGCCCGGGGGCACCGGGGTTGGCTGCTGGCGGATTGGACGAGGACGTTGGAGCGGCAGCATTCTGCTGCGAAGTGGTCCCCGGCCCGGCGTTACCACTGAACTGCAGGGGCGCCGTTCCCATGACCTGCGCATAATCGCGATGGTCAGGCGTGACGGCGCTGCGGATCTCGTTCTTGTCGTCACCGCTGGCGTCGGTCCCGATGTCGATGCGGGCGACGAACTCGATCCCGTCGAGATCAGCAAAGCCGCTGATGCGCCGCGCGGCCTGCGCCTCGGCCGACATGTCCTTGTCGGAAATCCCGCGCGCCGAGTTCAGCATGCCGCGCACCAGGCTGCGGCCCATGTTGGTCCAGTCAGGTCCCTTGGGGCTGTAGAGACCGATCAGCGTGAAGATCTTGCGGCGGGCATATTGGCCCTCGGTCACGGTAAACTCGCCGTTGAGATAGACAGCCCCAGTGGAGCCGCGCGTGGCATAGCCGCCGGTCCAACCTTGCGAGGCATCGTCGAAACCGCCGGGGCGGATGGTCAGGCGCACCTTGGCGAGCGTGCCCTTCGGGATCAGGTTGGTGTTGCTCTGCGCGTCGTTGAAATCGTTCCAGGAACCCATGGGGAACCTCCTTCTATTTTCAGGATTGCGGTTGGGATTGGTCGGCACTGACCGGATCGGCAGGCGGCGGGGCGTAAGTCAGCCGGTCGGATGGAGGTGCCGCTGCCGTCCGGATCTTCGCCATCAGGCGGCCGAGATGGGGTTCTTCGACCTGATCCAGACGGCCGGAGCGGTCCTTCGCCGGGAAGCTCCAGGGGTTGATCGTCTGGCAGACAAAGGCGCGAT
Source organism: Antarctobacter heliothermus (assembly GCF_900188425.1). Taxonomy (GTDB): domain Bacteria; phylum Pseudomonadota; class Alphaproteobacteria; order Rhodobacterales; family Rhodobacteraceae; genus Antarctobacter; species Antarctobacter heliothermus. The sequence goes on from NZ_FZON01000093.1 coordinate 6,039, forward strand.
ACGGATCACCGCCGTCGGCCTTCAGTTCGGCCATGGTGATCACTTCATCGACGATCCCCGGCAGCTCGAGGCCTGTCTTGGAGCCATCGATCTGCGGCTGGAAAACCTTGCGATTGAAGTCGTCAAGCTTCTCGTCAAGGATTCCGACGAACCATACGTTCTTGGCCCGCGTGTGCTGCAGATGGGTGAGCCAGCCGATCATCTCACGGCCGTGCAGCCCGTAAGCACCGCGCACATCCGGCTTGCCGGTCTTTTCCGACAGCGCTTCGGGCTGGCCTTTGCACCAACCAAAGCACAGCCGCCCGGCGACAGTGATCGAGTCGACAAAGATAGTGTCGTAGCGATCCAGTGCTGCCGGATCGCCGAAACGGTCGCAGACTGCCTTGTAGTGGGCCGGGCTATAGGGATGCTCGTCGCGCAGCGCCGGGTTGGGCCCGCCGATGAACACCGCGAAATCCCGGCATTCGGCCCATGTCCGAGGCCGGATGCTGTCGCCCGCCCAGCCTTCGATGGCCAGATCGCCTGCTTCGAGATCCATGAACAGCGTGCGCTCGGGATCGAGGGTCCACAGGAGGGACGTTTTCCCGATGCCGGATTTCCCGAAGATGCAGCCCTTGATTCCGCGCGGTTCGGCCAGCCGCTGGTCGGCGCTGATGATCGGGAGGCTCACTGGTCGGCCCCCTGCGCGAGAATCTCGACCTTCAGCGTGCCGGGCCGGACGGTGCGTGCGGGCTCGAAACCCTGCCGGATGGCCTCAGGCCAGGCGACGTATTTGCGCTCTGACACCTTGAAGGAGAGATCGACATATTCGGCCGGATCGTCCCCGGCATCGCGGATCCTTGCGACCATGTCGGCCAGCCGGTCCTGATCCCAATCCACCCGCTTCGGCAGATCAGCCACCACGGTGAAATCACCATCGTCGAAGCGGACGGTGCCGGTATCCTTGCCCGAAACCTGGCGTTCTTCTGCGGCCCGGGTGGCATAGCGGATGAGCAGCCCAGCATCGAAGCGGTTCTTGGCGGCCTTGTCGCGCTTCAGGCGCTCGTCGATTTCGCGCTGAAGGATTGCCAACAACTCGACCGGCAGGGCCGCAACCTCGGCGGCGCTGAGAGATGGCAGATCGTCAGGTGTGGGGGTGTTCTCGGGGAATGGCATGAAATGGTCTCCGTGATCGGTGAAAAAGGATTGGAATGCGGGCATCACGCGGCCTCCTGTTCCGCGAGCAGCAGCTCGGACAGCGAGACGGCAGCAGCTTTGGGCTTGGGTCTTGCGACGGCGATGTAGGCGAACTGGTCGGGGCCAACGCGCTCCTGCACGAGATGCACGAGGCCCAGTTCGGCGGCCCAGAAGGCCCGCGATCCGAGCCTGCTCAACTCGACGCGCGCCGCATCCGACAGCCCTGAAAACACAGGGAAGATGTCGAGCACCAGAAAGCCGCGATGGTATTCGAGCCGGTCGCCGGGAACGGCTTGCGCCACCCAGGCGCAGAACTCGATCTCGGAAAGCGGTCGGCTGGCGCGAACCGTAATAAAGGGTGTGGTTCCCATGAACATGATCTCCTCCTTTCGCCTCTACTCAGGCCGCCGCGACATCGTCCCAGCGGGGACCGAGACCGCTTCGGTGTCTTGGTTTGAGGCGTTGTGCTGCTCGTCCGGCTGACCCGTGTCGGCGTCGGCGTAGACCGCCACGAGAGGCGTCCCATCCTGGTGGGCACCGGCATTCTCGATGCGGTATGCACGCTGGTTCTTCAGGATTTCCGGCAGCTCCCAGCGGCGGTAGAGGCCGGGGATGCGCTTGAGGTCTGCGGACGGGAGGTCGGCTTTGCGGATCATGCTGGTCGACTTTCGGTTTGAGTGGGGCGCGCGGTGGCGTCTGAATGGGAAAAGCCACCGCGCCGCAGGGATCGGGACATCCGATCAGCGAAATTCTTGCAGGACGTCGCGCAGACGCCGGGTCGCCCGCTGATAGCGTTTGCGCGTCGCCGCCTCAGACAGCCCCAGCTCGGACGCGACCTCAGACTGAGAGAAACCGTCGATGGCCACACGGATCACCAGATCCGCATCCGTGCCGACGATGCGGACGAGATCGCGGTGGAGCAGTTCGGGAATGGCGTCACCCGACAGCACTTCACCGTCGGCCGGGATTTCGTTGGGATCGGCCTCACAGCGCAGGCTCTGGTGCCGGTCCTCGCGCTGACGCGTTCTGATCAGGTCCCGCTCGATATTCCGCAGGATGGTTGCCGCGATCCAGTTGACCCGCTGCAGATCCAGACCCCGAATGGCCTCAGAAGCCCGTGCAAGGATTTCGGATGCAACCTCGTCGCCGGTGCCGATCCTGCGCCAGATCGATCTGCGCCGAACGGCATCCAGCCCCGGCCAGAGCGCCAGAAGCATCAGCGTCAGGGCACAATCGGCGGTCTCACCATCAGACTGTGCGTCCCTGACCAGCGCGGCCAGCAGCTGGTTTTTCTCGTCTGGCGCTTTGCTGCCAACGTGCAGCGTATCCAGCAAAGCAGCAGGATCAGCGAAATGCGCGAGCGGCTCGCTGCTGCACCGGATTGCATCGAAGGTGCGTTGGAAACTGAAAGTTGAAGAAGACAACATGAGGTGATCACGGATCTCGTGCCACGCGATGGACATTGGACGCCTGCCTTGCGGCCAGGCGTCCAGCGCCTTGTCGTGGCCAGGTCAGGACGTCGTGCGTCTCTGCGATTTCAGGGAAGTGGTGAGATGCGCGCCTTAGCGCGCGGGTGATGTCGCCTGGTTCAGCGTTCCGCAGCCGCGGCAGGTGGCCACGACCGGAAAGCCCACGAAATACTCGTGCCCCCGCGCGAAACGCAGATGCATGCGGCCGTCCCGGCAGACGCCGAGCAGCTTGTCACAGCGCGTACAGCGCCATTCGGGGCTCAAAAGGGTGGGTTTTGATTTTGCGCCACCGGTCCAGATGATCTGGGCGGGCTGGCGGGAAGTATCGGGAGTCGGCATGGAAGTGCTCCTCTGATGAGTGAGCCTTTCCAATAATCAACAATTTGTTAGACCGTCTCCCGGCGCATGTTAGACCGACGTTAGACGGGCCCTTCGACCAGCGCATCGGAGACACCTTCGGTCGGTTGCCCGGCGAGCATCAGACGCCAGTAGCCATTCTTTGCACCCTTGCCGATATAGACGTCCCGGATGCTGTCCCACGTATTCTTCCGGAACGTCTGTTGGGGGCTTCTGGATTCGAAGCCTTCCATCAGCGCTTTGACCTGAATATCGGGACTGCCTTTCCCGGCGGCGACAACAAGGCGTTCGAAGATTGTAAGTTGATCGTTCCCGGTGAGGTGCAGCGGCTCCTTGCCCGGAATGAACAGGGTGCCAGACTGCGCACCTGTCCGGACAACCCGCGGTGACACGCCCCCGCGTGCGAGCGAAAGGTTGTTTCGATATGCGAGTTCGATGCCGTCGCGGGCGAACAGGATCTCCTCGTCCGCCGATGCGAGATGGGACAGAAGTGGCACAACCACGTTGGAGCCGAGATGCGATGGCATTTCCTCACTGGCCGCGAGGATGATGCCGACGCCAGTTGTGTTCCGCGCGCGCAAGGCCAGGTCCAGCCTTTGGGCAGTTTTCGGGTCATTCAGGCGCCTGGCGAAATAGACGGGCACCTCGGCACCATCCACCTGCATTGCGCCGAGCAGTGTCAGGTCCGGGTCTAGGATCTGGGCTGTTCGCTTGCTCAAGAGCGGCTTTATCAGCCGCATGAGGGTCTCGTGAAGCCATTGGTCGTTAATCGCGAACATCTCGACATCCGACACCGGTCGCTTGCCTGCGTGCTCGCCGAACGGGCCCACCGTGTTGACCATGCCCTCTGTCGCCGACGGCTTCACGGTGCCTTCCCCGTCAAGGTCGTCATCGTCGATCAGGACCACATCCTGACGGTCGCGGCGCTCAAGCAGCCCACCCTCGATCAGGCGACTGGCGTCGAGTCCGAGTTCCAGGAGGTAGCTGCCGCTGACCTCGTCTTCAATGCGGTCATGGAGTTGAACCAGTTGGGGAAATATCGCCTGCAGGTCATCGGACGCGATCTGCCGGAATGCGCTCAGGATCCCCCATTCCTTGAGGAGGGCGAATCCGAGGGCGCGCTCTTCGGGATCCGTCTTGCTTTGCAGATTGCAGCTTTTCGTGCCGGAGATCGTGAGATTGAGCGTCCGCTCCTTTTCGTCGCCGACCCGGTTGTAGGCGACAGCAATGGCAATCCGACTGAAAGCTTCGGCACGGCGGAATATGTTTCTGGTGCCCAGATACTTGTCCGCCACCTCTTCAATGTCGTCATCGACGGCGACCTTCAGTTGCAGCTTGCGGCGCCAGACCCCGAGCCGGATCTCTGCTTCCACGACGCGGGCAAACGCGAATGCGTAGCCATCGATTTCCGGCGGCTGCAGACGAAGCGAGGTACGAAACCGCAAGAGGTTATAGCGCTTCCAGGTCAGCGGTTTCTGGGAGATGTCGTGGCCGAGGGCAACTTCGGCGAACGAGTCGCTGACCGTCTGGCGAACCACCGGGCTGTCCGCACAGACCTCAATCTGGCGGAGCGACGGCGTGTAAATGAGAGTCGCCTCGTTCGGAGGGCGATAATAGATGGTTCCCCTGCGTCCGTCGTGTCGATGGTCATAGACGCTCGACAGCGGCCCGCCATGCCGGACGATCAGCATGATCGACGCGGGGTGCGTTTCAGTTGCGGGCAGATCGAGCGCTTTCACCGTGCAGGAAATCTCGGGTTTCAGCTCGAGCACCCCCTTGATCTTGGCCGCCAGTGCCGTCTCGTCGATT
>NZ_FZON01000010.1 GCF_900188425.1 Antarctobacter heliothermus
GGGGCATATCCTTTTCTCAGCAGAGAATCGCGGCGTCTGAACACCGCCATGATATGCCGCCCCTCAGGGCGTCACCAACTTTCGCGCCTATCTCTTCGGCGACGCGTTTGTAGTCGTCCTCGTGATCGAGTGCCTGTGCCACGTAACCGGGCGCTGTTTGAAGCATTGCAATATACGCGCCGGAGCTCTCGGCGTCGAGCTGCCCGCGATCCATGCCTGCCTAAATAGACAAAAGCGCCAGCACAAGCAGTTGCGCCGTAAAGGCTTTGGTCGAGGCCACCCCGATTTCGGGGCCAGCATGCAAAGGTAACGCCACGTCCGCCTCGCGCGCAATCGATGATGTTCTCACATTCACCACAGCGATAGTGCGCGCGATGTGTTCTTTGACGTGGCGCAGTGCGGCAAGTGTATCAGCGGTTTCACCAGACTGGCTGACAAAGATTGCGATGGTATTCCTGGTTAAAACAGGATTGCGGTAGCGAAACTCTGATGCGATATCAATTTCCACGGGAACACCGGCAATTTGCTCGAACCAGTATTTGGCGACATGACAGGCATAATGTGCGGTTCCACAGGCGACCATGATCACTCGATCAGCGCCGGCGAAATCCACGGCCTTGGGCAGCTCTAGCACGCGTCCCTCCGGACACAGGTGAAACCCAAGGGCAGCCTGAAGAATTGCGGGCTGCTCTGCCATCTCTTTGGCCATGAAGTGGCGATGGCCTGATTTGTCGACCCGTGTGTTTTCGACCGCGATTCGCGTGATCGGTCGCGATACGATCTTTCCTTGGGCGTCATGGATGCGCACATTGCTGCGCGTGAGAACCGCATAATCGCCTTCTTCCAGATAGATCAGCTGATCTGTCAGCGGTGCGAGGGCGATGGCATCCGAGCCGACGAACATCTCGCCATTTCCCACGCCGATAACCAGCGGCGAGCCACGCCGCGCGGCAATCAAAAGGTCGTTCTCGCCCTCGAACAGAAATGCCAGGGCAAAGGCACCGTCTAATCGCGCCAACGTCGCTTGGACGGCATCGGGCGGCGACATGCCCTGATCCAGATAGCTGCTCGCAAGATGCACGATGGTCTCGGTGTCGGTTTGTGACGCAAAATCGGCACCATTCGCGCTCAACTCTTCTCGCAGGGCGCGAAAGTTCTCGATAATGCCGTTATGGACAACCGTGACGCGCCCGGCTTGATGGGGGTGCGCATTTGCAACTGACGGACCGCCATGTGTTGCCCAGCGTGTATGGCCAATTCCTGCTTTGCCTTTTAGCGGCTCGTGCACCAGCAGATCTGAGAGATTGATCAGTTTGCCGAGAGCTCGGCGACGCTGGATCGACCCGTTATCTAGTGTGGCAATGCCTGCGCTGTCATAGCCGCGATACTCGAGGCGCTGCAACGCATCGAGGATGATGGGAGAAACTTCATGTTTGCCGAGAATACCGACGATGCCGCACATAGGCGCTCCTAGAAATGGGGTGCAAGGTTTCGAAACTGATCATGAGTTACGCGTCGGAAAGGCACTTCCGCCAGACCGAAAAGCTCTGCCGACACGATCATCTTGGCCGCAAGTGTTTGGCCTTGGATGCTACGCGCGTCTGAGCGCCCATCAGCTCGATAAGCACATGTACTCGACGATCCGGCGAAACGCTTTGGATGGTTGCCACGAAATCGGCGAACGGTCCTCCGGACATTACAACCCGATCACCGGTTCCGAAATCTTGTGGCGGTAGAAGCTTGCCGTCTAGATCGCAGCGCCGCATGAGTTCGCTGACCGACCCTCCGGGAACAGGTGTCGGCTCGGTGCCGAGGCAGACGAGGCGTGTGATGCCGGTGGTCGAATTCACCGCGCGCCAGCCGCCCCGCGCCGGATCGAGAGCGACAAAGATGTAGCCGGGAAAGAGCGGCCGCATCCGGGTGATGAACTTGCCATTGGTGCGCCGCGTCTCTTCCTGCATCGGCAGAAAGGTGCCGAAGCCTTGTCGCGCGAGGTTGCGCTCGGCGATGCTGTGGCTGTTCGGCTTCAACTGAGCCAGGAACCAGTTGATGTCGTTATCGAGTTTGCTCATGATTGCGGTCCTTGCACGATGGTACTCTACGTTCGATCCTGAGCGATATCAACGCTCGGCATCGCCCTCGAGCTCCTCTGCGGATTAGGGGCCTTTAGCGTGTCCGAAACCGTCTGAACCCTCCAACCCGAGCGGCAAGAAATGCGGGGATGGCTCCCTCACGGTCCTGAGCACCTTGCTTCGACGCTGAAAGCCGTTGCAGCCCCCAACGCCCTTCGGTACTCGAATGCGTATGGACCGAAGCTTGGGAGACGATGGCCTCCCTTTGGTGGTACCGCTCTCGGATTGCATTGCCCAAGAGTCACGCCTTCAATCATTCGTTGACTCTTGGCAGTGGGTAACTTAACGCTCATTTTTGAGCGATCATGAAGTTTCGGTTCCCCATCGCGGAGAAAAATGCAGCAAGGCACCTTCTGGCAGTCCTTGTGCGGTAGCTTTAGGAAATGGTTACGAAGCAGGACAAATTTCGCGAGGAGGTGAGATTTCGCCTTCTGCGGCTCTTGAATGAAAACCCGGAAATGAGCCAGCGGGAGCTCGCCCGGGCAGTCGGCGTCAGCAACGGGGGCGTCCACTACGTGATCAACGCGCTCGTCTCCAAGGGTTTGTTAAAGCTCTCGAACTTCACCGCTGCCGAGGACAAGCGGCGATGTGCCTATCTGTTGACACCGAAGGGTGTCGAGGAAAAGGCCAGACTCACGCGCCGTTTCGTTCTACGAAAGATGGCCGAGTACGAGGCGCTGCAAGCCGAAATCGAGGAAATCAAAGCAGACCTGTCCGATGAGGATAATCGCGCGATACGTAGTTTGATTGGAAAATGATTGATGTTTAAAGTGCTAGCGGTTTTCGGAACGCGACCAGAGGCCATCAAAATGGCGCCGGTCGTAAAGGCGCTCTCACAATCATCGAAGGTTGAGCTTGCAGTCGCCGTCACCGCTCAGCATCGCGAGATGCTCGATCAGGTGCTCAAGCTCTTCGACATTGTTCCCGATCATGATCTCGACATCATGAAGCCGGGCCAGGGTCTGCATGAGATAACCAGCAGCGTCCTGACCGGCCTCAAGCCGATATTCCAGCAGGTTCGCCCCGATCTTGTGCTCGTGCATGGCGATACGACAACGACCTTGGCCACATCGCTTGCGGCTTATTATGACCGCATCCCAGTCGGCCATGTCGAGGCCGGCTTGCGGACAGGGAACATCTACTCTCCCTGGCCAGAAGAGATTAATCGCAAGGTTGCCGGAACGATCGCGCGGCTTCATTTCGCCCCGACCGAGAAATCGCGCCAGAACCTGCTCAGCGAAGGCGTGCCCGACGCGCATGTCCATGTGACCGGCAACACCGTCATCGATGCCTTGCTCGATGTGGTCGCGCGACTGGAGCGCGATCCGCAGACCAGTACGGCGCTGGACCAGCAGTTGGGCATCGACCCATCCCGCCGGTTGATCCTTGTCACCGGCCATCGCCGCGAGAGCTTCGGCGGCGGATTCGAGCGGATCTGCGATGCCCTGCGCCGTCTGGCACGGCGTGGGGATGTTCACATCATCTACCCGGTCCATCTGAACCCCAACGTCATCGGGCCAGTGAAGGAACGCCTTGGTGAGGTCGGGAACATCTCGCTCATCGCGCCCCAAGACTATCTTCCTTTTGTTCACCTGATGCGACGGGCCGATGTTATTCTGACCGACTCGGGCGGCGTTCAAGAGGAGGCCCCTTCGCTGGGAAAGCCGGTCCTCGTGATGCGCGACACAACCGAGCGGCCGGAGGCTGTCGAGGCCGGGACCGTGAAGCTGGTGGGCACCGACAGCGATATGATCGTGGGAGAGATTAACCGCCTGCTGGACGATCATGCCGCCTATGATGCCATGGCCAAGGCCCACAACCCCTATGGCGACGGGCTCGCAGCGGCCCGGATCCGGGATGCCATTCAAGATTACGCTAAATTAACATTCGGACAATGATTATGCAGGACAGGACATTCAGGCGCATTTCGGTCATCGGTCTGGGCTACATCGGCCTTCCGACAGCCGCGATGTTTGCCTCGCGCAAAATCGAGGTGGTGGGCGTCGATGTGAACCCGCGCGCCGTGGACACTATCAACCGCGGCGAAATCCATATCGTCGAGCCCGACCTTGACATGGTGGTGCATGCTGCTGTCAAGGAAGGGTATCTCCGCGCAACCATGGCCGTAGAGCCCGCCGAGGCCTTCCTGATCGCGGTACCCACCCCCTTTAGGGGCGAGAAACACGAACCAGACCTGTCCTACGTCGAGGCGGCTTCCGCGGCCATCGCCCCGGTGCTGGCGCCGGGTAATCTGGTGATCCTGGAAAGCACCTCACCAGTCGGAGCAACCGAGGCGATGGCGGGCTGGCTGGCCGAGGCGCGGCCCGACCTAACCTTTCCCCAAACCCATGGCGATGCGTCAGACATCAGGATCGCTCATTGCCCAGAGCGTGTTTTGCCCGGCAAGGTCATGCAGGAACTGATCTCCAACGATCGGGTGATTGGCGGTATGACCCGGGCTTGTTCGGAACTGGCGGTGCGGCTCTATCGGACATTCGTCACGGGCGACTGCGTTGTCGCCTCGAGCCCGCGCGTGGCAGAGATGTGCAAACTTACCGAGAACAGCTTTCGCGATGTGAACATCGCCTTTGCCAATGAATTGTCGATAATCTGCGACAAACTGGACGTGGATGTTTGGGAACTGATCCGGCTGGCGAACCGCCACCCCCGGGTGAACATCCTGCAACCCGGACCAGGCGTTGGGGGGCATTGTATCGCGGTGGATCCTTGGTTCATTGTGTCCTCTGCACCGGACGAGGCGCGGCTGATCCGCACTGCGCGCGAGGTCAATGACGCCAAGCCTGTCTGGGTCCTGAGCAAGGTGCGCGAAGCGATCGGCACCTATCTGATGGAGAACCCTGGCAAGACGGCAGCCGACGTGTCACTGGCAATCTACGGCCTGACCTTCAAGCCCGATATCGATGACATGCGCGAAAGCCCGGCATTGGCGATTGCCAGACGGCTGGTGTCTGACCATCCGGGGCCGGTATTGGTGGTCGAGCCCAATATTGCTAGTTTACCAGTATCACTACAATCCGCGATGCTAGAAGATGACTGGCCGAACGCCGCTGACGTTCACGTCATGTTGGTTGATCATTCCTCTTTCAAGGGGAGATCAAGGCCCAAGGGTCATTTGATCGACGCAAGGGGAATATGGGCGAACCTTAAATGCCCATGAAGGCACTTAGACGATGGTTTCTTTACTTGTCCTTGTCGTTGGGGCCAATTTATTGGCTGCCGATCGTCCCCATTTCGGGAATGTATTTGATAAAGGGAGCGATTGCGTGTTCCTTTATCGCAATAGTCATTATTTCCTATCGAAACATTCATCGACGAGACATAATGCAATTGTGTGTCGCTGCAGTTCTTATTGCCTGCGTAAGCAGTATTGTGCACGTTGATCTATTTTTTCTTGAAATCATTCCAGCAATTGTTCTGCTCTTGATCGGCTCGAATCTCCACAATGTCATCCCGATTGATGAAATGGTTTCCATAATCAACAAGGCAGGGATTATTTTTGCCGGATTCTGCAGCTTGGTCGTGCTTGACTTTCTGCTTGGCGGAATATTCGTTAATCCATTTTATGAACAATACTCTGTATATCTTTATGCGTCAGGGTTCACTGGTGGGCGAACTGCCTGGGCCTACTCTTCAAATCTTTTTCTCGCTCTGCTTCTTCAGAACTCGCTGCGGGCCAAGCAACAGGGTAAGTCAAAAACGGCCGTTTCTCTTGTCGCCGCGATAGTCATAATTGTTAATATTCTTATTGTTGGTGCTCGCGGTGGATTTATCGTCGCAGTAATCATATCCACGATTTTCCTTTTCCTTTCGCTGAAGAAGAAGTCGACCCAATCTGTTACGCTGATCACGCTGCTCTTCTGCATCCCGATCGGGTTCTACATGGTTTATGACAAGCTGGACTCCCTACGAATCTTTACGACCTTTCTTTCGGCGGATACAAGGAATCTACATACTGCTGAAATTCGAGGCGATCTTCTCGAATTAGGATTTAGCAGTTTCATTCAAGCTCCACTATTGGGTCCGGGAGCAATGGACATCGACGTCGGAGCCGAAAATTTCGAGATACACAGTGTCTGGTTTCGCTTCATCCTAGAGCGGGGCGTGTTGTTCGGCCTCCCATTGGTTTTGATATCTTTTTTGATTTTGTGGCTCTCAATGCTCGGCGGCAGGAGGGACAAATACAATCTGGTTCTGATATTGGCAGCAGGGGTACTTACAGGACTGTTTGAGCCAAAGGCGATCTTCGGAAACTATTTTGCGTCTCAAGTGTTTTGGCTGCCCGTTTCCTACTTCTTATATCCTCGGCGTAAGTTCGCTTAGTCTTGGTTTTAAACCGAGCAGGTCTGGGTTGCAGATTTACGATCATTCTTCGGGAATTCTTCCGATATCCAAGGGGAAGGTGTGCCTAAAGCGTTTCTTTCCACCGCCGCCGCAGAGTTCCTGTCGCGGTTCCTCATCTGGGCCCGCGTCCTTGCGCTTGGCGCCTTTATGCCTGTTGACGATTACGGCTTCATCCTCGTTCTGCTCGGAATCGAGGGGCTGCTGGCGGCCGTGGTGGCCTATCCGTCGATCAAGGACGTGGTTGTCCGGCAGGATATCTCGGTCTCGGTCTTCAGGCATTTCTCCCTTCTGTTCTGTATCATCGCGTTTCCCGTCCTGTGCATCCTGCTCTGGGTATCCGGCCAGAGCATGGCGGTGGCGTTGACGGCAATCATCGCGGCGCTGCTGAATGGATGGGGCCAGATCGGCCTCTACATGATGCGGGTGTCCGACCTTTCGACCTACAACCGGACAAAGTTGATCTGGGCGTTTGCAACCACCGCGGTGTTCATGGTCGCCTTGCCGATGCATTGGGCGTTCCTGCCCCTGGTCTACGGCGTGGGCGCGCTTCCGATTATGCTCGGCCTGGTCCGGTACTTTCGAGAACCGTCGTTCGCTCCGGCCTTCGTGCCTATACGCGGCTATCATGCGCGCGGCTGGATCATCTACAGCACCCAGGCGCTGCTTACCAATTTTCCGCAGTTCGGTATCCGCCTGTTCGTCGCCAGCACCATGACCCTTGCCCATGTCGCCGCCTATACCCAAACCTACATGGTTTCCACGGCGGTATTCTTCGGGTTCTCCGCCGTTATGGTCGTTTTCGAGCCCAGACTGTCGCGTGCAGCACCCATCAAGGAGATCGCAGCCCGGCTACCGCTGATGCTGAAGGTCTCGGCATTGTTCGTCGTGCTGACCATCCTGTATGCGGTGTTCCTGTCGGTTGTCGTGCAAAGCGGGCTTCTGACACACGTATTGGGCAAGGATGTTACCATCGATCAGCAGCTTCTCGTTCCAATCATGGTTTTCATTGCGCTCAGCGGTGTCTTTACTGTAGTGAACTGCCTGGTGCTTGCGGGATCGGGCCGGGCGATATCCTTGCTGTCCACGGGCCTAGGGTCGGCCACTCTGTTCCTCGGCCTGGCGATTTCACTGCCGGTGCCGACACTGTTCGGAGTCGGGGTGGCAATTGCGCTTTCACAGGGAGTCGCCTTGGCAATTCTCGTTCTGTTCTTGACGAGTCGTGTCGCTCAAATTGACGGAGCAGTCTGATGACGCAAGCCACGCCGCTCCACGGCCCGCGCAAGCGTGTTCTCATCGTCTATACCGAGATCATGGAGTATTGGGTTCCGATCTTCGCTAAACTTGGCAAAACCATTGATTTACCATTGACTAAGTGTAACCCCAGCAGACGGACAGACCAAGATGATGCCGTGTTTCGCGAGGTTGCGATGGCGGTATTCAAATAAGTACATTAGATAGCGACAATTGGACCAAGCTGGGCTTACAGGCGGCCCCTTATTTCGGAAGGTAATTCGTGGTGAACGCATGAAATGGCTCGTACGGAAAATAAAAGGCATCCCCGTTGTTTATAGGACGTACGTGACGCTCAAGCACAGCTACCAACGCGCGACCGGACTCCGGCATCCGATCCAGGACACTGGTATTGTCTCTGGTTACAAGTTGACCAGACTGGGATCACCAAACTGCGGCTGGACCTTCGTGGACGATCCGTCGTTGAAGAACAGCATCATTCTGTCTGCGGGGTTGGGCGAAGACGGCTCTTTCGACGTCGAATTCGCTTCGAAATATGGCGCAACGGTGCACATCGTTGATCCCACGCCACGCGCAATCTCTCATTTTCGATCAATCATCGAACGCCTCGGTCAGCCGAAAGAGGCCGCCTATTCCGACACCGGAACCCAACAACCAGAATGTTATGAGCTTGGTGATGTGACCGTCGAGCAGCTTCAACTGCATAAAGTCGCAATCTGGAGCGAGCGGAAAAAGGTAAAATTCTTCCTTCCAAAAAATACGGATCATGTGTCACATTCAATTGTCAACTTCCAAAACGAGTATGCCAGTAACACGCCCTTCATCGAAGTCGATGCGATGCCGGTACGGGATATACTCGAAGAAAATGGAGTTGCCTTGAAAGACGTAGCGATGCTCAAACTGGATATTGAGGGCGCGGAAATTGAGGTGATCGAAAGTATCTTTGTCGCAGGCTTTCTGCCCCGTCAGGTTCTGGTCGAATTTGACGAATTCAATGTGCCGACCAAACGCGGTGTAGCGCGGATCAACCGGGCACATGCCTTGCTGGTCGAAAAAGGCTACGGGATCATCTATACTGATCTCCAAAAAAGCACAGTAAAACACAGTAAAGGCCTGATAGACGCATGACCCCGATGCATCTTAGCTGAGCTGCAAACCTGTCCCGAAAAGCAGGACCACTTCAGTCATGATGAACATAAACTAGAACGGCGGGTGTCTGCGTTAATCGGATAGGCTCGGATCTAACTAGATACTAATGACGAGATATGAGCAAGTTAGCCAATGACGACTGACAATAGGAAGAAGATTCTCTTCTGTTACGTGGAATATCACCATTATCGCGTGCCAATCTGGAATGAACTCGGCCGACGTTACGATGTTACGGTTTTGCATGGCAGTACCGCACAGACAGACGGACAGGCAGGGTTCAATGAAATCCCTTGCCCTCCTCGCAAGCTTGGGCGCTTTCGCTACCAACCCGGACTAGTGCGTGAAGTACGGAAAAGCGACTACGATGCCGTGATCTTTTTGTTTGATCTCGCATGGCTGTCGCACCTATTGGGATTCTTTCTGTGCCCTCGCAGCACTAGGCGTATCTCTTGGGGATTTTGGGAAACCAAGTCCGAATTGGCTAACAAGGCGCGGTTCTGGCTGGCCAAACGGGCCGATGGTAACGTATTTTACTCCACCGGCGCTGCGCAGTATTTTTTCCGGAAGGGTTTGAACCCAAAAAAAATCTGGATCGCGCGCAACACCGTCAAAGTGGATCCCGCCGAGCGCGATACCTCACACCGCCGGGATGCGCTCTTGTTTTTAGGCTCTTTCAACGTGCGCAAGGGCAACGATGTCACTATAGCCGCCTTCAACGACGCCTGCTCCCAGATCCCTGAGCATATACAGCTCGTTCTGGTGGGGGACGGGCCGGCCAAGGCCGCCGCGCAGGCGCAAGCTGCCGGGTTGCCAAATGGGCATCGAATCGTCTTCCGCCACGGCACACTCGATGCCAATGAGATTCGCGAATACTACGCGCGGGCGCTGGCATCGGTATCTTTTGGGCAGGCGGGTCTTTCGGTGCTTCAGAGCTTTGGCCACGGGGTGACCTTCATCACCAAGAAGGGAGCGATCTCTGGCGGTGAAAGCGAAAACATCTTGCCGGGGCAAACGGGCTTGATCTGCGATCCGAACCAAGACAGCCTACGCGACGCGGTTATCACATTGTGCAACGATCCCGTGCAAGCCGAAGCGCTCGGTCAGGGAGCCTTAAGCTACTACAAAACACGCGCTTCAGCACAAACAATGGCGGAAGGCTTTGCCGAAGCCGTTGAGAACACGTATTTGAAAGCGAAACTAGTTTCATGACGTCTTTATCGGCAAGTCGCTGCAGCTCTTGTGGTAGCAATAGGACCAAACAACTCCACCTGCGAGACAACCTGTTTTACAATGTATGTATTTCCTGTCGGCACTGCGAAAAAGGCATGGTGAAGGATAGCTCAATCGAGGCAGCCTTTGAAGAAGCCCAGGAGAATTACTTTGGCGAAGATTCGGCGATCTTTCAGGTCACTTTATCACCTTTCGAAGCCGAGGTTCTGAGAAAGCGGACTAATGTGCTGCGGACGTATCTGCCCACAAAAGGTACAATCCTAGAGGTAGGACCGGGAGGTGGTGCCGTTTTGGGATGGTTGATCGCGCAAGGTCATACGCCCACTGCTGTTGAGCATTCCCCGAGCCTGTCCAAACATTTGGCCACGCACTACGATATCA
This sequence comes from Antarctobacter heliothermus, assembly GCF_900188425.1. Taxonomy (GTDB): domain Bacteria; phylum Pseudomonadota; class Alphaproteobacteria; order Rhodobacterales; family Rhodobacteraceae; genus Antarctobacter; species Antarctobacter heliothermus. Next base: position 10,506 of record NZ_FZON01000010.1, read on the forward strand.
CCGTCAAGTCCGGTGAATTTGAAGCGCTTGATTTGGGTAAAGACATCTTCGATGCCTTCTGTTCGTTTCACGTCATCGAACATGTGCGCGACCCCCTGGCGCATCTACAAAATGCCTTTGATATTGTGCGTCCAGGCGGGATGGCCTTCGTGGCAACGCCCAACGCAGACTCATGGGAGCAACGTATTCCCGGCAACCTCTCGCCTAATTACGATTCCGCCCATTTGCGCGTGTTCTCGCAAGCCTCGCTTTACAAGTTGGCGGACGAGGTCGGCTGGCAGATTGAACAGACAAAAACCCCGGAATTCACGATGGGGTGGTTGAGGGTGTTGTCCAAGGCTGTACGTCGGTTCAAGGGCGAACACGAGGAGAGCACCGCCGGTAAATATGCGGGTGGCGCGCCTGGCAAAACGCGGATTTTGTTTCGCACCGCTCACATCCTATCTTGGCCTATTCGAGCGCTGCAAGCCAGTCTCGGCGGCGGCAATGAACTATTCTTTGTTCTGCGCAAACCGCATGTGACATCAACCGAGACAAGGGGAACAGATGTCTGAAAAGTATCTTCAAATCTGCACCAATTGCGTGATGGATACATCCGATTCCGTAATCGTGTTTGACGAGCGTGGGGTCTGCGATCACTGCAACACTTACCATGACAAGATCAGACCCAACTGGGACACCAACGAAAAGGGTGCCCGCGAGCTGGAAAAGATGGTCGAGACGATCCAGGCTGAGGGCAAAGGAAAGGATTTCGACTGCATCATCGGCATGAGCGGGGGGATCGATAGTTCATATCTCGTCTATGCCGCCAAGGAACTTCTCGGCTTACGCCCCCTGGTGTTCCACGTAGACGCGGGCTGGAACTCGCAGATTGCCACCAATAACATTGAGAGGTTGGTAGACGGGCTTGAGCTAGACCTGTTTACCGAGGTGATCAACTGGGAAGAGATGAAGGACCTTCAGCGCGCTTTCTTCCGCTCGGGCGTATCGCATATCGATACCCCGCAGGATCACGCCTTCTTCGCGGTCATGTACAAGTTCGCCACCCAGAACGGGGTCAAGCACATTCTGACCGGGGCGAATTATTCGACCGAATGCATCCGAAATCCCATGGAATGGATGTATTTCCAATCGGACTCGCGTCAGATCCGCGATATCCATCGCCAGTTCGGCGAGCGCCCGCTGCGGAACTTCCCCCTCACCTCGATCCTCTGGCACAAGGTCTGGCTGCCCTATGCACGCGGGATCAAGGTGCTGCGCCCGCTCAATTCCATGCCTTATATCAAGACCGAGGCGCGGCGGTTGCTGATGGATCGGTTCGGTTGGCAGCCCTATCCGCAGAAGCATTTCGAGTCCCGCTTCACGCGTTTTTATGAAAGCTATTGGCTTTTTGAACGTTTCGGCTTTGACGTTCGCAAGGTGCAGTTCTCCAGCCTGATCGTCACGGGCCAGATGACCCGGGATGAGGCGCTCGCCGAACTCCAGAAGTTGCCCTACGACCCCGGGACCATCGGCCAGGAGATCGAATTCGTCGCCAACAAGCTGGATATCACGGTTGATGAGTTGATAGGTTATATGGCGCTGCCGAAGAAGACTTTTCGCGACTATCGCAATCAGCAGGAAATCTACCGGCTCGGCGCGCGGGTGATGCGGGCACTTGGGATTGAGCGTGGGGGCAAGCGGTGATTGGAATCGTTGATTACGGTCTGGGCAACGTGCGGGCCTTCGAGAACATCTACCGTCGTCTGGGGATCCATGTGGAACCCGTACGCACAGCCGAGGAACTCGCGCGCGCTGATCGGCTGATCCTTCCAGGCGTCGGAGCCTTTGACTGGGCGATGGCGAAGTTGAAGCAGTCCGGGATGATCGACACGCTGAACCGGCGGGTCCTGCAAGACGACGTCCCGGTGCTGGGCGTCTGCGTGGGCATGCAGATCATGGCCAATGGCAGCGACGAGGGCCGAGCCGCAGGACTTGGCTGGATCCCCGGTCGCGTGGAGCGTTTTCGCGACGAATGGTTCAACACGCACACCCACCTGCCCCATATGGGCTGGAATGACGTCGAGCTTGTCGATGCACCCGTGTTGATGGCAGGTCTGCCGGATCCACGCTTCTATTTTCTGCATTCCTATTTCTTCCACCCTGACGACGAAAGCCACGTCATTGCCCGCACTTGTTATGGCAAGATCTTTGCCTCGGCGGTCCGGCGCGGGAATATCTGGGCAACACAGTTCCACCCCGAGAAGAGTCACGACTGGGGCGTCGGACTCCTGGCCAATTTCTCAAAGGTCTGACAATGCTGCGCCCACGTCTTATTCCCTGCCTACTTGTCCAGAATCGCGGCCTTGTGAAGACCCGCCGCTTTGGCGAGGCGAAATATGTCGGTGATCCGATCAATGCTGTGCGCATTTTCAACGAAAAAGTCGTTGACGAACTGATGGTCGTCGATATCGACGCCACCGCCAAGGGACGCGAGCCAGATTACCGCATGATCGCCAATCTGGCCAATGAATGCCGGATGCCGCTGTGCTACGGTGGCGGGGTGGCATCGGTCGAGCAGATCGAACGTATTATCGGGCTGGGGGTCGAGAAGGTCGCCATCTCGTCCGCGGCTATTGCCCGGCCCGCGTTGATCGAGGAAGCTGCCGCGCGTGTGGGTGCGCAAAGCGTGGTTGTGGTCCTTGACCTGCGCAAGGGTGGGTTGTTGCGGCGAACCGAAATTGTCACCCATAACGCGGCCCGCAAAACCGGGATCGACCCGGCAGCATTTATCCGTGAGGCAACCGCGCGCGGCGCGGGCGAGATCGTTCTCAACAATGTCGACTTCGACGGCATGATGGAAGGCTATGACCTCGATCTGGTCGAACGCCTTCGTGCCGAGACGAACCTGCCGATGACTGTTCTGGGCGGGGCAGGGACGCTGGACCATGTCGCGGCGCTTTGGCAAGCGCAGGGGATCATCGGGGCGGCGGCGGGCAGCCTGTTCGTGTTCAAGGGCAAGTACCGCGCAGTTCTAATTAATTATCCCAATCCGGAAGAAAAGGCCGCGCTTCTCGCACGCGCGGGATGGTCATCATGAAACAACTCCTTCAATCGCTCAAGGACGGCGCGACGACAGTGGCCGACATACCGGTACCGCGTTGTGCCGATGGGCAGGTGCTGGTGCAGACCAGCGTCAGTCTGGTCTCGGCGGGGACCGAGCGGATGCTGGTCGAATTTGGCAAGGGCAGCCTGATCCAGAAGGCGCGCTCGCAGCCCGACAAGGTCAAGCAGGTACTTGAAAAGGCCCGCACCGATGGCGTCGCCGCCACGCTCTATGCCGTGCGCTCGAAGCTCGATCAACCGCTGGCGCTCGGGTACTGCAACGTTGGTCGGGTGATTGAGGCCCGCACCGAAGGTTTTGCACTGGGCGACCGAGTGGTGTCGAACGGCAAGCATGCCGAGATCGTTGCTGCCCCGCGCAACCTCTGCGCGCGCATCCCGGAAGGAGTGTCCGACGAGGCGGCAAGCTTCACGGTGTTGGCTGCGATCGGGCTTCAGGGTATCCGGCTCGCGAAGCCGACCTTGGGGGAGTGCGTCGTCGTCACCGGACTAGGGCTGATCGGCCTTCTGACTGTACAGATGCTGCGCGCCCAGGGGTGTCGGGTGCTGGGGATCGACCTCGATCCGGCGCGGCTGGACCTGGCGCGCCGCTTCGGGGCCGAGACCGTGAACCCTGCGGCAGGCGAGGATGTGCTGGCGCGGGCTGCGGCGTTCTCGCGCGGCGCAGGGGTGGACGCGGTGATCATCACCGCCTCGACCAAGAGCAACGAGCCGGTGTCGCAGGCTGCCCGGATGTGCCGCAAGCGCGCGCGCATCGTTCTGGTGGGCGTGGTAGGGCTGGAACTGAGCCGCGCGGAGTTCTACGAAAAGGAGCTGACCTTTCAGGTCTCCTGCTCTTATGGGCCGGGGCGCTATGATCCTGCTTATGAAGACGGTGGGCAGGACTATCCCATCGGTTTCGTGCGCTGGACCGAGCAGCGCAATTTCGAGGCGGTGCTGGACCTGATGTCCTCGGGCGCGCTGGATTTGGCGCCGCTGATCACCCATCGGTTCGACATTGAAGAGGGCGCGCAGGCGATGGCGTTGCTGACCTCGTCCGAGCCATCGATGGGCATTCTGATATCCTATCCACAACCGGCAACCGGCGCTCCAGTAATCCGACGCGTCCCGCTGAGCGGGTCGGCAAAGCCAGGCAAGGGGGTTGTCGGCTTTCTTGGGGCGGGCAACTATGCGGGCCGCGTACTGATCCCGGCCTTCAAGGGGGCGGGGTCCAGTCTGCACACGGTGGTCAGCAGCGGCGGTGTCAGCGCGGTGCATTTCGGCAAGAAGTTCGGCTTTGCCCATGCCGCGACCGAGTCTGTCGCGGTGATCGACAATTCGGAGATCGATACGGTCGTGATTGCCACCCGCCACGACGCCCACGCCGGACAGGTGCTGGCCGCGCTGCGCGCGGGCAAGCATGTGTTCTGCGAAAAGCCGCTGTGCCTGACACTCAATGAACTGGCCGAAATCGAGGACGAGGCCAAAGAGCGCCCCGAGCAGCACCTGATGGTCGGCTTCAACCGTCGTTTCGCCCCGCAGGTGGTGAAGATGAAGGCGCTGCTTGTGTCGATCGACGCACCCAAGAGCATTATCATCACTGTCAATGCCGGTGACATTCCGCCCGATCACTGGACGCAGGACCCAGCCGTGGGCGGCGGGCGGCTCATCGGCGAGGCCTGCCATTTCATCGACCTCGCGCGCCATCTGGCGGGTCATCCTATTACGTCGCAGCATGTCGCGGCGCTGGGGCAGCATCCGTCGATACCGGTAAGAGACGACAAGGTCAGCCTGACTTTGCAATTCGCCGACGGATCGGTCGCCACGATCCTCTATCTCGCGAATGGGGACAAAGGCTTTCCCAAGGAACGGATCGAGGTCTTCGCCGCCGGTCGCGTGCTGCAACTGGACAATTTCCTGAAGCTGCGCGGCTGGGGCTGGCCGGGTTTCTCGAAGATGAACCTGTGGCGGCAGGACAAGGGGGTCGAAGATTGCGTCGCTGGTTTTCTGTCTGGCACGAAAGGAGAAGCTCCGATCGCCATCCCTGTCGCTGAAATCATCGAGATAAGCAGATGTTCCATTGAAATTGCGGAGGCCGCGCGGCTATGAACTTGATCCAGGCTTTAGATCGCCGGTTTTATCCCGATCACCAAAAGAACTGGGATGACCAGTTGTTTCGTGAACGGATTCTTCAGCTCATTGGTCCCGACACCCATCTTCTGGACCTCGGTGCCGGTGCCGGGATCATCGAGGCGATGAATTTCCGTGGCTTCGCCCGGCGTGTCTGCGGTGTCGACTTGGACCCGAGGGTTGCGAATAACCCGTTCCTCGATGAGGGACTGGTCTCGGATGCCGGCGAAATCCCCTATCCCGATAACAGTTTCGATGTCGTGATCGCCGACAATGTGATGGAGCATCTGGACCGCCCGGAACTGGTCTTCCGCGAGATCGCCCGGGTTCTGCGCCCCGGCGGGAAGCTCCTGTTCAAGACGCCGAACCGCAACCACTACATGCCGCTGATTGCCCGGCTGACCCCGCACAGCTTTCACCAATGGGTCAACCGCCTGCGGGGGCGGCATGAAACGGACACCTTCCCCACGCGCTACCTTTGCAACTCTCCTTCGCAGGTTCGCCGGATCACCGCCATGTCCGGTCTGCACATCGACAGTCTGGAACTGATCGAGGGGCGCCCGGAGTATCTGCGGATCACCGCCCCGACTTACCTTGTCGGGCTGGCTTATGAACGGCTGGTCAATGCCATCCCATCGCTCGCGCGGTTTCGCATTCTTCTGGTCGCGACGCTCTCTAAGCCGAATTCGCTGTGATCCACCGCGCCTCCAGGCTTTTGCGCACGGTTCGCCATCTTCGGCCCGTGCAGGTCTACGGCCGTCTGTGGTTTCGTCTGTCTCGCCCGCGACCGGACCTGTCTCCGGCGCCGAGCCTCCGGCCGATTTCGGGGCCGTGGCAGCCACCGGCCTGCCGTGCGCCAGCCCTGACCGGCCCGGGGGCGTTCCGGCTCCTGAACGAAGACGGCACGCTGGCCGCGCATGGCTGGGACGATCCCGCCAAGGCCAAGCTCTGGCGCTATAACCAACATTACTTTGACGACTTGAATGCCGTCAGCGCAGTCAAGCGTGGCGCATGGCATACGGCGCTGATCGACGACTGGATCGCGGCCAATCCGCCGGGGCGTGGCACTGGATGGGAACCCTATCCGACCTCGCTTCGGATCGTGAACTGGGTGAAATGGGGACTGGCCGGTAACAGCCTCGATGACACGGCGCGACGCAGCCTGGCGATCCAGACCCGCTGGTTGATGCGTCGATTAGAGTGGCACCTGCTGGGCAATCACCTTTTTGCCAATGCCAAGGCGCTGGTCTTCGCCGGGCTCCATTACGACGGACGTGAGGCTGCGCGATGGCTGGCCAAGGGCACCGAGATCCTCGCCCGCGAAATCCCCGAACAGATCCTGCGCGATGGCGGCCAGTTCGAACTCAGCCCGATGTATCACGCGCTTGCGGTCGAGGACTTGCTCGATCTGGTCAACATCGCCCGCGCCTTCGGCCGCGAAGATCTGGCCGAAGCCTGGGGCGCGCATGTGCCGTCGATGCTGCGCTGGCTGGTGACGATGACCCAGCCCGATGGCGATCTGGCCTTCTTCAACGACACTGCCATCGGCATCGCCCCGACGACGGACCAGCTTCTCGCCTATGCGGAGAAACTCGGCTTTCCGGCACCGCCCCCTCTCCCCGACCTGCTCCATCTGCCCGACTCGGGGTATGTCCGGCTCAAGCGCGGCCTGGTGGTGCTGATCGCCGATCTTGCGCGGATCGGACCGGATTATCTGCCCGGGCATGCTCATGCTGACACCCTGAGCTTCGAGTTGTCGCTGCACGGGCGGCGGGTGATCGTAAATTCCGGCACCTCCGTTTACGGCCTCGGCCCTGAACGGCTGCGCCAGCGCAGCACGGCGGCGCATTCGACAGTTGTCATTGGCGGGCGGGATTCCTCTGAGGTCTGGTCGGGTTTCCGTGTCGGCCGCCGGGCCAGGCCCTTTGACATCGACCTGCGCGATGAGGGCGGCGTGCTGATCGCGACGGGGGCGCATGACGGCTACCGCCATCTGCCCGGATCGCCCGTGCATCGCCGGACATGGGAACTGGGCGACGACGCGCTGATCCTGCAAGACCGCATCGAAGGGCGCGGGGAGCACCTGGTCGAAGTGATCTTTCATCTGGCGCCAGGTTTGGTTCCGGTTCAGCTTGATCAGTCCGAGGTCGAGATACGGACGCAAGCCGACGCGGTGCTGGCCGTGCTCTCGGTTCGGAATGGAGCGGTCGATGTGGTGCCGTCCAGTTGGCACCCGGAATTCGGGCGTTCCATGTCAGCTTACGCGACCCACATCAAGGCACAGTCCGCACTGCCGATTACCGTCGAAACCATGCTGAGATGGAAAGAATGAAACTGCTAATCCTGTCGAACTACTTTACCCCGGATCTCAGTGCGGGATCATTCCGCATGCAGGCTTTCGTCGAAGCGCTGGAGCCCCATGCCGCGCAGGGGCTCGAGGTGGACCTCATCACCACCCGCCCCAACCGCTATGCCAGCCACCAGACCGAGGCCCCGGAATACGAAGATCGTGGCTGGCTGCGTATTCATCGAATCGCGTTGCCCGCGCACAAGGGCGGCATGGGCGACCAGGCGCGCGCCTATGTGCGTTATGCGCTGGCGGTGCGACGCCTGACCCGGGGGCGGAGCTGGGACCTGGTCTTTGCGACCTCGTCGCGCCTGATGACCGCGGGGCTCGGCGCCCATGTGGCCCGCCGTATGGATGCACCGCTCTATCTCGATATCCGCGACCTGTTCACCTTGAACATGGACGAACTGCTGGCCAGAAGCCCGCTCAAGCTGCTGCTTCCGGTCTTCCGACAAATCGAGCGGCGGGCGTTCCGGGCCGCGCGCCGCATCAATGTGGTGTCCGAAGGGTTCCTGCCGCACATCCAGACGGTTGCACCTGGTGTTCCCGTATCCTGCTTCACCAATGGGATCGACGACATATTCCTGGCCGAGGATTTCGCGGTGCCGCCTGCGCGCGACGGCCTCCCGCTGATCCTTTATGCCGGGAACATGGGCGAGGGGCAGGGGTTACATAGAATCGTACCTCTGGTCGCCAAGGCACTTGAAGGGCGGGTGCGTTTTCGATTGATCGGCGATGGCGGAAAGCGACGTGACCTCGAAGCCGCCCTGATGGCGCAGGGCGTGACGAATGTCGAGTTGCTTCCACCAGTCTCCCGCTCAAACTTGATCGCCCAGTATCGCGAGGCGGATATCCTGTTCCTCCACCTCAACGATCTGGACGCGTTCTGCAAGGTCTTGCCCTCGAAACTGTTCGAGTATGCCGCGACCGGAAGGCCGATCCTTGCCGGGATCGCCGGCCATGCTGCCGATTTCGTAGCCGCCGAACTCCCGGACGCCGAGGTCTTTGCGCCCTGCGATGCCGCTGCGATGCGCACCCGCGTCGAGCGGCTGCTGACACAGGCGCCGCAGATCGAGCGCGCGGGCTTTCGTCACCGCTACGCCCGCCGCACAATCATGTCGGTCATGGCAGACGACGTGTTGGCATCCGGTCAGTCCTCCTCCTCCTTGGGATAGCTCAGACCCAGCGCCGAAATGGCAGCGGGGCCCTCCATCCGGGGGACAACGGCGATCCGGCCCTTGGTGGCCATTGGCGCGGATGCGGTTTCGGGATCCGGCAGATCCAGAACTGCCAAGGCGGCGGTCGCAGCCCCTAGATCGACAAGGCCGTCGACGTCCCAGTCCGGGCGCGCAAGGCTCGTTTTGAGCGCCGAAGGCAGGTCGGACGGGCCGACAAAACTGGCCAGCGCAAAGGCTGCCCCCTCAGAATTTCGCCAAGGCGACGCGCCGAAGGTCTGCATATCCTCGGGGCCCGCGCCAATGAACGCCGCGAGGTTGTTTGCCTGCTCGATCAGGCTTTCGTGAACGGCAATCGTGTATCTCATAGGCTGACTCCTATTTTTGCCGCCATGAAGCGCGTGGTGTTGCTGCTTGCGAAGGCGCTCGTTTCAGCTCCGCGGACGACCAGACCGTAGAGACGGCCGTTGAACCAGCGTTCGCCGGTCACGAAACCGCCGATGCCGAGCGCTCCATCCTGAAATGTCGAGGCTGCACCAGTTCCGCCAGTTACGACAGCGGGAGTGCCGCCATTGACTGACAGGCCCTGCGCGGCGCTTGCACCGATGTCATGCGTCGCCTCCAGCACGGTTGTGATCGGCGCGGCGCTGGTGACCATGGCATTGACCAAAGTCGTGTTTCCGGCAGTTGCTGCGAAATTGGGCGACCCGCCCGAAGACGGGGCATAGAGCGCGAAGGACCGCGCCCCGTGCGCGATCTGGTTCACGACCACGCCGCGCACCGCATCGCTCGGCTTGCGGACCCCGGCGAACAGGCTCAACCGAGAGGTAGCGCTCAAGCTCACCGAAGGGGTCAGCAGCAAATCGTCGATTCCATCGAAATTCAACCAGTTCAGGCTATCCGCTGTCTGATAGGTCGGTCGCCTGGCGCTGATGGGCTGGGCGGCATGTGCACCCGGCAATTCGCGCACAGAGATGGAGACAATACTGACGGCAGCCGCAGCGGAGTTTTCGAACCGAAAATCAATCACATCCGCCGCAGCCACTTGCCGCGCGTCGAAAACGCCTGTCGTCGGGTTGAAAGGAACATCGTTGATGCCTCCTGAGGTGTGCAGGCGTATTCCGATCAATCTGGAAAGGTCGCCGGATACCACGCCAGCGATGCGGTATCGTTTTCCGGCAACCAGGCCCACCGCAAACCTGAACCGTGGGTATCCGTTTTCCGTGCCCAGTGTCGGGTTCGTCATCGTACGCGTGATTGGGTCGTAGGCGCCGACTGAGCCGCCGGCGTTCGAGATCAAGGGCGTTGGCAAGGCTTCTGCAAGCTCAGGGCCGAGGCCGAGCCCGCGGCTCTTGTCCAGCATCAGCCCGACCGGTTGTTCATGCCCCGTGACAGGGGTGCTTCCGGCCGCGTCTTGATACAAGGTCGACAGATCGGAGGGATCGAACCAGACGCCCGCTGCACCGCTCTCGAAGAGCTGGAGCGGCGAATAGGGGCGCCCGATCCGGAGGCCGCGACCGGTCAGAGAAAGATCTCGAACCAGCTTCATCCCAGCACCAGCGCATGGATCCCCGCAGCCGTGGTTCCGGTCGCGCGGACCCGCATCACGCCGACCGGCAGGATCGTGAAGTCCGGCACGATCAGCGACCGGGTGTTGCCGGCCACTGTCACAAGTGACAGGGTGCCGCCCGTCTCGACATAGAGCGCTACCGCCACCGTCGCCAGGTCGGTGCCATCGTTCGGGACGACGGGCACGACATCGCGGGCAGGCCCTGTCAGGCTGCTGATTCGGTTATGAAACGGGTTATTCATTCCGGGTCCTCCAGGTTAATCCGAGGGGCCAGTCTGCCGAACAGACGTGACGAACCGAAGAACCGGGCGTCCGTTCCGTTAACCTCGCCGTAACCTGCAAGAGCGACTTGCGTTCGCGCAGCGTGCCTTTCTGATCCTTGCAGGCGGCCGGGCCGTCAGCTTAGTGCAAGGCTGCTTCTGGCACCGTCACGAAGGCTGTTGCTATTCGACGACGCCCGCGACCCGCGCCGATCTCTGGGCCGAGAAGTTTGCCGCGAATGTCAGACGCGATCGTGCATTACGCGTTACGTTGTTGGCCGATGGATGGTGCGTGGCAACGATATGGGAATGCGCGCAGCGCAAGCCGCGATCGGTCGAGCAGACTACTGCGGCAGTCGAGAAATGGCTTTTACGTGAAACCCGTCAGATTGAAATCGGCGAAGCGGACCCTGAATGATTTGTAGAAATTCGAAAGTACGCGGGTGAAGCGCTGCCGGGCTGATCGTCGATCCGATTTTCATGGCACGACCTATTCAAGGAGGCGGTGGTTCTGCCAGTTTGGCCTTGTCCGCATATATCGGATAGATATCAGGGAAATTGATAGTCATTTTTCCGAACCGTGGGGATTCGATGACAATCGAGAAGAGTGACGGAACGCAGGTTTTGGGCAGTCTAGTCGAGATTCAGCGGCTTGCACGTTGGGATCTGCATGCCCGAGCCTGCGCGCGCAGCACGGCATAATCCGCCAGCCATTCAGCAATCACGGCCTCCTCCGGCAGCACCGCCATTTCCTGTGCGACGCGCGCCTGCTCGGCCCGGCTGTACTCCACCACGGGTGGGCAGGCTCGCCGCGGGGTGTCAGAACTCCCCGCCGCGCAGGCGGTCAAGAAGATCGTCGCGGCTGCGAGGGCGGCGCGCGGCCGCGTCCAACATCTGGCGGTGAACGGCATCGTGACGCTCCAGTCGGTCGATCCGCTCGGCGGCGCGGCCGGCGCGCTCGGCCGTACGGCGAAGGTTGAGGATGAACAGGGTGATGGTGAGTGCGGCGAGGGCAAACCCTGCCGCTTGCCGCGCCCATGGCCGGGCCAGCAGCCCGACCGCGAATGTGCCCCACATCAGCGCAGGTCCTTCTTCCAGTCATCGATCCGCGCCCAGACGGCGACAGCGATCCCGCCGAGCGCCAGTGTAATGAACAGCCAGCGCAGGGTGTCGAGATACGGCACCAGTGGCAGAACCGCACCCTGTGCCTCAGCTAGTACCTCCTGTGCGAGCTCGACCCCGGCTGCGCCAACTGTTGCCACGCCCGCGGCCCCGGTGCCGCGCAGGGTGCGGCTTTGCGCGATGGCCTCGCGCGCTGGGCGTATCTCCGTCACAAACGGAACTTCGCGCACTGGAAACTGCTCGCCCCAACTGCGCGCCGGACCCAGATCGATATGTATGAAGCCGGAGCGGGGATAGGTGCCGAAGCCAAGGAAACCCACCGCGCGGGCGGCTTCCGCAAACGCAATCGGATCGTGGTTCGACATGGCAATATCAAACGCCGTGCCCTGCATGTGCTTGGAGGCCGGGGCCCCGCCAACGGCGCGATTGTGGCTGGGGCTGCGATAGGCGGAACGGACGATCAGCGGTTTGCCCAGCCGGTTGCGCAAGGACTGCAGCTTGTCCATGGCCTCGGTGTTGATCTTGATCGCCCCGGTGCCGCGGCAGGCAATTTCGGCCGGGGAAAAGCTCGGCCAGCGCCAGGCGCTCTCGGGCACGTCACGGAAATGGGCATAGGTTGTGGTCGGCATTGATGGTTCTCCAGAAATGCAAAACCCGCCTCGGGGGCGGGTGGGGTGGATCAGCAGGGTGATTTGGTCTCGGTCAGTCGGTGCGGCTGCGCTGGAACGCTATGAGCATCAGATCCCGCATGGCGCGGATATCCGTCTCGATGCGCTCTAGCCGGTCGGCATCGCCCTTGCGGTCTTCAGCGCGCTGGCGGTCCACGCGGTCGCGCTCGGTTAGCAGCTCGCGGTCCAGCCGCAACAGCATCGCGTCATTGGTGAAGGCGCGGCGCGTAACAGCGGCAAGGAGCGCGATGAAACCGCCGATCAACGCGGTGATGGCGGCGGTCAGTCCGTTGTCGCGGAAGGCCGCGCCGACCTCCTGCATCAGGGTGGTTCGTTCTGTCATGGGGATGTCCTTGGGTTCAGTAATCGGTCTCGACGTAGACACCGGAGCAGTCGTAGGCGACCGCCGCCGCCGTTGCGCCAGTGTTCATGTAGTTTCGCGGGCTGAGCAGTTGGGTGGCAGCGGGCATGTCGGTGGTTATGGTGAACTCCACCGCCGCTCCGCTGACTTCTTCGACCACCCGCACGCCGATATCCGACCCGTTTGGTGCGGCTGCGATGTAGAGCGTCAGCACGTTGGTCAGGCTGTTCACCGGGAAGCTGGCACCGAGGTCGGTCAGGCTTGGGGCGCCGGAGCCATCGTTGCGCACCAACTGCCAGTTGGTGTGGGTGCCGCGCTGGAAGCCGATGCCGATGCAGTTCAGCACTGTGGCCAGCGTCAGGGTGGTCGCCAACGCCGAGATTGATCCATAAAGCCCGAAAAACCCCATTCCAGTTGCCTGCAAAGCGGTCAGCGACAGGCGGTTGACGTAGTTCCAACCACCCAAACCAGCGACATTGCCGCGCCAGCAGACCCAACCCGCCGAGCGTTCCTCGGCCACCGCATCAACGGTTGCCGCACTGGTCACCCGCCAGCGCCGCATGCTGGATGACAGGTTGGTGGTAGTCAGTGTCGGCGTGGCAACAGTGCCGACGGCGGTGCGGGGCATACCGTTGGTGTTGACGGTGGTGCTGGTCGACGGGGCCCATGTCGCGATCCGGTTGACCCCGAAATGCGGCTGCAGCGGAAAGAACCGGCCCGAGGGGCGCTGCACATCCAGCCATCCGGCCCCGGCGCGGTCGCGTGCATAGACAGCCAACTTGCCTGCTGGTGGTGGATCGGGCGCGGCGGGCAGGGCGGGGATCACCAGCGGCTCGGGCAGTTCGACCCGGCCAGATGTGTGGTCGATCCGCATCGCGTCAAAAAAGGTCGAGCCGTTCGGGCTGACCTTGAAGCTGAAATCGTCGTTGCCCAAGAGGCCGGTCAGGGCGCGGGCGGAAAATCCCGTCTTGAAGGCGAAGGCCGCGTCATTCCCGGCGGCGGCCTTGTTGACGGTCGCCTCGATCCCTGCGCCTGCGTTGTTCAGCAGCACGGCAGGGGTGTTCATCGACAGGCGGTTGTAGCTGTCGGCTGTGGCCCCGCCGAGTCCGAGCAGCTGGGCGGTCAAGTTTGCTTGGGGCATTCCAACCTGCGTGACGGCGTTGGCGAAGGTGACATTGGGCGAGTTCACCACGGTCGTGCCGCCCGCGCCTGCCGTGGCGGACCCAATGTTGATGACAGTCGTGGATCCATTCGCCCCGCCAGTGCCGAGGTTCAAGGTCTTGGTGACGCCGGTGGTCGTGGCTCCTGTGCCCATGCCGTAGGTGGAGGTCGTTGTTGCCGTGCCGATGGTGGCCGCCGCCGCCGAAACTGTGACAGTGCCTGAGGCCGTCAGCGTGCCCGAAAAGGTCTTGTTGCCGCTGAACGTCTGGGTGCCCGCGAGGATCGCCAGTTCCGACGAGGTGTTCGGCAGCGTGAAGGTGCGGGTTGTCCCGGTGCTGATCCCCGACAGCGAGAATGTCGCCCGCTTTGTCGGATCGGCGGTGTTTACGAGGCTGAAGACGCTGTCAGGAACATCCACCGGTTCGCCAACCGGATCCCAGGCGCTGCCGTTCCAGACCAGAAACATCTGTTCTGCCGCGATCCATGCCAGCCAGCCCGGGCGCGGCACCAGCTGCATCCAGACGCCATCGACCCAGAAGGCCACGTTCAAGTCCCAGCCCGACCAGAGACCGGTCGCGCCCGACGCCACGATGTGCCGGTCACCATCGGTCGGGCTGGCAGGTGGGGCGGTGCGGGTTCGGTCGAGGACCGACAGTTGCACCATGGCGTCCAGCAGGCGCAGCGCCTCATTGTGGGTGACATGCTTCTGGGCCTGCGATGCCAGAATATAAGGCAGCAGAAGATGGGTGGTGATGTCGGACATGATCCTGCTTTCAGAATGTGAGCGTGACAGACCGCCCAGCGCCCCGGCCGATCAGGGCCGAGAGCTGATAGATGCGGATGGCGAGGAATTGGCCGGGCCCGAGGGGGGCGCCCCAATCGGCGGTCTGCTGGGCGGTGGTGTAAAGGACGCTAGTCGTTGCAGTCGTCAAGGAACGCTTGACAACTGACCCGTCCAGAATGTCGACCTGATATGCCTCAAAGTCCTCAGCCAGCGGCACATCGCCCATGCCCCAGGTGTCAGCGGCCAGGGATCGCGACCGGCGCGTCCAGCGAATGGTCAGATCGCCGGGGCTGCGGGCGGTGCGCCACGGCTGCTCGACATGCGCGACCGAAAACGGCCGGAGCCCAGCGCCCTCGGGGGTGAAACTGGTGGCAACAAAGGTTTCATCGCTGACCGGACGCGAGGCTGGGCCACTGCGCCAGTTCCATGGCAAGCCGAGGTCGGCCTCGCTGATTGGCAGCGATGCAAGCGCCGTGTCGAGCACAACGACTCGCGCGCCGGTCGGCACCATTCTGACCATCGCCCCTTCGGTTCCACGCTGCCCGCGCAGGAGGCGGGACAGGCGATATCGGCCGGGTGCGATCAACTCAGCCGATCCCGCCTGGACGATCTCCCACTGCCCAGCGCCGGTTTCCACGGCCAGCGCGTTCGATCCGCCCAGCAAGGTGATGTCCGTGACGCTTTCCAGCGTGCCCGAGAACAGATCGACCACCAGCGCATTGCCCAGATCGAAGCGCGACACCGGCCCAGCAAAGAAATCTGCCACCAGCACACCCATGCGCGCCCGCGACTGAGACGTGGTCAGCAGCGCAAAACCATCTGTCGCGGCGCTGCGATAGACGGCGATTGCGCCCGGCCACGGCTTTGCATGGGCGGCGACAAAGGGACGATGCGCAGGTTGATCTTCGCGCAGTTGTGGCAGATCCAACAACACGACATCGGGTGAGCCGAATACCGTTGGCGTTGCGAGCGTGGCCGGGCGAGGATCGCCGGGCGGCAGATCATAAACGGCACGGTCCTGGCGCACGGCGTCGATGCTGCGCAGGTCGGAGTCTGCAATCGAGACCAGCCGCATTTCTGTCAGGCGGCCATCGTGATCGAGCAGGATCACATCGCAGGGATCCAATGCCAGACGTGACGGCGGCAGTCGGAACACCGCAGTTTCCCGGCCGACCCAAGCCTCCATCAGCGCGCGGCGGCAGCGCCGTTCGGCTTCTTCGGGGGGCACCGCCATCGGGAAGCTTTCCGAGGCGATGCGCGTGGTGTCGACGGTGATCCGCCGCGCTTCGACCTGTGCCGCGTCATAATCCTCATCCGCCCGAGCGACTTGCCACTTCAAGGCCTGCGGCAGTTCGGTTTCCTGTGCGCGGGTCAGTTCCATCACATCGCCCTGTGCGGAAGCGGGCGCGACCATGCTGTCGGGTGTGACCGTGGCACTTGCGATCCGCCCCCGCATCAGGAACTTGATGCGCCCTTCGCTCTCCATGGCATCGAAGCCGAAATGCCGGGCCAGCGTCGAGATCGATGCGCGCGGGGCTTCCAGCGCGGAAATCACATAGCCCTCGACCGCACCCCAGAGGCCGGTCACGTCGATTTGTGTCTCCGGCATTCCGGCCCGAAAACAAAGGTGCCGCACCAGCGCTGCAAGCGACACCGCACCGAGCCGACCGGTCAGCCAGTGCCCGCGCCGCCAGTTGGGGCCATCGGTCCAGACATCGGTCAGGCCGGGAAAGAAAGGATAAGGCCGCGCGTCCCAGGTCCAGGCCGCGCATTCCGGAACGTTGACCATGCGCGCGCCGGTCACGCCCGACACAGGGTTGTTGGCTGGTGCTGACCAAAACAGGTAGGTCGCTTCGAGATAGGCCCGCTGGATCGCATCGTCCCGCCAGCCGCGTGAGAAGTAGGGCGTGTAGCTTTCTGACGACTTCGGGTCGAAGAACACGTTCGGCTGGTTGGTGCCGCGATCAATCGCCGGGCAGCCGAGTTCCGTGAACCAGATCGGCTTTGACTGCGGCACCCATGCGGTGGGCGCGCCGCTCTCACCGCCACCCGGACGATTGTAGTGGGCGTTTGACCACCAGGCGCGCAGATCCTTGAAGCGGAATACCCATGGTTTGCCCGCGCCAGCATCGGTGATGGGCGTTCTGATCTGCGCGGACCGGTCGGCAGGGCTGGCGTAGAACCAGTCAAACCCCTCGCCACCGGTGATGTTGGATTGTAGATAGGCACGGTCATAGATCGCTGAGGCCAGCGCGGCGTCAGCGTGATCAAAGCCGTCGCGCCAGTCCGACAACGGCATGTAATTATCGATGCCGATGACGTCGATGTTGGCGTCCGACCAGAGTGGGTCGAGGTGGAAGAACACGTCGCCCGAGCCGTCGGCAGGATGGTGGCCGAAGTATTCCGACCAATCGGACGCATAGCCGATCTTGGTCCCAACGCCGAGGATCGTGCGCACATCGGCAGCGAGCGATTTGAAGGCGGTGACTGAGGGGTAGGTGCTGGCGCCCGAGCGGATCGTGGTCAGGCCGGGCATTTCCGACCCGATCAGGAAGGCGTCCACGCCCCCGGCGGCTTTGCACAGATGCGCATAGTGCAGGATCATCCGGCGCAGCGACCATTCCCCGACAGGGCCGGTCCAGCTGACGCTCTCGCCCGATACCGCGAATTGCGCCGGGCTGGCAGCGCCGAACAGCGCCGCGACCTGCGTGGCGGCCGGGGCGGCCTTATCCACCGAACCGGCGAAACCTGCGGCTGGCGAGCAGGTGATGCGCCCGCGCCAAGGGAAAGTGGGCTGGCCCAAGGTGGCGGCATCGGCGCTATAGGGGTTCGGCTTGGTATTGCCGGGCGGCACGTCCATCAGGATGAAGGGATAAAAGGTCACACGAAGCCCGCGCGCCTTCATCTCATGGATAGCCTGCACCACAGCAAAGTCGGCTGGCGTTCCGCCGTAGACGGGACGATCCTCGGGATCACGGCTCACCAAGAATGCATCTGCGCGTGCGACACCGTTCACGGACCACGGCGACGGCGTTGTTGTCTTCGCGGCAACCTCGACGCCCGGACGTACCTTGCAACTGCCCGCGCGCAGGTCATCGCCGAACCAGGCCACCACCAGCGACACACTTTCCACCGCCGGGGCCATGGCCTGCAGCCGATCCAGCGCCACAACAATATCGGCGGTATCGATGATCGCATTCAGGTTCTCGGCAACCGTTGTGCCGCCCGAGGGCTGACCAAAGCCGATGGTCGTGCCGCCGCTGGTCTTTTTGACGGGCACGGTGGCATAGCTGAACTCGCCCGAGGCCGGGATCAGCGTCACAGCCTTGACTAACCCCTCGGCGGTGTCAGCATCGGCCAGCGGCCGGAATACCTCAAAACTGATCTGTGGCAGGCGGTTGCCGAAGGGGCTCAGATCGAGTTCCTCAAACACAACATAGGCGGTGCCACGATAGGCGGGGGTGTTGACCACCCCCATCTTGGCCGAAATGAACGGATCAGGGCTTTGCGCCTCGTCTCCGGGATACCAGCGCCAGGTGACGCCGGTCATGTCCATGGCCTTGCCGTCGGCCCAGACACGGCCAATGCCGGTGATCTCGCCCTCGCAGAGCGCCACGGCGAAGGAGGAATAATAGAGGTATTCCGTGGTTCTGACCTTCGGACCAAGGCCTTTCCCACCGCCCTGACTGGTGGTCTTGATCACCTCGCGAAAATCCGTGGCCCAGATGATGTTGCCGCCAATGCGCATGCGGCCGAACAGGCGCGGGATCACAGCACCTTCAGTCGAGGATGTGATGCGCAGACTGTCGAGCCGCGCGCCCTCGATCCGTTGGGCCGGGGCTAGGGACGAGACGATCCAACTGTCGACCACCGACCCGATGGTCGAGCCGATAAAACCGCCGATCGCTGCGCCGGAAAAGCCGAGGATGGCCCCGCCAAATGCGCCGCCAATCGCGGAGCCGACGGCGCCGAGAACAAGAGTTGCCATAATGAAAATCTCAGATGCTGCTGGGGAGCGGAAACACGAAAGCAAAGGCAATGCGCCGTCGCCATGCCGGGGTCAGGACTTCCTCGACGACGCCCAGCCGTTCATAGGCATGGATAAAGATGTTAGCGCTGGTGAGAATGCCGACATGCTTGGCGATGGCGCGTGGGGCCATCCGGAACAGCAGCAACGCGCCGGAACTGGCGTTTAAGGGAGCGATCTCCGGCATCATCTGGCGCGCGCCTTCGGCAAGCACCTCTCGCGGGCCGGTCTCGCCCCAATCCCGGCTATAGGGTGGGATCGGGAACGGCTCATCGCCCACCACCTCGCGCCAGACGCCGCGCGCGAGGCCGAGGCAATCGCAGCCGACACCGCGCAGGCTGGCTTGGTCATGATACGGCGTGCCGAGCCAGGAGCGGGCAGCCGCGACAACGAGTGCTGCATCGGCGATCATCACAAAACGCCTCCTTCGTGGCCGCCGTCTTGGCTGGCATAACGCAGCACCGCATCTTGGCCGGGGATGTTGGGAAAGCCTCTGAAATTTGAGATATTCGCGAATTTGGCGCTGCAGGTCGCGATGCGCTTGTCGCAACCCGCGCGGGCGATGAAACTGTCGCCTTCGGCGATGGCGCGCACTGGCGCTTCCAGCAGGGTCAGGGTGACGATGCTGCCGTCCAGCCCGTGTCCCAGCACCTCGGTGACCCGCCCCGCGTTCGCGCCGCTCGTCCAGGTAATTGTGCCGGAAGTGAACCATCCAGCGTCAAACCCGGACAGCCCTGAGGCCATGAAGGCCCGTTCGCGCAAGGTGTCGGTGACAACGCCCGTACCCTTGTAGACGGCGTTTTCCAGGTCGATGCCGCAGCGCGCATCGCCCAAGCGGGCGTCGCACCCCGCCTGAAACGTCCGCCCAACCGTCTGGCCCAGCACATGGGCGAGGCTGCGCACCTCTGCCACAAAAGCCATGCGCCCGCGCCGGATTTGCCCGACCGCACCCCGGCGCAGCAACACCCGCTGGCTCGTATCGGCCCAGTTCACCCGCCAAAGCTCCACAGCGGCATTGTCCCAGCGCCCATCGAGAATATCAGTTTCCGTGATCCGGTCCGAGGTCAGCACGCCGGTGGCATCTTGCGCATCAACCGCCAGATCAGAGCCAGCGCGGATTTCCGAGGCGGCAAATCCGCTTTCAGGTTCAAAGTAGGTGCCATCAAAAGCGAGGGCGCGATCATGATCGGTGAAGCCCAGTGCCACGCCGTCCGCGCGCGAAATCCTCCAGCACCAGGACAGGGTGGTGGTGCCATCATCGAGATGGGCCTGTAGCGCAGGGGAGAGGGCTTTCATTCTTTACGTCCGTTCCGTAGTTGAAATGTAAAGCTGTTGTCTTTACATATGGGGTGAATTCATCGCAGGAGAATCCGAAATGGTCGCCATGACACCCAATGAGGATGCCCAGCGTCGGTCGCTGATCAATCTTCGCGTCACCCCTCGGGACCGCGATCTGATCGACCGTGCTGCGGCGGCACTTGGCAAAAACCGCTCGGAGTTCATGATGGAGGCCAGTCGGCAGGCCGCCGAAGATGCATTGTTGGATCGCACGGCGTTTCGACTGGATGCCGATCAGTTCGGAGCCTTCATGGCGCAGCTGGACGCGCCACCCGCACCGAACGAACGCTTGCGCAAGTTGCTGGCCACACCCGCCCCATGGGACAAGTGACGTCCGGTGAGGGGCCTCTGACAGCACCCGAACCCCTGAACGATACCCATCAGGTTGATGCCTTCGCTTCTGGCGCGCCGACGCTTGACGCGTGGTTGAAGCGCAAGGCACAGGCCAATCAGGCATCCGGCGCATCACGGACCTTTGTGCTCTGCCGGGGCCATAGGGTTGTCGGTTTTTATGCGCTGGCAGCCGGATCGGTGAGCCACGATCTGATGCCGCGCAAGCTCAAGCAAAACATGCCGGACCCGATCCCGGTCATCGTGCTGGGCCGTCTGGCAATTGATGCGTCCGAGCAAGGCAACGGTCTTGGTCGGGCGCTGCTGCGCGATGCCATGCTGCGGATCACCGCCGCTGCACATGAGGTTGGCATCGCGGCCATTCTTGTTCACGCTCTGAATGACCGCGCCAAAGCATTCTATCTTGATGCCGGATTTACTGAGACGACAGCAGAGCCGATGACACTGTTTGCCCGCATCAAGGATCTGAAGGCGATGATGGGCGAGGCATAGCGTTTCATCTGCGGATCTCCAGCAGAGGGATAGAGGTGATCGACCCGAGCCGTTCAAAGTCGAGGGTGACGTCCAGCGTGTCGCTGTCGAACCGCACCGGCACATCGAATTCGAAACCCGCCGTGATGGCGATTCCAGCGCCGGGCGGGGCGGTGAAGGTGACGCTGCCAGTTGTGGTATCGACGCTCCAGCCGATCATCTGCTCGACCCCGTTCAGCGCCAGTCGGACGCTGCCTGCCACCGGTTTGGCAATGGCGCGGGTCCAGCTTTGCGCGCCGGAAGTGTAGCGCTTCAGAAGCGCGAAGGTGGTGACTGCCCCGTTGCCGGTGCCGATCGGCTGGTCCGTTGCGGCCACCGCTTGCGACGGCCGGCTGGATTTGTAATCGGCCCAATCCTTGGTGCGAAAGCCGTGCAGGCGACCGTTCCGGGCCTCGAAGAAGGCAACCACCGATGCCAGGTCATCAGCGCGGCGAATGCCATAGGCGACGTCGTAGCGGCGACGCGAATTGGCCCAGCTGGCGTTGCGTTCCTCGTCACCGCTGGCCAGTTCCACGATCTGGGTGCGCCGTTCTGGCCCGCCCCGAGCGCCCCGGCTGATATTGTCGGGAAAGCGAACCTCATGAAACGCCATTACATGCCCCTCCGGCCCAGCGACACGGCGCGGGCAATGTCTGCCGCGACCTGCGTGCGCGATTGCCTGAAGCTTTCAGCGTCGCGCGACATGATTGTCACCGAGATATTCGGGGCGGCGCTCTGCCCCTGCCCGTATCCCGCCGCCTCCCGACGCGACAGAACCCGTTCGCCTCGCTGCAGGATTGCCGGAACCTCGTCCGGGCGCAGTCCTGCCCAGCCACCGGAATGCATGCGCGGGGCATTAGCGAAGGCCAGTGCTGGCACCATTCGGCCCGGGCCCGGCGATCCGACCACGCCACCGGCGTGCAGGATGTTGGCGAACAGCCCGCCCGCCCCGCCCAGCGCGCCAGAGAGTGCATTAGCAATCGGGCCAAGAATGAAGCGCCGCGCCGCCAGTTTGGCCAGATCGGCGATCATCGAGGTGACCAGATCACGAAAGTCGAGCTTGCCGGTTTTGACGAATGTGGCCACGGCGTTCTCCGCGCTCTGGAAGGCACTGACCAGTGCCTGTCCGATATCGCCCCCGACGTCGCGCGCCTTGGCGGCATAGTCGGCGAGTGCGGCTGTGACCGCTGCCCAGCCGGTCAGGGCGGTGTCTGCGCCCTCGGCAGCCGCTGCCCCTGCCGCGCGACCAGCTGCCCCGGCGCGACTTGCCGCACCGCCCGTGTCGTCAAGTTCGTCGCCCAGCGCGCTGGCGGCAGAAGCGGCACCGGCCAGCGCAGCTTCGGCCTCCGATCCGCTGTTGGTCATTGCATCCTTCAGCGCTTGCCAACTGGCCAGTGGGCGGCCTGCGGCATCGGCGAGCATTCCAGCGGCTTCGCGATATCCATCGGCGCGGGCGCGGGCATCCTCGGCCATGGCCCCAAGGCCGAGGTCGGGCGGTTCCAGATAGGTGCGCTGCAGTGCCGCCGAGAAAGCATCGGCTGCGGCGGCACCGGCCGCCTCCGCTGCGCCTTCAAACGGGTTGCCGATCCGGCTCAGCCCCAGTGGGTCGAGCGTGCCGATCCGGACCCCGCCTTCGCCAGTCGCCCATTCCGGCAGCAGCGCCAGTGCTGCGTTTAACCCGTTGATGAAACTGTTGATCCGGGTAACGACACCATTCAGCATCGCCTCCACGCCAGAGATTAGCCCGTTCGCGGCCTGGAACGCGAAATCTCCGATGGCACCGGGCAGGCTGCCCCAGATGGCGACCGCCGCGTCATAGGCCCCCTGGAAGATCGCCGCCGTGCGATCACCAAAATTCACCACGTCTGCGATGGTCCCCTCCAGCGCCAAAAGCCCCGCCGCCTTCAGCCCCTCCCAGCCTGCCGCCATGCGCGCCAGCGCCCCGTCGAGCGCCAGCCCCATGCGCGACCAGACCTCTTTGGCGAGATCGCCCAGTAGGCGGAACGCCTCTCCCACGCCGCCCGCCCCGGCGACCAGCCTGGTGAACTGATAGACCAGTTCTCCCGCACCGACGATCAGCGCGCCTATGCCAGTGCGGATCAGCGCCCCGCGCAGGACGACCAGTGCTGTGGCCAGCCCGCGCACGGACAGCGCGGCCATGGCCATGCCCGCCACCCAGCGCCCGGCCATGAGGCCTGCGAACGTGGCGGCATAGGTCGTCAGCCGCCCGATATTGTCAAACAGCGCCTTGATCGCGATCCCCACCGGCCCGGTGGTGCGCGCGACAGCGGCCAGCGCATTGGCCACCGCCTCCAGCGCCGGGGCCGCCGCCACCGCCAGCTGGTTCGAAACGCCTCGCCAGATCAACCCCAGCCGAGAAATCGCATCATTGGTGCGTTCGATCTGGTCTGCGTCCTGCTCTGAGACGACAACGCCAAACGCAAGAACGTCCTCGGTCGCCTGGCGCAGTGTCGCAGTGTCGATCCGGGTGAACACCAAGGCCGCCCGGTCGCCGAACAGCTGCGAGGCGACAGCGGCGCGCTCGGCCTCGGGGACAAACTGGCCCAGCGCCTCCTGAATGGCCGCGATGCGCCGGTCGAGCGGCATGCGCTGCAGGTCTTCGGCCGACAGCCGCAGACGCTGCAGGGCGTCCACGGCTGGGCCGGTCCCGGCTGCCGCCTGTGACAGCCGCCGCGTCAGCTGCACGGTGGCCTGTTCGACCTGACCCATCGACACGCCCGCCAGATCGCCTGCGCGTTCCAGCACCTGAATGCTGGCAACGGTGGTGTCGAGCGAGGCCGCGAGCTTGGCCTGCGCATCCACTGTTTGCAGGCCAGAGCGGATCATCGCGGCCCCGGCGGCGGCCAGCGCGGCTGTGGCGGCGGCCGCAGCCAGTGTGGCACGACGGGCAAAGGCCGCGACGCGCGCATTCGCCATGTCCATCTCGCGCGAGAGCCGCCCGAAGCCGCGCGCGCCCGCTGCACCCACGCCCTCCAACTCGGCGCGCACCTGGCGGCCGCCTTCGGCGACGAGGCGCACGGATACGCGTTTTTCAGCCATCGCGGCCTCCTTCCATCTGTTCGTTGAGTTTGCGCACCATCACCGCCTCGATCTCGGGCAGCAGTTCGGCGGCGATCAGGGTGTCGATGCCCAGCGCTGCCGCAAGGGCGAGGGCCGCGCCCATGTCCCATCCGAGCACTGCGCCAGGGATTACGCGCAGCTGGCCTCCGAGGCGGCCGACCAGATCCCAGACCTGCCAGCCGTCCAATGTCTGGGGTTGATTCAGTTTCGTGGGGCAGTCGGGGCAGGCAACTTGGCAGGCCGCGCAGTACCGGTCGCCCCCGCCGAAAGACCAGTCGGCGAGGGCGCGGAGACGTTTTTTTCCGCGTCCAGGATCAGACCTTTGGCGACGTATTGGGTCTGGAACGCCTCAAAAACCGGCCAGATTTCCAGCAGGGCGTCGATGCCCTCGGGGCTGACAGGCACGATGTTGCCCACGTCATCACCGACGCCCTCCCAATCCAGCACGGCGCGACGCGCGACAGATTTGGCCATGGCGAGCGCCAGGTCTTCCTGGCTCGCGCCTTGGGGCAAATCCTCGATGGATGGATCGGCGCGGGCCGAGACCATCAGGGCGGTGGTCAGGGGCCCCACCAGAAGGCGCAAGCCGGGGGCGAGGTCCAGCCATTCGGGGGTGGCGGTCAGGTTCAGGCGGATCATGGTCAGTAACTCACAATGCTGTTGATGAGGACGGCGGTGCACATGCGGGCGGGGCTGGCGGCTTTCGCTGCTTGCCAGTCAAAACTGGCCTGCACGCCCTGCGGCCCGGAAATTTCGATCCGGGGGCGCGGCAGGTAAACGGCGTGAACGGTGAAGGTGAAGCTTTCGCCAGAAGGCAGGACGTAGGCGAAGCTGATCTCGCAGGGATCGCCGTTGATCGCCTGCGTCACCAGCGTGCTATCGGCGAAACGCACCTCAATGCGGCCGGTAAGTGCTGCGATGGACGGGTCGGCCCCGTCGATCTTACCGTCGCTGCGGATGGTCTCGATCCGGTCGAGGTTGTTGGCATAGGTGATTTCTGCCGACACCACGTTGCCCAGCGCAGAGCCGTTTCGGCTGATCGCGCCGTTGAAATGGCCAAACCGCTTCAGCGCCAGTTCAGCAGGCGTGCCCGCGCCAGTTGTCGTGGCGATGGTCTCGCCTTGCGCCACCAACCGGGCAGTCGCGATCAGCAGGCCCGAGCGTTGCACTTGCCACGACAACTGGTCCAGCACACAGCCCGAATACATGGCAAAGCGCGGCACCTCTGGCATGGCGGTCTCGATCGACATGCTGGGTATGACCCACGATCCAGACTGAAACTCATGAGCATAAGGTGCCGCAGCACCTGTGGTCGTGGGATCGCCGAAGGCTGCCTTGAGCCAAAAGCCGAGGGCCTCGGCATCGATCGGCACCATCACATCGCCATCGGCCGTCACCGCGTCCTTGATCGGCGCGAGAGGATCGCGGCCATAACCCAGCAATTCGCTGTTCAGAAGTGGCTGTTCAGACCCCAGCGAGGTGCTGGCGAAGGGCATCTTCGTGAAACCGCTGACCGGCGGGGTGCCGTAAACGGTCTCATACGCAAGCGCCATCTGCGCCCGCGCGCCTTGTGCACGTGCCATGTCTTTCTCCTAATGATATGGGGTGTCAGGCCAGCGGCCCGGTGGTGGTGTAGTGCAAAGCGACAGTGATCACCGCTGCCTTGAGTGCCGCCGCGCCCTCGATGGGCAGGTCGACCGAGGCCGGGGCTTCGGGTTCAACCCAGTCGCATAACCCGCCGAGCGTGCGGTCGGCTTCCAGCGTTGTGCCGATGGCGGCGATCAGGCTGTCGAAGGCGCTGGCCCGGTCGGTTCCGGCCTGGATGACGACCTCCAACTCGGCGCGGTGTTGATAGTGATAGCGCAAGGGCGACAGCGTCACTTCCGGCTCGCCCGGCTGGCCATCACGCAGGATGATCAGCCCCGCAGGTGGGATCCGCTCGGGCAAAACCTCATCGCGCAGGACAAGGGCGGAAAGTGGCTGCAGGCGGATAAGCAGGGCGGCGACGATGGTTTCGCGTGTGGTGGGCATGGGGTAATATATTCCATCCATATCAAGGTAAGCAGATCGCCATGTCCCGAATCAAACTCTCGATGCCACTCCCGCCCGAGCTAACGGAGTGGCTGGGCGATGTGTTTCCAGCCTGGCTTCAACTGCCGCAAGAAGCCTTTTACAAAATGATCCCGTTCAACGCTGCTGAATCTCCAATCCAAATTCAATATTCAGAACATGCAGCAGAAATTGGCCGATCCCATATTTTTGCAAACCTGAATGTGTTGCTGACCCTTATCTCGGAGGCGCGGGTTTGTTTGGATCCTGATTCTACCCTGACCTCGGACAGCCTTGAATTGCTTTTGCAGGCGACACATTGGCCGAATTATGACTATGAGCTGATCAAGGGGATTTCACGGCCTCTCCACGAAGGTATCATCGGTCCCTTGGATTTCTTGAAAGCACTCGCCTTGGAATGCGACCTGATCCAGATTGAAGAGGATCGCATCGAAATTCGTGACAACGGGCTTCGAATGCTTAAGAACCAAACCGATGTTGCTCTTGTTCGGCGTGTGTTCGAGGCGATTTTCTCCAAAGTAAATCCACGCAACTTGACGAAACTGGCGCATCCATGGGTGCAAGAACAGAGTGGCATTATGCTCTGGGCGCTGTCGATCACGGCAGACAAGCCTCGCAGTGCAAAAGAACTGACCAGATATTGTTTTGTTCCCCCAAAGCAATTCTTCGATCATCGACTGAGCACTCTCGACATTTATATGCGTGCCGTTTTTCTGGCCCCGCTTACTTGGCTTGGGTTGCTGGAAACGCAAACCGTCGAGGCAACCGATGCGAATGTTCAGGGTTTATTGTACAAGAAAACAGCCCTGTTCGATCAATTCATCCAGTTTGATTTTGAACGTTTGCAGCCAGTGGAACGCGCCAACTGAATGCCTTCTCGCAAGCGTTCATAGATAATCAGGCGGTGGTCAGGGCCTCTGACTGCCCCAATTCGCCACTATCAGGCCCGGCACGCCGTCCACCGCCCGCTCTGCATCCCGCGCCAGATCCAGCCGCTTGCGCAGCTTGACCTGTGGTACCAGCAGGAAAATCGGCACAGTTGCCACGCCGCGTCCGGTCTTGGACTTGGATGCGACAGCCCGACCTTTCGAATTCAGCCGCCCCTCGGCCACCAGCAGGCTTGGCCCGCGACGGCGGTAGATGAACCGCAGGCGAAGCCCAGTCCGACGTTCCCACTCGCCCGGGGTAATGCGCCCGCCCTTGCTGCTTTTGCCTGCTGCTGGCGTGGGGATTGCCAGCCAGAACCCATCCTTGGAACGGATCAACGGCCCTGTGTCATGCGCTCCAATGATCACCGGAGCCTTGGACCAGACTAGCGCCGCCGCATTCAGGCTGTCACTTGCCTTGGGATAGGTTGCCAGGCGGATCGAATTGCCCAGCCTTGTGCCGAGCCCCGCGCCGGTGATCTGCCCGCGCCAGGCAGATTTCAGGGAGGTGCCCGCCTCGCGCATGGCGGCAGTCACGGCGCGTTCTCCGGCTGCAACCTCGGCCGCCATCATGGCGACAATGTCAGGGTCAATGGCGAGCTTCAGTTTCATGCGGGGCGCAAATCCAAGGTCCAGACAAGCCGCTCGCGGTCGCGGACGGGCTCACCCTGAATGAGGAAGGCCTCGGAAGCGATCTCGATCCGTTCGCCGGGGCGCGGGTTGGGGACCTCGGCCACTCGCAGGTCGATGCGGGTGGTTTCCGACCAGAGACGCGCGTCGCCGAACGCGGTGATGTCGTCCGCGCGGCGCATGACCGCGCGGACGAGGACGGGCGTTCCACCGTCGGCGACATAGACCGCATCTCGGGCGATGTTGGGATCGCAGAAGACGTTGTCGATGGCAGCGATAAAAACGGACATGGGCAACCCCTCAGTTGGCGCTGAAGAGCCGGATCGCAAGGCGCGGGCGCTTGTTGACCGGCAGGATCGATCCTTCCGTCATCAGGTCGATCCAGCGGCCCTTGGCGTCCATCATCTGGCGGGCATAGAGCGGCAGGCCGATGGTATTGGCGGTTTCCAGCAGGTTTGCGGGTCCGCCATAGGTGGTGAAGGTATCAAACGTGCCCATGGGAAAGGCGATGCCCTCGCCGGTCGGGATCAGCCGCTCAGAAATGCCGCTCGAGAGCGTGACCGAGCCGTTATATTCCTCAAAGAGGACGCCCGCGAAGGGGAAAGCCCGACGCATGTCCTCGCGCAGCGGCTGGCCACCAGTGGCCGAGAAGAATTTGTAGGCGTCTTCCGTCTTGGGGTGGCTGATCAGCTTGTCGAAGAACTCGGAGCTGACCAGCGCGTGGGCGGTGGTCATGGTCTCGCCCATCAGATTGTCCTCGATGGCGCGCAGGGTGGTGCGGACTTTCCCCTGGATGTTGGTGCCAGGGGTCCCAAAAACAAAATCAACCGAGATCTGATCAAGGCCGAATTCGGTGAAGTAGTTGTAGAGCGTGGTGCCAGCGCCATCCTTTACGATGCCGCGTAGCGCATTCATCTCCATGTATTCGCGGGTCTGGGCGTGCTTGCGGCGCATCAGTGTCAGCTTGCGGTTCATCACCTCGACCAGCGGATCGGTCGCATCAGAAAGGCCGAGCGCAGGCATCCCCTGAACGTCGGCGGGCAAGATTACGTCGTCATGCGGGATCCACGGCAGGGCAAAAGAACGCATCGAGCGCGCCTCGCGGTTGCCGACGGTGGCGGGCGCGCCGAGCGGCACCGAGGGCAGCAGGCTGAGCACACCCTCGCGTTGTTCGATGACAATAGAGCGTTGGGTGACGCCCTCGAAGCGGAACAGGCCAATCTGGCCAAGGCGAGTGTAGAGGTTGGGCAGGATGTTGATGGCCTGCGTCATCTCGGCCAGCGAATAGCCGCCCACATCAAAGGGGTTGCGGGTGATGGTCATGGGGAACTCCTGTGGAAAGAGGGGAATAAAGGTTGGGCGCGCCAAGCAGTCGGCGCAGGCTTGGAAGGATCAGGCGGTGTCGCGCGCAAGGATCCCGGCTGCTGCCAGTTGGCCGATTTTGGTGATGATCTTGGCACCGTCATCGACGGTAGCGTCGTAAGCGAGCGCCGCCCGCGAGACGATGGCAGGGCCCCGCGCCACGACGATGCCAGTCGCATCGGCCAGCGTGGCGTCGACGGCGTAGAGCAGCACGGCACTAGCGGTCTGCGCGCCATCGCTGCCACCGCTGGTGGCCAGCTTGTATTTGCCGCTGGCGGTGATGCGGCCCAAGATCGAGCCGACCGGATAGGGCATGCCGGCCAAGAGCGTGATGGTCTCGCGGGTGTAATTCGGGTTGACCTCGTACTTGAGGACATCGCCCATGGTCAGGGGTTGGTTGAGGACGGTCATGGTGGCGTTCCTGTGTGAGGGGGCAAAAGGCATCCCCCGCCGGGGCGGTGCGGCGGGGGACAGTCAGGCAATGAAGTGTCGGGTTTTGGTCTGAGAATGGCGGTGGCGTCAGGCCCGGCCGCCTGCTGCAACTGCGCGTTTTGCAGCCGCGACGATCGGGCTTTCCTTCACCTGCGGCCGGACGGGCGAGGGCGGAGCGGCCACAATGTCGCGCGCGTCTGCGGCAGCACTTGCACGCTCAATCACGAGGCGACGCAGGGCTTCGGGGGATGTGCCCTCGCGCAGCGCTTTGGCAGCGTCGATGGTGACACCGAGCCTGCCTGCCTGCGCCGCGATCTCGGCGATCTCTGCCGCGGCTTCACGAAACTGCGCTGACAATTCCACCAGATTGCCCGGTTGCGTTACGGCAGGAGCCGTCGGTGCAGTTGCCGTTTGGGGCGTTGCCGGGGCGGCAGGCGGATCATCAGCCGTGTCTGTATTGCCCTGCTGCGGTTTTGTCGCCTGATCGAGAACGTCCTGTGGGCTGTCGCCGGGATCATGTTCGGTGGCCATGCGTGCCTCCTGTTTGGGGTGGGAAAGGGATGCGCGCTGAGCGCGCGCGGGTGATAGCGCTGGGGTGCGGGTCATCAGTTGCCGGAAGGCCGAAAAGCCGCGCGCAAGGTCGGTCACTTCATCAGCGAGGCCCGCAGCGATGGCATCGGCCCCACGATAGGTCGCGGCCTCAGTCGCCATTGCGGCATCCTGGCTCAGCCGCCCGGCACGACCGGCCGCGACGGTCTCAGTAAAAAGGAACCGCAGCACGTCGATCTCGCGCTGGATGTCGTTCCGGACCTCTGCGGGCAGTGGCTCGTAAGGGTTACCGTCAACCTTGTGGCTGCCAGAATGGATAAGAGTTACCCGCGTCCCGTCCTTATCAAGCTGCCCGCTGAAATCGGCGTGCATCACCACGACCCCGATACTGCCCAGAGCACCGGTGCGCGGCAGCAGGATACGACTTGCCTGACTTGCCAGCGCATAGCCCGCCGAAAAGGCGTGTTCGGCCACAAAAGCCCAGACGGGTTTGGTGGTGCGAATTGCACGAATGCGATCTGCGAGGTCAAAAACACCCGCAACTTCGCCACCAAAACTGTCAATTTCCAATGCGAGGCCGCGCACAGCAGGGTCATTGGCCGCCACTTCGATTTGGGCAGCGATCCCTTCATAGCTGGTCTGGCCCGAGGATTGTCCGATCCAGCCCCCACGATGGATCAGCACGCCAGAGATTTCGATCACGGCGATACCATCCACCACCGGGTAGGGCGCCTCACCATGCTGGTGGAAATCGTTCAGCATCCCACCGGCCAAGATGCTGGCGCGCGCGGGCGGGACGACGGTGCTTTCCAAGGCGCCGTTATCGTCACCAATCTCGACCCGGCGCCCAAGGATGCGCGGTCCAAGGCCTGAGAGAAACGCCATGGCCTTGGAGGGCTCAATCAGCAGCGGCGTATTGAAGGCGCGCGCGGCAATGCGGGCGTGCAGCATCAGGACTGGTCCTTTGTTTGGTTTTGCATTCCCAATCTCCATAAAGTAATGTGATGCAGTGATTTGTAAGGAATAGTGTCATGCAAGAATCAACCGTGACGATCAAAGGCCAGACGACCTTGCCCCGCGATGTCCGGGCAGCACTTGGCCTGACCAGCGGGGACCGGGTGCGTTATGTCATCCTCGACGGCGAGGTCCGCATCCTGAAGGCCCGCTCGGTCAAGGAACTGCGCGGGGTGCTGGCGCGCCCGGATCAGTCCCCCGTGACGCTGGAGGCCATGGACGAGGCCATCGCCAGCGGAGCCGCCGCAAGCATGAGGCCTGATCCGTGATCGCCGTTGATACCAATGTGCTGGTGCGTTTCCTTGTGCAGGACGACGTCGATCAGGCCCGGATTGCGGGCGATATCTTCGACCAGTTGACGGATACTGAGCCTGGCTTTGTCAGCCGCGAGGTGTTGATCGAACTCGTTTGGGTTCTGGAGCGTGCCTATGGCTACGGGCGCGCGCAGATTGCAGGGGCACTGGATGGGTTGTTGTCCTCGACTGAGGTGCGGATTGAGGCGGGTGATGATGTCGGGTCCGCACTGGATCTTTACCGCAATGACGGCTTTGGCTTTGCCGATCTGATGATCGCCGCCGCTGCCCGGCGCGCAGGTGCTGCCGAGCTTGTCACATTCGACCGGAAAGCTGCGAGATTGCCCGGGGTTCGCTTGTTGCAGGGGTAATCATCCCCTTTCCGGCTGGTCCTCTCCTTCGCGCGGACGGTCTTCCGCGTCATCAGTTTCATCTGTCTGGTCGGTGTCGTCGCCTTTGCCCTCATCCTCCCCCGGGCCCGACAAAGCCTGCACGCCTTGCGCGGGTGAGCCGGGGCGGCGGAAGTCGAGGCCCAGCGCGCGTTCGCGGGCGCGTTCCGCCGCGATATCGCGGTCGACTTGTTCTGCGTCATAACCACGCTCGGCGATGGCCTGCGTGCGGGATTTGAGCCCCGCCTCGATCTGAGCGATCTCGGCGTTGGCGTCTTTCAGTGGATCGACCCAGTCCCATTTTGTCGGCAGCCAATCGGTGGCGAGGAGCCGAGCCCGATTGGCCTCATAGCCCGGCAGCGTGAGGGCCCCTGACAACACGGCGGCGTCCATCCAGCGCGCGTAGACAGGACGGCAGAGCTGCCAGACCATCACGGAATGCTGCCAGGCCGAGACGCGGCGGCGGAACTCGATCAGCGCCAGGCGCGAATTCGAGAAGTTCCCCTTCACCATGTCATTGGCGAGATAGGGATAAGGAATGCCCAGTGCCGCCGAGATTTGCAGCAGTGTGCGGTACTGAAATGGCTCGTAAGTGCCGCCGCTGTCGGCAGGCTGACCGATGGTGACATCTTCGCCCGGATCCAGCCGCACAATCTGACCGGGACTGATTTCGACCCCGTCTGACCCATCTTCATCGTCCGGCGCGAGGGGGTTCTCCGGTGCGGGGGATGTCACGAACATCGCATACATCGCCGCGACCTTTTTGCGGTCCAGCTCGGCATCGTCATACTGGTCGAGCAGAAAAAGCTTCACGATGGCGGGAGCCAGCTTTGAGACCCCGCGCAACTGGCCGCCCTCGACCGGATCGATCACATGGATAACCTCGGAGGCGGGCACGCGCACGATCTCGCCCGCGAGCCCCGGATCGGTGCTGTCGCCCGGGTGGCGGCGAAAGAAATGATAGGCCACACGCCGCCCGATCCGGTCGAACTCGATCCCCTGGCGGATGGGATTGCCAGCAGCGGAAATGCCGGTCTGTTCCAGCGGCAGCATCTCTGATGGCAGCATCTGCATCTGCACAGGCACGCTCAGGCCGTCGCCCGCGCGCCGTGGGCGAAAGCGAAAGAACACCTCGCCCGCAAGGAAGACCTCTCGTGCCGCGCGGCGTTGCAACCCGTAGAAATCTGTCAGCCCTTCGGCATCTGCCTCGTCAGTCCAGGCAAGCCAGAGCCGCTGCAATCCCTCTTTGCGGGCGGCATCTGCGATCTTCGAGATCGGCTTTATGCCATCGCCGACGGTATTGGCGGCCCAGCTTTCGACGGCGTTCACGGCATAGCCGTTGTTGCGCACCAGCCAGCGCGCGCGGGCGGTGATGTCGGGCCCGCTGGCTGCGATCAGAGAGTTTACATGGGCGCGGGTCGCCCGAAACCCGCGCAGACGCCGGTGATGCTGGCCTGCGTCAAACCCACCAACAAACGCACCGAGACGCTGCCGCCAGTTCATCACAGATCCTTCGCGGCATAGGGGCGCAGGACGCGGCGGCCGGGTTTTTCCAAGGCCGCAATCCGCCGCTCGATGTCTGATGTCGCCGCCGCCAGTTCTGCGTCCGAGCCATAGGTCACGCTCTTGCCGTCATAACTGACACTGCGCGTGCCGCTGTAGCGCGCGACCAACAGTGCGCTGTGGCGGGATTTAAGGTCATCGAGGGTCATTGGGGATCCATCATTCCATGTATTTGGGCGTGCTGATCTTCCAGCCGCGTCGCCGGGGCGTGGTCACTTGCCCGGCTTGCGGGGTTGTCGGTTTCTCAGGCGTGGCGATCGGCGAGATAGCGACGGTCTCCACCCCGGCCTGTTTCTCCAGCTGCCGCCACATCCGCTCGTCAAAACGGTCAGCCCCAAGGATCCAGGCGGCGGCGCGGGCATAGATCCGTGTATCCAGCGCCTCGTTACGCTCGCGCATCTTTTGCCATTCCTGATGGGCATACCCGCGCTTGTTGCGCACTGTGACGAGCTGTTCAGCTACCAGCTGCTTCAGCCATTCGCTGTCCGCCCAGTCCGGCAGATGGATCGTGCCAGCGGGGGCGGGGGCATCCGGTTCCGACGGCCGCTCAACGCGCAGATAGCGGTAGGTCTCGGCCTTGAATGTCGCCGTGGCCACCGTCCAGAGCCGCGCGCCGCGCTTCAACTTTCGCCCATTAACGGTCGCATCGACGAAGGTCGGCCCCGAGACCGGCGTGGCCCGATTGAAGCCTTCGACCCCTTTCACGGGTGCCACCTGGGCGATTCCCTGCTTGCGCGCCCAAGCACAGACGGCAGCCGACTCGTAGCCGGTGTCGATGGCAAGCTTGGCCAGCGTCATGTTCGCACCCTTTTCATGCGCCCATGTGTGACCAAGAAGTGCTGTCAGCCGGTCCCAGCAGGCTGGATCGTCCGGTCCGCCCGGGATCACGATGTGATCGACAAGCCAGCTTTCAAGGCCACGGCCCCAAGCCCAGACATCGACCTCGATCCGGTCCTTCTGGACGTCTGCCCCGGCTGTGAGGAACAACCCGCCTGCGGGGATCCGCGCCGGGAACGCCCTGCGCCGATCTGCCAACCGCTGCCATTCTGGTGCCTCGCCACTCTCGGTCCAGGTCTCGCCCAGCAGCGTGTTGCGCGCGGCGCGCAGCATCTCGTCCGAGCCTTGGGCCGCGAGCCAGTCGCGCGCGATCTGTTCCCAAGATTTCCAGCCGATCGGCGAATAGAGCGCCGAGAGGTGAAAACCGATGGCGTTGGGGTCTCTTGAGACCGCCGTCGCCCGCCATTCGCCACGTGCCAGCATCTCCGTCTTGTGATGCTCGGCGATGGGGCGTTCGCAGCCCGTGCAAACATAGGCCGCCGTTTCCGGTTGCTCCTTCGCCCAGCGCAGCCGCTCAAAACGCAGCCATTGCCTGTGGTCACAATGCGGGCAGGGAACGAAATACCGTCGCTGGTCGGAGGCTTCGAACTCACGCTCGATGCGGCTCAGCCCCCGGATCGTCGGGGTCGAGACCATGAACACCTTGCGCCGATGTGCAAAGGTGGTGGTGCGGGCCTCGGCTAGCGTGACCGGGTCACCTTCCTCATCCGCTGACGCAGGATAGGCATCAACCTCGTCGAGAAACACATAGCGCGCAGGCATCGAGCGCAGGCCGGTGGCAGAATTTGCGCCGGTCAAGACGAGGATACCGCCGGGAAACTCCTTGGACAGCATCGAATTGCCCGCGTCGCGCGAGCGGGCGGGGCTCACTTGCTCTTTAAGGGCCGGGCTGTCTTCGATCAGTGGGTCAATCCGACCGCGCGAGGTGCGTTTTGCCATCTCCAAAGTGGGCAGCACGGCAAGCATCGGCCCGGGCGCATGGTGAATGACAAAGCCGATCCAGTTGTTGCCAGCCTCGGTCGCGCCGACTTGCGCTGCCTTCATGAACGTCACCCGCTGCGCTGGGTGGCTGGGCGACAGGGCATCCATGATCTCGCGCAGATATGGCGTGCGTGCGGTACGGTACTGACCGGGCTCAGCGGAGGCCCGCGACGACAACTTGCGATGCGCATCGGCCCACTGCGACACCGTCAGGTCCGGATCAGGGCGGATCCCGCGCCGCCAGTGCCGCAAGATATCCTCGGCGCCGTCAAAGGCGAGATCGAGGCCGTCGGTTAGATCGCCGTCGTTTAGATCGTGGTCGTGTTCTAGCCCTTCGCTTGCGCTCCGGGCATTCGTTCCTCGCAAAGGTCCACCGGACCTTTGCGTTTCGTTATCACGAAACCGGTCCTCATCATGCAAGCGAGACCCTGAGGTCGGCCAAGGCGGTGAGCTGCTCTCGGACATGGGTTTCCAGCGCCCTCTGCAGGATCGCAGTCTCGATCGTCACGGGCACGCCCGATGCCTTCTCCATCTCTGCGGATATTTGTGCGGCCATGAGGGCGGCCACCCGGGTGGGCCAGGTGACCCAGACATCGCGCTCCTGACGCGCAAGGCGAAACACCAGCGTCTCTGCCCGTGCGCGGTCGACAAGAACGCCCTTTTTCTTCTGGATCGAGAGCTGGCGTTCCTGCGCCTGATAAACCGTCAACGCGGTCCGCGCCTTAAGATAGGAGGTGCTGTCGCCCGGTCCTGAGACCGCATTCCCATCGCTGCTGGCACCGCCGCTGCCCGCAAAGCCACCCCGGGACCGCATTTGCTGATCAGGATCTGTCATCGCGACCCTGCGCGCATCCGAGGCGGCCACGTTGATCGATCCGTCGGCGAAAAGTACCAAACGGCCGGTCTTGCGCGCCTTTTGCAAGGCCCCGCGCGACAGGCCGGAATGGGTCGCATAGGCGCGCTCAGATATACCTTCCATGGCGCTTTGAATAACCTCAACATATTGAAAATAAATAGGAAAAACTGCCTATTTGAGTTGATTACACTTCCGGACAGAGCGATTCATGGTGTCAGAAAGCGGTTGCATCGCACCTCGCACACAAGGATCGGAGACAGCCATGCGCGCACAAGAGAAGATGGGACACAGCTCGATGAGCGAAGGGTGGAGAGACCACACCAGCCCCGCGCAGGAGCGGGTGAACTGGGTGATGGACGAAGTGATGTCCGGGCGGATGAGCCAGGCCGACGGGATGGCCGAGATGGCACGCGCCCAAGAGATGATGCGCGAGGAAGCCCGCGCGCGGACCACTCACCCCGAACATCGCTGGGAGGAGTGAGCATGGCGCGCCGCAAAGCCAATCCGACCGCCGCCCGCGATGCCCTGATCTTTGAGATCGCCCAGCGCCACCTCTTTCTCGAAACCTTGGAGACCCGCAACCGCGACCGGCTTGATTTCCACGACACCGCCGTCTGGGCGATCCGTTCCGCGTTGGTCGCCGCCTATGAGGCCGGACGCCGCTCCGCTGAAACCACCACACCCCAATCCTGACAGGACACGATCATGGCCATCGCCACCACCGCCGACACGACACGCATCTTTATCGACCGCAGCCGCTTCATTGAGGCCATGAGCGTGACCACGCTGCAGAACCACTTCAATGACCTCAACCTGAATTCCGAGGTCTTCGAGATGGCGGGGCGGGTCGGGATCGACTGCCTCACCATTGAGTTGGCCGATGTCGTCCCCGTCCTGAAACAGCACGGGCTCATCTGAGCCCGTGCGAAACCCGCAACACGGAGACACTCATGAGCACGCGCGCGCAGATCGCTATCGAAGTTAGGCCCGGGGAATGGGCCCACATTTATTGCCACTACGACGGCTATCCTCGCCACATGCTGCCCGCGTTGGCGCCTTGGACGCTCGAAGATATCCTCGCCGCCAAGGAAATCCGGCAAGTTCGCGCCGACAAGATCGAGGCATTCGAGACGCCCCGCGAACCGCTGGTCCTGTCGCGCCCGACCTGCCAGTTCTGCCACCTCTACATCTGGCAGGACGGCGCTTGGGCCGAGATCATTCCCGACCCCTGCGAAAGGCCCCTGCCATGACTCTGCCTCCCAACTGCCTGCCCGAAGGCGAGGCTCTCGTAGATCTAGCGCGCCGCGAGTGTGCCATCGGTTTTGAATTGCGCTTTTGCCGCAGCGTCGCTGTCTCGCCCGGCCACCGCGACACCATCATTTGCGATCCGCCCGAAGCGGAGTTTGCCACGCTTTTCGCCCTGACAGATCTGGGCGAGGCCATCGCCATCCATGATGTGGACCTCTCCAGCGCAGGGGCGGACGAGGTGGCCGTCGTCGCCCGCGCGCTGTTTGTCGCCATGACCAACGCGCGGCGCGATCCACCCGACGCAGCACAACGACACGAGGCCGAACAGGCGGCGCTGACCGGTTTCCACCAGGTATACTGATCATAAAGCAATGATATTGCTCGTTATTATCTACACTAACCGCCCCGCCAGAGCGATTGTGATTACACGAAAACGATGCAACTCACCGAAGGATGACCAAGCCATGACCACCCGCCGCGCCAACGCTTCTAACGACAAAGCCCTCGACGCCTTCATGACCACCAAGGTCCAGATTGACGCGATGCTGGCGCGCTTGACGGCCCTGAGCGATGACCATTTCAACACCCATCCCGACGAGATCAACTGGGGCAACGTTGGCACCCTGAACCACTATGCCAGCCTGCTGCGCCAGATCACCGACAGCGCCTTCAAGGAGGGCGAACATGCCGCGTAATCCTGCCCAGCGTCACCAGATCGAACAGGAGTCCGTCATGCCGAAACTTACCGACACCCAGACCATCATCCTGAGCGCGGGGGCCCAGCGCCCCGACAACATCGCCCTGCCGCTGCCTAAAGGGCTGGCGGGTGCGGCGGCGAAGATGGCTGTCACCAAAATGATCGCACATGGCTGGCTGCAAGAGGTCGACGCCAACCTGCGGCGCGGCGAGCCGATGTGGCGCGAAACTGGCGATGGCCATGGCACCACGCTGATGGTGACCGATGCGGGGCTGCTTGCCATCGGGATTGAGCCGGTGGCGGACCCGCAGCCGACCGCAGCGGAGACGCCGAAACTGGTCAATATCCGCGCAGGCACCAAGCAGGCCCAGATCATTGCGCTGCTGCAGCGCCCCGAAGGTGCGGCGATCACCGAAATCGTGGCCGAAACTGGCTGGATGGCCCATTCGGTGCGCGGCATGATCTCCGGGGCGCTGAAAAAGAAGCTGGGCCTTCCCATTGCCGCTGAAAAGGTCGATGGCAGAGGCACTGTTTACAAGCTGGACGCGGCCTGACGCCCTGCGTCGCCGCAAGGGTCAGCTGCGATGTGGACGAGTGCACCGGCGTTCGAACAGGCGGCGAAGGGTGTAACTGCGCAGCAAGGAGATACCCACGAAGATCGCGCCGATGGCGAGGTTCTCGCCCAAGCTCGTATGCAGCCCGAACCATGGGAACACCACGATCTGCGTTGCCATTGCCAGCCCGTAGCCCACAGTTACATTGGTAATGGCCTCGATCAGCGACATGCGGCGCGACTGGGTCATATCACCGGACCCAGAATCTGAAATTCATCTCGGATGACCTTGGCGGTCTCGGTCGCCTGCAATTCATTGAACACGCGCGCAGCAATGCGGCCCACATTCACGATGATGCAGGCGTTCTCGTTTGGCGCGATCAGCAGCTCCTCGTACTCGGTATGGCGCAGGAACTCACACGGGGCCTCAAAGGTGAGGTGGTCGTCACTCGGGCGGATCAGCCAAAGCACGCCGGCGCAATCATCCGGCGCGTCGATCCGACCCTGCAGAAACGGTGACAGGTGTTCTTGCACCAGCCCGAATGCGACAGACGGACCAAAGCCGAGCTTGCGCAGGTCCTGTGCCGCCGCAACCGCCACAACATCTCTCCAGCTATACCAGCGCGGCTTTCCGGGCTTTGGCGTGTCTTCCGGCCGAAAGTCGTTCCGGGATATGGCTTGGTTCAGGTCCGCGCGTGTGATCGGAATGGTCCGTATGAGGTCGGCGTTTCGCCAGATTGGGACGTCGATAATCATTTCTGTCGTGTCTCCCTGCCAATGGTGGTCTCGTTACGATTTTCCAGCTGTGCCTTTCGCCCCGTCGCCATCTCCCACCGCCGCATGGCCACGTCGCAATAAACCGGGTCCAGTTCCATCGCGAAGCAGCGCCGCCCAGCGCGTTCGGCGGCGATGATCTGGGTGCCAGAGCCGCAGAACGGTTCATAGATCAGGTCGTTGGCATTGCTGAACGCTGTCAACACAGCCTCGACCAGCGCCACCGGGAACACCGCCGGGTGCGATCCGGCTGCGCCCAGCCCGCCCTTATGTCGCATGATGCGAAAGACGCTGTCGGGAATGCGGTGGCTTTGGATCGCGTTGCCGCTGCCGGTCTTGGCGTGGACGGTGCCGTCGGCCCCGCGCAGCCCACCGCCGCCGAGGGTTTCGCCCGCGTGCTTGGACGGCACGGTCTTGTGCGGTTTGCGGGGTGCGCGGTTGAAGTGGAAAATGAACTCGTGCGACGGGGCCAAGCGGCCGTTCCAGTCGCCCGGCAGACCCGGGCCCTGATCCCAGACATACCAACCAAAGCGTCGCCAGCCAGATGCGCGCATCCATTCGACCCATCCTTCCCAATAGGGCTGCCATTCACTGTCGCGGTGCACGAGGCCAAGGTTGACCAAGACCTGCGCCTCGGCAGTGACCGGTGCTGCGGCGAAAACGCACTGCATCAGCGCATCCCAATCCCCGACCTTTTCCTTGGCCGCGCCATAGTCGCGCTGCTGGGCGTAGGGTGGCGAAGTGAACATCAGCGTCGCCTGTTCGCTTTGCATCAGCCTGGCGACAGCAGTTGGATCAGTGGCGTCGCCGCAGCACAGCCGATGCTTGCCCAGCGCCCAGATGTCGCCCGGCTTGGTGATGGGTTCTGCGGGCGGGTCCGGGATCACATCGGCCGCATCGTCAGAAATCGCCGATCGGTCGTCGGCGTCGGCCAGCAAAGCGTCCAGCTCATCCTCGGGGATCCCGATCAGCCGGAGGTCGAAATCCTCGGCCAGCAGCGCCTGCAATTCCTGCAAGAGCAGGGCCTCGTCCCAGCCGCCCAACTCGGTCAGCTTATTGTCGGCGATGCGATAGGCCCGGCGCTGCGCCTCGGTCAGATGGCCCAGAATGATGACCGGTGCCTCCGTCAGCCCAAGATGGGCCGCCGCCAGGACGCGACCGTGGCCAGCAATCAACTCCCCATCAGCACCCACAAGCACCGGTACTGTCCAGCCGAACTCGGCCATGCTGGCGGCGATCTTGGCAACCTGATCGGTATCGTGGGTCTTGGCATTGCGGGCGTAAGGCTTCAGCCGGGCGAGGGGCCAATGTTCGATCCGGCCCGGCAGGAGGGACGCGTTCATGCCCCCCGCCTCTTGGCCTTCAGGTCGGCGAAGGTTTCACCGGTTTCGGCTAGGACAGCGTTTGCGCCGGTGAACTGCTGCCAGCGCTCGATGGCCACATCGATGTAGGCCGGGTTCAGTTCGATCCCAAAACAGACGCGGCCTGTGGTTTCTGCGGCGATCAGCGTGGTGCCGGATCCCATGAACGGCTCAAACACCGCCTGACCGGGGCTGGAATTGTTCAGGATCGGGCGGCGCATGCATTCCACCGGCTTCTGTGTGCCGTGGATAGTGGCGGCGTCCTGATCCTTGCCGGAAATGTGCCAGAGCGTGGTTTGTTTCCGGTCTCCGGCCCAATGGCCCTTGCCGGTCTTTTTGACGGCATACCAGCACGGTTCGTGCTGCCAATGGTAATCACCACGGCTCAAAACCAGACGATCTTTAGCCCAGATGATCTGCGACCTCACCGCGAAACCCGCAGCTATAAGGCTTTCGGCCACCGTCGAGGAATGCAGTGCGCCGTGCCAAACGTAGGCCACGTCGCCGGGGAATAGCGCCCACGCTTCGCGCCAATCGGCCCGGTCATCGTTCAGCACCTTGCCTGTGCGCTTGGTCTTGGCCGCCCCAGCCTGGTTGCGCCAGCTTGGGTCGTATTCCACACCGTAGGGCGGGTCGGTCACCATCAGCAGCGGCCGCACGTCGCCCAGCAGCCGCTCGACCACATCGGCCGAGGTGCTGTCACCGCAGATCAGGCGGTGCGACCCTAGCTGCCAAAGGTCGCCCGGGACCGACACTGGCGTGACCGGCGGTTCGGGAATGTCATCCTCGCCCTCGACCACCCCGCCATCCACTTGATCCGGATCGCGCAGCAAAGCATCCAGATCCTCGTCGGTGATGCCCAGCAGTGACAGGTCGAAATCCTCGGCCAGTAGCCCCGCGATCTCGTCACGCAGCATGGCCTCATCCCAATCGCCGAGCTCGGTCAATTTGTTGTCGGCGATCCGGTAAGCCCGGCGCTCTGCCTCGTCGAGGTGGCTGAGCCGGATCACCGGCACGTCTTTCAGCCCCAGCATCGCCGCCGCCAACACCCGGCCATGCCCCGCGATCAGCTCGCCATCTTCCGCCACCATGCAGGGCACGGTCCAGCCGAACTTCGCCATGCTGGCCGCGATTTTGGCGACCTGGTCGGTGCCGTGGATCTTGGCATTGCGGGCATAGGGGCGCAGCCGGTCGAGAGGCCACGTCTCAATCTGGCTCGGTGTAAAGACCAAGTCCATGGGCGGTTCTCATTTGGGGCAGGGCGGACTTGCTGATGGGCGCAGGCAACTTGGCCAGCGACAGGATCAAGGTCCGCGATGTGGGGGAAACGAAAACGCCCGCGAGGGTTATCCTCCGGGCGCAATTCTTCGATGATTAATAGGTAGGTCAAGGGGGCTAGAAATGTCAATCCATTTTTTGTTTTGGAATCAACGTGTTCAGAGATGGCCGGAAGCTTCTGGCAGAGAGATGCGTTCCTATGGTGGCTACTGGCGAGGGTGGCTTCCATCAGGTGGCCACCCTGGCTTCCGAAAGAAATCCACCTTGCCCGGGCGGCGTGCCGGGTAAGTCACTGATATTGAGTCATAATGCCGAGGCGATCCGAGGGGGTGGCTTCCAAGTGGCTTCCCCGGTGAAAAAGCCACGCGCTAGCGAAATGGCGCGCTCAGCCCCCCCGTATACGAATAGAGCCCGGGAGGAACCATGCCGGGGGGGATGTTTCCCGTTTCTTGCATGTGGCAATGTTGCGGCACAACGATTATTGGATCCTTGTCTGGGCCGACCCTGTCGGCATCGTTCGCGCAATCAGACGTTGACCCGGCCCCTTCGAGAGGTTAACGGGTTTGTGATCCCGAATTGATTTTGGAATATGCACATTCTGGTGAACCCCGGTCGGGGGGGGGGGGTAATGTATCTGTCTATTTATTTATTTTGCGCATTTGTTGGGTCGCTTTTTTCTGGCTTTATTTTGCTCCGGATCAGGCAGCAACTGATCGTTGTATCAAAGCCGCGTGGCGATGGAACCGCCGTTCAATCCTCTCACGTCGGAAACCCGCTGCGTTTAGGTGGATCGGTGGTCATTGCCGGTCTGGCTTTCGCCGTAGCCCTGCAAATGCTGAACGGGGACGAAAGCTTCGCGCCGCTGTTGCTTCTGTCGATTCTTCCGGTATTCATCACGGGGCTGGCTGAAGATCTCGGCCATCACGTGTCGCCGCGCGGGCGTTTTCTGGCGGCAGTATTCTCTGGCGTTGCTGCGGTTGCCCTATTGGGAGTTTGGGTGCCTAAAGCGGACATACCGGGCATCGACTGGGCTATGGCCACGCCTGCGGTTGCCATCATTTTGACCGTGATTTTTTCGGCCGGGCTCTGTCATGCCGTCAACCTGATTGACGGGATGAACGGTCTGGCAGCGTCGGTGATCACGATATCGGCGCTGGGCTACGCCGCAATTGCTACGCTGGCATCTTTACCCGTCGTCGCCAGCTTTGCCCTGTTGCTGGTAGCCGCCACAATAGGTTTCCTGTTTCTGAACTGGCCGGTAGCGCGTCTGTTTCTCGGTGATGCCGGGGCCTATGGTTTGGGTCATCTGCTTGTCTGGTTGATGATCCTGCTGGCGTCGCTCTCCAGCGAAGTGGCAGTGCCGGCTTTGCTTTTGGTGATCTTCTGGCCGCTTGCCGACGTATTACACACGATCCTGCGGCGCGTGGCCGACAAAGTGTCGATCCTTCGACCCGACAGGATGCATCTGCATCAGAAGGTCCGGCGCACGCTGGACATCGTCTGGTTCGGATACCGGGGACGCTATCGGTCCAACCCTCTGACAACGATCATCCTTTTGCCATTCATCATCGCCCCTGTTGTGACCGGTGTCCTGCTCTGGAGCAATCCGGGTGCCGCCTGGATTGCGCTGGGGGGCTATATGCTGGCATTCTCAGCCGCCCATACATTGACAGCGAGACTCGCGCGGAGGTTCCGGAGATGGACATTTTACACCCGCAAGTCGCATTGACCGCGCAATATATGCTGGCAAGACACCTGTCAGACCGCTAGAGATGGAGTAATGGGCAACCAGTTTGTTGTCCGGGCATTTTAAATGGGTTGAACCGGCCCGATTAGGTAAGAACAGATATATGACAACCACAGC
Source organism: Antarctobacter heliothermus (assembly GCF_900188425.1). GTDB lineage: Bacteria > Pseudomonadota > Alphaproteobacteria > Rhodobacterales > Rhodobacteraceae > Antarctobacter > Antarctobacter heliothermus. The sequence goes on from NZ_FZON01000010.1 coordinate 54,149, forward strand.
TGCCCACTATGTATCGCTTTTCGGGACCGTGGTCGGTGGTGGCTGGCTTGGAAAGTGGATCCGCGCTTTGATGGGTCTGCTTGCCGTTCTTGTGCTTGTGGCCTGCTCGGACGGTTATGTTGTCTTCCCTACCACGCCCGAAGGTCAGCGCGCGCTGGGCGACGATGTTGAGGTGTTTGTCCTCGATGCGACGAACATCGGCAACTACACCAGTCCGGCCCGGGGATACCGTGCATCGTCGCTGCCGGCAGGCCGCCAGTGGATCTATCACGTCGGTCCCGGCGACATCCTGTCAGTGATCGTTTTTAATCACCCCGAATTGACGCTGCCCTCAGGCCCTCAGCGCAGCGCTGCGGAAAGCGGGTTCCAGGTCGGCAGCGATGGGACGATCAACTATCCCTTTATTGGTTCGGTACAAGCTAGCGGTCGACCGGTTGACCAGATCCGCAGCGACATTTCGCAGCGGCTTGCGACGTTCATCCCCGATCCCCAGGTCGAAGTTCGGATCGCGGCCTTCAACGCACAAGCGGTCGTGGTCTCGGGCGAGGTGGAAACGCCGAATCGTCAGCCCCTTTCCGCCGTTGCGCTGACGCTGATCGAGGCCATCAACGCCGCAGGCGGGTTCACCGAAAACGCGGATCCGCGCATTGTGACCGTCCAGCGCGGGGGACGGGTCTATCATGTCGATGTGCAGGGCTTCCTGTCGGGCGGCCTGGCGCAGAACAACCCTGTCCTGCGCAACGGCGATGTGGTTAGCGTTCCGCGCCGTCGCGCCGAAGAGGCGTATTTACTTGGCGAGGTGGCGAGGCCTGATGTCATCGACCTGTCGCTGGAGCCGATCACCCTGACCCAAGCCATCACGCGCCGTGGCGGGTTGCAACAACCCCGCGCCGATGCGCGCGGGGTGCTGGTCTTCCGGGCGGCGGGTGTGCTGACGCGAGTGTTCCAACTCGACACGTCCAGTCCCACCGGGCTGCTCCTGGGTACTCGCTTCGTGCTGGAACCCGGCGACGTGGTCTATGTTCTGCGATCGCCGCTGCAGCGCTGGAACGACACCATCGTGCGCCTGTTGCCGACCGTTCAGGCGATCGATACCACCAACAGCATTGCCAACTGATGCGGAGGGAAGGCTGATTGTTTCGTTCGGTTCTCGTCGTTTGTGTCGGCAATATCTGCCGTTCGCCCGTGGGTGAACGCCTTCTGTCGGCGCGACTGCGCAACTGCGGATCTTCGATTTCGGTGTCTTCCGCAGGGATTGGAGCTTTGGTCGGGCACTGTGCCGATGAAACCGCCGCCGCAGTTGCGGCCGAGCATGGCGTCGATCTCGACGGGCATGTCGCGCAGCAATTCAGCCGCGAACTCGGGCTCGATCACGACCTGATCCTGACCATGGAGCCCGGGCATCGGCGCGAGATCATTAAGGTGGCACCCGACCTGTCAGGACGCGTCATGCTTTTCGACCATTGGCAGGGCGGCAAGGGCATTGCAGATCCCTATCGACGCTCGCGGCAGTTCCATGAGGAAGTCTTTTCCCTGATCGACACGGCGGGTTCGGCCTGGGCGGCAAAGCTGGCGCCTGCGGCAAAGGGATGAAGCGATGGATGGCAAACCTGTTCACGATGTATCGCTTCGCAGCGCGGACGACCCGAACAGGGGGCGGACGAACATGACACAACCTGCGGTGCTCGACGACGACGAGGTCGACCTCGGCCAGCTTGTCGTGACCCTCTGGAAGGGCAAAGTCCTGATCGCGCTGACAACGGCGATCGGGATAGCTGCTGGTGCCTTCATAATCGCCAACACCAATCCGACCTTTCAGGCCGATGCGCTGTTGCAGCTTGAGGAAAAGACCGGCTCTCTGGCGCTGCCGAGCAGCCTGAACGCGATGGTGGGCAACGACGACCCGCGCAGCGTGACCGAGATAGAGATTTTGCGCTCTCGCATGGTTCTCGGGCAAGCCGTCGCGGACCAGAACCTGGACTGGCGCGTTTCGCCGGACATGGCCCCTGTCATAGGCACAATGCTGTCGCGCTATCGCTTTTCGGTCATTGACACTGTGATCCCGGATCACTTTATCCGTCCCGGAGAGCGCATCGCTCTCGATCACCTGGTCGTTCCACCCGCATGGTTGAACCGCGAAATCGAACTGGTTGTCCTGAGCGATCAGTCCTATAGGCTGGCTTTGCCTGACGGGCTCCAGATTGACGGGGCGGTGGGCCAGCAGGCCACGCTCGCTGAAACCGGGTTTTCGCTGACGCTTGCGTCAATCGACGCACCGCCTGGACGCCGTTTCACAATCCAGCAAGTTGACGAGATTCGAGCGATCACTTCGCTCAGAGAACGTCTCGGCATCAGCGAACGTGGGCGAGCGTCCGGTATACTTGAAGTTCGTCTTTCCGGCGAAGATCGTCTTGGAAACGCACGGGCACTGAACGCGGTCATCCAAGCCTATCTGCGCCAGAATATTTCCCGCAGTGCTGCCGAGGCCGAAAGCAGCCTCACCTTTATCCGCGAGCAGTTGCCGCAAGCCGAACGCAACCTGCGCGAGGCCGAGGCCGAGCTGAATGCCTTTCGCCAGCAGCAGGTCTCTGTTGACCTTTCGCTGGAGACCCAGACGATTCTGGGGCAGGTCACCCGGATCGAGGGGGAACTGGCCGAATTGCAGCGGAGCGAGGATGAATTGCGCCAGCGCTATACTCCCGCCCATCCAACCTACAGGGCATTGCTGGATGACCGGCAGCGACTCGAAGCTCGGCTGGCCGAGTTGCGCGAGCAGGTCGGCGCCCTTCCCGAGACACAGCGCCAGATCCTGAACTTGACGCGGGGCGTGGAACTGGCGCAGGGGATCTACACCGAATTGCTGACCCGCGCGCAGGAAGTCGAGGTTCTGCGCGCCAGCACCATCGGCAATGTCCGCATCGTCGATGCCGCAGCGGCCGGGCCGATGCCAATCGCGCCCCGCAAGGCGTTGATCTTGGCGCTGGCGATGGTGCTCGGGGGGATGGTCGGGATCGCGCTGGTGCTGATCCGCAACTGGATGCGCAAGGGCGTGCAGGACGGCTCTGAACTGGAAAAGCTGGGCCTGCCCGTTTTCGCCACCATAAATTACAACAAGGCCGCCGACACTGATGGCAAGCGCCAGGGCAAGCTGCCGATCCTCGCCCTCGAACAGACGGCGGACCTGACAATCGAGGCGCTGCGCTCGCTGCGCACCAGCCTGCATTTCGGCATGCTGGACGCGCGCACGCCGACACTCTGCGTCACCTCGGCACACCCCGAGGCCGGGAAGTCGTTCCTTGCGTTGAACCTTGCTGTCGTCGCCGCGCAGTCCGGGCAGCGCGTCTGCCTGATCGACGCCGACCTGCGGCGTGGACAACTGCGCAGATTTTTTGACGTCCCCCGCAACCACCCCGGGCTGGCCGAGGTCCTTGCCGGCGATTTGCTCGCCGATCAGGCCGTGATCCAGGGGCCGGTCGAGAATCTGTGCTTCCTGCCGACCGGCCGCTATCCGCCCAATCCGTCGGAGATGCTCATGCGGGAAGAGTTCTCACGCCTTGTCGACTGGTGCGGGCAGAATTTCGATCTGGCCATTTTCGACACGCCCCCCGCGCTCGCTGTGACCGACCCTGTTATCGTGGCGCGCAACACCGGAGCCACGATCTTCGTCGCGCGACATGACGTTACGCATCTGGGTGAGGTCGAGGCGACGATCAAGACCTTCTCGGCGGCTGGCCTGCGCCTATCCGGCGCGGTCTTGAACGGGTTCGACCCAAGAAAGGCGCGCGGGCGGTATGGGTATGGGTATCGTTATGATTACAAGCAGAGAAAGCAATAGGTTGTCATGCATTTGTGCGAAAAAACGCGCCTGCCGCGCGGTTGTTTGAAGTCGGCGTCCGACCTTGCATAGCTTTGGTCCGCTTCCGCCACTCAGTCAGGCCCTGAAAGACATCGACCGGGTTTTCGGCCTGACCCGTGTTCTAAAAAAGAGTTCTGAAACAACAATCGACGGCTACTATGCCGCCTCGGCACGTGGATATCACTGGGTCCATTCAAGGGACGGCTGCATGCACGTGGCGCTCAGCGCCGGGCCCGAGTTCCGAGAAGTGGATTATCTCACGCAGGTTGCCTTCGTCGCGGATCTTATCCACGAAACCGGTGCGAGACGGGTTCTTGAACTTGGCTGCGGGCTGGGCTTCAACATTCTCGAACTGGCGCGTCTGTGTCCGCAGGTCGAGATTGTGGGGACTGATTTGCTTGAACGGCACGTTCGCAAGGCTTCGGCGCGGTTACGGCGACACGCCAATGTTTCGGTCCTTGTGGGCAGTCACGACCGGCTTCCCGCCGAAATCGGTACGTTCGACATCATCTTCGCGGTCGAAACCTTGTGCTATGCGTCCGACAGGCCAGCCGTCGCAGCCTCCATCGCGCAGGTGCTCGCGCCAGGTGGCTTGCTGGTGATCTTCGACGCCGAGCGTGCGTCCAATTTCTCGTCGCTCTCCCGCGACACGCAGCTGGCCGCGATGCTCTACGAGGCCGTGACAGTGGTCGAGGACGGCTTCGGAGCCGCCGATGCGTGGGCGGACGCCTATAAGTCGGCCAGGCTGATGACCCAGCGGATCGAGGACATGTCACATGCGACAATCCCCGGATTGCGCAGGCTCTACCGCTATGGGGCTCGTTATTTTTCGGACCCGGCAGTCCGTGCGACCACTGCACTCCTGCCTTGGGCATTGAAAACCAATGCCGTCGGTGCCTTGCTCGGCGCCTATCTTATGGAGGGGGATTTCGAGGGTGGAGACGGCAGCACAAGTCCAGCGCTTCGTTATCGTCTGCGCGTCTGTAGCAAACAGCGATCCCGCTGAGGCGCTTGCCGGATGGCGTTCACCGCTGCCTGTGCATGTATCAGAATCGAAACGAGTCGCGCCATCGGGCAGGCAGGGAATCCTCGCAACAGACACTCTCTTGTTCTGGTTGCATGGATTTAGCGAATTGACGAATAGGCTCACCGCTGCTCCCAAGGCCGTACCTTCGGAATCGCCGCCGTTACCTCGACCTCTCGCAACATCCCGCCCGCGATCAGCCCATCCCGCACCCAGTCCAGCGCGGCCCACCAGTCGTCATAGGCTTGGCGGGCGGATTCGATCTGCTGTGATGTCGGGGTGAATGTGACGGGGCAGGCGCGGACCTCGACGATGCGCCATTTGCCTTTGATTTGCGCACGGGCGGTGCCCACTACGACACTTACAGCGCGATCACCATGCCGATTCCGCTTGATGTCTGCCGGCACGCAGCGTGGCACGGCCCCTGGCATCCAGTCTGGCGTCAGCCCGGCGCGGGCCAGTTCGGCGACCCGGATCGCCATGCGCTTGCCGCCCAAGGTGTCGGGCATGCCCGCGACGGTCGCGGCGATGACCTCGGCGTCCGCGTGCACATAGCCACCCATCTTGTATTGGCCGCCGTCGATCTTGCACCCAAGTATGGCGCGCTGCAGCAGGACGTATTCGAGCCCAAAGCCGAAGCCTTCCTCGGCTACGCCCTTCGGTAGGGGCAGTTCCAACTGAGCCTTCTCGACCCCGAAGGCCCATTCCAGCGCCGCCTGCACGCCCAGCGCGCGTTTGATGCGGGTGCCGCCCGGGGCGATCTTTCTTTGCATCGTCATTCGGGCCAACCTTCAAACAGCATCAACTGGGCCGGGGATTGGGCCTCGCCCGATGGCCGCCAGATCCACGGGCCCGAGGCCGTGGGCAGCTGCGAGAGTGCGCCACGCATGTGCTGCTGCCAGTGGATGAACTCCGTTGCCGAGCAGGCGCAGAGCGCGTGCCCGATAGGCCAGCCCATCAGCCATCCGACAAAGAGCGGGTTCAGCCGCCGCCGTGCCCGGGCTTTCAGGGTCCGCCGCGAGACGACCCGCCCATGCGAGGCAATCATCGAAGCCCACAGCGGGCGCGAGATCGGGGCATGCATCGAGGGCCGCACGCCAGGCGTGGTGGTCGCTGGGGCCGGGCGGGTGAAGCCCTGCTCCGCCCGGTAATGCAGGATATCCATCCGGGACTTGCCATCGGTGCGGGTGATGCTGGCCTCGCTCGACCCCTTCCAGTTCTGTGCGGCCGGGGTCGGCCATTGTGCCGCCTGCGCGGGCAAGGGCGGGGTGCCGCCCGAGCCATAACTCTGGCCCGGCCCACCCTTCGCGCCATCGGTGGCTTTCGGCGTCGACCAGTTCCTGATGCCCAGCGCCAGCGCTTCCGCCTTCCGGGTGAAATCGCTGTTGCCAGCCGGGTTGTAGCTGGACGTGCCGGGATGTAGGCTCATCGGTGTGGGCCAGGATGAAGATCCGCAGCCGCTGGTGCGGCGCGCCAATTTCTGCCGCGCTGAACAGGCCCGCCGCAGGCGTGTAGCCCATGTCCCAAAGCTCTCGCAGCACGGTCTCAAGGCCGAGGGTGACGTGACCGGGCACGTTCTCGAGGAAGACCCACTCGGGCGCGCACTCTCGGATAACCCGGGCGACCTCTGGCCAGAGGTGGCGCGGGTCGTCTGCCCCGCCGCGTTTGCCCGCGGCGCTGAAGGGCTGGCAGGGATATCCTGCGAGGACGATGTCGAAGGCTCCGAGGAATGGCCTGGCGTCGAATGAACGCAGGTCGTCCCAGATTGGCGCAAGTGCAAAATACCCGGCGCGCTGGGCGGCGATGAGGACAGCGCGGGGCCAGTCCTCCCATTCGACGAAGACGCGGGTGTGATAGCCGGGCTCGGCGAGCATGAGGCCCAGATCAAGGCCTCCGCCGCCTGCGCAGAGGGACAATCCGTGCCGGGGACGAAGCACCATGCCATTCACAGCACCCCTCGCTGGCGCAACCGGTCTGTGGTCACCAGTCCCCGCGCCAGCATCGCCCCGCACATGGCGTTGCTGATCATGCTCGGGGGCAGAAACTTGTCCGAGTTGACGATGTCCGCATAGAATTTTGCCAGTTCATCCGGGTTAAGCACCGGCTTGACTTGGGGCTTGCGGCTGCGCTTGGCGTTGCGACCAATGCCACTTGCGGCAGCTTGCGCATCGCGCTGGGCCGCGCGTTCCATGAGCCGATCGAGCGCCTTGGGGCCATCGGGCGGATTGGGATGATCGGCCCGGCTCTCGGTCGCCACCTCGATGATACGATCTTCGGTCAGCCCGAGATCATCGATCCAGCGCTGGACGTGCAGCTTGGCGGGCCAGCCCTGCCACCAGGCGGGCAGCTTGGCGTTGGCAGCGAAGCCAAGTGCTGTGAGCAGCTCTGCAAAATAATCATCCGAAACTTTCGCGCGTGCGTCCTCTTCCTCCTTTACAGGTTTACTTAAGGGTTCTCTTACAAGGTTAGTCTCCGGATTCCGGAGATGGCTTTGGGCAAAATCCGGAGATGGGATTGGCGAAAACCCGGAGATGGCCCCATGTCCGGAATCCGGAGTTGGGTTGTCGTCATGTTCTTTCTCCGTTCCCGAAATCCCGTCTCCGGTTTCCGGAGTTGGCTCTTGTGGGAATCCTTCCTCGAACCCCAGGATGTAGCGGGTGGCCTGACGCTTGTGGGTGCGGGGGGCATGCACGCGGACGCGGTGGATCAGACGCAATTCCTCGAGTTTGGCCAGATGCGCGTTCAGCGCCGAGATCGACATTTCTGCATCGTCGGCCAGCCGCGCCTGTGTCGGGAAGCAGCCGAAATCCGGGTTGTGCCGGTCGCAGAGGAACCAGAGCACGATCTTGGTGGCGGGTTTCAGCCCGCGTTGCTGGATGGCCCAGACTGTTGCCTTGTGGCTCATGGCGCGACCCTCCGCACCGTAAGCTGCGCGCGGCTGGTGAAGCCGTTGTCCGCCAGCGCGCCCAGCGCGTCGTCGAGTGAGCGCACCAGCGCCCAGCCAAACCCCTGCGCAAGGACCGCGTCGCGAAACGCCTCCTGATCTGGGCTCAGCCGCCCCTTGAGCGACTTCAGCTCCAGGAACAGAACGCGGCTGTCGCAAAGTATCACTAGGTCCGCAAAGCCCGGATGAACGCCCATGCCCACCAGGATAGCCTGGCGCTTTGCACCGCGCGGGCCCGGCTCGGTCACCTCATTTGCGCAATGGTGGATGATGGCAGTTTTTGGCAGCGCGAACTTCAGCGCGGTGACCACGCTTCGCTGCAGATCGGACTCGGGGGTGCTGCGGCGCTTCATTGGTGCACCTCGGGATCGGGCCGGTGACGCCCAGCGCGGCCGGGCGATTTGGCGTCAATGACCACGAGCAGGATCCGCGCGTCTTCGCGCTCCGTCGGCGTCTCGCCGTGCTGGACCAGCACATTGCAGGCCAGCCGCAGCAGGTGGTCGGAATGGTTCACAACATCGGCCACGACGATGCGCGCCTCGCGTAAACGTTCGTCGATCCAGTCCTTGCGCACTTGGTTGCATTGAGTGGAGTGGGGACGGTGGCGGAACAGGTTCATTTCCGTCCCCGGTTCGTTTGCACAGCGCGCGCCGCGGCCGCGGCATGGCCTTGCTCCTGCGCCAGCAGCCACGCTCGCACAGTCTCCCGACGGTAGAGCACCTTGCGCCCAACCCGCGTCCGGGCAGGGCCAATGCGCCGCGCGTCCCAGCGTCCAAGTGTTTCCGTGGTCAGGTTAAGCTCTGCTGCCAGTTCGGTGCGGGTCATCCAGTCCGACAGTATTGGCCTGACGTTGTCGTCATCCAATCTGTCGGCTAATTCGAGGTCAGACATCTGCATCTCCTTGCGAAACCCGGGGTTTGTCCCCAGGCCTGCGAAGAAAGCAGACGCAACCCACCGGAATTTAGGAATAAACCGGAATAAATAGCCGGATGAATATTCCGGGTGACTTAACTCAATGAGTTATGCGATTTCCGAGGTGGGCCAGCCGTGGCTGGGCACGGCGCACGAAAGGGAATCGCTCAGGAGCATCGACCACATTCCGACACATATGCTTACCAACAATGGATCGAGCTCGCGTTTTGGCCGCCTGCACTGTGTTGAATTGCAGCTCGAGTGATTGGCACATGGATCGAGGCTTAGCCAAGCACATTGATCGCGCGATGCGATAGTTCGCAGTGATTTATTCTACCCAAGGACGATTGTGTGCGTCCGATCTGGAGGTTGTACCTCGAGCCATCACGCACTGCACAAGAGTTACTAACCGCAGCGTGGAGCAAAGCGGTTCGATCAAATTCGGGATTGGGCCGGTATCGCATGGCGCGAACCGGCGCGCAGATCCCGCGATGCTTTGACTTGCCGAGCGCATCGGCGTCGCGGAACACGAGGAAACTGATATGCCAAAAATATCGAAGGCATTTTTCTATCTGACCGAACTACCGTCTCGCTGGGGGCGCAGCCTCTCCGAGATAGGAGGCTGGGCGCTTGCTGGCCGTTTGAACCTGATGGTGCCTATCTCGCCGGTGAAATACGGCGATCAGACGCTCACTGGGATCGTTCACGTCCCCGCTGAGGATGTCGCGCGATTGTTTCAACCAGATAATCCAGCTCACTATGCATGCGCAGTCTTGCGCTTCATACCGGGAGACGCGCTTGCGCCGATTCACGTGACGGAGCCCTCAGGTGGCATCGAGCTCCGACTGGGCGATTTGCTGCTCGATGCTGAAGAGATCAGTGAATTTGAGCAGGTCAACGATCTGCTGAGCATCGGAAGGCGCAAGGCACAGATCAAGGCTGGCCAGGGCCGTCCGGCTGTTTACGAATGGGAGGACATGCTGGTGGATGTGGTGATCGATCTTGTAGCGAAAGGGTTGCCACCAAGGCAGGAAGATTTCGTCCAGCTGATCCTCGATTGGTTCACCGAAAACAGCGCGGACGGCAAGGTCCCGGACGTCAGCACGGCGCGGAAACGCTGTGCACGGATCTGGTGGCGCCTACAGGATCGGCTCTGATTAATCCCACAGAGGGCTGCGGTCATGCAGTCCTCGACTCTTCATCGCGGGAATGCACAAGTTTTGGCCCGGCACCAATGATGCTGGCGACGGCGTTGACGCCTTCCCTCAACGGCGAATCCATCAGATGGGCATAGCGCTGGGTCGTGGTCATCTGGGTATGCCCCAGAAGCCGACCAATCATTTCTAGCGAGGCGCCGCCGCTCACCAAGAGCGACGCAAAGGTATGACGCAGATCATGGATGCGCACCCCTTCGATTTCGGCTTCCTTCTGCATCTTGAGCCAGAACCGGCGGATTTCCTTTACCGGTTGGCCCGGCGTGTCGCCCGAAAACAGCCAGGGACAACCTTTGGGGACTATCAGCCGCTGTTGCCGAACGAGCTGCGCGACCTCGGCGGAAATCGGGATGCGGTGTATTTTGCGCTGCTTTGTCGTTGCGGCGGGCTTGGACCAGCTGCCAAATTCCAGATTGAAATCCTCGAACCGTGCCGTGCGCACCTCACCCACACGTGCGCCGGTGAGCATGCACATGCGAATCACTGCCGCACCACGCTGGTCTTGTGCGCGCTCCAGTGCTTCTGCGAGACGCTTGATCTCTTTAAGGCTGAGGAACCGCTCACGGCTATTTTCTGGCCGCTCGTAGAATTTCTGTGCCGGGTTGTCGCTGCGCATTTCCCACTCAATCGCAAGATTGAACATCTTGCGCAGCACCTGCCCGAGTCGATTGGCGCGAATGGGCGTCGATTTTACACCTTGCAGCTTGCGCGCTCGATTGTTCGGCTTCTTCTTGTGCGGGCGCGCCCGACCCTTGGCGACTTCGTTGAGCAGCAGCGCGACATCCTGTTTCGTAACTTCCGTCACGAGCTTCGTTCCCCAGGCGGGCTCCACCATCTTGCGCATCATCGACGTGTGGTCGGCCTGCGAGCGTGGTGCCAGACGTGGCAGATGTTCCACAATATAGCGATCAATCAAGTCGCACACCGTGGGCGACGTCCGCTGCAGATCACGCGCGGTATGGGGGTCGATCCCTGCATCAACCTGTCGTCTCAGTTCTTTCGCCCGATCGCGCGCGGCAACGACTGTCCACTCTGGCCACGGGCCGATGCGATAGCGCCGCTGCCGCCCGTTGATCCGGTAGTCCATCGTGAAGGCGCGGCTGCCCGAACGATAAATACGGATCGCGAAGCCTGCTATTTCATTGTCGAAAATCAGATAGTCGCGCCCGGGCTTTGGTGTCGCATCCCGAACGGTTTTCTCATTCAATTTCAATCGACTGCTCATGCGAGCTCCTGTCTTGGACCTGACATAAGGCGTAGAATCGCGCCTCAATCAAGTTCAAGCACGGCGGCTGCTCCGGAATTCAGGAACATACCGGAATAAATGTGGCAAGGATTATTCCGGATGGAGTGTCATCGACCCGGCCTGCTTGGGCGCAGCCTGAAACGTTGCACAGTTCCTCCCCAAGGCCGTAGAGGGCGAGGATGTCGTTAGGGCGAGAAGCGGAAGAGGGTAGCGTCCGAGGACGTGGTGTAATTTCATCGGCGCGGCCGGTGTAGAGTGAGGTGGCCATCGAGGTGTATGATTGAGGTGGAGTTTCGACGCTTCAACCACGAACCACACGGAGACCCCGATGACCAAGACCAACATGGACCTGTCCGAGCTCATGGCCAAGCACGATCAGGGCGATTTACTGCGCAGCATTGCTGAGGCAGTCCTACAACTGATGATGGAGGCCGATGTCGATGGCTTGATCGGTGCCGGACGGCACGAGCGTGCTGAGCAACGCACGACTTGGCGGAACGGTCATCGCGACCGGTCCCTCGAAACCCGGCTCGGGACTTTGAACCTGAAGGTGCCCAAGCTGCGGCAGGGCAGCTACTTTCCGGGCTTTCTCGAAGCCCGCAAGACCTCTGAGCAGGCCCTTGTGGCCGTGATACAGGAGGCGTGGATCAGCGGCGTCTCGACCCGCAAGGTCGACGATCTGGTGCAGGCGATGGGGCTGAGCGGCATTTCCAAGAGCACCGTCTCGAAGCTGTGCAAAGACATTGATGAACGGGTCGGCGAGTTTCTGAACCGACCGCTCAAGGGCGACTGGCCCTATGTCTGGCTTGATGCCACCTATCTCAAGCAGCGCCAGGGAGGCCGCATAGTATCAGTCGCGGCCATAATAGCCGTAGCCGCCAACACAGAAGGCCGCAGGGAGATCATCGGACTGGGGATCGGCCCCTCGGAGGCAGAGACGTTCTGGACGGGCTTTCTGAGGTCGCTCAAGGCTCGTGGTCTCGACGGAGTAAAGCTTGTGATCAGCGACGCGCATACTGGCTTGAAAGGGGCGATCTCACGGGTCTTCGAGGCAACATGGCAGCGGTGCCGCGTTCACTGGATGCGCAACGCCCTGGCCCATGTCTCGAAGGGCCAGCACACGGTCGTGGCCGCCGCGATCCGCCAGGCTTTCGAGCAGCCGGACCGCATTCACGCCGCAGAAACCTGGCATCGCGTGGCGGATCAGGTGCGCTCCCGCTGGCCCAAGCTCGCCGATCTCATGGACGCCAGCGAGCATGATGTGCTGGCCTACATGTCCTTCCCGCGCCAGCACCGCACCAAGTTGCACAGCACCAACCCGATCGAGCGCCTCAACAAGGAGGTCAAACGCCGCGCTGATGTGGTTGGGATCTTCCCGAACGAAGCGTCGATCATGCGCCTGATCGGAGCGGTCCTCTTCGAGCAGAATGACGAATGGCAGACCTCCAGCCGCTACATGATGGTCGAGGCATTCGCCCAGATCGACAAGGAGGAGATCGACCCACTTCTCAGCATAACCACGAAAGCCGCCTGATCATGCCCTCAGGCCATCTCGCAATTTACACCACCTTGACGGACGTGACCGCGAAGAGCGCGGTGTGTGACAGACAGTTTGCCACTTGTCCCAATCCGATTATCGTGATCATCATCGGTCGAGTTTACGTCAGCAATACGTCAACCAACGTATCACATGCCATTACCTGCCGGTGCCGCCTTAACACCGCGAAACACGATGAATGTCGTGAGCCGGATCGGCGTAATTTCAAAGGCTTGTGGCTAAGTGCTTGAAAATAAAATAGTAATTGGAAACAAGGGGTTGTGGCTCATAACCTGAAGGTCGTAGGTTCAAATCCTACCCCCGCAACCAAACTTTCTACAAGATACCAAACACTTGGGCCGCCCTCTGGGCGGCTTTTGTGTTTTTGGTCACTCATAATGTCCGAATTGGGCGCTCACTGTGCTCCCGCTGACCGAACCATTCGTTCCAATCCTGCGCGGCCTACAAGATCGACCCGGCCGCGCGACTGCTCGATCCAGCCGCGTCGATGGAATTCTGCCAGGGTGCGCGAAATCACCTCTCGTGCCGTGCCTAGCTCGGTGGCTAGAAAGGAATGTGTCGCATGAACCACGCCGGTGTCATCCGCGAGGTCCAATAGCCGGGAGGCCAATCGGACGTCCATTTTCTGGAACACGATGTCGTCGACCAAGGTAAAGAGATCGGTTATCCGGCGGGAGTAGGCGGTAAAGACGAACTCCCGAAACACCTTGGAGCGGGCAACCAGGTTGTCGAAGGTTGCGCGGGGTATGACCACTGCGGTCACATCCGTTTCGGCAATCCCGTCTGCCGAGTATTCCTCGAAGGCGAGCATGCAGGCCGTCGTCAATACGCAGCTTTCGCCGGCATGAACGCGATAGAGAAAGACCTCGCGCCCGGTTTCTGACCGTTGCTGAACCCGGACGGAGCCATCCAGCAGCAGCAGCAAGTTGTCTGCGGACTGACCGGGCGCAAAGACCTGCGTGCCGGCCGGAACACTTGCGATCTGGCTACCTCTCGCCAATTCCGCCCGAATGTCCGCAGGGAGCCGTTTCAGGCCCTCGAAACGGTCGATCCAGCTTTCGTCCTTGACCATCTTGTCCACTCCAATCACCCCGCGGTTCCCGACGCGGCAAATGCCCGCCGCGCCGGAAAAGATCAGGTCACAGGGACCTGGTCGAGAAATACCAGTCCTTGGTTTTATAGCCTTCGCCCATGCGCGTCTCGGCTTCAACCGTGGTTTGAGGGGTGGGCACGATCACGTCCTCTCCGGGGTGCCAGTTTTCCGGTGTTGCCACCTTGTACATCTCGGAGGTCTGGAGCGCCTGCACCAGCCGCAGGAATTCATCGACCGAACGGCCGTTGGTCATCGGATAGTAGACCATGGCCCGCAGCACGCCATCGGGGTCGATCACAAAGGTTGCGCGCACTGCCTGGGTGTCCGATGCACCGGGTTGCACCATGCCGTAGGCCTGCGCCACCTTCATGTCGAGGTCGGCGATGATCGGGAAATTGATGTCGACGCCGAAATTCTCCTTGATCGAACGGACCCAGGCGATGTGGGCATAGTGGCTGTCGATCGACAGGCCCAAGAGGTTTGTGTCCAGTTTGGCGAAGTCGTCTGCGCGATTGGCAAATGCGGTGAATTCGGTCGTGCAGACCGGGGTGAAATCTGCCGGGTGCGAGAATAGGATCAGCCATTTGCCGCGATAGTCGGCCAGCGACTTGGTGCCGTGGGTTGTCAGCGCGGTGAAATCCGGCGCGGGTTCATTCAGGCGGGGCAGGGCGATGGCAGGGGTCTGGATTGGGTCGTGGGCGCTCATCTCAAGTCTCCTTGTTTGTGATGAGATAGAGATGCGTCTTTGGTCCTTATAATTGAAATTGATTGATTGATCTTTTGTCATTCAGTAGATCAATCACGAGATGACCACAGTCCGCCAGCTTCGCTTTCTTGCCGCCCTTGCAGACACGCAAAATTTCTCGCGTGCGGCTGAGGCTTGTCATGTCACGCAGCCGACCTTGTCGAGCGGGCTCAAGGAGTTGGAGGCACGGCTGGGCGTGCAGGTGGCCGAACGCAGCAAGCATTCAGTCCTGATGACCCCGGTGGGCATCGAATTGGCAGAGCGCGCGCGCGACATCCTTGCCCGAGTGCAGGATTTCGAGGACCGGGCCGCGCGTGAGGCCACTGCCGGTGCAACGCAGTTGCGTTTGGGCAGCATCCCGACGGTCGGCCCCTTCCTGATGCCGCGGGCCATGCCGCTGCTGCGCGCGGCCTTTCCCGAAATGGCGCTTTATCTGCGCGAGGAACTGACGGATTCGTTGATTGCCGGACTGGTCAGCGGACGGCTGGACCTGATCCTGATCGCCCGACCCTACGATCTGCCACCTCAGGTGGTGTCGGAAGAACTGTTCAGTGACGGCTACCGGCTGGCGACCCCCATGACCCACCCGCTGGCCAATCAGGAGACGGTGTCGGGGGAGGATCTCGCCGAACGGCCTTTGCTGCTACTGGAGCGCGGGCATTGCCTGCAACGCCATGCATTGTCGAGTTTTCCCGCTGTTCGGCTGGATGAAGATCAGAGCTTTGCCGCGACCTCGCTGCCGACGTTGATTGCGATGGTGGAAGAGGGACTTGGGATCACGCTGCTGCCGCAACTTGCGCTCGATGCGGGCGCCACGCGGGGACATCAGGTGCAATTGACAGATCTTCCGCAGGCCTGTCCACGGCAGGTGGGTCTGGCTTGGCGTCGGTCGTCGGCGCAGGCGGGTCTCTTTCGTGCGGTCGCAAGGGAGTTGCGCCGGGCGCGACAGGGACTGGAAGACGCTGCCACGGTGTGACCGCGCGGCGATGTGCTCAGGTGCAACGGGCGGTCGTCGTCTCCAGTTGGGGCACACGCGGCGTCTTTGTCAGGGTTGAGCCCGCCCTTTGCCGGGGACAACCAATCTGCGCAGCACACGGCGCACGAAGGGCGCGACCATCAGGACAGTCGGAAAGGCGAGAGCCCATGACGACAGCCAGGCGGACAGCCAGCTCCAGATGAATCCCGGAACAAGCCCGGTCGCCAGGACCGTCGAAAGACCCGAGATCAAGAAGGACATGAAACACGACAACAGCAAGCCAAAGGCGATGTGCTCAAACCGTGGCGGAATGAAGGGGCGCATGGGGGACTCTTGGACTATGGGGCAGGCCGCGCCAGTGGGCGGGGCCTGTCGTTATGAATGGGTTGATCGGAAAACGCTCCACCCGGGCTGACAGCGGGGCGCTTTTGGTCTGCATTGGCTTTGGCTCGTGCCCGCGTCAGACGTCGGTTTCGTCGCCGAACGAAATCAGCTTGGCGCTGTAGGTTTTCTCTCCCAGACGTTCGATCAGGTCGAGTTGCAGTTCCAGCCAGCCCTTGTGGCCTTCTTCGTCCAGCACGATCTTTTCGAATAGAGTACGGGTGCCGATGTCGCCCAGCTCGGCCGCGTGCATGGCCGCCTTGGAATAGTAGGCAATGGCCTCTTCCTCATCCGCGAGGTCGCCCTTGAACATGGCGGGCAGCGTCTCGGCTGCGGCGGGTGTCTTGTCAAAGCCCAGCTCTGGTTTGGCCTTGAGGAACATCAGCCGTTCCATGAACAGGTCGGAATGGCCCAGTTCCTCGGTCATTTCCTCGCGCATCTGGGCGGCCAGTTTTGTCAGGCCCCAGTCCTCAAGCGTATGCGCATGAAGCTGGTACTGATGCGCTGCGGTCATTTCCATTTTCACGGCACGTTGCAGGTATTCGATGAGCTTTTCGTTGGACATGGTCGGTCTCCTATTGCGTTGGCCATCAGGCTTTGGGGAGGGCGGCGGTCAGTCATGCTCGCCTTTGGTCCGGCCACTGCCGATCAGCGCCTCTGCGGTGTAGACAAGGATCGCCATGCCCACGGCCCCGGCCGCAGCCACGCCCATCAGGACGATGATATCCACCGGTCCGCCCATGTCAGACAGGTGCGAATGGGTCATTGCCATCACGAACCAGACCGCCGCGACGGCGCCGACAGGCATGGACAGTTGCGCCAGCAAGAACTTCTTCCAGCTCACCGATCGGTCGCGGATCAGGACAAAGAGATAGCCTAGCGTCACGATCCCTGCGACGGCGACCATGACCCAAAACAGGCCACGGCCGAAAATCTCCTCAAAGACGGCAAGCAGGGTGCCAAAAGTCATGTCTTTCATGTCGGGTCCTCCTCAGGCGTCGCCGCGCAGCATGGCGTTGTAGGTGGCCTTCAGCGCCACTTCCTTCATCAGCCAGCTGATCCAGAGTTCCTCCAGCGGCGCGATGATGCCGGGGAAGGAGGGAACAAGATTGTTGTGGTAGTCAAATTCGACCAGCATGGCGCGGCCGATCCGGGTGATCATCGGGCAAGAGGTATAGCCATCGTAGCTGGCGGTGCCTTCCTTGCCCTGAATGCCGGCGATGATGTGATCCTCGACCACCGGCACCTGCCATTTCACGCTTGCCGCTGTCTTGCCCTTGGGCACGCCCGCCACGTCGCCCAGGGCGAAAATCTCCGGGTGGCGCAGGTGGCGCAGGGTTTGCATGTCGGCCTCGACCCAGCCCTGATCTGTCCACTTGTCAGCCCAGCTGAGGCCAGAGGCGCGGATGAAATCGGGCGCGCGCTGGGGCGGGATGACGTGCAGGTAGTCGTAGTCGACGTCCTCGGTGCCGGTTTCGGTGGCAAACGTGGCGCGCTTCTTGCCTGCATCCACCGCAGTGAGGGTGCGTTTCATCATCGTGTCGACGCCGCGATCCTCAAACAGCATCCGCACCTTTTCGGCTACGATGGGCACGCCGAAAAGCGACGCCTGCGGCGCAGCGTAGACCATGTTCATCTTGCCCGCGTTGCCCGCACGGCGGGCAATGTCGTCAATCAGAAAGGTATGTTTCAGCGGCGCGCCAGCGCATTTCATCTCTGTCGCGGGGCGGGTGAAAATCCCGGTGCCGCCGTCTTCGGTGAACTTTTGCGCCGCTTTCCATGTGCGTGCGGCGTGGTCCGGCCCCCCGTAGAGCGCGCCAATGCCGTTTTCGCCGATCATGTCGGTCGAAAAGCCGTCGATGGCCGCATAATCAAGAACCAATCCGGGGGCGAGAACCAGCCAGTCATAGGTGACGGTCTGGCCGTTCTCTGTCTCCAGCGTCTTGGCATCGGCGTTCACCGACGCGACCTTTTCAGCGACCCATTCAATGTCCCGTGGCAGCCAATGGCTTTCGTCCGAGGTGACATAGCTGGCTGGTTTCAAGCCAGTTGCCACAAGTGTCAGGCCGGGCTGATACAGATGCGTCGTGCGTGGGTCGATGATGGTGATCCGCGCGCCCTTGAGCCGTCGTGTCAGCCGGTTGGCCAGCGCGGTGCCTGCAGCGCCCGCGCCGACGATGACGATATGGGCCGAGGTTGCCACCTGTGCCCGCGCCGGTCCGGCGGCGGTCAGCGGCACCGAGGCCGCAGCGCCACCAAGGGCGGCGAGGCTCAGGAATTCTCTGCGTTTCATCTGTCTTTCCCTCCTGATCCAAAGACACGCGCGGAATGCCCGGCGCGAGTCGGTATACGGCTGTCTACACCCGCGACCGTCGGAGGCTTGGTGACTTGGTCACACAGGCATCGTGCAAATAAAAAGGCCGGTGTTGCCACCGGCCTTTTTCCCGTCAGCCGTCGATGGCGCCGGGCTGTTCCTCGTCCTCGCCGGCCAGCACCCTGTCGCGCTGCAGCTCTAGCCACATGGCGTTCATGACGGCAAAGATCGCGGCGAGCGGAAGGCCTAGAAGCCAGGCAAAATACCACATGTCGTGTTCCTTTTCAGTAGCTGTGGCCAGAGCCGGTGATGTCCTCTTCGGTCACCTTGCCCCAGAGCACTTTGTAGACCCACGCCGTGTACAGCAGGATCAGCGGCATAAAGATTGCCGTGACCACCAGCATGATGAACAACGTCAGGTGCGATGATGAACTGTCCCAGACGGTCAGGGACGAGGTCGGTGAGATCGACGAGGGCAAGATAAAGGGGAACATCGTCAACCCAACGCTGGAGATCGCGCCGAAGATGCCCAGCTTTGACCACAGCAGGGTGGACAGCTCTTTGCCCGACCGCAGGCCCAAGACGGCCAGCACCATGCCTAACAGGCCCAGCAGCGGCGCGATGGCGATCCACGGCCGTGCCGCATAGGCGGCAAGCCATGACCCGGTGCGCGCGACCTCAGAGTAGAGGGGATTGGACGGGCCGTCGGTGACCACGTCACCGACAATCGCGTAACCCTTGATGCCCACGGCCAGCCACAGACCGGCCAACAGATAGCCAGCGATGGTGACCACCCCGGTCACGGTGCCGTAGCGCCGCGCGCGGTCGGCCACCGGTCCCTCGGTCTTGAGCGACAGCCAGGCCGCGCCATGTGTGACCAGCATGGCCAGCGACACGATCCCGGTGAGCAAGGCAAAGGGGTTCAGCAGGCCGAAGAACTTGCCGTAAAAGCTGCCCTCATAGCGCGAGAACAGTTCCGGCGTCAGTTCAAACGGAACGCCTTGCAGCACGTTGCCCACGGCCACGCCAAAGATAAGTGCCGGAACCGCGCCACCTACAAAGAGCGCCCAATCCCAACTGCTGCGCCAGCGGGGGTCTTCGCGCTTGGACCGGTATTTGAAGGCCACGGGGCGCAGGATCAGCGCGGCGAGAACGGTGAACATCGCAAGGTAAAACCCGCTGAACGACACCGCGTAGAGCGGCGGCCAAGCGGCAAAGATCGCGCCGCCCCCAAGGATGAACCAGACTTGGTTGCCTTCCCAGACCGGGCCGACGGTGTTGATGGTCAGGCGCCGCTCGACGTCGGTCTTGCCGACAAAGGGCAGCAGCGCGCCCACCCCCATGTCGAACCCGTCCGTCAGGGCAAATCCGATCAGCAGGACGCCCAGTAGCAGCCACCAGATGACCCGCAGCACGTCGTAGGAGAGAAGTTCATAAAGGATCATGTCATTTACTCCGCAGGGGTGGCCGGGATCTGGCCGTCATGGGTACGCAGGCGATGTTCGTGCCGCGCCTCCCAGCTTTCGGTTTCTTCGACATCCTCGGTGGGGCCGCGACGGATGTATTTCAGCATCAAGCCCATCTCGACGACGAACAGCACGGTGTAGAAGATCATGAACCCCGCCAGCGTCAGCAGCAGATCCTGCACGCTGAGATGGCTGACCGACAGCGCGGTGGGCAGCACGCCGTCCACCGTCCAGGGCTGGCGGCCGTATTCCGCGACGAACCAGCCCAGCTCTGCCGCGATCCACGGCGCGGGGATGATCAACACCGCAATGCGCAGCGCCCAGCGTGGATAGTTTTGTTGCCGGAAGGAGGAACACCAGAAGAAATAGGCCATGACAGCGATAAAGCCAAAGCCAAGGCCGACCATCACACGAAAGGCCCAGAACAACGGCAACACGCCGGGGATGGTATCCTCGGCCGTTGTGGCGATCTGTTCGGGCGTGGCGTCGCGGGGATCATCCATGTAGCGCATGAGCAGTAAGGCAAAGCCGAGGTTTTCGGAATGCGCCTCAAAGGTCTCGCGCACATCGGCCGGGGTGGCGTCACGCTCTTCGCGGATCGTCATCAGGGCGTCGTAGGCCTTGATCCCGCTTTCGATCCGCTCCTCGGCTTCGATCACCAGGTCATTGATGCCGGGGATCTCCTGCGTCAGGGAGCGCGTGCCGATCAGACCCATGACCCAGGGCACCTCGACCGCATAGTGGGTCTCACGCGCCTCCACATCTGGGATCCCGACAAGGGTAAACGGCGCAGGGGCGTCATGCGTTTCCCACATGCCTTCTATCGCGGCGAGTTTCATCTTCTGGGTGTGGCTGGCGGAATAGCCGCTCTCATCCCCCAGCACGACGACTGACAGGGCCGCGGCAAGTCCAAAAGAGGCAGCCACGGCGATGGATCGCCGGGCCAGCGCCGTGTGTCGTCCCTTGAGCAGATACCAGGCAGAAACGCCCAGAACAAAGACCGAGGCGGTGACATACCCGGCGGACACCGTATGGACGAATTTTGCCTGCGCCACTTCGTTGAACAACACGTCAAAGAAAGAGGTCATCTCCATCCGCATCGTGTCCGGGTTGAACCGGGCCCCTACGGGGTTCTGCATCCAGCCGTTGGCGATGAGAATCCAGAGGGCCGAGAAGTTCGACCCGATGGCGACCAGCCAGGCGACGATCAGGTGCCCCACCTTCGACAGTTTGTCCCAACCGAAAAAGAACAGGCCGACAAAAGTCGCTTCGAGGAAGAAGGCCATCAACCCCTCGATCGCCAGAGGCGCGCCGAAGATGTCGCCGACATAGTGGCTGTAATAGCTCCAGTTCATGCCGAACTGAAATTCCATGGTGATGCCTGTGGCGACGCCAAGGGCAAAGTTGATCCCGAACAGGGTGCCCCAGAATTTTGTCATCTGCCGCCAGATCGGTCGGCCCGTCATGACATAAACGGTCTCCATGATCGCAACGAGGATCGACAGACCCAGCGTCAGCGGCACGAAGAGAAAATGATACATCGCTGTCATCGCGAATTGCAGGCGAGACAGCTCGACAATATCGAGCTCCATTTCGAATTCTCCTTTGTCCGCCGGGGCGCACGACTCGGGTGCCCCCCATATAAAGCTCAATTACCGAAATATGTTTTGCAAGGACGGTGACTTCGTCACCAAGCGGACTCAGAGCATGGCAGCCCTGTCAAAAACGGGATGGTCCGCGCCCCGATGCAGCGCGGCAAGAATGGCGGCCTCTGGCAGGAACCGGCGGACTCCGTTCAGAACGGCGTTGGCCGTTTCGGCATCCAGCCCCTCTGTCGGCTCATCCAGGAGCAGGATTTGCGGCCTGCGCAATAGGGCCCGTGCAATGGCAAGGCGACGGGCCTGCCCCCCGGACAGGCCAGAGCCACCCTCACCCAGCATCGCGTCCAGGCCGCCCCTTTGACGAACATGCTCTGCGAGCGAGACAGCGTCGAGAACTTCCCAGAGGTCTGCTTCGTCTGCGGGACCGGCAAGCGTCAGGTTGTCGCGCAGGGTTCCCGCGATCAGCGCGGACCGCTGCGGCAGCATGGCAAGACGGTGTCGCAGGTCGGTCTCATCCATGTCGGCGGGCGCGACGCCGTAGATCAGCACACCTTCCGCGGGCTCCAACCCCGCTATTTGCAAAAGCAGCGTGGTCTTGCCAGAGCCGGAGGGGCCGGTCAGCGCTACCGCCTCACCCGGACCAAGGGTGAACGCGGCTTTGGGTGTTGCGACCGTCAGCAACGGGGTGCCGGGCAGGGTCTGGGGCGCGCGCGCGGATTTCGCCGCGTCCTCTGATGTGACCATCACCCGCGCTGCCGCATCTGCCATCCGACCAAGCTCGACGATGCCGCGTCGCAAAGGCAAAAGCGTCTCGGCGAGGGCGAGAGCGACGAAAAAGCCGATCGCGGCTTGCGCCGGGTCGATGACCCCCGACGACAGCAGCATTCCCCCGGCGACCAGCGCGCCCGCAGCCGCCAGCGCAACGGTCACGGCAAGGGCCAGCCCCGCGTGGCGTTCGACGCGGTCGAGCCGCGCCGTTGCCGCACGGGCCTGCGTGTCGATCCCTGTCAGCCGGTTCTCTGCGTCGCCCAGCCCGCCGGACAGGATCAGCGCCTCGCGGTCGCGGATCATGTCGATCACCCCGCGACTCAGGATTTGCGCCTGCGTTTCGGCCTCTGCCGCCGGGGCCATCGCCCTGCGGCCCAGCCAAGTGAGGACAGCAATTGCCGCCACGAGGTATGTGCCCAGGATGACAGCGGCGACCGCCCAGCCGATCAGCCAGACCAGCGCCACAAAAACCGCAACATGGGCCAAGGCCCCGGCCAGCACCGGCAGCACAAAGCGCAGCACCAGACCGTCCAGCGCATCCACGTCCGACACAATGCGGGTCAGGACACCTTCGCCACGCAGCCGCGCCAACGCCCGACCGCCCATCCGCGCGTGGGCACGCAGCAGGCTCACCCGCAGGGCGGCCAACGCCCGCAGCGTGGCATCGTGGGTCAGCAGCCGTTCGCCATAGCGCGCCGCCGTGCGGCCAAGGGCCAGAAAGCGGACGCCGGCAGAGGGCCGGAACACATCAAAGGCGATGCCGATTCCGGCCAGTCCGGCGATCCCGGTTGCGGTGATGAACCAACCCGACAGGCCCAGTAGCGCCGCCCCCATCAAAAGGACCACCACCGACAGGGCCGCACCCTGGGCCATCGCCCGTGGTGCGGCGCCCACAAGCAGGCGCAGGGCGTGCAGAAGCGGCCTCATGCGCCCACCTCCACACGTCGGCCCATCGCCTTGGCAAGCCGTGGGTCATGGGTGGCCACGATCACCGTATGCCCGTCGGCGTTCAGCCGCAGCAGGGCGGCGATGACGCGATCTGCGGTCACATCGTCCAGGTCCGCAGTAGGCTCATCTGCAAGGATCAGGTCGCCCCCGGCGAGGATGGCGCGCGCCACCATCAGGCGCCGCGCCTCACCGCCCGAGATGCCGCCGCCGGTCTCGCCCAGACGTGTCTTCAGGCCGTCCGGCAGGGGCGCAACAATGCCCGTGGCCTCTGCCATGTCCAGCGCGGGCCCGGGATCGGCCCCTTGGGGCGAGAGCCAGTCGCACAGCGCGATGTCAGGGAAATGCACCCGCTGCGGGATCATCGCGATCCGTGCCCGCCACGCGTCTGCCGTGTCCGCGCCAAGTGGCTGACCGCAGACCTCTATTCGCCCAGAGGCCAGCGGCACCAGCCCCGCGATCGCCGCCAATGCGGTTGATTTTCCCGCGCCGCTGGGTCCGGTCAGGGCCAGTGTCTCTCCGGCGTCCAGAGACAGATCGGGCAGGCGTATCTGTCGTCCCGGCAGCGACGCGACAGCCCCGGTGCTGCGCAGGTGGAACACCCCGTCAAGCGGCGCGGCGCGTTCCCCGTGGCCGACCAGCTCTGCCCGCTCCGCCCTGTCCAGTGCATCCAGTTCCTCGACCACCGCATAGCCTGCCGCTCTGTCATGCCAGGCGGTGGCAAGGTCGCGCAGCGGCTGAAAGAACTCTGGCGCGATCAGCAGAAGAAAGATCCCTTCGCCGACCGTCAACGGCGTGCCCCACGACCCAAAGGTGACTTCGCCCAGCAGCGTGAAGCCGACAAAGACCGCCACCATCGCCACGCCAAGCGCCGCGAACAGCTCCAGCACGGTGGACGACAGGAAAGCGATGCGCAGAACGGCCATGGTGCGCTCGCGCAGCCCCTCGGCCCGCGTCTCGAAATCCTTGGCCGCCCTGTCCGTCGCGCCCAGCAACCGGATGTCGGTCATCGCCGAGAGCTGATCCAGCAACATGTTGTTCATGGCCCCGATTTCGACCATCTGCTTGCGCGAGGCGTCCTCTGCCGCCATGCCGACCAGCGCCATGAAGACCGGGATCAGCGGGCCTGCCACCAGCAGGGTCAGGCCGACGACCCAGGAGAGCGAAAAGGACAACAGCAGGAACAGGACCGGCAGCACCGAGACGCGAACCATCGCGACGTGATACCGGGTGATCCACGGTTGCAACACTGGCACCTTCTGCACCGTGAGCGCGGCGATCGAGGCAGAGCCCGTCCCGGCCGGACGCCGCGCCTCACGCCGCAGAATCGCCGCACGCTCCCGCGCAACGGTCTTGTCAGCCGCCCGGAAAAGGAACGCGCCCGAGCGATGATCGAGAATAGCCCGCAGCCCGCCAAGGGCGGCAAAGAGCGCAGCTGCCAGAATCGTGCCACCAAGGTCCTGTGTCCCGGCGACCCACCCGGAAATCGTCCATGCGATCACGGCAGCCTGCACCGGCCACAGCATCCCGGCCAGAACCGCCAGCCATCCCGCGCGGTTCAGATCCCGCGAAACAGGCGCAATAATCCGGTCTTTTGCGCGCTGCTTCGGACTGTTTTTATCCTGTGTTCCGGGTCTTGTCATCGTCTCTCACGGCGCGGGTTTGCCAGCATTCGATAAATGCACAGGCCCCCTAGCACGGCACGCCGACGGCTGCGACAGGCCAGTCTGTCGCGAAAGCGCCCCGCGACGCAGAACCGGTGGCTTTGGCCAACCACGTCCCTGCCTCGCGTCGATGAGCGGGAAAAGCCTTGTCGCCTTGGAAGGAAAGGTGGCTTAAACGAATATCAAGAGCGATACGAGAACGCGACAGGCGCTGCGGTCTTACCGTGTGGGGGCTATTGGATATGCTCAAATCACTCTTTTAACTCAAGTGGTGGAGCTTGGAATGACGAACACATGCAGGGTCGCGGTCATCAAGGGTGACGGAATCGGCAAGGATGTCGCAGACGCGGCGCTGGAGGTGGCGCTTGCCGCGACCTCACGCGTTGAGGGGTGCGCCCTCACCTTTGAAGAGACCCTGGCCGGGGCGGGCTACTACGCTGAAACCGGGCAGGACATCGAACCGGGCGGCGAAGTGCGGGTCGGAGAGGCGGATGCCATCTTTCTGGGGGCCATCGGACTGCCCGCCATACGCCACGCTGACGGAACAGAAATCAGCCCGCATCTGAGGCTGCGGGACCGCTATGGCCTGTATGCCGGTGTGCGCCCGGTCAAGGCCTATCCCAACGCGCCGCAACGGCTGGCGGATCCGCGGGCGGCGGGCATCGACATGGTGATCCTGCGCGAGTCCACCGAAGGATTGTTCTATTCCGCCGCTGTCCACAATCGCAGCCAGATCATCGGAGACACAGAGGTGCGCGACACGCTGCGCATCACCCGCACAACGACGGAGAAACTGCATCGGTTCGGGTTTCGCCTTGCCGAGAAACGCAAGGAACGTGGCAAAAGCGGGCGGTTGACCTGTGTCGACAAGGCCAATGTCTTTGCCTCCATGGCGTTTTTCCGCAAGATCTTTGACGAAATCGCGCCCGAGTTTCCGGGGGTACAGGCGGATTATGCCTACGTCGATGCACAGGCGCTGAATCTGATCCGCAACCCGTGGGACTATGATGTCATGGTCATGGAAAACATGTTCGGCGATATCCTGTCCGATCTGGCGGGTGGTCTGGTCGGCGGGATGGGGATGGCCTCATGCGCTGAGATCGGCGATGAGACGGGTCTGTTTCAGCCCGCTCATGGCAGCGCGCCGGACATCATGGGGCAGGACAAGGCAAACCCGTTGGCGGCGATCCTCTCGGCGGCCCTGATGCTGGAATACCTGGCGGAAAAGACGGGAAATGCGCGGTTCGACGAGGCGGCGCTGTTGATAGATGGGGCCGTTCAGGCCGGGTTTGAGGCCAATGCCCTGCGCCCGATGGAATTTGGCGGTGACATGGGGACACGGGCCGTCACGACAGAGATCCTGTCACGGGTGACGGCCCGCGTTTCGGTCTAGCGACCGGCCTCAGAACAGGGCGAAATCCCCGACCATCAGGTTGCGCGCCATCCACGGCGTCTGGGTCAGCAGATCGGCCGGGGCCGCGCCCTGTTGCGCCTGTTGCACGCGGTCGGACACCAACTGTTTGGTGCCCCGGAACAGCTCGCTCAACTCGACCGCGCCGTTGCCGTTCAGATCGCGCGCCGGGTCGTGCAGCACCTCTGCCAAGGCCTGCGCGAAAAAGCCCTGCGCGGTTTCCGGGTCTTCGAGTGAAAATTCGCGCCCCTTGGCGGCGGCAAAGACCACCAGCCCCGAGGGGATCTGGTCCAGCGCGCCGCCAACCACCTGATCGTTGGTCGAAAACAGCCCGTCGCCCGCCAGCCCGCTGTGACAGGCGTCGATGAACAGGGCAATGCGCAGGTTGGCATCGCGCAATCGGGCAGAAAGCGCGTCAAAGGGCAGGGCTGTACCGCCTATGTCGTCCACATCGACACCTGAGGCGGCAAGGTAGTACCGCCCGTCGTGGGACAACCCGTGACCGGCAAAATACAGCGCCACGGTGTCGCCGGGACGGGCGGTTTGCACCAGCGTCTCCAGTTCTGAAAGGATGCGGTCCGGGGTGGCCTCTGCGTCCAGAAGCACGGTCTGAGAGGCGATCTGCACGCCGTCGTCAGCGCGGTCCGCCAGCGCCGATGCAAACAGGCGCGCATCGCCCACCGCCGCCGTCAGGTTCAGTGACGCATCGCCGTAGTCATCCACACCGATCGCAAAGACATGCAGCCGGCGCGCGGCGGCGGGCTGCGGGATCTCGACGCTGTAGGGCGCACTAGCCACACCGTTCACATCCGTCGCCACAAGGCTGAGCCAGCGCGTCCCCGGCAACAGGTCAACGGTTTCGCGCCAGTCGGCAGTCAGCCCGTCAGCCGCGAAATCCTGTGTCCGCAACCCATCCTGAAACACCGTCAACGCCCGGAGCGCCACAGGCGCCTGTGCCGTGACGTCCAGCGCGGCCTGACCGTCTGTCACCGCGACGGAGGCGCGCAGGACTGGCGGCGGCGTGATCTCGATGGGGGCTGGCTGATAGATGTCCAACAGCACCTGTTGCGCCAGCCCCGGCACCTTCAGATAGCCCTCGAACTGTTGCGCGGTGTATTCGCCGAAATGGCCCGGAAAGGTGTAGGACACAAAATACGCGCCCTCGGATGTGGCGTCATAGCGGCCATCTGCGGTCCAGACGATGACCTCATCATCCGCATACAGCCCCGAAAGCACGGTCTGCGCATCCGACAAACGGTTGACGAAGAAGCTGCCGTCCTCCTGAAGGGTGACAAGGTGGCGTCCATCCTGGGTCAGCAGAACATTGTCGAACAGATCGCCACGCGGCAGGTTGAACTGTTTGCCCACCAACTGCCCGGTGGTCAGGTCTACAATGGCGTAGGCGCTGGCCAGGCGGGACAGCAGGATCAGCGTGTCACCAAAGACCTGAACGTCGAACCCGCAGGCGTCAATTGAACTGGTGCATAGATTGGCGATGTTCGATCCCGGGTTGTCCAGATCCAGGTCGTAGACCGTCCCCCAATTGGTTTCGCGGCTGGACACGCCGCCTTTCAGCGCGCTGGAAAACAGGTAGGTCGTGGGATAGTTGAACGCGGCGGAGCCCTCGGCGCACTGGAGGGTTGTCAGCCGATGGGTTTCACCGCCAGAGGTCCAACGCCAGAGGACGTCAAACTCGCCCAGCAATTTGCCTTCACCCTGAACGCTACAGGAACTGGCGTATTGGCGTCGTTCAAAGCGTTGGACATCAACCCCGGTTGCCGCGCTGATCCCCTGCCACTGGGCGGCAAAGACCGCAGTGATCTGGGTGTCATGCGCATCATAGGCCTGCTTGCGGGCCTCATTGGTCGAAAACTGTTGGCTGCTGTCGAACTGCGGAAGCATGGCCTCGATGTCCGTACGGTCGACTACGGCGCCAGCAACAACAGGCAGGCCAAATTCCTGCAGGCGTTTGGCGATACGCGTGGATGTCGGGCCTGAGATGTCTGCCGTGATGGACCGCCAGGCAATTGCGCCGCTGACGTTTGAGTTCATCGCGCCGCCGTCGCCTTGGGCGACCTGCGTCAATTGCCGGTTCGGACGGAGAAAGGGGTCTAGGCTATCAGCGACCGTGTCGTTGTTCTTGAGGTTGTCGGACCGCGAAAAGCCAGTGGGAAACGGCACAGACACGGCGATCTGATCCGAAAAGACCAGCCCGTTGCCCAGCGCCACGCCGGCCACGGCCTGTTGCCGGTCGATGTCGCGCAGCGCATTGCGGCGGTTTGCATCCCCGACCCGGGTGCCGCTGGTGATCTCTGGCCGAAACAGCGAAACCAGTTCGCCGTCGCTCAGCCGGTGGGCGTTCAGTTCGTTGTAGGCTTCGCTGATGAAAACGTTGTTTTCAAGGTCCAGATTGTAGGTGTTCTGGTTTGCCCCGCAGATCCGGCAGCCATTGTCTGTCACCCGGACGGTTCGGCCTGCGGCAAAGTTGTGGAGCTGCGACAAGCCGTTGCCCGACAGCAACTGCAAGACAAAGCTGTCGTCATGTGACCAGATCAGCGCGCCCCATTGGGCGTTCCAGACATAGCCATCGTTTGCGGGCACAACGCGGGTGCCATCCACCGCGTCAAATATTCCGGCCTCATCGGCGCCGGGCAGGACAACGTAGCGCCCGGCGGGCGAGAAATGCGGTTTTCCGACGTTTTCCAGAATTTCCGCGCCGGTTGCCGCGTCGCTGAGGCGAAAGCGCCCGTCGAACAGGTGCAGGTGGCGCGATCCATCGCGGTTGACCAGCACTTGTTCCGGCAAGTCCTCAGTCACGGGATCCTTGACCACGATTTCTGGCCGGGCCGCCGTCGTCACGTTGACCACATGTGCGCCTTGGCCGTCCGGGCCGATCCGCTCGGCGCAACCGCTGTGGCCGACCACGGACCAGCGCAGGGTCAACGGGCCGGACAACAGCGGTTCCACCTCGATCTGCCCATTCTTGGGCATGCCGCGTCCAAAGTACGGGATCACGGCGCGGGTGTGTGTCTGATCCCATGAAATGCCGTAAGGCGCGCGGGCGTCCGGCAGCAACGCGTACATGCCGTCCCCGGACAGCCGCACCGGCCGGTCAAAGGACACCATCAGAAAGATGGGTTCACGTTCCGGAAAGCCGGGTCTGCCCCAGTCGAGCGTGAACTGCCCGCCGACGTTTACGGCATCCACGCCAACCGTGACGCGCGTATCCGCCGCCAGCCGGTCGGTGACCGCATCGCGGGCCTCACAGCTGAGGTCGGACCGCAGGTCATAGTTGTCGGCGAACACCGCAGTAGGGGCGAGGGTCAGCGCGGCAAGGCCCAGCGCCAGCCGGGTAAACAGGGGGCGGGTCATGGCATGGCCTTTTCAGCTGTCCAGAAGAATGATCTGAACCCGGCGGTTCACGTCGCTGTCCGGGTTTGTCGGGTCTTTGAGTTCCTGCTCTCCCCGTCCGGCAGAGATGAACCTGTCGGCGGCAAGGCCCGACAGGCTTTGCAACCGCGCCCGCACGCTGTTGGCGCGGCGCTCTGACAGGTCAAGGTTATAGGCGTCCGACCCGCGCCCGTCGGTGTGGCCCAGAATGACAAACCGTTTGGTGGAAAAACGCGGGTCGGTGATCGCCGTGGCCAGCGCCTGCATGTCCGGCACCGAGGTGGCGCTGGGCGTGGCGCTGTTGGAATCGAAAAAGATCTCGATGTCGATACTGACAAGGGGCGTGGCTTTTCCCACGGGCGTGTCCTCTGTCCGGTCCTTGACCAGCAGTCGGGGCTTTAGCCCATTGACCTGTGCCGGTGGCGCGCCATCAACCAGACCCTGCACGGACCTGCGATCAATGCTGCGCGCCGTCAGTTGGACCCGCGGGCCGCAGCGGTCGGCCACCCCGGCCAGACAATCTCCCAGCGCCTTGGCGCGTTCATCCGGGTCTGGCTCCAGATGGAACCCCTTGAGTTCGACGGATTGCGCCGCCAGTGGGCCGGACAGACAGATCAGAACACCCAGAATTTGGGACAGGAATTTTGGCTGCAAAATAGATACCTCCGGGTCGCGATTCTTGCCAATGCGTGCACAAAGGAGTCCAGAGTGGCCACGCAGGAGCGATTCTTGCAAGTCCGGTATACCCGTCAGGATTTGAGCCGCGTTCCCCGGCGGAACAGCCACCATGCGGCAAGGATCGCAGCCGAGGTCGCCGCCAAGGCGACAGCAAATCCCACGCCCGGGGCCGTGTCCGACACACCGATCACGCCCCACCGCGCCCCGTCGATCAGGTAAAAGACCGGGTTCAGGTGCGTGACTTGGTACAGCCCGCTGGGCAAAGCCTCGACCGAATAAAAGGTGCCAGACAGGAACGCGAGCGGAGTGATGATGAAATTGGTGATCGCCGCCATCTGGTCGAATTTCTGCGAATAGATCGCTGCGATCAGACCCAGCGCCGACATGAAGGCAGAGCCAAGAACCACAAAGACCAACGTCACCAGTGGGGCCGCCGGAACAATGCCCAGCACCAGCCAGAACATGGCCAGCAAGGCAACCGCAACGATCACGCCGCGCGCCGTGCCCCCCACGACAAAGCCCAGCACCACCTCCGCCGCTGACAGCGGCGGCATCAGCGTGTCGACGATATTGCCCTGCACCTTTGAGATCATCAATGAACTGGAGGTGTTGGCAAAGGCGTTCTGGATCACCGTCATCATCAGGATGCCCGGCGCAATGAATGTGGTAAAGGCAACGCCCATCACATCTCCGCGCTGTGGTCCGATGGCGATGGTAAAGATCATCAAGAACAGCCCGGCCGTGACCAGCGGCGCCAAAAGGGTCTGGGTCCAGACATTGGTGAACCGCAGGATCTCACGCTTGCACAGGGTTGCGAAACCCAGCCAGTTGACGCGGCCGAAACGCCGGGTGCCGGGTTCATAGCTCAATGTCTCGGGCATGGTCTCTCCAATTCTGTTCGCCGTCTTGTAACTCGTGCATCGATGATTAGAATAGGGCCAACCAAGAAAACATCAGGCGGCCCCTTCGTGGCCGCTTTTTTCGCTGAGGTAACCTGATGTCGTGGACCGATGAACGCGTAGAACTGCTCAAGAAGATGTGGTCCGAGGGCCAGTCGGCCAGCCAGATCGCCAAGGAACTGGGTGGGGTGACGCGCAACGCGGTGATCGGCAAGGTGCACCGTCTGGGCCTGTCGAACCGCGCAGGGGCCGCGCCCGCCGCGCAGGCCGAGGCCAAGCCGGCAGAGCCAAAGCCGCAGCCCAAGGCCAAGGCCCCGTCCAAACCGGCCCCGGCGAACAAGCCCGATCCGGCCCCCGAGGCCAAGCCGCAGCCTGCCGCCGTGGCCACCACGCCAGCAATCAGCCCGGCCCGCAAGGCGATCATCCCGGCCGGCCAGCCGTTGCCGCCGCAGCCGTCGACCAACGAGATCAGCCCAGAGGCGCTGGCCAAGGTCAGCGAGATCGAGAAAAAGGCCAAGAGGCTGACCCTGATGGAGCTGACCGAGCGGACCTGCAAAT
This sequence comes from Antarctobacter heliothermus, assembly GCF_900188425.1. Taxonomy (GTDB): domain Bacteria; phylum Pseudomonadota; class Alphaproteobacteria; order Rhodobacterales; family Rhodobacteraceae; genus Antarctobacter; species Antarctobacter heliothermus. The sequence goes on from NZ_FZON01000010.1 coordinate 85,792, forward strand.
GGCCCGTCGGCGATCCGGCCACGGATGATTTCTGGTTCTGTGGTCTGCCTGTTCAGCAGGGCAAACCCTATTGCGAGGCCCATGTGGGCGTCGCGTTCCAGCCGATGAGCGCGCGGCGCGATCGTCGCCGGTGAAATTGGGTTGTCCACGCGTGGACAGCCGCACGCCTGTATAAAATCAATGGGTTACAGAGGCGGTTTTACCTGCCGTTAAGATTCGACCCCCGGCGCGTCCTGCAATCGTAGGGCGCGTTTTGCGTCATTCAGGCAGGGGCCGCGCCAGCCGTAAAGCCCGGACACCTCCTCGATCATCCAGACGCCATCACCCAGCGCGCCTTCGTCTTCGGGGGCGGCTGCGATCCAGACCGGCAGCACATAGCGATAGTGTCCGCTGCCATCGGCCTGCATCTCGACCCGCGCGGTGCCTGCCGCGCTCTCAATCCGTTCGATCATTCGCCAGTCCATCACCTGCTATCTTCCCCAGACGCCGCTGCCGCGCTATGAGGCGCCATGTCACAGAATCCCCCAGATCTTCGCCCCGACCTTGCCCGCGCCCGCGTGACAGAGTCCGCCCGTCCCGGTCAGCCGACCATCGGCATGGTCAGCCTAGGCTGCCCCAAGGCCCTGGTCGACAGCGAACGCATCCTGACCCGGCTGCGCGCCGAGGGCTATGGCATCTCGTCCGATTATGCTGGTGCCGATGCGGTGATCGTCAACACCTGCGGATTTCTCGACAGCGCCAAGGCCGAAAGCCTTGACGCGATTGGCGAGGCGCTGACCGAAAACGGCCGCGTGATCGTGACTGGCTGTCTGGGGGCAGAGCCTGACTACATCACCGGCGCACATCCCAAGGTGCTGGCCGTCACGGGCCCGCACCAATACGAACAGGTGCTGGACGCGGTCCATGCCGCCGTGCCGCCGGACCCTGACCCGTTTATCGACCTTCTGCCTGCCAGCGGTGTCAGCCTGACGCCGCGCCATTACAGTTACCTCAAGATTTCCGAGGGCTGCAATCACGCCTGCAAATTCTGCGTGATCCCCGACATGCGCGGCAAGCTGGCCAGCCGCCCGCACCGGGCCGTGCTGCGCGAGGCGGAAAAGCTGGTCGAGGCGGGGGTGCAGGAACTGCTGGTCATCAGCCAGGACACCTCGGCCTATGGCACCGACTGGAAAGACCGCGCGACCAAGTTCCCACTGCTGGATCTGGCGCGCGATCTGGGGGAGTTGGGCGCATGGGTGCGGATGCATTATGTCTATCCGTATCCCTATGTGCGTGAGCTGATCCCGCTGATGGCGGATGGCAAGGTGCTGCCCTATCTGGACATTCCGTTCCAGCACGCCCACCCGGACACGCTGCGCCGCATGGCGCGGCCTGCGGCGGCCTCGCGGACATTGGATGAGATCGCCGCGTGGCGCGCGATTTGTCCCGACATCACGCTGCGGTCGACATTCATCGTTGGCTATCCCGGCGAGACCGAGGCGGAATTCCAGACCCTGCTGGACTGGATGGACGAGGCGCAACTGGACCGGGTGGGCTGTTTTCAATACGAAAACGTCGCCGGGGCGCGGGCCAATGTCCTGCCGGATCATGTGCCGGAAGAGGTCAAGGCAGAGCGCTGGGCGCGGTTCATGGAAAAGGCGCAAGCGATTTCCGAGGCCAAGCTGGCGGCAAAACTGGGCCAGGTCATGGATGTGATAGTCGATGACGTGGACGAGGATGGCGTGGCCACCTGCCGCACCAAGGCGGATGCACCCGAGATCGACGGCAACCTTTTCATCGACGAGGGCGCGGCGGATCTGAAGCCCGGCCAGATTGTCACCGTCGAGGTGGATGAAAGCGGCGAATACGACCTGTGGGGGCGGCTGGTCTGACCCCGAGAGGGGGCGTGAGGGGGCGTCATGCCAAAGGCATGCTTTCAGCTTGGCCCCCAGTGGGGCCGTGGGTGGGGGCGCTGCCCCCGTCTCCCTTCGGTCGACTCCCCCGGGATATTTTTGGCCAGAAGAAGCCGGGGTGTCGGTCTGCCTCTAGCCGGGTGGCATCGCCTCTTCGGCCATGTCGACAAGGGTCTGCATGAGCGGAGCGGGCAATTGGGTCGGCAGGCTGAGTTTCTGCATCACCTTGCCCGAAGCCATTTGGCGGATGTCGAGCGGTGTCAGTTCATTGTAGCGCTTTTTCCAATGGCGCAGCAGCAGCGTGTCGTAAGACGTGATCTTGGGGTATTGGCGCCAAGCGTCGAACAGGTCTGGACGACTTAGTTCAGGCCGATACGCCGCAGAAGCCGCGACATCCTGCCATCCGTCGCCTCGGCCACTGACGCCTGCCAGAGCGACTCCTGTCTCGCGGCATCGACAGCGCAGATGTCGCCCACGTCCCGCAGCCTTTGAAAAGCGGCTTCGGCGTCTTCCTGCGGCATCGACGCCGGGCCGAGATCGGGAAACGCAACGCCCAAAATGTCCCTGGTCCAGTCCAGATCCGTAACGCGCGCCTCTGTCACGGCGCGCACTTGGTCGAACAGTCTGGGCCGCGCGGCACCGGGAACCTTGGCATCGGTGGCAACGACAATCTTACGGAACGCTTTGAGGTTGTCACGGAAGCGGGCCGGCACGGGGCGGGTGCCGCGAAAGATCTGCTGCAGGAGCGCCATCGCTTCGGCGGAGACGGAGGAGTTCTCTTCCGCCGGACCACGGGTCAAGGCACCGGCATCGATCTCTGGCAAGGCCTGCGCCATGAAGTCCGTGACCACGTCGCCGTTCAAAAGCGCCTCGCGGGAAAACAATCGTGCGGTGATCGGGCCGGGCCCGTCCGAGACGAATGGGCCCAGCGCGTCGCGAATCCGCGACGCCGAGATTCTGCGAAATTCCGGTCGCTTTTTCACGTCCTGCTGGACGTTCGACAGAAAGAACGGCGATGGACTGCGCAGATATGCGATGACCTGGGTCTCGTCGGCGATCTGCGCGCAGGTTTCGCGCAGTCGGGCCATCGCTTCGGGCGGAAAGGGGCGGAACTGATTTTCACAACTCAGCACGACCGTCTGAGGGCGCTCATTCGCGATCCGGCTGCGTAGATCATTCCAGAGCTGTGCCGCTTGGGCGTGAGCCGCTTCGGGGGTTGGGGCAAGGCTGGACATTTGCACCGGGTCATCGGGCAGGCTGCCGGTCAGGAAAGGAAACAGAAGCTGGTGATTGTCGTGCCGGCCGGGATCGGGAAACAAAACCTGGCGATCTGCCAGAAGCGGCCCAGAGGCGCGCAAGGCGCGCTGGATAGAGGTCGATCCGGTTTTCCCGTGTCCGATATGAAGAACCAGCCGGACGGCTTTCATTGGTCTGCCCTCTTGGTGGCCGTGATCAATGCGCGGTTTCGTCCTCTAGGTTCAGCTTCATGTCGATCAGGACCTTCTGGATGGCCACGGTTTCCTTGAGCAGGCGCTTGGCCTCATTGGCGGAAATCACGCCGTCTTCGATCGACTGGTTGTATTCGCCCATCAGGATGGCGAAGCGCTGGGCCAGCACGATGACATCCGAATTGACGTTGCCGGACGGTTTGGAATTGCGGCGGCTGTCGTCGAATTGCAGCTGAATGCCCTTCAGCTCTGCCAGCGCGGCCGTGACATGCGGGTAGGAGGCGGCCTCTTCGAGGGCGGCGACCGCGTCGACGGGCATGAACCGGTCGGCGTGTTCGGGATAGTCGGAGTAATAGCGGCCAAGCGTCGCCTTGGACTTGCCGGTGAGTTCGCACGCGGCCTCGATGCCCACGTCCTTGACGAGCGCCTCGATGTGTTTCTTCAGATACCGTCCAACAACAGACATATGACGACCCCCTTTCCCCGGAGACCCGTTCCGGGGATCACCCAAAGGCTATTCCCACTATTTTCCCGCTTCTGCAATGTCATGCGCAAATCTGGCAAGGGTCAAGGCACCTCAGGCGGCAATCAAACGGAAATGTTCCGCTGTGCCTGCGAAGACGCGTCTTTTGCGTATCTTGCCAAATTTCGGTCCCTCGGGCATCACCGGGCCATGGCCAAGCTGCACTTTCAATACTCGACCATGAACGCGGGCAAATCGACGCTGCTGTTGCAGGCGGCGCACAATTACAACGAACGCGGCATGGACACCTACCTGTTGACGGCAGCGATCGACAGCCGCGCGGGTGATGGTGTGATCGGGTCACGCATCGGGTTGTCGCGCCCGGCAGAGACGTTTGGCCCGCAGATGGATCTGTTTTCGCGCATTTCGGCGCGGCTGGATGCCGGTCCGGTGGCCTGCATCTTTATCGACGAGGCACAGTTTCTGACGCGTGAACAGGTCTGGCAACTGGCGCGGGTGGTCGATGATCTCGGGGTGCCGGTCATGGCCTACGGCCTACGGGTCGATTTCCGCGGAGAGCTGTTCCCCGGCTCAGCCGCGCTGTTGGCGCTGGCGGATGAAATGCGTGAGGTGCGCACGATCTGCCATTGCGGGCGCAAGGCGACGATGGTGATCCGGCAGGGCGCGGACGGCGCGGTGCTGACTGATGGGGAACAGGTCCAGATCGGCGGCAATGAGACCTATGTGAGCCTGTGCCGCAGGCATTGGCGTGAGGTCACGGGCGACCGGAACGGCTAGCCTACTCCCATTCCATCTGCTCATAGACGGTTTGCGCATTGCGCCGGGCGAGCGCGTCGAACTGGTCCAGATAGGCAAAACCGGACTGGTCCACTTCGACCGCGTCAATGATATCGCCGCCATCGTCAATGTGGCTGCGCATCTTGTCCCGCAGGTTCGTCAGGTAGTCACGGGTGTCCTTTTGCGCGGTTGCCAGATCGGTGGCGGGGCCGTGGCCGGGGATCAGGTGCGTGGGGGCCAGCGCCTCTATCCGGGCGAAGGCATCCAGCCAATGGGCGCTGTCGGAGAACGCCATCACGCCCAGCACGCGGCCCACATAGACCACGTCGCCGGTAAAGACCGTGCCGCTGTCCGGCAGCCAGACAAGGCTGTCGCCGGGGGTATGGGCGGGGCCGACGTGCATGATCTCTATCCGGGTGCCGCCAAGGGTCAGCTCATGCCTGTCGGCAAAAATGATATCTGGGGTGGTGGGCTTTGTCCCGGCCAGCCCTTCGGGGCCGATCAACGCGTTCAGAGCGGTCATTTGCAGCGACGCCCGGTTCAGGTGATCCGCATGGGCGGCGGCAGAGGTCATGACGCTTGCGCCCTGCGTCTGCCAATAGCCGTTGCCCAGCCAGCGGTGATCCTGCCCGCCGGTGTTGATCACATAGGCAACCGGGCTGTCGGTCAGGGTTTGCACCACGGCATGCAGCGCCTTGGCTCCGTTCCAGCTGCCGCCGGGATCGACCAGCACGGCGCCCTCAGCCGTGTCGATCAGGCCAAAGGTGGCGTTGTTGCCAAGGTTGTCCGGGTCGCGCTGCGTTGCGGGGCCTTCGATGGCCCAGATGCCGGGGGCGACCTGTTGGGGTGTCAGTGTCTCGGCGGCCAGCGTCAGCGGCCAGAGCAAGAGCAGGGCGGTCAGTCTGATCATCGGTCTTCTCCGGCATTGGGGTCGCGGCAGCCTAAGGCGCGGGCTGTGTTGTTGTGAAGGCAGACGGATGCGGCGCATCGTCCGGGTCGAATTTTGCGATCCGGCAAGACTGCGGTAGCCTGCCAGCGCGCAACGGGAGATCCGCGATGGCACTGGAGCTGAAGGACGAAGCCACCACCCACACGCGGCTGCGCGAGATCCTGCCGCACTGGACAGGCAATGCCAGCCGCAAGGATCTGGATCATATCAACGCGGTGGGGCGTGCCTATATCGCGCGCTGCCCCTATGTGCTGGTTTCGACCGTGGGGGCGGACGGGCGGCATGACATTTCGCCCAAGGGCGATGCGCCGGGCTTTGTCGAGGTCGTGGGCGACCATACGTTGATCATCCCGGACCGGCTGGGCAATCACCGGCTGGACAGCTTTGAAAACCTTCTGACCAACCCCGGTGTGGGGCTGATCTTTCTGATCCCCGGCAACAAGGAGACGCTGCGCGTGTCTGGCACCGGGCGCATCGCGGCGGACGCGGATCTGCGCGCGCGCCATGCGATTAACGGCAGGTCGCCGGATCTGGTTTTGGTGGTCACGGTCGAGCAGGCCTTTATGCATTGTTCGAAATCCTCGGTGCGGTCGCGCCTTTGGGTGCCGGATCTTTGGCCGGATACAGATGATGTGCCGCTAATGTCGGAATGGGTAAAAGCGGCTGTGGACACCGAACAGACGCTGGACGAGGTGCAGGCGATCCACGACAAGGACGCGGCGACCCGGCTGTATTGAACGCAGGCCATCCTGGTGCTTGCAGCCTGCCCACGATCCACTACGGTGCCCTCATGATCCGCCAGCTTTTGCCCGTCAGCGCCCTATTGTTCGGTTCCGCCCTGTTGCTGTTTGCGGGCGGTATTCACGGGCTGATCCTGCCCCTGCGCGGCGCGCAAGAGGGGTTTGGTGCCACGTCTCTGGGTCTGTTGGGCACCGGCTGGGCGGTGGGCTATGTGGCGGGCTGTTACTTTGTGCCGCGCATCGTGGGGTCGGTCGGCCACATCCGCGCGTTTGGCGTGATGTGCGCCTTTGCCGCCGTGTCGATCCTGTTGCAGGCGTTGTTGGTGTCGGCAGAGTTCTGGATTCCGGTGCGCGCGGTGTCGGGGTTCTGCTTTGCCGGGGCTGCTATGATTGTCGAAAGCTGGCTGTCGGACCGGGCCAGTCCGCAGACGCGCGGCACGATCTTTGGCATCTACACCATGGTGAACCTTGCGGCGATGACCGCCGGTCAGATGGTGATTGCGTTGGGCAGCGTGGCCGGGTTCATGTTCTTTGCGGTCGGAGCGATTGTCTACATTCTGGCGCTGGTGCCGACGGCGCTGTCGACAACCCACACGCCCGCGCCGCTGACCTCGGTGAACCTGAACCTGTCGCTGCTCTGGCGCAACTCTCCGGTGGCGGTGGTGGCGGTCTTTCTGGTCGGGATTTCCAACGCGTCGTTTGGCACGCTGGCGGCGGTCTACGCGGGCGGCGTCGGGCTGCCGTTGACGACCATCGCGCTGTTCGCCTCTATCCCGATCCTGGCCGGGGCGGCGTCACAGGTGCCGATCGGCTATCTCAGCGACCGGATGGACCGGCGCAAGGTGCTGGTGGGGGCGTCGGCGCTGGCCTTGGTGGCGGATCTGGGGTTCATCATTCTGGCACCCCAAGACCGGATGACAAACCTGATCCTTGTCGCCGCCTTTGGCGCGGCGATCTTTGCGATGTATCCGATCATTGTGGCCCATGCGAATGACCACGCGCCCGAAGGCACCTCTATTCAGGTGTCAGGTGGGTTGCTGATGGTTTTTGGCCTTGGGTCTATCGCGGGACCGCTTGCGGCGGGTCTGATGATGTCCGTGGCAGGGTCGCAGGGGTTGTTCATGACCACCATCACGGCGCATGTGGTGGTGATCCTTTACACGCTGTGGCGGATCTTGCAGCGCGCAGCCGTGCCCGAGAACGAAAAGGGCGCGTTCCAGATGTCGGCCCCCGCCCGTGGCATCACGCCCGAAACAGCGGCCCTCGCCGGAGGCGAGGAGGAGGCTGAAGAGTTGGAAGAGGCGATGGATGCCGAAGACGCCGCAGAAAAAGCGGAGGTTCAGGCCCGTTCGAGCAGCACCGACCCCACCGAATAACCCGCGCCAAAAGAACAGATCACGCCTCTAGCGCCCTTGGGCATGTCGTCCGAGTGTTTTGAAAAGGCGATGATCGACCCGGCAGAGGACGTATTGGCATAGTCCTGCAGGATGTTGGGCTGTTCGCCGTCTTCTGGCACGCGGCCCAGCACCTTTTTGCCAATAAAATCGTTCATCGTCTTGTTGGCCTGATGCAGCCAGAGGCGTTTCAGATCATCCGCCTGCCACCCCTCTTCGTCGAGGTGGCCAAGGATGTGGGCCGACACCATGGGCAGCACCTCTTTGAACACCTTGCGCCCGTTCTGCATGAACTGCATGTCGCGGCGATCTTCCATCTGGTCGTGGGTGCGGCGCAGAAAGCCGTTGTTGTTGCGGATGTTGTTGGAAAACTGCGTGGCGCAGCGGGTGGAGTGGATTTTCCAGTGGTCGCCTTGCGCCTCTTCGGCGGCCTCTACCAGCACGGCGGTGCAGACATCGCCAAAGATGAAGTGACAGTCACGGTCGCGCCATTCCAGGTGGGCGGAGCAAATCTCGGGGCAGACGACCAGCGCGCGTTTCACGCTGCCTGCGCGGATCATGTCGGCGGCGGCCTGAATGCCGAAAGTGGCCGACGAACACGCGACGTTCATGTCAAAGGCAAAGCCGCCAGCGCCCAACAGTTGCTGGATCTCGATGGCGACAGCGGGGTAGGCGCGTTCGTGGTTCGAGGCGGCGCAGATCACCAGATCGACCTCGGCGCCCGCGCGCCCGGCCATATCCAGCGCCTTGGTGCAGGCGTCGACCGCCATTTCGGCCATGTGACCGGGGGCGTCATCGGGACGGGCCGCCAGATGGGGAAACATGCGCGCCGGGTCCAGAACGCCGTCCTTGTCCAGCACATAGCGGCTTTCGATGCCGGAGGCGGAAAAGATGAAATCGGCGCTGGAGTGGGTCATGGTCTCTGCCTCACCGGCGGCAATCGCCCCGGCGTTTTCGGCATTCCAGCGATCGGCGTAGGCATTGAACGCCTCGACCAGTTCGTCGTTCGAGATGCTCAAGGAAGGGGTAAAGACCCCGTGTCCTGTGATCGCTGGCATGGTCATGGCGCGTCCTCCTGCAAGGGACGGAACCCCAAGCGCGGCCCAAGGTCAAGGGAACCTGTTCCCGTGTTCTGCGTTCCCTAACGAAAGGAGGTACACAAAATGGACCGTCTATCCTGGTACATCAGTATGCTTGTCTTCACCGTGTTTTCAGGCGTGCTACTGGTCACTTTCCTTGCGCTGGATTGGTATAGCTGGAAGGCAATCGCCCTGGCTGTCGGCGTTGGCTTGATCGCGGCGCGGCCCATTGGCCGTCTGATCTCTCGCAAGATCAAACGTGAGGACAAGCTGTTCAACCCGCCGCGCGTTCACCCGCCGCTGGTGCCGGACCCCAGCGCGCCAGAGGTTTGAGTGACATCTGCGCCTTCGGCCGCGCCAAGTGATGGCGCGGCCGAAGCGTGGGGGCCGTCAGTGCATCCGCGTGCCGTTGGGCGCGGCCTGATCCGGGCCAATCAACACGATAGCGTCATTGTCGTCCGACACGCCCAGCACCAGCACCTCGGACCGCATTGGGCCGATCTGGCGGGGGGGAAAGTTCACCACCGCCATGACCTGTTTGCCGACCAGCGTTTCGGGGTCGTAATGCACGGTGATCTGGGCCGAGCTTTTCTTTTCGCCAATCTCGGGCCCGAAATCGATCCACAGCTTGATCGCCGGTTTGCGCGCCTCGGGAAAGGGTTCGGCGCGCAGGACCGTGCCAAGGCGAATGTCGACCTTGAGAAAATCGTCAAAACTGATCTCAGCCATTGGCCAGTTCCCGCGATCTGTTGGCGGCGGCGGCCACGGTGGCGCGGATCAGCGGCGGCAGGCCATTGTCCTCATTCATCAGCACCTCTAGCCCCGCCTGCGTGGTGCCATTGGGAGAGGTCACGTTGCGGCGCAGTTGCGCGGGATCTTCGCCCGACTCCTGTGCCAATGCGCCCGCACCGGCCACGGTGGCGCGGGCCAGCGCCATGGCAAGATCGGGGGCCAGCCCCTCTGCCTCACCCGCCGCCGCAAGGCATTCGATCATGTGAAAGACATAGGCCGGGCCAGAGCCGCTGACGCCGGTCACGGCATCCATCTGGCCCTCACTGTCAAGTTTGACGACCTCTCCGACGGCGGACAGCAGCTCTTCGGCCTGTGCCAGATGGGCCTGGGTCGCCTTTGCGTTGCCGACAATGGCGGTGATCCCCTTGCCGACGGCGGCGGGGGTGTTGGGCATGGCGCGGACGATGGGGACAGTGCCCAGATGTGCCTCATAGGTGGCCATCGGGATGCCCGCCGCGACCGAGATGAACAGCGTGTCACCCGTGGGAAGCGCCTTGAGCGCGGGCAGGGCGTCGCCCATGACCTGCGGTTTGACGGCAATCAGGACGACGGCGGGGCTGTCGCCGAAACCCTCATTGATATGAACGCCTTGCGCCTTGAGCCAGTCAGAGGGGTGGGGGTCCTGCACCCGGACGGATGTCGGGGGCAGCCCGCGTGCCAGCCATCCAGCCAGCATGGCCGATCCCATCTTGCCGCAGCCCAGCAGTGCCAATCCGCGTTGCGCCAAATCCGTGTCGTGCATCGTGATCCCCTTTGTTTTCCCCGGCGGACACTAGGCGCGCCGGGGAAAGGGGACAAGATCAGTCGGTCATGATCGAAACCGGCGCCGTCCCCTCATTCAACCAAGCCTCCAACGGGGTCATCGGGTCAAGGCTGGCGGCGTTGATGCCGTCCGGGCCGGGGAGAATGCCGCAATGGTCGACACCCGGAACCATGAACAGCGCGACGTTCTCTTTCAGCACGTCCTCACCGCCTGCCTCTGCGGATGCCTTTTCGTACCAGTCGACGGTTTTGTAGGGCGTCACGATGGCGTCGGCCCAGCCGTGCCAGACAATCATCTTGCCCCCCGCCGCGCGGAACGCGCTCAGGTCCGGGCTATCGCCGTTGTAAACCTCGGACATCGTAGCCAGCCGCGCCGGATCAGCCTCAAAGTCGAAATCCAGCGGCGTCCATTCCGGACCGGGGTCCACCGGGAAGGCCATGTAGCGGCCAAAGTTGACCGCAAAGGCCGGGACGAGGTTGCCGCCGCCCTTGCCGTTTCCGGTCAGCCAGAGCCACCAGAACGGTTCGGACCCTTCGGGAATGCCACCGGGGTACAGCTGCTCTCCGGCGGCATTGCGCGGGCCTTCGCGCCATTTCATCAGCGTGTCCATCTGTTGATTGGTCAGGCCCAACGCGCTGTAATCCACGTCGCAGGCGCGCGGGTCGGCAATCGCGCCATCCTCAACCCCGTCCACGGCATCGCACTGTTCATAGACCGCATCGCCGATCAGCTGGGCCTCTTCAGAGCCAAGGATCTGGCTGCCGTCGTCGGCGGTGTTGGCCTGCACGACCCACGCCATCTTGGTGGCCACAAGTCCGGGATAGTCCATCGCGGGCGCGCCGGAGATGATGCCGTCGAACATCTCGGGGTAGCGCTGGGCGGCGACATGGGCCATGCGCCCGCCGGTCGAACAGCCCTGAAAGACTGCCTGATCGGAGGCGTTACCGTAAAACGCCTCGATCATGATCTGCGCCACGCGGTTGGTCTCGCCAATCGAGCGCCAGCCCCAGTCGCGTTCCGCGTGCGGGTTGTTGTGCGCCCACCCGGCATCCACGACGCTGAGCGCGTGATGCCCACTGTCAGAGGTGGCGGTGGCGTACCCGCGTTCCAGACCGGGGCGCATGGCGTTGACCCAGCCGCCACTGGCATCGGCGCGGCCAAGGATACCGCAGAACCCGCCGCAGCCCGCCTGATAGAATTTGCCGTTCCAGCCGTCCAAGGGCAGGCGCACCTCGATCGAGATCGCCGGCAGGGCGGTGGCGCGCACCTCGCAATAGGCGGGCAGGCCCTCGGCCTCGACCACGCGGGCGGTGGTGACATGTCCGGCGGCAAAGACCGTGTCGCGCAGCGCGGTGCAGGCGGCGGCGTCCTGCTGGGCCAAGAGCGGGCTGGCCCCGGCCAATAGAAAGGCCAGCGCCGAAAGGCGGGTTCTCATGTGTCTACTCCCTTGGGTTTCTCCTGTTGAGAGAATTGCCGGGGTCAGAACACAACTCAAGGAAAATACCGTAAAAAGAAAAAGGGCGCCGCCGTCGCGCCGCCCTTTGGTCGTTCCTGGGGGAAGTGGTGAAGATAATATGCGTTCAGGCGCGACCGTAGGCCTCTGCGATGGCGATTTGCAGCGACTCCTTGGGGGTCTTGTCGGTCCAGACCATCAGCTGAAAAGCCGGGTAATAGCGTTCCGAGCTCATTACAGCCGCCGTGATCAGCGTGTCGATCTGTTCTGCGCTGGCGATGTTGCCGCCGGTCAAAACCAGACCGTATTTGTAGACCATCAGCTTTTGCTCGGCCCAATAGCTGAATGCTCCGGCCCAGCACTGGTCGTTGACCCGGTTCAGCCCTTCGTACAGCGCCGGAAGCCGCGCCTCTGGCGGCTCCATTTCAAAGGTGCAGATCATGCGCAGCGTTTCGTCGTAGGCCGACCATGCCAGGGTGATCGAGTAGGTGCGCCACTGACCTTCGACCGCCATGGCGATCTGATCCTCGGCGATACGGTCAAAGTCCCAATCGTTGAACTCGGCGATATGCTCGACAAGGTCGATCGGATGGATGTCTTCGGTGATGTACTGCTCGGACAGGGCCATGTGGACACCTCTCTGGTTGTCGCGTCTGGGCGGCGGGTTCGCCTCTAACGCTTGCTGCCTGCTCTAGGGTCTGCGGGCTTTCCCCGAGCCCTTACCAGATATGGTGCCTGTGTAGGCGGGGGTGTGTAAAGCGATAAATTGGTGACAGACGCATTAAGTTGTGGATGACTCCGATTCGGCATCACGATCTGGGTAAAGACTGTGCTTCGTGTCTAAGGGCGCGTTCAAACAGTTGCCTGCTGCGCGAGGCGGCGGTTTCGGGGCGCGTCATCAGCCCGACCGGACCGGCGGTCAGGGTCAGGTCCAGTGGCAGCGCCATCAGGGCGCCGTCCTCGACCTCGGGGGCAACAACCCCTTCGGAAATGAACCACAGCGCATCCGAAACCCGCAGAAAGCGCCGCCCGAACGCCCCGGACACACAGTCGATCCGGTCGGAAAACGGGCCAAGCCCCTGTGCAACACACCAGCGATCCACCAAGGGGCGGATGGCCGCGCCCTCGGGCGGGTAAAGGACGGGCCAGTCGAGCAAATCCTGCGGCGCAAGACCGGCGCGGCCCGCCAGCGGATGACCGGCGCGGGCGACGCAAACCACGCGCTCTTGATAGAGTTGCGTAAACGAGACGCCCGCCATGGTTTCCGGCGCGCCCATCCGCCCCAGCACCAGATCCAGCGCGCCGGTCAGCAACTCGCGGGTGAGTGCCCCATGGGTGCCGTCGCGCAAAACCAGCCGCGTGGTGGGAGACAGGGCTCGGAACCGGGACACAACGCGGGGCATCAGCCGTACCGCCACGCTGGGCAGCGCGCCGACGCGTAGCACCTCGGCCCCGCCCTCGCGCAGTTCCGACACGCCAGAGACCCCGCGTTGCAGCGCGGCAAGGCTTTGTCCCGCGAATTCCAGAAATACCTCACCCTCTGGCGTCAGGCGCACGCCGCCGCGATCCCGCGTCATCAGCGCCGCGCCAAGCGTCTCTTCCAATTCTTTGAGAGTCTTGGACAAGGCGGGCTGCGTCAGGTGCAGTTCGGCGCAGGCGGCCTTGAGACTGCCTTGGCGCGCGATGGCGGTGACGACCTCCAGATGGCGCAGTTTTATCCGGCGATTGAGCATGACAGTTTCCGTTTTCGATAAGTATCTATCGTAACATGTCATTTTACATGTCTGTCAGGTTCATTCTAGTCTTGCTTCAAAGGGGAGGACATCATGCGAACCCAAGTCTGCATCATCGGCGGCGGCCCGTCGGGCCTGTTGCTCAGCCAGTTGCTGCACAAGAACGGCATCGACAGCGTCGTGCTGGAGCGCAAGACCAAGGACTATGTCCTTGGCCGCATCCGCGCGGGCATCCTGGAAACCGGGATGGTCGACCTGATGCGCGAGGCCGGTGCGGGTGAGCGGATGGACCGCGAGTGTTTTGTGCATGACGGCACCATCATCTCTTACGGCGACGAACAGTTTGGCATCAACTTCAAGGAGCTGACCGGCAGCCATGTGGTTGTCTACGGCCAGACAGAGGTGACGCGCGACCTGTACGAGGCGCGCGAAAAGGCGGACGGAAAGATCGTCTTCAATGTCGAGAACGTCCAGATCAGGGATGCCGACAGCGATGCCCCCTATGTGACCTACGAGGTGAATGGCGCAGAGGCGCGGATCGATTGCGATTTCGTCGCCGGGTGCGACGGGTTCCACGGGGTCAGCCGCCAGACCATCCCGCTGACGGTCCGCAAGGAATACGAAAAGCTGTATCCCTTTGGCTGGCTGGGCGTCCTGTCGGAAACGCCCCCGGTCCACGAGGAACTGATCTATGCCAGCTCTGAACGCGGCTTTGCGCTATGCTCGATGCGCAATGAGAAACTCAGCCGCTATTACATCCAGTGTTCGCTGTCCGACAGTCCCGAGGACTGGACCGACGATGCGTTCTGGGAAGAGCTGAAACGCCGGATACCGACTGAGGCGGCAGAGACCCTTGTCACCGGCCCGACCATCGAGAAAAGCATCGCGCCGCTCCGGTCGTTTGTGACAGAGCCGATGCGCTGGGGGCGGTTGTTCCTGTGCGGGGATGCGGCGCATATCGTGCCGCCGACAGGGGCCAAGGGCCTGAACACGGCCGCCAGCGACATTCACTATCTCTATAACGGGCTGGTGCAGTTCTATCGGTCCGGCGACAGCGTGGGCATCGACAGCTATTCCGAAAAGGCATTGGCGCGGATCTGGAAGGCCGAGCGGTTCAGCTGGTGGATGACCACGCTGCTGCACAGGTTCCCCGACCAGAACGCATTTGACCTCAAGATCCAGCTTGCCGACATCGAATTCCTGCGCTCCAATCGGGACGCGCAATCGGTGATGGCACAGAATTATATCGGGCTGCCCTACTGACAGAGGGGGGTTGCACAACGTCGCAGGCCCGACCGGAGGATACCATGACCAACCGATACGACACCGGAATGCAGGTGCGCCGCCGCATTCTTGGGGATGCCCATGTGGACCGCGCCGAGGCGGCGAAGACGCCGTTTGATCTGCCGTTTCAGACCATGATCACCGAAAGCGCCTGGGGCACTGTCTGGGCGTCAGAGGGGATCAGCGACCGGGAGCGGTCCATGCTGACGCTGGCGCTGCTGGCGGCCTTGGGCAATTTCGAAGAGATCCCGATGCACATCCGCGCCACCGCCCGCACCGGGGCCAGCAAGCAGGATGTGCTGGAGGCGTTCCAACACGTTGCGATCTATGCCGGTGTGCCGCGCGCGAATCACGCGCTGAAGCTGGCCAAGCAGACCTATGCCGAGATGGACGCCGAAACCGGCACGCCGTCCGGGACCACCTGAGGAGAGAGTGATATGCCCAGCCAAGGGGAATTCTATCAGCGGGACCGAGAGCGGCACCCGCCCGCCTATACCCGGGACTACAAGACGAGCGTTGCCCGCTCGCCGCAGTATTCGGCGATCAGCCTGCAAAACTCGGTCTCCGAGATCACCGGGCCGGTGTTTGGTCACAACGACATCGACCCGATGGACCGCGACCTGCTGCACAACTACGCCCAGCCGGGCGAAAGCGCGATTGGCGAGCGGATCATCCTGCATGGGCGGGTTCTGGATGAGAACGCGCGCCCGGTGCCGAATACGCTGGTCGAGATCTGGCAGGCCAACGCGGGCGGGCGCTATCGGCACAAGAAGGACACCTATCTGGCCCCCATCGACCCCAACTTTGGCGGTTGCGGGCGGACGATCACGGATGCGGACGGCTATTACTATTTCCGCACGGTCAAACCCGGTGCCTATCCTTGGCGCAACTGGGTGAACAGCTGGCGTCCGGCGCATATCCACGTTTCTGTCTTTGGCACCGGCTTTGCCCAGCGGCTGATCAGTCAGGTCTATTTCGAAGGGGATCCGCTGATTGCGAAATGCCCGATCGTCAAGACAATCCCCAATCAGGACGCGATCGACAGCCTTGTCGCGTTGCTGGACATGAACGCGACGATCCCGCTGGATTCCATCGCCTACAAATTCGATATCGTGCTGCGCGGTCGCCGCTCGACCCTGTTCGAAAACCGTCTGGAGGGGAATTGAGCCATGGCGCAATCGCTGAACTATCTCAAGGAAACGCCGTCACAGACTGCGGGCCCCTATGTCCACATCGGGCTTGCGCCGGGCGCGGCAGGTTTTGACATCTACACGCAGGAGCTTGGCTGGGACATCGCCGGACCAAACGCAAAAGGCGAACGGATCCGGGTTGAGGGGCTGGTGATCGACGGCACCGGGTCGCCGATCAAGGACGTGATGCTGGAGGCCTGGCAGGCCAATGCCGCAGGCGTCTATGCCCATCCCGAGGGCGGTGGCGACGTCGAAGAGGGCTTTCGCGGCTGGGGCCGGGTGATCACCGATTTCGCCACCGGCGAATGGGGATTTGACACGGTCAAACCGGGCCGCACACCGGGCCGCAACGTCGGGACCCAAGCGCCGCACATCAACCTGTGGATCGTGGCACGTGGCATCAACCTTGGCCTGAACACGCGGGTCTATTTCGAGGATGAGGCAGAGGCCAACGCCGCCGACCCGGTGCTGAACCTGATCGAATGGGAACGCCGCCGCGCCACCCTGATCGCCAAGCGGACCGAGCGGGACGGCACACCCGTCTACCGCTTTGAGATCCGCATTCAGGGTGAGGACGAAACCGTCTTCTTCGATATCTGACAGGTTGGAAATGCCGGGAGGGGTCTGCGTCTTCCCGGTTGTTTCTACCTGCCGTCAATCAGTAAACTGAGCGGCATCACGCCCACGCCGCCATCTAGGGAACACGCCCGTCATGACCAAACCCTGTATCATCTGTGTCGCCATAACCGGGTCAGTGCCTCGCAAGAAAGACAATCCCGCCGTGCCGGTGACCATCGAAGAGCAGGTCGAATCGACCCATGCGGCGTTTGAGGCCGGGGCCAGCATCTGCCACGCGCATGTCCGGATGGAGGATGAAACGCCGACATCCGACCCAGAGCGGTTTGCCCGTCTGGTCGAGGGGCTGAAGAAACACTGCCCCGGCATGATCATTCAGCTGTCGACCGGCGGTCGGTCAGGGGCGGGGCGCGACCGTGGCGGGATGCTGCCGCTGCGGCCTGACATGGCGTCGCTGTCGGTCGGATCGAACAACTTTCCAACCCGGGTCTATGAGAACGCGCCGGATCTGGTGGATTGGCTGGCGTCCGAGATGCGCACCTATGAGGTCAAGCCCGAGATCGAGGCCTTTGACCTCAGCCATATCTTCAAGGCGGCAGAGATGAACCGCGACGGGCGCATTCCGGGCAAGCTGTATGTGCAGTTTGTCATGGGCGTGAAAAACGCGATGCCCTGCGACCGCGAAGTGTTTGACTACTACATCAAGACGGTCAAACGCCTGACGCCTGAGGCCGAGTGGTGTGCCGCCGGGATCGGGCGGCATCAGGTCGAGGTGAACGAATGGGCCATCGCGGCGGGTGGTCACACGCGGACCGGGCTGGAGGACAACGTGCGCTGGGACAAGGACAGCCTTGCGCCGTCGAACGCGGCGCTGGTCGAGCGTGCGGTGGGTCTATGTGAGAAATATGAGCGCCCCGTCGCCACATGGCAGCAGGCGCGCGAGATCTTGGGGCTGCGCGCGGCCTGATGCGCCGCGCGCCCGCGCTCAGGACATGATTTCTGCCGCGAAACAGGATTGCTGCACCGCCGGGACCGTGCCGGGGGCGGTCACCTCAAAGGGCTGTTGCAGCACCACCTGACCATCCTGTTCCAGTTGGAACATCCACCGCCCCTCGACCATTTCGTAGTCATGTTCGAAGGTGAACAGGTTCAGCGACGTCTCACCGAAATTCATCGGTGTGGGCCAGCGTTCAACGGTCACGCCGTTGGGGCCCATGGGCGGGTGGGTGACGACAACCGTCACCTCCGGCACCGCAGACCCGGCCGTCAGGCTGGCGCGAATGCCAAAGCTGAGGCCCAGTTCCGCAGGCACCTGCAATGTCTGCACATCAATGGGCCGATCCTGATCGACAAGGTTCAGCAGGCCCGACAGCGTGTCGGGTGCGGGCCGCGTGCCTTGCAGCTGTACCTCACAGATGACGCCAAAACCCTCAAGCGTCACGGGCGGGGAAACAAAGGCACCGACATCTGCAAGGGCGGGTTGGCCCGCGATCAGGGTGGCGAATACGGCGGCAAGCGGATTGGTGGTCATGGCGGCATCTCCCGTCGGGGTGGACCGTGAAACTAACACGTCGACAGGTTAGGCGCAGAGGCGGGTTTTGCCTACCCGCCATGCCCCTTGAAATGAAAAAGCCCCCCGCCTAAGCGGAGGGCTTTTGCCAAACCCTGAGCGGGGATCAGCCGATGGCAACGGCCTTTACATCTTCGTCGATGTAGGGCGCGTATTGCTCAAAGTTGTCGGCAAACATCTGCACCAGCTTTTGCGCCTGCGCGTCATAGGCCGCCTTGTCTTCCCAGGTCTTGCGTGGGTCCAACAGCAATTCCGGCACGCCTTCGACATGCACCGGCACCTCAAAGCCAAAGTTCGGGTCCTTGCGGAACTCGGCGTCGGCCAGCTTGCCCTCAAGGGCGGCGTGCAGCAGCGCGCGGGTGGCCTTGATCGGCATGCGGCTGCCGGTGCCATAGGCACCGCCGGTCCAGCCGGTGTTCACCAGCCAGCAGGTGGCCCCGTGTTTGGCGATCTTGTCACGCAACAGGTTGCCATAGGCCTCCGGGCGGCGCGGCATGAAGGGGGCGCCGAAACAGGTGCTGAAGGTCGGCTCCGGCTCTGTCACGCCGCGTTCTGTGCCGGCAACCTTGGAGGTGAAGCCGGACAGAAAGTGGTACATCGCCTGCGCCGGGGTCAGCCGCGCGATCGGGGGCAAAACGCCGAAGGCATCGCAGGTCAGCATGATGATGTTCTTGGGGTGGCCGCCCAACGCGGTTTTCGACGCGTTGGAGATATAGTGCAGCGGATAGGCGCAGCGCATGTTCGCTGTCAGGCTGTCGTCCTCGAAATCCAGGTCGAAAGTTTCGGGGTCGAAGACCATGTTCTCGATCACGGTGCCGAATTTCTCGGTCGTGGCGTAGATTTCCGGCTCTGCCTCTGCGGACAGGTTGATAGTTTTGGCATAACAGCCGCCTTCAAAGTTGAAGGTGCCGCGATCCGACCAGCCATGTTCATCGTCACCGATCAACACGCGCGCGGGATCGGCCGACAGGGTGGTCTTGCCGGTGCCGGACAAGCCAAAGAAGATGGCGGTGTCGACCGGGTTGCCGGGGGCGTGGTTTGCCGAGCAGTGCATCGCCATGATGCCTTTGCCGGGCAGGATGTAGTTCAGCAGGGTAAAGACCGATTTCTTGTTTTCACCGGCGTATTCGGTGTTGCCGATCAGGATCAGCTTTTTGTCAAAGTTCAGCGCGATCACCGTTTCGGTGCTGCAACCGTGCTTTTCCGGGTCCGCCTTGAAGGTCGGGCAGTTGATGATGGTGAAATCGGCGGTAAAGCTGTCCAGATCTTCCTGGTCGGGACGGCGCAGCATGTGGCGCACGAACAGGCTGTGCCAGGCCAGTTCCGTGATCACGCGCACGTCGATGGCATTGGCCGGATCAGCCCCACCGACAAGATCCTGAACGTAATAGTCCTTGTCGATCATGTGGGTCAGCATGTCGGCGTGCAACCGGTCAAAGGCGTCTGGCGCCATTGGCTGGTTGTTTTCCCACCAGATCGAGTCCTCGACCGCAGGTGTGCGGACGACAAATTTGTCTTTGGGCGACCGACCCGTGTATTTGCCTGTGGTTACCAGAAAGGCCCCGCCTTTGCCCAGCGTGCCTTCACCTCGTTTGAGCGCGGCTTCGATCAGCGCGGGCTCCATGAGGTTGTAATAGACATTGCCGAGCCCTTCGATCCCCTGGTCTTCTAGCCGGAACTCTGGGTTCACCCGTCCAAATGTCATTTGCCTTGCTCCTGTCGCAGCGCTTTTCGAAAGTTGCTGTAGGGCGCTCCAAAACGCCTGTGCTCGTTCTCTTAACACGTCGCTTTTCGACATGAACAGGACGCAAGAGCGCAGTTTGCGCTACCAAGCCCGAGTTTAGCGATACCACGCCGAAGCTTTGCCCGGACCGTCACAATGCGACGGAAACGGGTGAGGCTTTTTAGCCATTCCTTTGCGAAATTCGCGTCCGATGAGGTGTGGATGGTTGCCTGATTCGCAGATTGGCATTGCTGTAAAGCGGAAATTCGCTGATACTGAGAAAAAAATACAGGCAACCAGAGCAGTAACAAGGACAGTGCAATGTCTAAAATCGCCCTTGTGGACGATGACAGGAATATCCTGACGTCCGTATCGATGACCCTTGAGGCAGAGGGGTTTGAGGTGGAAACCTTTAACGACGGTCAGTCGGCGCTTGACGCCTTCAACAAGAAAATGCCGGACATGGCCGTGTTCGACATCAAGATGCCGCGCATGGATGGCATGGACCTGCTGCAGCGCGTGCGGCAGAAATCCAAGATGCCGGTGATCTTTCTCACCTCCAAGGACGATGAGATCGATGAGGTGCTCGGCCTGCGTATGGGCGCCGATGATTATGTGAAAAAGCCGTTTTCTCAGCGCCTGCTGGTGGAACGCATCCGCGCGCTGCTGCGCCGCCAAGAGGCGGTTGCCGGTGATGTGGTCGGCGACACCGAAGAGACCAAGCTGATGACCCGCGGCAGCCTGAACATGGATCCGCTGCGGCACGCGGTGACCTGGAAAGGTCGGGACGTATCGCTGACGGTGACCGAATTCCTGCTGCTTCAGGCGCTCGCGCAGCGCCCCGGCTTTGTCAAATCGCGTGATCAGCTGATGGATGTGGCCTATGATGATCAGGTCTATGTCGATGATCGCACCATCGACAGCCACATCAAGCGGTTGCGCAAGAAGATGCGCACGGTCGATACAGAATTTTCAGCGATCGAAACGCTTTACGGTATCGGATACCGCTACAACGAAGAGTAGGGGATGGCCCTGGCCGAACAGCTCCCCATGCAGGACGATCGAAAGGGCGCGCGCCGCGATGCGGACGTCGTGCTGGGTGACGATTGGGTCGCCCCGGACAACATCGTCGAAAAAGAGCTGCGCGACAACCGCGCGCGGCGGGGCCTGTTCACGCTCAATCGTTCACCGCTGACGCGCAAGATCATCACGTTCAACCTGATTGCGTTGAACGTGCTGGTGGCCGGTATTCTGTGGCTGAATTCATCCCGCGACACGCTGGCGGTACAGCGTGTGAATGCCTTGCAGGCCGAGGTTGAACTGGTCGCCGATGTGTTCGAGGCGCAACTGCCGCTTGGCGCGCCGGTCAGCCTTGGCACCGGGGACGGGCTGGACGTGGCGCGCACGGTTGACGGGATCGACCTGCGCGATGGCGTCAAATTGATGGTGTTCGACAGCGCCAGCTTCCTGGTCGGCGAAACGCAAGGCGCAATGCCTCCCATCATTCCGCCCGCCGAAGAGGAAAAGCCGACGCTGATTTCGGATTTCCTCAACACCGTCTGGGATAGTGTCGCGGGAATGTTCACCTATTTTGAGGACACGCCCGATCTGGATCTTGAGGACCGTTTGCGCCGCGCGATCGAGGCGGGCGATCCCGGGCTGACGCGCGTGGAATCCGGCGGTGGCGATGGCCAGACGCTGTTTTTTGCCTTCAGTCCGATCCGGCAGGGCGATCAGTTGATCGGCACCATTGCGCTGGTCTCTCCAGCGGCCGAAATAGACGCCGCTGTCAGCGCCGAACGAGAGCGCGTGCTGCAGATGTTTGTCATCGCCACGCTGGTCTCGATTGGCCTCAGCCTTGTACTGGCCTCGACCATTGCCAACCCGATTTCCGATCTGGCGGATGCCGCAGAGATAGGACGTGATCGCAACCGCAAGGCACGCACTCCGGGCCGTATCCGCATCCCGGATCTGACCGCGCGCCCCGATGAGATCGGCCGCCTGTCCGGCGCGCTGCGCGGCATGGTCGGTGCGCTATATGACCGGATCGACGCCAACGAACAGTTTGCCGCCGACGTCGCGCATGAGATCAAGAACCCGCTGGCCAGCCTGCGCTCTGCCGTGGGCAGCCTGCGCATGGTCAAGAAAGAAGAACACCGGACCAAGTTGTTGGACGTGATCGAACACGATGTCCGCAGGCTTGACCGTCTGGTCAGCGATATTTCCAACGCGTCGCGGCTGGACAGCGAATTGGTCAAAGAAGAAGAGCAGGAGTTCAACCTGCTGGAAATGCTGGGCAATCTGGTAGAGTTTCTTGGTCAGGATGCACGTCAGAAGGGCATTGAGTTTATTTCCGACCTGCCCAAAAAGCCGGTCACGATCACCGGGCTGGAACCGCGCGTGGCACAGGTTTTTGTCAACTTGATCACCAATGCGATCAGCTTTTGCGAAGATGGCGATGCCATCCGCGTGTGGGCCCGGCGTCGCGACAACCGTGTGCTGGTGGTGGTTGAGGACACTGGCCCCGGCATCCCCGAAGACGCGCTGCAAAAGATCTTCAAACGCTTCTACACGTCGCGCCCCCAGCAGGACTTTGGCAACAACTCCGGCCTGGGTCTTGCCATCTCCAAGCAGATCATCGAGGCGCATGGCGGTGTGATCTGGGCTGAAAACATCCGCCCGACAGAGGCGGATGTCACGTCGGAACCGCTGGGCGCGCGATTCGTCGTCGGCTTGCCGGTCTGACCGCCGACCATGCGTGAGATTGTGCATGCCACCTCGGTTTCGGTGGCGGGCCGGGGGCTGTTGATACGCGGCGCCTCTGGACGCGGAAAATCCGGTCTTGCGCTTGAAATGATGGTACGCGGTGCGACACTGATTGCCGACGACAGGACCATTGTCACCCGAGAGGGGCCTGCGCTGGTCCTGTCCGTTCCACAGCCCCTGCGCGGAATGATCGAAGCACGCCGAATCGGCTTGTTGCAGGCCAGCTGTGTTGACCACGTCCCGCTGATCGCCGTGGTTGATCTGGATGTGGCCGAAACGCATCGCCTGCCGCCTATCCGCGCGACCCGTGTGCTGGGCGTCGAAGTGCCATTGCTTCACAATTCCGCGTCTGAGTATTTCGCTGCAGGACTTGTTCATTATCTAACAGCCGGAAGGCGAGACTAGAGATGGATCAAATGGAACCGGCCAGCGCCCGCATCGTATTTGTCACTGGCCCGTCTGGCGCCGGGCGGTCGAGTGCGATCAACGTGTTGGAGGATCTTGGGTTCGAAAGCATCGACAATATCCCGCTCAGCCTGATTCCCCGTCTTGTTGAGGGCGACAGCCCGCTGGCGCGCCCTCTGGCGCTGGGCATCGATGTGCGCAACCGGGATTTCAGCGCCGAAGGACTGCTGCAACTGCGCGACACGCTGGCAGAGCATCTGGGAGCGGCGGTGGATCTGTTGTACCTCGACTGTTCGAATGAGGTGTTGGTGCGGCGCTATTCCGAGACCCGTCGCCGCCACCCGCTGGCCCCGGACGAAACCCCGCAGGACGGGGTGTTTCGGGAAAAGGTTCTGTTGTCCGATGTCAGTGCGCGCGCCGATATCCTGATCGACACATCTGAACTGACGGTGCACGATTTGCGGGCGGAAATGGCAGGCTGGTTCGGCGAGATCACCAGTCAGGGCATGGCCGTGTCCGTCCAGAGCTTTTCCTACAAACGCGGGTTGCCGCAAGGGCTGGACGTGGTCATCGACTGCCGATTTTTGCGCAATCCCCATTGGGAAAAAGACCTGCGCGATTTTACCGGGCTAGACCCGGAAGTGGCCGGGTTTGTCGCCGCCGACCCGCGCTATGATGAGTTTCTTGACCGCGCGACAGGGCTGATCCTGCTCATGCTGCCCGCCTGCGTGGCCGAGGGCAAAGCGCATTTTGCCATCGGCTTTGGCTGTACCGGCGGTAAACACCGGTCCGTTGCGGTTACGGAAAACGTGGCTGCGGCCCTTGCACGGGAAGGCTGGCGAGTGTCAATTAGGCACCGCGAGCTGGAACGACGGGGTGCCGCGTCTGTTTCCGACCGCGAGACTGGCGTGAGTGGAGTGAAAACGGGGTGATCGGCATCGTAATCGTCGCGCATGGTGGTCTGGCACGCGAATATCTCGCGGCGGTGGAGCATGTTGTCGGCGAACAACCCGCCATGTTGGCCATCTCGATCGAGGCGGATGCCGACCGGGTTGCCAAGCAGGCCGAGATTCGGGCGGCCGCCGACGCGGTGGACAGCGGTGGCGGCGTGGTGATCGTAACGGACATGTTCGGCGGTTCACCGTCCAATCTGTCGCTTGATGCCTGCCGCCCAGACAACCGCCGCATCCTGTACGGCGCGAACCTGCCGTTGCTCATCAAACTCACCAAAAGCCGTCACCTCAAGGTCCCCGAGGCGGTGCGCAATGCGCTTGAAGCAGGGCGGAAGTATATTGACAGCCAGAACATTCCGGCTGATCCCACCTGAACAGTATTGATCTGCCACGAGAAAGCCTGATCCACATGTCCACATCCGTCAACCGCGCGTTGAAGATCGTCAACGAGAAGGGGCTACATGCCCGCGCTTCGGCCAAACTGGTCGAGGTGGTGGAAGGATTTGACGCAACGGCAGAGGTGGTCCGCGACGGGATGTCCGCCAGCGGAGACAGCATCATGGGGCTTTTGATGTTGGCAGCCGCCAAAGGAAGCACTATTGAAGTCCAAACCTCGGGTCCGGACGCCGAGGCGCTGGCCGATGCGGTCGAGGCCTTGGTGGCGGATCGCTTCGGGGAGGACTGTTAGTCCCGGCTCCGGGACTGACGTATAGAACGGGACTGAAGCAGGCGCATGGTCGAAAGCACCCAAGCGACATCCCTCAGGCGTCGAGGCGGGGCCAAGAATCCCGCGCCTTATGACAAACGCCAGGTCAGCTACGCCAACACCTTCACGAATCCGTGGAAGGCGACCGCTATTCGTACGCTTGAGTGGCTGACAGGCAAGATCCCGATGCTGCGCATGGTGCGCCGGTTCGAACGGATGGGCCCGGTTGAGGGGCAAGCGTTCTGGAGCCAGGCGCTGGGCATCATGGGGATCGAGCTGAAGACCCCCGCAGAACAGATCGCCCGCATCCCCAAGGACGGCCCGGTGATCGTCGTGGCCAACCATCCGCACGGGTTGGTGGACGGGATGATCCTGGCGGAACTGATCGGTCGGGTGCGGACGGATTACCGAATCCTGACGCGGTCGTTGCTGACAGGCGTGAAAGAGATCGAACCTTTCATGATCCCGGTCCCCTTCCCGCATGAGGAAGACGCCCGCGAACAAAGCCTTGAGATGCGCGCTCATGCGATGGACCACCTCAAGGGCGGCGGCGTGATTGTGCTGTTTCCGTCCGGTGTCGTGGCCTCATCCGAAACCTGGTGGGGCACGGCGGTCGAGGCTGGATGGAACCCGTTCACCGCGAAGATGGTCCAACGCTCGGGCGCGACTGTCGTACCTATCTATTTCCCGGGCCAGAACAGCCGTGTCTACCAGATCGCCAACCAGGTCTCGGCGACAATCCGGCAAGGTCTATTGATCCATGAGGTCGTGCATGCCTGCCGACGCCCGCAAAAGCCGGTTGTTGGCGAGCCGATCACGCCCGAAACGATCAAGGCGTTTGAGGGTGGCCAACGCGAGTTCGTGTCGTGGCTGCGCCAAAAAACGCTGGATCTGCGCGAAACCTGACGATCTTTGCCGGACTATGAGGCATCCCCCAACTTGGGGGGCCACGGCTCACTTCCACCATGTCCTGACCCATCGCTGTGACGTGGAAACGCCGGGGTCCGTGGGTGCACCCCGGCTACACCAACGCAGCGTGATCGTCGATTGCCGCAATCCGCAGGATGTGGACGCACAATTGCTGTGGGCACATGGGCCTCAGCGTGTCGGGACCGGAACCTCTCCGCGATAGTCGTAGAACCCGCGTTTGGTCTTGCGCCCAAGCCAACCGGCCTCGACGTATTTTGTCAGCAGCGGGCAGGGGCGGTACTTGGTATCTGCCAGTCCGTCGTGCAGCACGTTCATGATCGCCAGGCAGGTGTCGAGCCCGATGAAATCGGCCAGTTCCAGCGGCCCCATCGGGTGGTTGGCGCCCAGTTTCAGCGCCATGTCGATGGAGTTCACGTTCCCCACGCCCTCATAGAGCGTATAGCAGGCCTCATTGATCATCGGGATCAGCACGCGGTTGACGATAAAGGCCGGGAAATCCTCCGCCGAGGCGGCAGTTTTGTCCAGATTTTGAACGACCTTCAGGCAGGCGTCATAGGTTTCCTTGTCGGTGGCGATGCCGCGGATCAGTTCGACCAGTTTCATCACCGGCACCGGGTTCATGAAATGGAACCCCATGAACTTCTCCGGCCGGTCCGTGCGGGATGCCAGCCTGGTGATAGAGATCGACGATGTGTTCGAGGTCAGGATGGTTTCAGGCTTCAGCTCTGGCACCAGCGCGGCAAAGATCTTGTCCTTGACCTCTTCGCGCTCCGTCGCGGCCTCGATCACCAGATCGGTCTGGGCGATTTCCGGCAGATCCATGGTGGTGCGAATGCGGGCCAGAGTCGAATCGCGTTCCTCTGCGGTGATCTTTTCGCGGCTGACCTGACGGTCAAGGTTCATGCGGATCGTGGCAACGGCCTTGTCCAGCGATTCCTGGCTGATGTCGTTCAGGCGCACCTCATAGCCCGCCTGCGCCATCACATGGGCGATTCCATTGCCCATCTGCCCTGCGCCAACGATACCAACCGACTTGATTTCCATGGGCCGCCCCTTTTTTGCCAGCGCCACCATGACCCGCCTTGGGCAGGGCTGCAAGAGCAGCGGATTCTCCTCTCATTGTCACTTTAGGGAAATGGCAAGAGCTTTGCGCGATTCTCACTGTCGGGTGAGATAAATGAGGTGGGCATTATGTCTGTACATGGTGGGGGCCACGGGTCCCTGGAATATTATCCGTGCCGATATGGCAATTCACGCGTTCTGTTTCGCGGTCCGCGACGGCAACTGGATGGCCCATATGTGGCGTTCCTTGGCGGAACTGAGACGTATGGCCGTTTTGTCGAACAGCCGTTTCCAGAGTTGCTGGAAACTCGGGTCAAACTACCCTGCGCGAATTTCGGTGTGGTTAACGCAGGCGTGGATCTCTATCTGAATGATCCCTCGGTGATGGATTTGATTGCTGGCGCGGATGCCAAGGTTGTTCAGATCATGGGGGCGCAAAACCTGTCGAATCGGTTCTATTCGGTGCATCCGCGCCGAAACGACCGTTTCCTGCGGGCCTCTGACCGGCTGATGGCGCTATATCCAGAGATTGATTTCACGGAATTTCACTTTGTCCGGCACATGTTGGGGCGGCTTTCCGAGGTGTCCAGTGATCGCTATGCCGAGGTGTTGGCAGAGTTGCGGATGGCATGGACCGCGCGAATGAAAAGTTTGCTGACGCAGTTGCGGGGCGACATCGTCCTGCTGTGGTTCGCCGACCATCCTGTGCCGGTCGAAACTCCAGCGACGCTGGAGGGGGATCCATTGTTCGTGAACCGCGACATGGTCGAAACTTTGCGTCCCCGGGTGAGTCAGGTGATAGAGGTCGTGGCCTCGGACGCGGCGCGTATCGAAGGGACGCGCGGTATGGTTTTCAGCGACTTCGAGGCATGCGCGGCCGAGGAATTGATGGGGCCGCTGGCGCATCAAGAGGTCAGCGCGGCCCTGGCCGAGGTGCTGTCCCGGATGACTGACTGCTGATCCAAATGCAAAGGCCCGCCGATGCGGCGGGCCTTTGACACGTCATAAAAGCGGCGGCGGTATCCGCCGGACCGTTTACAGCTTTTCGGTCAGTTCCGGCACGGCCTGGAACAGGTCCGCGACAAGGCCGTAGTCGGCGACCTGAAAGATCGGAGCCTCTTCGTCCTTGTTTATTGCAACGATGACCTTGCTGTCCTTCATGCCGGCCAGGTGCTGGATCGCACCCGAAATGCCGACCGCGACATACAGATCGGGGGCCACAACCTTGCCGGTTTGACCAACCTGCCAGTCATTCGGCGCAAATCCCGAATCGACCGCCGCACGTGACGCGCCAACGGCCGCGCCCAGTTTGTCGGCCAGTTTCTCGATCAGGGCGAAATCGTCCTGGCTGCCGACACCGCGCCCGCCGGACACAACGATGCCCGCTGAGGTCAGCTCGGGGCGGTCGCTGGCCGCGACTTTGTCCTCGACCCATTCGGACAGGGCGGGGTTTTCGCCGGTGGCGATGTCCTCGACCGCAGCAGAGCCGCCAGTGGGGGCCGCGTCAAAGGTCGAGGTGCGGAAGGTGATGACCTTTTTCGCGTCCTTCGATTTCACGGTCTGGATGGCGTTGCCGGCGTAGATCGGGCGTTCGAACGTGTCGGCGTCCACCACAGCGGTCACATCGGTCAACACCATGACGTCCAACAGCGCGGCGACGCGCGGCAGGATGTTCTTGGCGTCGGTGGTCGCGGGGGCGACGATGTGGCTGTAATCCCCCGCCAGCGACGCGATCAGCGCAGAGACAGGCTCTGCCAGACGGTGACCGTACAGGTCATCCTCGGCCAGCAGTACCTTTGACACGCCCTCGATGGTGGCGGCCTCGGCGGCGGCATCCTTGGCCGACGCACCCGCAGCCAGCACGGTCACCTCGCCCAGCGCCTGCGCAGCGGCGACGGTCTTGGCGGTGGCATCCATTGCCAGCGCGCCGTCAGTAATTTCGGCAATCAGCAGAACGGCCATCAGATGATCCCCTTTTCCTTGAGCTTCGCCACCAGTTCATCGACAGAGCCGACGATTTCGCCAGCCGCACGGGCCGC
This sequence comes from Antarctobacter heliothermus, assembly GCF_900188425.1. Lineage (GTDB taxonomy): Bacteria > Pseudomonadota > Alphaproteobacteria > Rhodobacterales > Rhodobacteraceae > Antarctobacter > Antarctobacter heliothermus. The sequence goes on from NZ_FZON01000010.1 coordinate 114,500, forward strand.
CGGTTCCCCGGTCTTGACGATTTCCAGACGCGGCGTGACATCGACACCCAGATCGGCGGCGGTCTTTTCGTCCAGCGGCTTTTTCTTGGCCTTCATGATGTTCGGCAAAGAGGCATAACGCGGCTCATTCAGGCGCAGGTCGGTCGAGATGATGGTCGGCATCTTGACCTTGATGGTCTGCAACCCACCGTCGACCTCACGAGTGACGACGGCATGATCGCCCTCGACGTCGACCTTGTTGGCGTACATGGCCTGCGACCAGCCCAGCAGGGCCGACAGCATCTGGCCGGTGGCGCCGAGGTCGTTGTCGATCGCCTGCTTGCCGCACAGCACAAGGCCCGGCTGTTCGTCTTCGACGATCTTGGCCAGGATCTTGGCGACGGCCAGCGGCTCGATGTCGGTGTGAACGTCATCAGCGGCGACCACGAGGATGGCGCGGTCAGCGCCCATGGCCAGCGCGGTGCGCAGGGTTTCCTGGCTTTGCTTGACCCCGATGGAGACCGCGATGACCTCATCGGCCTTGCCGGCCTCCTTGAGGCGAATGGCCTCTTCGACGGCGATTTCGTCAAACGGGTTCATCGACATCTTCACGTTTGCCAGATCGACACCCGATCCGTCCGCTTTCACGCGAACTTTCACGTTGTAGTCGATCACGCGCTTGACCGGTACCAGGACCTTCATCTGCGTGTCTCTCC
>NZ_FZON01000152.1 GCF_900188425.1 Antarctobacter heliothermus
GCCTCTTCGGGCGGAACTGCAATGGGGAAGGCCTCGGAGGTGACGCGGGTCGAGTCGACGGTGATGCGCCGGGCCTCGACCTGCGCGGTGTCATAATCGCCTTCCGCGCGGGTGACCTGCCATTTCAGCGCCTGGGGCAGTTCGGTTTCCTGCGCGCGAACCAGTTCCAGAATGTCACCTTCGCGCGGGGCTACAAGATCATCATGGGTCAGACTGACAACAGCGCCGCGACCACGCATGAGGAACCTGATCTGCCCTTCGCTCTCGACCGCATCAAACCCGAAATGACGCGCCAGGGTGGAGATCGAGGCGCGCGGCGATTCCAGCGCGGTGAGGATGTAGCCCTCAACCGAGCCGGTCAGGCCCGTGGTGTCGACGCGCGCCTCCGGAAGCCCGGCGCGCAGACAGAGGTCCCGGACCAGGGCGGCCAGCGACCCGCCGCCCATCCGCCCGGTCAACCAGTGCCCCCGCTGCCAGTTCGGCCCATCGGTCCAGATCTCGGTAAGTGCGGGGAAATGCGGATAGGGCCGCGCATCCCAGGTCCAGGCGGCGCAATCGGGCAGATCGATCATCGGTGCGCTGTAGATTGTGGACACCGGGTTGTTTGCGGCTTCTTCCCAATAGGTCAGAAGGGCTTCGTAATACGCCCGCTGGATCGCATCGTCGCGCCAACCGCGCGAAAAATACGGCGCGGCGCTTTCCGAGGATTTGGGATCGAAGAAGACGTTGGGCTGATTGGTGCCCCGGTCGATGGCGGGGCAGCCGCATTCGGTGAAGACGATGGGTTTGGACTGCGGGATCCAGGCTGTGGGTGTGGCACTTTCTGCCCCACTTGGTCGGTCAAAATGCGCATTGGCCCACCAGGCGCTCAGATCCTTGGGTCGGAAAACCCAGGGCTTGCCTTCAGAGCCGTCCTCGACAGGCGTGCGGATCTGCGCGGTTCGATCAGCATCCGAGGCATAGAACCAATCGTAGCCCTCGCCGCCTTCGATGTTGGCGTGCAGATAGGCGCGATCGTAGACCGTCGGCCAGCCATTGCCTGCGTCCAGATGGGCCGACCCGTCACGCCAATCGGAGAGCGGCATGTAATTGTCGATGCCGATAAAATCGATCTCCGGATCGGCCCAGAGCGGGTCGAGATGAAAAAAGACGCTTGTGACCGGCTCGGAACTGGCCAACGGCAGCACGGGCGCGCTGTAGCTGACCAGTTTGTCGAAATTGCCCGAGTAGTAGGGCTCCTCGAGCTGCAGCACGATCCGCAGCGCTACGATGTCGGCATTGTCGCGCGTATAGCTCAAAGACCGGG
>NZ_FZON01000027.1 GCF_900188425.1 Antarctobacter heliothermus
CCGCGCAAGAATGCCAAGCCGTGGAAGCCATCGACTGCAGGGGCTATCGCTCGGAACGAGGCGCTGCGCGCTTCGAAATACCTTGGCCGCGCCATCTGGAGAAAATGGAGCGGATACCACCGACGAAGCCGCGCCGAGACGAAGATGCATTGCGTGAAGCTGCTGGGGCAGAGCCTCATGGCGCGCGACTTCGATCGTCAGGTCGCCGAACTTCAGATCCGCGCCGCCGTGCTCAACGGCTACACCGCGCTCGGCATACCCGTCACAGAGCCTGTGGGATAATTGCGTCCGGGGAAAGGGGAACTCCGGACGTTACCGACTTTGCGCAACAAAGCCTCTCTCCGTCATAAAATGGCGTGTAAAACAGAAATCCCGCTGTATGTCCGCTGTCTTGCACAAGGAAAATCGGGCCAGTGATCTGCGCTGTTCCCGTGTCACGGCTTGCCAAAAGACCAGTTCGACGATTCGTCTCGTGCGCCACATCAAGGCCAATGGCTGCGGCGTTGATATCTTCGGGCTCGATGAAAGTGATCGGCAGCATGAAGTCCTGTTCATGTTGCGGAAAAACCGAAAAATCGCGCCTTTCGGCATCCCTGAGGGTCTGAAAATCCGCAAGATTTTTCCCATCGACGTAATAGATGACGCCAATCCCGTTCACGCCGGGGTATTTTTTTTCCAGGTTCAACGAACCGGCGAACGTCTTCCACTCGGCATGGGATGTCTTGCCGCCCTTGGCATCGATATGGGCCACACCGGACCAAAGCGCGTCTTCGTATCGGGACATGCGATCGACGATCAGGCCGATGGTGCGGTCCTTGGCGGCCAGAAACCTGTTCTCTATTTGCAGGTCCACCTGGTTCTTGGAATAGACCCAAGCGCCGACAGTCATGGCAAGCGACAAGGCCACGATAAGGACGTGCAAGGATGTGATCCCGGGACTGCGGGATTCAAGTGACTTCACCGCAAGCACTCCTTCACCGTGAAACTACTGCAACGACTTGGTGAAACATATTGCTGGGAAGCAGCTTAATACCGCGTGAAATCCGGCTCCGCGGCCTATTCAAATCTTGAGTGAAAATCCGCGTATATTTATCAGGAATTTTCCTGGAATGCCCGTCGGGTTCCCAAGGCGGGCTCTTACGGCGTCATCCCATCGGTTCCCGGCATCAACCCAGGGCCGCGGGCAGCAACCCGCAGCCTTGTGTCCGATGCACCGCGCACCCACCGCGTGAGGCGGCAAGCCACACCGCGATCCGGCAGTTTATCGGTCGATGCCCATGATGCCGCCAGCCAGCAGGCGCACCATGGTCTGTTCATCCAGATAGCCAGACACCCGCAGGCCGCGCGCATCCTGAAAACGGCGCAGCGCCGCGCGGGTGTTTTCATCAAACTGCCCGTCAACCTTACCCGGCTTCATGCCCAATTGATCCAGCCGTCGTTCGGTCAGTTGGCGGGCCACGAAATTCAGGTTCATCGCCTGCTCTTCGTTGCGGGCCTGAACCGAATTGCGCACCCGTTCTGCGTCAAACTGCAACTGTGCGATCTGCTGCTTGGCCTCTTCACGGAAGGCGCCGTTGGGCCAGTCGCGCAAATAGGCGTTATACGCGGCTACCGAATTGGCTTGGGTCGCCTTGTTCCAGTCACGCCGATCCTGGCCCACTGCCTGATCCGCGCGCTGTTTGTCGATCGCCTTCAGCACCGCGCGCGCCTCGTCGACAAACTGCCCTTCGGGGTATGTCTGGAGGTACTCGCGGAACCCCGCCTCATCGCCCCGATCCCGGACGCGCCGCCACAAGGCGCGCTCTTGCCGTGCCCGTTCAGCCTGCTGGCGCTTTTCCTCTTCTTCCAGTTCTGCGGCGCGGCGCGCAGCCTGCGCCTGCAACCGCGCGATCTGGTCACGGTCAAGATAACTGCTGACCTTCAGCCCCGTCTCTTCCTGCCAGCGACGGACCGCGCCCCTCGTGCCATTGCCAAACACGCCGTCGATGCCGCGGGTGTCATGGCCCAGGATGGTCAGGTCGCGCTGGATGGCCCTGCGGGCATCACGGTCAAGGTCCAGATCCTCTTCGGCGCGACGCTCACGGTAGAACGGCTCGGCATTCAGCGCCGACAGTCGCTGCCGGGCCGCGTTCACATGCGCGCCTTCGGAAAAGCCGTCGAGGTAGGTTTTGTAGCCTTCAGCCGAATCGGCCTCTTGCGCCAGCCGCCAGGCCACATCGTCGGCCGCCCGATTGGCAAAGGGATCAGGCAGCGGCGGGTCGATGGCACCGCGCGGCGGACTGACGTCGCCTTCGCGTACGATCACCTGTCCCTGCGGGGCGTACCCCTCAATCTGCAATTCGTATTCGATGGCGGCGCGCCGCACAAAACGCGCGGTCCGGGCCATGTCGCGCGCCGCATAGCGGGCCACATCCATCGCCGGACCGCGAATCACTGTCACTCCCTGCGGGATGTCCAATTCTCCCAGTCCGGCGGTCAGGAACAGGTTCAGATCCGGCTCTGCGCCAGTTTCCCCCAGCACAAGGAACGCCCGCCCCTGATAGGCCGACAGCACCGCCAGCGCCGCATCCAGAGGAAAGCCCTGGATCAGCACATCCGCCTCGTCGATCCGGCCATTCCCGGTCACCGGCAGCAGATAGCTGCCGCCGACGCTGTGCACAAAGGCCCCCGACAGCAGGATCACCACCGGACCACCGTCATCGTCCAGCATTTCGGCAAATTCGCCAAAGGCCTTGCGCATGTCCGACGCGCCCGCATCCTGCGCCAGCGTGACGTCAAACCCCTTAGCGTTCAGCGCACTGGCCGCCTGCGCGACCCGCTGCGCGCCGAACAGTGTCTGGACGGCGGTATATTGGCTGTTGCCGATCACCAATGCATCGCCGTTTGCCAGCGCACCCGTGGCGCCCAGAACCGCGCCCGCCATGGCCAATGCCACATTCCGCATGAGCTTTCCTCCCCGTCGTCTGCTTTGGGACAAAGCCTATCGCGCCGCCATGACAGGGCAAGCGGCGCGTGCGGGGAAAATGGCGGTGTTCCGCCCAGCCAGCGGCGCCAGGTCCCTGCCACGCGCGGCTTTCCGCCGGTGTGGCAAGGGCTTGCGCGATTTCAGTCGTAAGTGCGCTGATCCTCGATCACCAGCCCGTCACGCGGCAGCGCACCCGGCGGCACCAGCTCGACCTTGCCTTTCAGCTTCAGCACCTCTGCCACGCTGCCCTCAAAGGCGGCGGCATCGCCGCTATCGGTCTCGATTCGCACCGTCATCATGTCCATCTCGCCTTCGCGGGTGGCAACGACACGCGCCCGCGCGATCTCGGCATGCTTTGCCACCAGTTGGGCGACCTGTTCGGGGCGCACAAACATCCCCTTGATCTTGGTCGTCTGGTCGGCGCGACCCATCCAGCCCTTGATACGCGCATTGGTCCGCCCACAGGGGCTTTCCCCTGTCAGCAAGGCGCTCAGGTCACCGGTGGCAAAGCGGATCAGCGGGTAATCGGGGTTGAGCGAGGTCACAACCACCTCTCCCACCTCGCCCTCGGGCACTGGATCGCCGGTGCCGGGGGTGACGATCTCGACAATGACATGCTCATCCAGGATCATGCCCTCCATCGCCGGACTCTCATAGGCAACGTTGCCCAGATCGGCAGTGGCGTAGCATTGCAAACACTGGATGCCGCGATCCGCATAATACTGCCGTAGCGATGGAAACAGCGCCCCGCCGCCAACCGCCGCACGCGTAATCCCCAACGACAGACCCAACGCGTCCGCCTTTTCAAGGATCAGCTTCAGGTAATCCGGCGTCCCGGCATAGGCGGTGACGCCGATGTCATGCGCCGCGCGCGCCTGCAATTCGGTCTGGCCGGTGCCTGCGGGCAGCACCACGGCCCCGACAGCCCGCGCGCCGGATTCAAAGATCATGCCCGCCGGTGTCAGATGATAGCCAAAACAGTTCTGCACGATGTCGCCCGGTCCAATCCCGGCTGCGTTCAGGAAACGGCCCATCCGCCACCAGTCATGGCTGATACCACCCGGCTCATAGATCGGTCCCGGGCTCTGGAACACATGCGCGATGTTCGACACCGGCAGCCCGCCAAACGGCGGCTCGGCGGCCTGTTTCACCACCAGGTCGGACTTGCGCAACACCGGCAGCTCCGCCAACCCGGCCAGTGTTTCCAGCCGGTCGATGCCGTATTTGGCCAGTTGCGCGTTCAACGCCTCCAGGTGCGCCGCCGCACGCGCGTCCCGGCTGCGTGTTTCCAGCGCGTCGAAATAGGTGCTCATCAAGCTCTCCTTCGGAATTCTACGCCACCCGGCCCCATTGCCGGTCCTAGCCTGTTTGTCTGTCGGCCCCACAGTCGCGTCCGCCGCGACATCGGGGGCGTTGATCTGAAACAAGGCACGCCACTGCAACCTGCCCTAAACCGTGAGGCATCAATGGGAGAGGAGGCCCGGCGATGGCCCGTGATTTCAACGACCGCATCTTGTTCGACGACGACCGGCAGGTGATGGAGGTGGATTTCTCCGACTTCACCTTTGACACTTCGGAAACCGTCAACCGCGTCTATGACCGGATCGAGGACCGCATTGCCAAGACTGGTGAGGAGCTGTGGTTCTTTCTCATCAACCTCAACGGCACGCGGATCGACAGCAGCGCCTGGGTCGCCTACGCGCGCCGGGGCCGCGCACTGAACCTGGCGCATTCCATGGGTTCGGTCCGGTTTGATGCCTCGCCCGAGACCGCCGCCCAGATCGAACGCGCCGCCCTGACAGAGGCGTTTGATCCCAACCTGCTGACCTGCCGCGCCGACGCATTGGTGAGAATCGGCCAGATGCCCTCGCGCCGCCGCGCCCGGGTCCAGCATGACCCCAATTATGTCGAGACCGACTTTTTCCACCGCCTCACCTTTGACGAAGACACCCGCATCATGGAGGCGGATTTCTCCTGGTTCACTTTCCACCATTCGCGCGACGTCAATGATTTCTACGACCATATCGAGGCCCGCATCGCCGCCTCTGGGCGTGACAAGTGGTTCTTTCTCATCAACTACGAGGGCACGCAGATCCTGCCCGCCGCCTGGGTGCAATACGCGCATCGGGGCAAGACGCTGAACCTCGCGCATTCCTTGGGGTCGGTGCGCTACGCCCCCGGCTCGGAAACCGAGGCCGACATCCGTCTGCGCGCACAAAGCCAGGACTTCCGCCCCAACATCCGCAATACCCGAGACGAGGCATTGGCGCGGATCGAAGAGATGCGGACGGAGCATGATTACCCGGCCACGGCAGGCAAGGGCGTCACCGCCACGGCGGGCTGAGCGCCACATACCCTGCCCTGCGCCCGTTTCTTCCGTTCCACCCGCACACCTGGCATTGCGTCACTCCGCAGGCCAGCGAAAGGGTTCCAGCACGTTGACCACATGGGTGGTCAGCAGGACAATCTCTGTGCCGCCGATATTGCGCAGCCCGCCATGCATCTCACCGGCAGAGAAAAACAGCACGTCGCCTTCGGCATACTCGGCCTCCTGCCCATCGGTCAGCAGAACGGTTCCGCCGCGCAACACCACCGCGTGTTCATCGCCCGGATGTATATGCTCGACCACAGCGCCGCCCGGTTTCACCGTCACCCGCGTAATCATCACTTTCATGTCGGGCGCATCAGACAGGGGCTGTTCCTGAAGAATGTCACGCAGGACCAGATCACTGGCAAACGCGGGGGCGGCGGCCAAAAGGGCCACACAAGCAACGGCAAAACGAAACATCACGTCATTCCTTTCAAATATGGATTTTTCAGGCCAGCCACCGCTTGCGGCGGCGATAAGAGCGCACATCGCGAAAGGATTTCCGCCCTTCGTCAGACATGCCGAGGTAGAATTCCTTGACGTCCGGGTTTTCCCGCAACTCCTTGGCAGGGCCTTCCATCACCACCCGGCCATTCTCCAGAATGTACCCGCTGTGCGCATAGCGCAGCGCGACGTTGGTGTTCTGTTCAGCCAACAGGAAAGAGACGCCTTCGTTCTCGTTTACCGATTTCACGATCTCAAAGATCTGTTCCACCAGTTGCGGCGCCAGCCCCATCGACGGCTCATCCAGCAGCACCGTTTCAGGGCGGCTCATCAGCGCGCGGCCGATCGCCGTCATCTGCTGCTCGCCGCCAGAGGTATAGCCGGCCTGCGACCTGCGCCGCTCTTTCAGCCGGGGAAAGTAATTATAGACCATCTCCAGATCCGCCTCGACGGCACCCTTGCCGTCGCGGCGCGTATAGGCGCCGGTCCGCAGGTTTTCCTCGACGGTCAGGTGTTCGAAACAGTGGCGACCTTCCATCACCTGGATCACGCCGCGCTTGACCAGTGCCGCAGGTTCCAGATCCTGCACCACCTCACCTTTGTAGATGATCGACCCTTTGGTGACCTCACCCCGCTCAGAGTGCAGCAGGTTGGAAATCGCCTTCAACGTGGTCGTCTTGCCCGCGCCGTTCCCGCCCAGCAAGGCAGTGATCCCGCCCTTCTTGACGTTCAGGCTCACGCCTTTCAGCACAAGGATGACGTGGTTGTAGATCACCTCGACGTTGTTGACCTCAAGAAGCGTCTCATCCGTTCGCGCCGCATCCAGCATCGGTTTGTCCTCACACCCCGGGGCGGTTCGTGGCCCCTGCAGCTTCTTCTTGGTGAAAATACTCAGATCTCCCCGGCGGCACACGCGCCGCCGGGGAGGATTTCAGATCAGCCTTCGCAGCCTTCGGCCACCGGCCAAGGCGCATTGGCGTCGGCGTAATCCTTGGCGTTTTTCTGTGCCAGCTCGGTATAGGCCGCGACATTGGCCGTCAGGTGGTCGCTGACCTTGACGAACTTTTCACCGTCCCATTCCAGCATCCAGCCACCCGAATGGCCGGTGTGGTTCGAACACGAAGTCGCAAAGGGCGGCACCATGCCGGTCAGGCCCAGTTCGTCGATCCGGGCCTCGGTCATGTTGATGTTTTCCAGCCCCCAGCGCAGTTGCTCGGCGTTGATCTCGGCAACACCGTATTCCGCCTGAGCAACGCGGATGCCTTCGGCGAGAATAGCCGAAATGATGATGCCGCGCGAATAGAACACGCCTTTCATCTCTGTCTCATCGGTCTTGGACAACCCTGCGTCGATCACATGCTTCTGGATATCCGCCATGACCGGCGCGTCCAGGTTCGGGAAGGACCAGCTGATCGACTTGTAGCCTTTGCCCGCCTCGCCGACGATGGCCAGGTCCGCGTCATGTCCGGACCACCAGACACCCAGCATGTTCTCCATCGGGAACTTGGTCTTGACCGCTTCGGTGATGGCCCCGGCGTTCATCGCGCCCCAGCCCCACATCACGACATAGTCGGGACGCATCCGGCGGATCTGCAACCACTGTGCCGACTGGTTCTGCATTTCCTTCAGACCAACCGGGATTGGGTTGAGGGTAAAGCCCTTTTCCTCGGCCAGCGCCTCAAGCACCGGCAGGGGTTCCTTGCCGAACGGGTGATCCAGATGCAGGAACGCGATGGTCTTGCCGTCCAGCGACTCCATGCCTTCGAGATACTGGATGATCATGTCGGCGGCGTCCCAGTATCCGGCAGGCGTGTTGTAGGCCCACTGGAACACCTTGCCGTCCATCATCGGGCTAAAGCCATAGCCGGACGCAAGGATCGGGATCATGTCGACGTTGGTCTTGGGCAGCACCTGAAGGGTGATGCCGGTCGACCAGGGCTGCGTGACAATCGCCTTGCCCTTGGTCTTTTCATAGCATTCCACGCCCTTTTCGGTGGAATAGCCGGTCTCGCACTCTTCGGCGTTGACCATAACGCCGCCGATGCCGCCATCGCGGGCGTTCAGCATCGCCATATAGTCGGCCTGACCGTTCATCAGCGGGATGCCGGTCGCGGCAAACGGCCCGGTCCGATAGGCAAGGTTCGGGGTATACAGTTCCTGCGCCTGCGCCGCGCCTGCGGTCAGCGCCGCCAGAACGCCGGCAAAGGCCAGTTTGGTGAAATGTTTCATGTCTTTCCTCCCTTGGAATGTCTCATGTCACTGTCTGTCTTGGTCTTTTGTTGTTGGACCTCCCCCTTAGTAGGGGAACGGCCAGAGGATCAGTTTCTCACGCAGCAGACGCCAGAGTTGCGCCAGCCCGTGCGGCTCGACGATCAAGAAGAACACGATCAAAGAGCCAACGATCATGATGTTCAGATGCTCTACCATCGAGGAAGAGATCGGAATGCCCAGCGTTTCGGGCAGCAGGTTCAGCACCACCGGCAGGCCGACGATCAGGATCGCGCCCAGATAGTTGCCCATGATCGACCCGAGGCCGCCGATGATCGCAATGAACAGGATGCGGAACGACAGCGGGATGTCGAACAGGTTCGGTTCCGCCGCACCGCGCCACATGAACACGAACAGCGCGCCCGCCACGCCCACCACATAGGATGAGATGGCAAAGGCCGTCAGCTTGGACCGCATCAGGTTGATGCCGATCAGTTCCGCCGCGATGTCCATGTCGCGCGTCGCTTTCCACGTCCGGCCCAGCGTGCCGCGTGTCAGGTTGATGCACAGCCAGGTCAGCAGACTGACGATGAACAGCACCACATAGTATTGCACAATCGAATCCGCCTGTGGACCGGACACATACAGGCCAAAGATATCCAGGTTCGGCACCTGGATCGCGCCCGAGGCGTTGTAATTGTACAGCCAGGCCCATTTCTCGAACAGCCAGACCAGAAAGAACTGCGCCGCCAGCGTCGCAATCGCCAGGTAGAACCCCTTGATCCGCAGGCTGGGGATGCCAAACATCACACCCACACCGGCGCTGAAAAAGCCCGACAGCAGGATCGCCACAATCGGGTTCATCCACGGCATGATCGTGATCATCTTGTAGCAGGCATAGGCCCCGACCCCCATGAAGGCGGCGGTGCCCAGCGACAGCTGCCCGGCGTATCCCGTCAGGATGTTCAGGCCCAGCGCCGCCAGCGAATAGATCAGGATCGGGATCAGCAGCGTCTGAAAGGTGAACTCGCTCGCCGTCAACGGAAAGATCACCCAGACAAACAGCAGGATGATGCCCAGCAGCACGGCATCCTGCCGGACCGGAAACAGCGCCTGATCGGCCTCGTAACTCGTCTTGTACTGTCCTGCGGTGCGATAGAGCATCCGCCCCTCCCTTTACCTTCATCCGCGTTCAATGCGCGGCTCGTGTCGTCGCTCTCCCCGTGGTGGCCGGTCGGGCCGCCTTTGGAAAGGAATTCAGCAGCGCCGCCTCAGCGGTCCTTGTCCCCGTCACGCCGTCCGGGGGCGCCGACCCCCCACATCTGCGCCATCGCCTTCAGCGTCGCCGTCGTCATGTCGACAGAGGCCGTCATCATCGTGTTCATCGCCTCCATCTGGGCCTTCAGCAGCCCCTGCGCGATGTCCTGCGGGTCGGCGGGCTCTCCCAGGCCGTTGGCCCCGCGCGCCAGATCGGCAACCTCAGGATCGCTGCGTTCGGCACGCCGCGAAGTCGTGTCCTTGCCACGGGGTCTGGCCATCTCAGCTCTCCAAACTTTCATCGGCCTCGAACCGGGGTCGGCTCCTTGTCGGTTTGGCGTAGCCTGTCCGCTCCGAATGCCGCACCAGCCAGAAATACGCCCACATGCCCAGCGCTCCGCCCGCCGCCGCCAGCAGCAGGGCAATGGTCATACGGCCCTCTGCCTCGGGGTTGGCGGTCAGCGCCAGATAACCAAAGGCCCAAAAGCCGGACCAGGCGACGACGTTCAGTATGGCAATCAGTTTGGACATAACGTTTCGTTCCTCGTTAGACAGCCGCTCAAGGCTGTCACAGCGCGGCGGTCCCCGCCGCTGTTGGTGTGGCGACGCGCCCCGCGTCGCCCTACACCCTTTCGATGATGCGTTCCCCGAACAGTCCCTGCGGCCGGAACAGCAGCACGATCAGCGCCAACACAAAGGCAAACCATGTTTCCGTATTGCCGCCAAGGATCGGCTGGCCCCAGTAGATCTCAAACAGCTTTTCCGACAGGCCGATCATCAACCCGCCGATGATCGCCCCGGTGATCGACTCCAACCCGCCCAGCATCAGCACCGGCAGCGCCTTGTAGGCGATCACCTCAAGGGCAAAGCTGACACCCGCCCGCGCGCCCCAAGCAATGCCCGTGACCAGCGCAATGATGCCCGCAATGAACCAGACCAGCACCCAAATCGTCTGAAGCGAGATCCCGACCGACAGGGCCGCCTGATGATCATCGCCCAGCGCCCGGATCGCCCGACCCATCTGGGTGTAGTTCAGGAAGGCCAGCAGCGCGCCCACCAGCACCACCGCCACACCGACCACCGTGATGTCGAGGTGTTGCAGGATCAGCAGACCGCCCCAAGGCTCCAGCACCGTGTCGCCGGTCGGAATGCCCAGTTCGGCGGAAATCATCTGCTTGTTCTCACCGCCAAAGATGATCTCTCCCAAGCCGATCAGGAACAGCGTGATGCCGATCGTGGCCATGAACAGGATGATATCTGGCTGCCCCACCAAGGGGCGCAACACGATCCGCTCGATACTCACTGCCAGGACAAACATCACGCCCAGCGTCAGTATCACCGAGATCCACGCCGGGATTCCCATCGCGTGCAGCCCCACCAGCGTCAGCGCGGCGAACACCACCATGATGCCCTGCGCAAAGTTGAAGATGCGGCTGGAGCGGTAGATCAGCACAAAGCCCAGCGCAATCAGCGCATACAGCACGCCCGACACCAGCCCCTCCCAAAGCACCTGCAACAGGAAATCTGGTGCGGCGACCATGTCGACAAAAGGTGCGATAAAGATTTGATTCAGTAGGTCCATGGTGCCCCGCCCCTCAGTTCATGCCGCGCGCGTGATGCGCATGGGTTGTGCATGCCGTGTGCATGTTTGGTGCAGCGTGATTGTCCATCAGTGTGGCACCCCCAGATAGGCGTCGATCACGTCCTGATTGCCACGCACCTCATCGGGTGTTCCGTCACCGATCTTCTTGCCGTAATCCATCACGACAACCCGGTCGGACAGGTCCATGACCACGCCCATGTCGTGTTCGATCAGGCAGATCGTGGTGCCGAATTCGTCGTTCACATCCAGGATAAAGCGGCTCATGTCCTCTTTCTCCTCGACGTTCATCCCCGCCATCGGCTCATCCAGCAGCAGGATCGACGGCTCCGCCGCCAGCGCGCGCGCCAGTTCCACCCGCTTTTTCAGCCCGTAGGGCAGACGCCCGACGGGGGTCTTGCGGATCGCCTGAATCTCAAGAAAATCAATGACTTTCTCGACCTTCTCCCGGTTTTCCATCTCTTCGGCCCGGGCCGGTCCCCACCACAGCGCTTGCGCCGGAATAGAGGCGTTCATATGCGTCAAGCGCCCGGTCATGACGTTGTCCAGCACGGACATGCCCTCGAACAAGGCGATGTTCTGGAACGTCCGCGCCACGCCCATGCGCGCCACCTCATAGGGCTTCATGGGGGGACGTTTCGCGCCTTTGTACCAGACCTCGCCCACGGTCGGCGTGTAGAAGCCGCTGATGACGTTCAGCATCGACGACTTGCCCGCGCCGTTGGGGCCGATGATCGCCCGAATTTCCCCCTCGCGAACATCAAAGGAAATGTCGGAAATCGCCGTAACCCCCCCGAACTTCAGAGTAATGTTCTTCATCTCCATCAGGACGCCGCCAATCTGGCGCCCGTCCGCGGTGACGTATCCTTGCGAGTCTTTCACGCGACGTCCCCCAGCTTCTTCTTGGTCCAAATACTCATGTCGGCCCCCACCACAACCACGCGTTCCGAACTGAAACGCGCTGCGGGATGGTGGGCGGGGCGATATGCGTCGCAGGCGCAGGAGCGTCCGACCCTCATTCCGCCGCGACCTTTGCGGGCACCACCGGCACCACCTTGGCGTCGCGGATTTGCAGCGTCGCCTTGATCTTGCCCTTGCGCCCGTCCTCATAGGTGACTTCGGTCTCGGTATAGATCTCGTCCGATCCGTCGTACAAAGCCCTCACAAGATCAGCGAATTTCTCGCCGATGATCTTGCGCCGCACCTTGCGGGTGCGCGTCATCTCGCCGTCGTCGGCGTCCAGTTCCTTGTGCAGGATCAGGAACCTGTGCACCTGGCAGCCCGACAGCATATCGTCCTGCGCCACGCTGACGTTGACCTCTTCGACGTGGCCCTGAACCATTTCCAGCACGCGCGGGTGCTGTGCCAGTTCCTGATAGCTGGCATAGGCGATGTTGTTGCGTTCCGCCCAGTTGCCCACCGCCGTCAGGTCGATGTTGATAAAGGCGGTACAGCGGTCGCGCCCCGCGCCAAAGACCACGGCCTCAAGGATGTTGGGATAGAACTTCAGCTTGTTCTCGACGTATTTCGGCGCAAACAACGCGCCATCCGCCATCTGCCCCACGTCCTTGGCCCGGTCGATGATCCGCAGATGCCCCGTGCCCTCTTCGAAAAACCCCGCGTCGCCGGTGGCAACCCAACCTTCAGCGTCCTTGGTGTCGGCCGTGCTTTCCGCGTTCTTGTAATATTCCACAAACGTCCCGGGAGAGCGGTAGAACACCTCGCCATTCTCGGCGATCTTGATCTCGACCCCCGGTGACGGCACGCCAACGGTATCGGACCGCACTTGCCCGTCCGGCTGCTGGGTGATGAACACGCTGGCCTCTGTCTGACCATAAAGCTGTTTCAGGTTGATCCCCAGCGAGCGGTAGAAATCAAAGATCTCCGGCCCGATCGCCTCACCCGCCGTATAGCCCACCCGCACCTTGGAAAATCCAAGCGCGTTTTTCAGCGGGCCGTAAACCATCAGTTCGCCCAGCTTGTACTTGATCCGGTCGACCAGACCCACGCTTTCCCCGTCCAGAATGTTCGGCCCCACCTTGCGGGCATGGCCCATGAAGTAATGGAACATCCGTTGCTTCAGCTTTCCCGCATCTTCCATCCGGATGGTGATGCTGGTCAGCTGCGTCTCGAACACCCGTGGCGGCGCAAAGTAGTAGCTTGGCGCGATTTCCTTAAGGTCGGTCATCATCGTCTCAGCGGATTCCGGACAGTTCACGCAGAATCCGGTCCAATAGGCCTGCCCGATCGAGAAAATGAAGTCCCCAACCCAAGCCATTGGCAAATAGGCCAGAATCTCATCATCTTCGCGCAGGTGGTCAAAGTCGGAGGTATTCCTTGCCGTCTCGACGATATTGCGGTTGGACAGCACAACGCCCTTGGGCTTGCCGGTTGTGCCGCTGGTGTACAGCATGACGCAGGTATCATCGTAGCCCAGCTTGTCACGTCGGCGCGTCAGTTCATTGATGAATTCGTCACGCGCCGCGCGGCCCTGTTCCTGCACATGGCTGTATTCGTGCAGGTGCGCGTGGTCATATTTCCGCATCCCGCGGGGATCGACATAGATCAGGTGTTCGAACTGGTGCAGATCGTCCTGCACCTCGATCACCTTGTCGGCCTGCTCCTGATCCGCGACGATGGCAAAGCGCGCACCGCAATGGTCCAGCACATATTCCATCTCTTCGGCAACGGCGTCCTGATACAGCGGAACGGGGATCGCGCCCACGCTTTGCGCGGCGACCATCGACCAGTACAGCGTGGGCCGGTTGCGCCCGATCACGGCGATGAAATCGCCCTCGTTCACGCCAAGGTTCAGCAGGCCCAGCGCCAGCGCCTCAATTTCCTGTTCGGTTTCGGCCCAGGTCCAGCTTTGCCAGATCCCGTATTCCTTTTCCCGGTACGCGGGAGCCGAGCCGAATTGGGTGGCATTGCGGTGCAACAGTGCCGGAACAGAGCGCAGACCCTCTACGCCCTCAGCCATATGTGCCAAGTCTCTTCCTCCCCATGCCGGTCCCCCGACATCCCATTTGCCCAACACATCCGGGCCGACCGCTGTTCGCCGCGATTCTGCTCCCATTTGGGCAAGGCTCAGCCTCGCGGTCAACTTTTTCCTGAGCTTTTCCGAATCCTTACGAATTGTAACACATGCACCCACATATCGTGGCCCATGGCATTGGCCCCTCTCTTTGGTCCCTCCCTCTTTCCCCCGCCCTGTCGCCTCCGTTAGGCTGCCGCTCAGAGGAGACGGCCATGCACATCTGCCCGACCACCAAGACTCAGCCCGCGAAACACCCATGAGCACGCCCACCCTCACCCAGGCCGGGCTCAACCTCATCGGTCAGGCCTTGACGATCTACGACAGCGACCTGCGCCTTGCGGTCTGCAACGCGCCCTTTGCGCAGATGTTCGACCTGCCGCAGCGCCTGACCACCCCCGGCGCCACCTTTGAGGACACCATCCACCACCTTGCCGAGCGGGGCGAATACGGCCCCGTCGACGATCTGGAGACATTCGTTCGCACAAGGGTCGAAATCGCCCGCGCGTTCGAACCGCATTACATGGAACGCCGCCGCGCCAATGGCCGCATGATCAGCGTCGAAGGCGCGCCATTGCCAGAGGGCGGCTGGGTCACCGTCTACACCGACATCACCGACACCAAGGCGCAGGAACAGCTGTTGCGCACCCGGTCGGAACTGCTGAGCGAAGAGGTGCTGAAACGGTCCGAGGAACTGGCCCTGACCAACCGCCGCCTTGCCGCCACCAACAAGGCGTTGGAAGAGGCGCGCCGCGTGCTGGCCGAGACAGAGGCGCGCACTCGCACAACCACCGAGATGATGCCCGCCCATATTGCCCGCGTCGATGCCGGGGGCCGCTATACCTTTTCCAACAATCGCCTGAGCGACGTGATGCCCGGTCGGCCCGCGTTGATCCTGGGGCTGCACATCGCCGAGACCCTTGGCCCGCAGGCCTATGCCCGCGTGCGCCCCCATCTGGAAGCGGCTCAAGAAGGGCGGCCTTCGGCCTTCGAATTTCACGATGAAATGTCCTCGCGCCGCATCCGCGCCGCCTTTACCCCCGATCCGCTGGACCCGGGTGTCTATATCCTCAGCCAGGATGTGACGCAGGAAACCCAGGCCCGCGCCGCGCTGCAACAAACCCGCCGCCGCGAGATTGCCGCGCAACTGACCTCCGGCCTTGCGCATGACTTTTCCAATCTGCTGACCATCATCCTAGGCATGCAATCGAAACTGCACCGCATGAGCCTTGGACCAGAGGCGGAACCGCTGATCTCTGCCACGCTGTCGGCGGCGCAACGCGGCGGGCGGCTGCTGGATCGCATCGCCGACATGACCAGCGCGCGCGGCTGGCGGCCTGCACCGCTGTCCCTGCCCGCGTTTCTGGACGAGCTGCGCACCCTCGCCACGCCCTCTTTGCCCGACGGAGTCACCATGACCATTGATGACGCCACCCAAGGCCCCGTCATGGCCGACGCCGGGCTGTTGCAGGACGCGCTGCTGAACCTGATCCTGAACGCCCGCGACGCCTGTGGCACCACTGGCACCATCCGCGTCACCACCGCCGAGGTGCAGGACACCTGGCTGGACATCGCCGTCGAGGACAGCGGCCCGGGGTTTTCCGACGCAGCGCTGGAACACGGACCCGAACCGTTCTTTACCACCAAGGGCGGCGAAGGGTCGGGTCTTGGGCTGGCCATGGTCTACGACATGACCAAACTGGCGGGCGGCACCATGCGCCTTGCCAATACCTCCACCGGCGCGCGCGTCTCTCTGCGGCTGCCGCTGCGCCGCGCCATGCCCGCGCCTCTGCCCGACACCGGCCTTGTCCTGCTGGCCGAGGACAGCGCCGACCTGCGCGAAACCATCCGCGAGATGCTGACCTCGATGGGGTTTTCGGTGGTCGAGGCAGTCTCGGTCGATGAGGCCTGCGCCCTCGCCGAAGGACTGCCCGACATCGCCCTGATCCTCAGCGACATCACGCTGGAGGGCGAAACACCCGGCCTTGCCCTTGGCGACCGGCTGCCGCATCTGCCGATCCGCTTCATGACCTCGCTGCATGTCGATCACCCGCTGCATGAACAGGCCCGCCAGCGCGGTCCCGTCCTGACCAAACCCTTTGCCGCGCCGGACCTCGCCGCGTTCCTCGGTCTGCCGCCCCTTCCGGCGGCCGCGCAATTCGGCTAACCCCGGCGCATGACCGCACCCCTTGTCACCATCCTCGACGACGAGCCCGCCATCCGCGAGATGCTGGCAGAGGCGCTGGCAGAGGCCGGGTTTCGCACGCTCTCCTTTGGCCGCGCGACGGAATTCGAGGCCGCGCTGCGCCGCGCCACCCCCGATGTCTGCCTCGTCGATCTGGGCCTGCCGGACCGCGACGGGCTGACGCTGGTCCACCGCCTTGCGCTGGAACAGGGCGCGACGGTGATCATCATTTCGGGCCGCGCACAGGTGCAGGACCGGGTGACCGGGCTGGAACTGGGGGCCGATGACTACATCATCAAACCCTTTGATCCGGCAGAGGTGGTCGCCCGCATCCGCGCCCGCCTGCGCGGCCGCGCCCGCGCCGCCACGTCCTCGGACACCGCGCGTTTCAACGGCTGGACCGCGCATTTCGACCGCTACATGCTGGAGGACGACACCGGGGCAGAGACGGCCTTCAGCCATGCCGAGGGCGAGGTGCTGCGCCTCTTCCTCGACAGCCCCAAGCGCCTGATCACCCGCGCCTTCATGCAGGAAAGCCTTGGAGGTGCTGCGGGCGAGAGCTTTGACCGGGCGATGGATGTGCGCATCTCACGCCTGCGCACAAAACTGCGCGAAGACCCCAGGAACCCGCGCCTGATCAAGACGATCTACGGCGCAGGCTATATTTTTCTGGGCGACGTCAACTGGGGCTGAACGGCCACTGGTGACCGCATCGTCCCGCACGCGCCCTCACGGTCCAGCAAAGGTATATTCAGCGCCAACGCCCAGCATCTGATGCACAAAGGGCAGGATCGAAACGGCGACCACGCCCACAACCGCGCCGATCGCCAATCGGATCGGGGCCGTGCCAAGACTGGGACCGGCAAGGCCCAACAACCCGCAGACGCCAGCATAGAAAACAAGTGATACAGGGTCCATGTGCGTGCCTCCTTACAGGCAGCCTAAACCAGCCCCGGCATTGAGGGAACGGTGGAATTTACCACCCCCGGACCACTCCGCGCCACCGCTCATTCCAATATCCGTGACACCGCTCCGGCCAACACCTTCAACCCGGTCACCAGATCCGTCTCATCCGTGTCCTCGGCGAAATCATGGCTGATCCCGTTGATCGACGGCACAAACAGCATCGCCGCAGGCATCATCCGCGCCATGTTGGACGCATCATGCAACGCACCCGACGGCATAGCCCGCCACCGCCCCGGCACCTCTGCCTCTGCGGCCTCGGCCAAGGCAGCGCGGAACCCCGCATCCATCGCCACAGGGGCAATGCCCAACATCGGCCCGGCACTCACCTCCAGTCCGCGCGCCGCCGCCACCTCTTGCGCCGTCTCGCGAATGACCACCTCCATCCGGTCCAACCGCCCGGCATCTCCATCCCGCCACTGCATGGAAAACTTCACCTTGCCCGGCACGATGGAATGCGCGTTGGGATGCAGGGTCACATGACCAATGGTCCAGACCGTCGCCGGGGTCACGACGTTCCTCAACCGGTCGTTCAGCAGCGCGTTGAACGCGGACAATGCCTGAAACGCATCCTTGCGCAGTGCCATTGGCGTGGTTCCCGCGTGGTTCTGCTGACCCTCGAAACTGATGACCATATCTCGAATGCCAACAATCGCCTCGACCACCCCGACAGCCTCTCCCGAGGTATCCAGCACCGGCCCCTGTTCGATATGCATCTCCAAAAACCCGGTAAACCGCCCTGGGTCCAGCCAATCGCCCAGTCGATCCCCCATCGCGGCCCGCGCCTGCAGCAAGGTCACCCCCTGCGGATCGACCAATCCGTCCAGCTTGTCCCGCGCCAGCGCCCCGGACCACGCCGCGCTGCCGGTGGTCACGCCGAACCGGCCCTCTTCATCCTGAAACGACACGCAAGATACCGGCGGACCACCCGCCTCATGCGCCGCCCGCGCCACCTCCAGCGCCGCGATCACCCCCAGCGCCCCATCCAGCCAACCGCCCTCGGGCTGGCTGTCCGAATGCGACCCCAACAACAAAGACGGCCCGTCACACAGACCAAACACCGACCCCATCGGGTCAATCCGCGCCTCCAACCCGGCCGCCGTCATGCGCTCGGCCAGCCAATCCCGCGCCGCAATATCCGCGTCCGAATAGGCCGGGCGCACCACACCTTTGCCCACCCCCGACGCGCCAAAGCGACGCAGATCGTGCAGATCTTTCAAAAAGCGGTTCGGATTCACGGGAATAGTCATGCAAGCCTCCAACAGACGTCGCCGCAGGCATACCCCGTCAACGTCTTCTTGGCAAAAATACTCACAATCCAGCCCCGAAACTTCAAGCCGTCACAAAGGCCCAAATCACCCCGCCTGCCACAAACGGCCCGAGGCGCAGGCCGCAGGCCACAGCCGAGACACCCGGCGCGCGCCCTTGGGCGCGCCCCTCAGGATCACTCCGCCGCGACCGGCGCCACATCCGCCTTTTCGACCCGGACGGCGGAAAACTTGAATTCGGGGATCTTGCCGAACGGGTCCAGCGCCGGGTTGGTCAGGATATTGGCCGCCGCCTCGACATAGGCGAAGGGCAGGAACACCATGTCGGGCGCCACCGCCCGGTCCGCCCGCGCCATGACCTCGACCGATCCGCGCCGGGTGGTCAGACGCACATGGCCGCCCGGCTCCACCCCCAGTTTGCGCAGGGTCGACGGGTGCAAGGAACAGTTCGCCTCCGGCTCCATCGCATCCAGCACGCTGGCCCGCCGCGTCATCGACCCGGTGTGCCAATGCTCCAACTGCCGCCCCGTGGTCAGGATCATCGGAAAGCTGTCGTCCGGCATCTCGGCGGGCGGTGTCACCCGCGCGGGCGTGAACTTGGCCCGCCCGGCGCGACGCGGAAAGCCATCGCCAAACACCACCGCCTGCCCCGGATCGTCCGGGCCGTTGCAGGGATAGGTGACGGCGGATTCCGTCTCCAGCCGCTTCCATGTGATGTGATGCAGGCTGCGCATCGACATCTTCATCTCGTCAAAGATTTCGCGCGGATCGTCATAATCCCAGTCCAGCCCGATGCGCCGCGCCAGATCAACGATGATCTGCCAATCCTCGCGTGCCTCGCCCGGCGGGTTCACCGCCTTGCGCACCATCTGCACCTGACGGTTGGTATTGGTCACGGTGCCGGTCTTTTCCGGCAGCGCCGAGGCCGGCAGGATCACATCGGCATAGTTCGCCGTTTCGGTCAGGAAAATATCCTGCACCACCAGATGATCCAACTGCGCCAGCGCCTTGCGGGCATGTTCAACATCCGGATCGCTCATTGCCGGGTTCTCACCCAGAATGTACATACCTTTGATCTCACCGCGATAAACGCGGTCCATGATCTCGACCACCGTCAGACCGGGGGCGGCCTGAATCTCGGTGCCGCGCCAGATGTGCTTGAACAGCTCGCGCACCTCCGGGTCGGTCACCGACTGGTAATCAGGCATCACCTGCGGGATCAGCCCGGCATCCGACGCGCCCTGCACGTTGTTCTGGCCACGCAGCGGGTGCAACCCGGTGCCCGACCGCCCCACCTGACCACACAACAGCGCCAGTGAGATCAGGCAGCGCGAATTGTCCGTCCCGTGGATGTGCTGGCTGACGCCCATTCCCCAAAAGATCATCGCCCGCTGCGCAGCCGCATAGCTGCGCGCCACGGTCTTTATCGTCTCGGCGTCGATGCCGCACAGTTCGGACATCCGCTCCGGCGTAAAGGCGCGGATATGATCGCGGAACTCGAAAAAGCCCTCGGTGAAGCCCTCGATATACTGCCGGTCGTACAGCTTTTCCTCGACGATCACGTTCATGATTGCATTCAGCAGCGCCACATCGGTGCCGGGGCGGAATTGCAGCATGTGTTTGGCGTGCCGCTTCATCGCGGTGCCGCGCGGGTCAAGGATGATCAGCTCGCCGCCGCGCTTGGTGAACTGTTTGAAATAGGTCGCGGCAACCGGATGGTTCTCGGTCGGGTTGGCGCCGATCACGATGGCCAGATCGGCGTTCTCGATCTCGTTAAAGCTGGCGGTGACCGCGCCAGAACCGACGTTTTCCATCAAGGCCGCCACGGACGACGCATGGCACAGCCGCGTACAGTGGTCGACGTTGTTGTGGCCAAAGCCCTGCCGGATGAACTTCTGAAACAGATAAGCCTCTTCGTTGGTGCATTTGGCGGAGCCAAATCCCGCGACAGAGGTGCCGCCGTAGTAGCTGCGCAGGTCACCCAGACCGTGCGCCGCCTTTTCCATCGCCTCTTCCCATGTTGCCTCACGGAAATGGGTCCACGGATTGTTTGGATCGACGTTGAGCCCCTTCTCCGGCGCATCGCTACGGCGGATCAACGGTTTCGTCAGCCGGTGCGGGTGGTGGATATAGTCAAAGCCAAACCGCCCCTTGACGCACAGCCGCCCTTCGTTCGCCGGGCCATTGATGCCTTCGACGTTCTTGACCTTGCCGTCCTTGACCTTGACCGACACCTGACAGCCAACGCCGCAGAACGGGCAGACCGATTTCACCTCTTCGTCGAAATCCTTGCTGTCGCCCACCTGCGCCGCGTTCAGCACGGTGGAGGGCATCAAGGCCCCGGTCGGGCAGGCCTGCACGCATTCGCCGCAGGCCACGCAAGACGACGCGCCCATGGGATCATCCAGATCGAACACCGGGTAGGCATCATGCCCGCGCCCGGCCATACCGATCACATCGTTGACCTGCACCTCACGGCAGGCGCGCACGCACAGCCCGCATTGGATACAGGCATCCAGATTGACCTTCATCGCGATATGGCTGTCATCCAGCAGCGGGATGCGCTCTGCCTCCAGCGTCGGAAAGCGCGACTCTGAAACACCGTTCGCCTCGGCCATGTCCCACAGATGTGAGGATTTATCATGCGCCGCGTCGCGGTCCGGCTGGTCCGCCAGCAGCAGTTCCATCACCAGTTTGCGGGCGTTTTCGGCGCGGACGGTGGCGGTCTGCACTACCATCCCCTCGGACGGTTCGCGGATACAAGAAGCCGCCAGAACGCGCTCGCCCTCGATCTCGACCATGCAGGCGCGGCAGTTGCCGTCGGGGCGATAGCCCTTTTGCGGCGTGTGACACAGATGCGGGATCTTCAGGCCGCGGCCGTTGGCCACCTCCCAGATCGTCATGCCTTGCTGCGCTTCGACCTCCTGGCCGTCGAGCGTGAATCGAATGGTATCGGACATGCGCGTCTCCCGTCTTCTGCGCTCGGTTAAAGCATGGGACGGCCGGGTTTCGCCGGTCAATCCCGACAGGATCGCGTGATTTTGCGGCCCCCCGGTTTCCGATCTGACACGGGCCGCTCTGAAATACCCCGGCGCGTCCGCAGGGATGGACAGACGGACCTGCGCGCCTGCGCACCAATCCCCTTCGCTTCTTCGGGCTTATCGGGGCGGCTGCGATGCGCCATCTATCAGGTCAAAGGAGACAACAGATGCCCGCACATCCCGACACCCGCATTGGCCACGTTCACCTGAAAGTGACCGACCTTGACCGCTCCATCACCTTTTACCGTGACGTGATCGGGCTGGAGGTGACGCAAACCTATGGCGCACAGGCCGCGTTTTTGTCGGCGGGCGGCTATCACCACCACATCGGCCTGAACACTTGGCACAGCAAAAACGGCCCGCGTCCCGATCCGCGCGCGCCGGGCCTGTACCATACCGCCTTTGTCTATCCCGACCGCGCCACCCTGGCGCAGGCCCTCAGAACCGCCATAGATGCAGGCGTCGAGATCGAGGGCGCCGCCGATCATGGCGTGTCAGAGGCCATCTATTTCTCCGACCCCGACGGCAATGGCATAGAGATCTACCGCGATCGCGCACCCGAGGAGTGGCCCCGCGACGCCTCTGGCACCCTGCAAATGATCAACGCACCGCTGGACCTGAAGGCGCTGCTGGCGGAGGGGGCCTAACGGCTCTGGACCTTCGCCGCCGCCGCGCCTAGCCTGCCGCCGAATTTACAAAAGGGGCAATCCATGGCGACCGGCACCAATATCCGTACCTATTTCAACGGCACATGGCATGAGGGCGACGCGATGATCATGCGCGCCGGGGATCACGGTGCCTGGCTGGGCTCTTCGGTCTTTGACGGCGCGCGCTATGCGCAGGGTGTCACGCCGGATCTGGACGCCCATTGCGCCCGCGTGAACCGCTCTGCCGAGGCGCTGATGCTGCGCCCCACCGTCGAGGCCAGCGAAATGGTGCAGATCGTTCAGGAGGGGCTGAAGGCCTACGCCCCGGACGCCGCCGTCTACATCCGCCCGATGTACTGGGGCATTGACGGCGATGCCACCGCCATCGTTCCGCAACCCGACAAGACCGGCTTTGCCCTGTGTCTTGAGGAAATTCCGATGGCCCCGGACACCGCCAGCGCCACATTGGGCCACACCCGGTTCCGCCGTCCGGTGCTGGAAAGCTCTGTCGTCAACGCCAAGGCCGGATGCCTCTACGCCAACAACGCCCGAATGCTGGCCGAGGTGCGCGCGCGCGGCTTTGCCAACGCGCTTGTGGCCGATGCCTTGGGCAATGTCGCCGAAACCGCCACCGCCAACGTGTTTATGGTGCGCGATGGCGTGGTCCTGACCCCGGTGCCCAACGGCACCTTCCTGTCGGGGATCACCCGCGCGCGCCACATCGCCAACCTGCGCGCCGACGGCGTCGAGGTGCGCGAAACCGTGCTGAGCTTTGAGGATTTCAATTCCGCCGATGAGGTGTTCATGTCCGGCAACATGAACAAGGTCACCCCCGTGACCGGGTTCGAGGACAAATCCTATCAGGTTGGCCCCGTCACCCGCCGCGTGCGTGAGATGTACTGGGACTGGGCGCACAGCGGCTGACACGCGGCCCGCGGCCTGCACGCTGGACAGGCGGGCGCCCCTCTGCCACGATCCCGCTCAGGAGAGACCCTATGCGCAAGTTCCTTGTCGTCCTCGACGACAGCCGAGAATGCCTGAACGCCATGCGCTTTGCCGCCATGCGCGCCGCCAAGTCGGGCGGTGGCGTCGCGATCCTGGCCGTCATTCCACCGGATGAATTCAACCACTGGATCGGCGTTGGCGACATCATGCGCGAAGAGGCCCGCGAACGGATCCATGCGCATTTCGAGGTCTTCGCCAAATGGATGCGCGACAAGCAGGGCGTCGACCCCGAACTGGTGATCCGCGAAGGTGATCCGGTCAGCGAAATCCTGGCCCAGGTCCAGGACGATCCCGAAATCGGTTTGCTGGTGCTGGGGGCTGCGGTCGACAAGAAAGGCCCCGGCCCGCTGGTCAGCCACATGACGCGCAGCGCAGGCTCTTTGCCGATCCCCGTGACAATTGTGCCCGGCGACCTGTCCAAGGACCGACTTGAGGCGATCACCTGACCGCAACGGCCGCCTGAAAAATCCGCAGACCCGCAGGGCAGCCCTCTTTTCCGCCCAGTTTAGAATCGTTCCAATCCTTGACGCCCGGACGTTGGGGGCGCATATAGGAACCATCCAGAAAAGGGTGATCCAAGATGTTCATTCAGACCGAATCCACGCCCAACCCCGCCACCCTGAAATTCCTGCCGGGTCAGACCGTGCTGGAGATGGGGACAGCGGACTTCCCCGCGCCCGAGGCTGCCGCCGCCTCGCCGCTGGCGCAGCGTCTTTTCGCGGTCGAGGGCGTCACCGGCGTCTTCTTTGGCAATGATTTTGTCACCGTGACCAAAAGCGACGCGTCGGATTGGGACCATCTCAAACCCGCGATCCTTGGCGCGATCATGGAACATTTCCAGTCCGGTCAGCCGGTCATGATGGATGGCGCGGCGCAGGCCGGTGGCCATGCCGCACATGATGGCGAGGACTCAGAGGTTGTCGGCCAGATCAAGGAGCTGCTGGACAGCCGCGTGCGTCCTGCAGTGGCCCAGGATGGCGGCGACATCACGTTCCACGGCTTTGACCGTGGCGTGGTCTACCTGCACATGCAGGGGGCCTGCGCGGGCTGCCCGTCGTCGACCCTGACGCTCAAGATGGGCATCGAAAACCTGCTGCGTCACTACATCCCCGAAGTGACCGAGGTCCGCCCCGTCGCGGTCTGACCAGTGTCCGGACCCAAACCAAACCCGTTTTCAGGGCGCTGCTGTTGCGGCGCCCTTTTGCCTGCGGCGCGTCCGCCCATGGTCGCGCGGGGCGACAGCGGCTTGACGCACCGCGCCGCCCCCCTTTCAGGCACGTGGACCGCATGACGCTCATCCTTGGCTTTGATACCTCTGCCGCCCATGTGGGCGCGGCGCTGTTCGACGGGGGCGATGTGATCGCCGCCGCCCATGAGGACATGGCGCGCGGTCAGGCCGAACGCCTGATGCCCTTGCTGACAGAGGTGTTGGCAGAGGCTGGCCTTGGCTGGGGCGATCTGGACGCCCTTGGCGTGGGCGTTGGTCCCGGCAATTTCACCGGGGTGCGCATTTCAGTGGCGGCGGCCCGTGGTCTGGCCTTGTCGCTGGGCATTCCGGCGGTCGGCGTGTCGCTGCTGGAGGCGGCGGCGCTCGATACCCCCGGCCCTGTGCTGTCCTGTCTCACCGCCCCGCGTGAACAGGCCTATGTGCAATCGCAGGGCATGATGCCCGATATCCACGCGCAGCTGGTCGCCGTGGCAGACATTCCGCCCGTCTGGTCACAGCCCGGCCTGACCTGCGTCGGCTCCGCCGCCGAGGCCGTTGCGGCGCACCTTAGTGCCACCAGCACCCCCGCCCGCTATGCCCCGGCCTCTGCCGTGGCGCGCATCGCGGCGTCCCGCTGGCGCGACCCGCTGCCACGCCCCGCGCCCTTGTACCTCAAACCTGCGGATGCCGCCCCTTCGCGCGATGCGCCACCGGTGATTCTGGATGACGCCTGAGACCCTCGCGGCGCTCACCCACCGCGCCTACCGCCACCTGACACCGTGGAGCGCCGCGCAGTTTGCCCAAACCCTGTCCAGCCCGCATAGCCTGCTGGCGACAACGGACCACGCCTTTGTGCTGGGCCAGATCATCGCCGACGAGGCCGAAATCCTTGCGCTGGCTGCCGATCCCGACAGGCAACGCACCGGAGAGGCATCGCGCGCCCTGACCGTCTTTCACACGCAGGCCGCCGCGCGCGGGGCAACGCGCGTGTTTCTGGAGGTCGCGGCGGCCAATGACCCGGCCCGCGCGTTCTATTCCGGACAAGGTTACACCCGCGCAGGCCTGCGTCGCGGCTACTATCCGCGCCCCGACGGCACGCGGGATGATGCCCTGATCATGTCGCGCGCATTGCCCTGACGTCAGGCCTTTGGCATTGGTCCCTCTGCAAAAATCGGTTGACCCCCCCTGTCCCCTGCGGCTTTCATTGCCGCATCATAAACAGACCGGGCGGAAAATCTGCCCGTCACACCAGGGAGCCTTCCATGACCTTCTTTGCCAAGACCCTCGGCACTGTCGCCGCACTGGCCCTCAGCGCCGGCGCGGCAGTTGCCGACGCGGCGCTGATCTATGACCTCGGCGGCAAGTTCGACAAATCCTTCAACGAGGCCGGTTTCAATGGTGCCGAACGGTACAAGGCCGAAACCGGCGGCAACTACCGCGACATCGAATTGCAGTCCGAAGTCCAGCGTGAGCAGGCCCTGCGCCGCTTCGCCGAGGCCGGTTTCAACCCGATCGTGACCACCGGCTTTTCGATGTCCACGCCGATCACCGCCGTGGCACCCGAGTATCCGGACACCAAGTTTGTCACAATCGACGGCTATGTCGATCCCGAGGCACACCCCAACGTCCTGTCGGTCCTGTTTGCCGAGCATGAAGGCAGCTACCTTGTCGGCATGATGGCGGCGATGGCCTCCGAATCCGATACCGTGGGCTTTGTCGGCGGCATGGACATTCCGCTGATCCGCAAGTTTGCCTGCGGCTATGCGCAGGGCGTGCTGGCGGTCAAACCGGATGCCAAGGTCATTTCCAACATGACCGGCACCACCCCCGCCGCATGGAATGACCCGGTCAAGGGGTCGGAACTGGCCAAGGCGCAGATTTCGCAGGGCGCCGACGTGATCTATGCTGCCGCTGGCGGCACCGGTCTGGGCGTGCTGCAAACCGCCGCCGACGAGGGCATCCTGTCGATCGGCGTGGACAGCAACCAGAACTACCTGCACCCCGGTTCGGTCCTGACCTCGATGCTCAAGCGCGTCGATGTCGCCGTGTTCGACGCCATGTCGGCCGGTCCCGATCTGGAAACCGGCGTGATCGCGCTGGGTCTGGCCAACAACGGCGTCGGCTACGCGCTCGACGACAACAACGCCGACCTGGTCAGCGCCGAGATGAAGGCCGCCGTGGATGCCGCGCGCGAGCAGATCATTGCCGGCGAAATCTCGGTCCACGACTATTCGTCCGACGACGCCTGCCCGGTTCTGAACTTCTGATCCACCATCTCTCCGGGCGCATCCTGCGCCCGGACCGCCTTTCTCGAGGGGCCGCCGCCAATGCGGCCCCTCTGCCTTCGCCTGCGAAAGCCGCAATGACATGACCGACACCCCCGCCATCGAACTCAAAGGCATCTCCAAGGCCTTTGGCCCCGTGCAGGCCAACAAGGACATCGCGATCCGCGTGATGCCCGGCACGATCCATGGCATCATCGGCGAAAACGGCGCGGGCAAATCGACCCTGATGTCGATCCTCTACGGCTATTACAAAGCCGACAAAGGGGATATTTTCATCAACGGCAAAAAGACCGCGATCCCCGACAGCCAGGCCGCGATCAGCGCCGGCATCGGCATGGTCTTTCAGCACTTCAAGCTGGTTCAGAATTTTTCCGTCCTCGAAAACGTCATTCTGGGCGTCGAGGACGGTGCCCTGCTGCAAACCTCGCTGGCCAAGGCGCGCGGCGTGCTCAAGCATCTGGCCGAAGAATACGAACTGCAGGTCGATCCCGACGCGCTGATCGAGGATCTGTCCGTCGGCCACCAGCAACGGGTCGAAATCCTCAAGGCGCTCTACCGCGAGGCGGAAATCCTGATCCTGGATGAGCCGACCGGCGTGCTGACCCCCGCCGAGGCCGACCACCTGTTCCGCATCCTCGAAGGGCTGAAACGAGAGGGCAAGACGATCATCCTGATCACGCACAAGCTGCGTGAGATCATGGAAATCACCGACACCGTGTCGGTCATGCGCCGGGGTGAGATGACGGCCACGGTCAAGACATCAGAAACCAGCCCCGAACAGCTGGCAGAGCTGATGGTGGGCCGCAAGGTGCTGCTACGCGTCGACAAGACCCCCGCCAAACACGGCAAACCCGTGCTGGAGGTTGAAAACCTGCGCCATGTCGATGAGGCCGGGGTTGAGCGGCTCAAAGGCATCTCGTTTACCGTGCGCGCGGGTGAAATCCTGGGACTGGCGGGCGTTTCCGGCAACGGCCAGACGCATCTGCTGCATGTGCTGGGCGGCTATGCCGACGCCACCGGGACGGTGCGCGTCAACGGGCAGGACATCGACCTGACCGGCAATTATTCGGACGGGAAAAGCCGCCGCGCGCGCGGCATCGCCCATGTCCCCGAGGACCGCCACCACGAGGCGCTGATCCTGCCGTTCGCCGCTTGGGAAAACCTGATCTTTGGCTATCACAACGACGCGGCCTACCAATCCGGCCCGCTGATGAACAACGCCGCGATCAAGGAAGAGGCCGCGCAAAAGATGATGCGGTTCGACGTCCGTCCGCCAAATGCAAACCTCGCCGCGCGTAACTTTTCGGGCGGCAACCAGCAAAAACTGGTCCTCGCCCGCGAGATCGAACGCAACCCTGAAATCCTGCTGGTCGGCCAGCCCACGCGCGGCGTCGACATCGGCGCGATCGAATTTATTCACCAACAGATCGTCGCCCTGCGTGACAAGGGCAAGGCCATCCTGCTGGTGTCGGTCGAACTGGACGAAATCCTGTCCCTGTCGGACCGCATCGCGGTGATGTTCGACGGTGAGATCATGGGCGAACGGCTGCCGTCCGAGACCAACCAGACCGAACTGGGCCTGCTCATGGCGGGCGTGACAGAGATGCCCGACAAGGACAAACCACTGATCGAGGTGGTGAACGAACAACTCGAAGCAAAGAAACGGCGTGAGGAGGCCGCGAAAAAAAATGGCTGATCTCCTGCACACGCGCCTGCCTGCCCCCCTGATCCGGATGGAGTCGCCGCATGGATAAGATGCCAGCCTGGGCCGACGCGGTCCTTGTTCCTGTGATTTCGGTGCTGCTGGCCGCCGCGATCTCGGCCCTTGTGATCCTTGCCATCGGCGAGAACCCGGTCACGGCCTTTCAGTTGATGGTCGACGGCGCGCTGATGAAGTCCTCTGGCTGGGGCTATACGCTGTACTATGCCACCAACTTCACCTTTACCGGGCTGGCGGTCGCGGTCGCCTTTCAGGCCAAGATGTTCAACATCGGCGGCGAGGGGCAGGCCCTGATCGGCGGTCTTGGCGTGGCGCTGGCCTGTCTCTATGTCCCATGGCCACACTGGAGCATTGCTCTGATCGGGGCCACCGCCTCATCGGCGATCTTTGGCGCGGCATGGGCGCTGATCCCGGGCTACCTGCAGGCCAAACGCGGCAGCCATATCGTGATCACCACGATCATGTTCAATTTCATCGCCTCGGCGGTGCTGAACTATGTTCTGGTCAACGTCCTGAAACCGCAGGGGTCGATGGAGCCCGCCTCGGGCCGCTTCCCCGAAGAGACCTTTTTGCCGACGTTCCAGCAGATGTTCTCGACCTCGGAGACGGTTCTGTTTCGCGGCTCTCCTGCGAATGTGTCCTTTTTCGTCGCCGTCCTCGCCTGCATTCTGGTCTGGCTGCTGATCTGGCGCACCCGGCTGGGCTATGAAATCCGCGCCTTTGGCAATTCAGAGACGGCGGCGAAATACGCCGGTATCTCGCCGGTCAAGATCACCGTCATCACCATGCTGATCTCGGGCGGTCTGGCGGGCATGATGGCGCTGAACACCACCATGGGTGAGGCAGAGCGCCTGGTGCTCAACGCCGCCGAAGGGGCGGGTTTCCTCGGCATCGCCGTGGCCCTCATGGGCCGGTCCCATCCGGTCGGCGTATTCCTTGCCGCGCTGTTGTTCGGCTTTCTCTATCAGGGCGGGGCAGAGCTTGCCTTCTGGACCTCGATCCCGCGTGAGCTGGTGACGGTCATTCAGGCACTGGTGATCCTGTTCACCGGCGCGCTGGACAACATGATCCGAATGCCGCTGGAAAAGATCTTTCTTTCCTTCCGCAAGGGAGACGTGTGATGGATTTCAACACGGTCATCCAGGTGCTCGACAGCACCATCCGCCTGTCCACGCCCCTGTTGCTGGCCTGCCTTGCGGGGTTGTTTTCGGAACGCTCTGGCATTGTCGACATCGGGCTAGAGGGCAAGATGCTGATCGCCGCGTTCTTTTCCGCCGCCGTGGCCTTCATGACCGGGTCGGTCTGGCTGGGCCTGCTGGCGGGCGTCGTCTCGTCCATGGCGCTGTCGGCCATTCACGGACTGGCCTCGATCACCTTTCGCGGCAACCAGATCATTTCCGGCGTGGCGCTGAATTTCCTCGCCTCCGGGCTGACCGTGCTGATCGCCCAGACGTGGTTTTCCCAGGGCGGGCGCACGCCGTCCCTGGTTGGTGGCGCGCGGTTCAGTGAACTGACCCTGCCATTCGCCGACAGCCTGCGCCCCGTGCCGGTTCTCGGGCCGATCTATGCCGATCTGATCTCGGGCCACTCGATCCTTGTCTATGTCGCGTTCCTGCTGGTGCCTCTGACGTGGTGGGTCATGTTCCGCACCCGGTTCGGCCTGCGCCTGCGCGCGGTCGGTGAGGCGCCAGAGGCGGTGGATACCGCCGGGGTCTCTGTCGTCGGGCTGCGCTTTGCCTCCATCGCCATCGCGGGTGTGCTGTGCGGTCTGGCGGGGGCTTATCTCGCCACTGGCCTGCAAGCAGGCTTTGTGCGCGAAATGACCGCCGGACGGGGGTACATCGCGCTTGCCGCGCTGATCTTTGCCAAATGGCGGCCTTGGTACGCGCTGGGGGCCTGCCTGCTCTTCGGGTTCCTGCAGGCCGTGGCGCTGCGGTTCCAGAACATTGACCTTGGTGCCTTTGTCGTGCCGGTACAGGTCATGGACGCACTGCCCTACATTCTGACCGTGGTCATCCTCGCCGGGTTCGTGGGCAAGGCGATCCCGCCCCGCGCCGGCGGCGAACCCTACGTCAAAGAGCGGTAATCGCCACGGCGATTCCCGCTCTCCCGCGCATTGACCACGGCGCCACTGGCGCAATGCTGCACTTGCAACCTCCCCGCGCATGGGGCTAGCTTGGCTCATGCAGGTCTACCTTCCCATCGCCGAAGTCTCAGTGAACGTTTTCCTCCTCCTCGGCCTCGGGGGGCTGGTCGGGATATTGTCGGGAATGTTCGGCGTGGGCGGCGGATTTCTGATGACTCCGCTGCTGTTTTTCATCGGCGTGCCGCCTGCTGTGGCCGTCGCCACCGGGGCAAACCAGATCGTCGCCGCATCGGTGTCCGGCCTGATGGCACACCTCAAACGCAAGACGGTGGACCTCCGAATGGGCACGGTCCTGCTGATTGGCGGCCTTGTCGGCGCGGCGATTGGCGTCGTACTGTTCAACTACCTGAAATCGCTGGGCCAGGTCGATCTGCTGATCAACCTGTGCTACGTCGTGTTCCTCGGCATCATCGGCGCGCTGATGTTTGTCGAAAGCCTGAATGCCCTGCGCAAATCCCGCCGCGGCACACCGCCCAAGCGCAAGAAACACAACTGGATCCACGCGCTGCCGTTCAAGATCCGGTTCCGCACCTCGGGACTGTATATCTCCGTCATCCCGCCGCTGGTGGTAGGCCTCGCCGTGGGGGTGCTCGCCGCCGTCATGGGCGTCGGCGGTGGCTTTATCATGGTGCCCGCCATGATCTACCTGCTGAACATGCCGACCAAGGTCGTCATCGGCACCTCTCTGTTCCAGATCATCTTTGTCACCGCCTTCACCACGCTGCTGCATGCCACGACCAACTATACCGTCGACGTCATGCTGGCGGTGCTGCTGCTGGTCGGCGGCGTCGTGGGCGCGCAGGTCGGCACCACCATCGGCATGCGGCTGCGGGCCGAACAATTGCGCATCCTGCTGGCCGGTCTTGTCCTACTGGTCTGTGGCAAGCTGGCGCTCGATCTGCTGCTGACCCCGTCCGAACTCTATGTCATCGCCGAGGTTCCCGGCTCATGACCCGCTGGCTGATCCTCCTCCTGCTCCTCGCGCTGCCCGCCCGCGCAGAGGAAGTCGTGCTGGGCCTGAGCAAGGACATCGTCCAGATCTCCACCGATTTCGACGGCTCCGACATCCTGATCTTCGGCGCGGTCAAACGGGACACCCCGATCACCGGCGACCCGCTTCAGGTGATTGTCGCGGTCGCCGGCCCGCACAAGCCCCTCAACGTCTGGCGACAGGCGCGCCGGTTCGGCATCTGGGTCAACGCCCATGCGGTCGAGGTGGACTCCGCGCCCAGCTTCTACGCCATCGCCACCTCGGCCCCCTGGGACGCGGTGATCTCGGACACAGAGGACCTGCGCCACCGGATCTCGATCCCGCGCGCCATCCGCTCTGTCGGGGCCCCGATGGACGTCCCCGATGCGCAAAGCTTCACAGAGGCGGTGATCCGCATCCGCAGCCGTGACGGCACCTACCAACTGCTCGAAAACACCGTGACCGTGCGCGAGGAAACCCTCTTCAACACCGCCGTCTCGATGCCCGCCAACCTGACCGAAGGCACCTACCCGACGCGCATCTTCCTCACACGGGGCGGCACCGTCGTCGCCTCCTACGAGACCGAAATCGAGGTGCGCAAAGTCGGCCTGGAACGCTGGCTCTTCGTGCTCTCGCGTCAACAGCCCCTGGTCTACGGCCTGATGTCACTGTTCATCGCCATCGCGGCTGGCTGGGGTGCCTCCGCCGCCTTCCGCGTCCTGAGATCACAATAGGCCCCGCCCCATGACCCGAACGCCCCCCGGCACCCGCAGCCAATACCGCGCCTTCCGCACCCTGCCGACCCGCTGGATGGACAACGACGAATACGGCCACATGAACAACGCCACCTACCTGTCGCTGTTCGACACGGCGATCAGCCTGTGGCAGATGGACAACGGCATCGCGATCCGCGGACCGCAGGCCATGCGCCTGCTCGTGGTGGAAACCGGCTGCCGCTACCATGCAGAGGCGGGCTTCCCCGACCTGATCCACGCAGGCCTGCGCCTTGGCCACCTCGGCACCTCCTCCATGCGCACAGAGGTCGGCCTGTTCCGCAACGACGACAGCACCGCCTGCACCGAAGGGTTCTTCACCCAGGTCCTGACCGACACAGACGGCCGTCCCACGCCGCTCCCCCCCGCTCTCCGCGAAACCCTGCAGACCCTCCTGCCCTGACACCCAGACACCAGACATCCGAACCAGACATCCGTCCCAAACGCCAAACCGCCCCACGCTTCTTCTGGCCAAAAATATCCCGGGGTGAATTGGCCATCGGCCAAGAGGGGCAGCGCCCCTCACCGCCTGCGGGCTTGTCCCGCAGGCTCAACCAGCCCTGCCAACGGCGGGCCAGCCGGATCACGCCCCCTCACCCCTTTTCGTGGAAATAGGCGTAGACCCGCTCCGCCAGTGCCGCGCTGACCCCCTCCACCGCCTTCAGATCGGCCAGGTTGGCGCGGCTCACCGCCTTGGCAGAGCCGAAATGCGCCATCAGCGCGCGCCTGCGGGCCGCGCCAACACCGGGCACCTCGTCCAGCGGGTTGGCCATCTGCGATTTCGCCCGCTTCGCCCGGTGGGTGCCAATGGCAAAGCGGTGCGCCTCGTCGCGCAGGCGTTGGACGAAATATAGCACCGGATCGTTGTGCCGCAGCGCAAAGGGCCGCTGCCCGACACGGTGAAATTCCTCCTTGCCCGCGTCGCGGTCGATACCCTTGGCGACCCCGACAAACGGCAGATCGTCCACGCCGTGTTCCGCCATGATCTCGGCCACCGCCGACACCTGCCCCGCGCCGCCGTCGATCAGCATCAGGTCAGGCCACAGCCCCTTGTCCCGGTCCGGATCGTCCTTCTGCAACCGCGTCAGACGCCTATGCAGGACCTCCTTCATCATGCCAAAGTCATCGCCGGGCACCAGGTCCGCACCCTTGATGTTGAACTTGCGGTACTGGTTCTTCATGAACCCGTCCGGCCCGGCCACGATCATCCCGCCCACCGCGTTGGTGCCCTGGATGTGGCTGTTGTCATAGACCTCGACCCGCGCGGGCGGCGCGTCCAGGTCAAACGCCTCGGCCAGCCCCTTCAACAGTTTGGTCTGCGCCGCGCTTTCCGACATCTTGCGGCCAAGGCTCTCCTTGGCGTTGCGCAGCGCTCCGTCGATCAGTTCCGCCTTTTCGCCCCGCTGCGGCACGGTGATCTCGACCTTGCGGCCCGCCTTGTCCGACAGCGCCTCACACATCAGGTCCGCGTCCTCGATCCCGTGGCTCAGCAGCAGCAGACGCGCCGGTTCCTTCTGGTCGTAGAACTGGCCCAGAAAGGCCTCCATGGCCTCCGCATGGCTCACGTCCTCGCCGACGCGGGGGTAGAAATCCTGATTGCCCCAGTTCTGGTTCGCACGGATGAAAAACACCTGTACACAGGCCTGTCCGCCCTCCATGTGCAGCGCGATCACATCCGCCTCGGCGGTGGTCTGCGGGTTGATCCCCTGCGCCGTCTGCACCTGCGTCAACGCCCGGATACGATCGCGCAAGGCCGCCGCACGCTCAAACTCCATCGCCTCGGATGCTTCGGCCATCTGTAACTTCAACTGCGCCTGGATCTGGGTCGAGCGCCCCGACAGGAACCGCTGCGCATCCCTAACGCTTGCGCCATACTCTTCGGGGCTGATCTTGCCGACACAGGGCGCGCTACAGCGTTTGATCTGGTGTTGCAGACAGGGCCGCGTGCGGGTGTCGAACATGGAATCCGAGCAGTTGCGCAGCAAAAACGCCTTCTGCAACTGGTTCAGCACCCGGTTGACCGCCCCCGCGCTGGCAAAGGGGCCGTAGTAATCGCCCTTCTCCTTTTTCGCGCCGCGATGCTTCTTGATCATCGGGTAGTCATGATCGGTCACAACGATGTTGGGAAAGGACTTGTCGTCACGCAGCAGCACGTTGAACTTGGGCTTCAACTGCTTGATCAGGTTCTGCTCCAGCAGCAGCGCCTCGGTCTCTGTCCGGGTGGTCAGGAACATCATCGACGCGGTGTCAGAGATCATCCGTTCGATGCGGCGCGAATGCCCGGTGGGCCGCGCATAGCTCGACACCCGCGCCTTCAGGTTGCGCGCCTTGCCGACGTACAGAACGCGGCTCTGGTCATCCAGCATCCGGTAAACGCCGGGCGAACTGTCCAGCGAATTCAGATAGCCCTGAATGATGTCGTGCCCGTTTGCCACGGTGGAATCCCTCCCTTGCCAAGTCCCGACCGGCAGCCATACGCCCCTGCAGACCGATGCGCGATTCCTTGCCTTTGCTGCAACGCGGCTTAGCCCGGTTCAAGTGTTATTGCATCCACCGAAACTGTGGATAAACCTGCGGGCAATTTCCGGGCATGTCGAAATTCTCCTTGTTTCAGGCCCACTTCGCGGCGCTGCACAAATTTTAGGCAATAATTCAAGCCATTGATTTTATTGAAAATAAAACCAGCCACCTTACAAGCTATTGAGAATCTTCATCTTTTCGTAACGCTTTTGTTAAGGGTTTGTGACCAGTGCAAAACTTCCCCGACGGCAGGTCACTCGACACCCGTTACATCCGGTGTCTGCCAGGCCAGGTGCTGCCCCCCGTCGATGCAGAACAGCTGCCCGGTCACCGCTTTCGCCTTCAGGAAGAACTCCAACGCATCGGTGATATCCTCAGGGTTGACGCCCCGTCCCGACACCGTGGCCGCGCGCTGGCGTGCAAACGATTCGGCATCCTGCCGCCCGCCCTGCAACGTCGGCCCCGGTCCGATCGCGTTCACCCGCACCTTTGGGGCCAACGCCTGCGCCGCAGTCTGGGTCAGCGTCCACAGCGCCGATTTCGCCAGAGTGTAGCTCATGAACTCGGGCGTCAGCTTGCGCACCCGCTGGTCAATCATGTTGACCACCAGCCCCTGCGCCACCGGCTCTGCACGCGCATCCATCACCGGTTCCGGCACCTGCGCCGCAAAGGCCTGCGTCAGCACAAAAGGCGCGCGCAGGTTGCTCTCAAAATGCCGGTCCCAACTGTCGCGCGTGGCGCTGGTGATGTCATCGTGTTCAAAGATCGAGGCATTGTTGACCAGCACCGTCAGCGGCCCGCCCAGCGCCTGCGCCGCGCGCCCCACCAATGCCTGCGCCTCGTCCTCGACCAGCAGATCCGCCTGCAAGGCCACCGCCTGCCCGCCGCGCGCGACGATGCCCGAAACGACCTCCTGCGCCGCCTGCTGCGATCCCGCGTAATGCACCGCCACCGCGTAGCCCTGCGCTGCCAGCGTCTCTGCCATGGCGCGGCCCAAACGCCGCCCCGCCCCTGTCACCAGTGCGCGTCCCGCCACTCCGCTCATGTGCTCCTCCGTCAGGTCAATACGATGACGACATAGCTCACATAAAGCCCCGACAAGAGCACGCCCCAGACGCGGCCAATGTCGCGGCCGAAAAAGACAAACGGCATCAGCAAGGCAGAGGCCCCCAGCATGACCCACAGGTCAAACTGCAAGAACCCCGGGCTGACCTCTATCGGCGCGATCAGCGAGGCGACCCCGATGATGGCCAGCAGGTTGAACAGGTTCGACCCGATCACGTTGCCGATGGCCACATCCGCCTGCCTGCGGATCGCCGCCATCACCGTTGTCGCCAGTTCCGGCAGCGATGTGCCCAGCGCAACCAGCGTCAGGCCGATCACCGCATCCGGCACGCCATACATACGGGCGATTTCCTCGGCGCTGTCGACCAGCAGATCCGCGCCCAGCGGCAGGCCGATCAGGCCCAGCGCCAGAAACAACCCGATCTTCCACCACGGCATGTCCGGGTCCGCGCCCTCGGGCTCTTCAAGGTCGGCGTCCGCAACGCCACTCGCCCGGTGACGCAGCGCATCACGGACCTGACCGCCAAGAATGACCACCAGCAAGACCAGCAGGCCGATGCCCGCCGTCATGTCAAACACGCCCCGGAACGCCAGCGCGATAAAGACCAGCGTCGCGCCCATCATCTGCACATAGCTGGACCGGGTATCACATTGGCTGGTGTGCATGATCGTGATCAGGCCGGGCACACCCAGCACCAGCAGCACATTGGCGGTGTTCGACCCCACCACGTTGCCCAGCGCAATGCCCGGCGCATTTTCCAGCGCCGCCTTGATGGAAATCAGCAATTCGGGTGCCGAGGTGCCAAAGGCGACAATGGTCAGGCTGACGATCAGCGCCGGAATCCCCATGCGCAAAGAGACGTTCACCGCCCCTTTGACAAGCGCATCACCGGCCAGCAACAGGATGACCAGGCCAAGAGCCGCGTAGCCGTAAACCATCTCAGGTCTTCCCCTTTCGGCAGTCGCAGGGGCCCTTGCCGATCTTGTACCGGCCACAGTGCGGACATTTCTTTGATCCCAGCCGCGCGCGGTCGCGCAACTGGCCCAGCTGACGTGCCCCCGGCACGCGCAACTTGCCGAAGAATCCCAAAATGGCAATGAATGCCAGGAAAAGGGCGACAATCTTGACGATCAAGACAGACCAAACCGCGCGTAGTCCGCGCGTTCCTCGATCTCGCCCAGCGTGCCCTGCACCACCTGCGCGCCCAGACGCGGCAGCAGCGGCTTGCGCTGTTCAAAGCGTTTGAAACGCACCTTGTCACCAAAACGCGCCTTCATGGCGGGCACCAGGTGTCCGATGCCATCGGCCAGCCCCTCATCCACCGCCGATTGCCCAATCCAGACCTCGCCGGTGAACAGTTCCGGATTTTCGGTCAGCTTGTCGCCGCGCCGGTCCCGGATCTGGGCAATAAACGTGCCGTGCAACTGTTCCAGCAGCCGGGTCAGGCGGGCAACGTCCTCAGGCTTTTCGGGGCGGAACGGGTCCAGCATGCTCTTGGATTTGCCAGCGGTGTGCACGCGGCGTTCAATCCCCTGCCGTTGCAGGAACTCGGACGCGCCAAAGCCCGATGAAATCACCCCGATGGACCCAAGGATCGAACTGGGGTCGGCGATGATCTCATCTGCCGCACTTGCGATCCAATAGCCGCCAGAGGCCGCCACGTCCTCGACAAAGGCAATCACCGGCACCTCGTGCTCATCCGCCAGCCGCCGGATGCGCGCGCCGATCAAAGAGCTTTGCACCGGCGACCCGCCGGGCGAGTTGATCTCCAGCGCGACGGCGTCCGGTTTGGACCGAAAGGCCTTTTCCAGCATACCCGCGACCGAACGGTCGCTGATGCTGGACCGTCCCGGCACGCCGATGGCGCCTTGCAAGCGCACAACCGACACCCGTGGAGAGGATTTCAGAAAGGGGATCCAACGTCTCATGGCTGGCGATGTAGAGGCGGCCAGAGGGACAAACAAGGCGACCCCTGAAAACTCCCTTCGTTGTGGCGCTTTGGTCGCGCGATTTCCGGGACGCGCGGCCACGACGCCGGGGAACCTGCTGGTCCCGGGCTTGGACAGACTTGGGGGCGCACCCTCACCTGCGACACGTCCCAAGGATTCAGGCAAACTCAGGTTCCCCGAGAAAGCGCGATACCTGTGTGGCGAGCAGGGGTTTCTCACCCCGACTCCCCCCAAATGCGCGCCCGCGTTTTCGAGCCAAGGGTAAACCAAAGGTAAAACCGTCTCTGCAACCCACTGAAGACGCGACGTCACCCATCCTGTCCACGCGTGGACAGCTTTTCATTTGCCTCAGAAAAAACTCTGCGGATCAATATCGATCGCCATGCGCAAATCGCCGGTCAGCTTGACCTGACCGACCCAGTCCGCCAGCGCCCCTTGCAAGGCCACGCCCTTGGGCGCCTTCACCAGCAGCCGCACCCGATGCCGCCCCCTCACCCTTGCGATGGGCGCGGGCGCAGGCCCCCAGACAACCGCATCGACCCGCCTCAGGGCGGCATCGTTTCGGGCCAGATAATTGCCCAGATCAAACACCTTTGCCACGTCCCCACCCGACAGAATGATGCCCGCCAGCCGCCCATAGGGCGGCATCCCGGCCAGACGCCGCTCATCTGCCTCGGCCTTCCAGAACGCCTCTTCATCGCCCGCCAGAATGGCCCGGATCACCGGATGCTCGGGCTGAAAGGTCTGCAACAGCGCCTGCCCCGGCTTTTCCGCCCGCCCCGCACGCCCCGCCACCTGCCGCATCAATTGAAAGGTCCGCTCGGCTGCGCGCAGGTCCGACCCTTGCAGGCCCAGGTCCGAATCGATCACGCCTACCAGCGTCAGGTGGGGAAAGTTGTGCCCCTTGGCCACCAGCTGCGTGCCGATGATGATATCCGCCCCGCCCGCCGCAATCGTCTCGATCTGCGCCTTCAGCTCACGCGCCGTCCCGAACAGGTCCGAAGACAGCACAGCTATCCGCGTGTCGGGAAACTTTGCCGCCGCCTCTTCGGCCAACCGCTCCACCCCTGGCCCCACAGCGGCGAGCTTGCCCTCGACCTGACAGGATGGGCAGATCTCCGGCACGGGTTTGCTTTCACCACACTGATGACAGATCAGCCGTTTGAGAAAGCGATGCTCTACCATGCGCGCATCGCAATGATCACAGGCTATCTGTTCGCCACACGCCCGGCACAGGGTCACCGGCGCATAGCCACGCCGGTTCAGGAACAGCAGCGCCTGTTCGCCCTTTTCCATCCGCGCCCGAACCGCCGCCTGCAAGGTCGGCGAAATCCACGTCCCCGAGGGCAGATCCTCCGCCCGCATGTCAATCGCCCGCATCTGAGGCATCACCGCCGGACCAAAGCGCGAGGTCAGCACCAGCCGCTTGTACTTGCCCGCATCCGCATTGGCCCAGCTTTCCAGCGCGGGCGTGGCCGAGGCCAGCACCACCTGCGCGCCCAGAATGGACGCCCGCAACACCGCCATGTCGCGGGCGTTGTACAGTACGCCATCCTCTTGCTTGTAGGACGTGTCATGTTCCTCATCGACGACGATTACGCCAAGGTTCTGGAACGGCAGGAACAGCGCGGACCGGGCACCGACCACCACCTGTGCCTTGCCCTCACCGACCATACGCCAAACCCGCCGCCGTTCGGTCATCGTCACGCCAGAGTGCCATTCGGCCGGGCGCGCGCCAAAACGCGCCTCGACCCGTGTCAGGAACTCTGCCGACAGGGCAATCTCCGGCAGCAGGACCAGCGCCTGCCGCCCCTGCCGCAGTGCCTCTGCCACCGCCTCCAGGTAGACCTCGGTCTTGCCCGACCCGGTCACGCCTTTCAGCAACACGGTCTCATAGCGGCCGGCCCGCTGACCGGCGCGCAAGACCTCTGCCGCGGCAGCCTGATCCTCTGTCAGTTCCTTGCCGCCATACTCCGCGTCCAAACGGGGAAAGGCCGTGTCGCGCGGTGTGTCCTCCTCAAGGATCGCGCCGCTTTTGACCAGCCCCTTAACCACCGACGGCGTCACCCCGGCCGCCTCTGCCAGCTCCTTCAACGTCAGTGACATGCCGCCCATCTCACGCGCCGCATCCAAAACGCGGGTACGCGCGTCGGTCATGCGCGGCGGCTCTCCATCGCCCAGTCGGTAGACCTTGCGCATCGACGGCGGATCGCCCAGCCCCGGCGCCCGCGTCGCCAACCGCAGCATCGCCGTCAAAGGGGTCAGGGTGTAGGCGGCGGACTTTTCGATGAACAACCGCATCTCTTCGCGCATCGGGGCGACATCCAGCACCCGGTTCACGGCGCGAATCTTTGACAGGTCGAAATCGCCGCGCCCAGGCCCCCAGACAACGCCCAGCACCTTGCGCGGCCCCAGCGGCACCTCGACGTAGGCCCCCAGCCAGCACCCGCCCTCAGGCGCGCGATAATCCAGCACCCGGTCCAGCGGCTGCGTGGTCAGCACGCCCACCAGCGCGCCAGTGTCAAAGAAATCCGGTGTCTTGCTTGGCATGTCCATGGCGTAATTCCCCACGCGCAAAAGGCCAAGCCGTCACGGCTGGGCACAACGACTTTCTTTGCCGAGGCCATTCGATTATTCGGTCGGCTGGACAGTGCCAGGAACAGGAAAAGGGGCTGGCAGAAGGTTCTGCGTCAGGGCCGATCCGATGGTTGGGGGCGCTGCCCCCGTCTCCCTTTGGTCGCCTCCCCCGGGATATTTTTGGCCAGAAGAAATTGGGAGAATGCCGTGATTACTTCTCTGAAGAAAGACCCGCTGCGGAGCATCCCAACCGCGCGACCCAGCCGAATGACATCTATTGCGCGCCATTTCTGGCATGTACCGCGAAGTGGGGGTCTGTCACATCACCCCATCAGACGTTCGGTTCACCCTGCAGGCCCAGCAGCTTGCGAAACCCGGTCCAGTAGCCCGGCAGTTTGGGCGGCGCGTTCAGCCCCGCCAACGCCTCATCGGCCCAGGGCGTCATCTCACGGCCAACGAAATCCCGGCCCCAATCAAGGTAGGCCGCCGCATGATCCGGGCGCAACCGGCAGGCCGAGCCGACCAGTCCCACCAGCGTCTCTGCTGGCGAATACCATTCGTCCTGAATACCCGTCACGCGTGTCTGCATCAGCGGTCCGATCACGCGCATCAGGCGTTTGTCCGAAAAGGTCAGCAGCATCCTGCCCATTTCTTCGCGGCTGTAGTGGATCAGCGGCGGAAACGTGTCGAAAAACACCGCACTGCCGTCAATGATCCCAAAGTTGCGAATCGAGGGGTGAAAGCCGATCCGGCCCTCCTGCGCTGCTGCCCAATGCCAAAAGCGG
Organism: Antarctobacter heliothermus; assembly: GCF_900188425.1. Taxonomy (GTDB): domain Bacteria; phylum Pseudomonadota; class Alphaproteobacteria; order Rhodobacterales; family Rhodobacteraceae; genus Antarctobacter; species Antarctobacter heliothermus. The sequence goes on from NZ_FZON01000027.1 coordinate 40,984, forward strand.
GCGATGACCTGCCCTGCCGCCTCCATCATCTCCAGCGTGGTGGACACCGGCGCGTCTTGCATCATGGGGCGCATCAGGCTGTCCATAGGCAGCGCCTCTTGTACGATCACCGGCACCTTGGTCCCGTCCAGGTCGAGCAGATGAAACTCGGTCTGCGGCATGGGAACGCCGCCCGCCAGCAGCGCGTCGACGTAATCGTCGTGGCACTGATTCAGTCTTTCCAGCGCCGCAACGTCACGCAAGCCGCGATAGACTTTGATCACCTTGTCCGACAGCGGACCGCTGGCCGGGCGGAAGGGCGCGCAGAAATAGCCAAGGCGGGAAATCGTCTGCCCCCGCGCCTGAGCGTCGGAGCGGATCAACTGGGAAAGTGCGTCAAGATCGGTCATCGGGCGTCTCCTTGGCGCCCCTTTACCCGGTCCCAAGCCGCTCCGCCACCTCCTGCAACAGCGCCGCGATTTCATCCCGGGCGGGTGATTTGCCGCCCTCATGCGCACCGCGCCCCTGCCCCAGCGCCTCGGCATAGCCGACGCGGTTGCCTAGGCTGGCCCGCGCCACCTCTGCCCCAAGACGTGATGCTGCCTCTGCCACTTCCGCGTTCAGACGCGTACCCACGCGGGTCCGGTTCATCACCAGCAGCGTGGCACAGTTTTCCCGCGCGGCCAGATCCAGCACGCCTTCGGTCGCCCACAGATCCACATGGCTGACCGCCACCGGCACCACCACCAGATCCGCCACGCGCAGCGCCGGGCGCAGATCACTGTCCGCCTTGGGCGGGGTGTCGATGATGACAATGTCGTTGGAGGCCGATAGCTTGCGCACCTCGTAGGAAATGCCCCAGGCAGAGGAGGTCGCAAATTCCAGCCCCTCGCAGGTCTCTGGCGCATTTTCGATCCGGGTCATGAACCACCGGCCAAGACTGCCCTGCGGGTCAAGATCCACCACCGCGACACGTTTGCCCTGACCGTGAAAACCCAGCGCCAGATGCGCCGCCAGCGTCGTCTTGCCGCTGCCGCCCTTTTGCTGCGCAACCGTGATCACCCGTCCAGCCATGACATCCCCCGCACACCACCTCAACGGACCTTGCACCCCAGCGCGCGGGGAATCCAGTCCCTCCGGCGGATTGATTCACCTCTCGTTAACCAATCCGCCCCTACCTTGGTAAACAATGCCTTAACGGAGGCGCGGCCGCGCAGCACAGATGTCCCCAGTCGTCCGTCTCTTTGCCTGTTCCGTGATCAGCTGCCTTGTCGCCTCTTCGGCGCAAGCCGGGGCGTGGCCGCGCAAGCAGGGCGACGGTTTTGCCAGCTTGTCCATCCGGCTGGGCTGGCCGCAGGACATGGGCACATGGACATCAATGGACCCGACGGACGACTATTCGACCCTCTACATGGAATACGGGTTGACCGACCGGCTGACCGTTGGCGCGGATATCGGCCATTCGGTGTCTGGCAGCGGCAAGTCGGTCCTGTTTTTCCAATGGCCTGTGCGGCAGGCCGAAAAGGGTCCGCAGATCTCTGCACAGTTTGGTTTGGGCATCATTTCGGGCAAGCGCGTGTTGCGTCCCGGTCTATCGCTTGGCTGGGGCCTCAAGACCGGCTGGTTGTCGATCGACAGCGTCGCCGAAAGCTATGTCGACACGGGCCGTACCGATCTCAAGCTGGACATGACATGGGGGCGCAACCTGTCCAAGGACCGCAAGCTGATCCTTCAGGTTCAGACCGGCCAGCCCGATGGGCGCGATCCCTTTGTCCGCGTGGCGCCATCGCTCGTGCTGCCTCTGCGGGGGCCGGTGAAACTTGAAACCGGGGTTACATGGGGGCTGACGGGTGACACGTTTATGGGGCTCAAGTTCGGTGTCTGGACCGACTTCTAGATCTCACGAAACGGTCTCTTTCGGCCGGGGACGGTGGGCGGGGCAATGCGCGCAGCGCGCGCGAGCGCCGCTCCCGTCCCGCACCGTCAGGTTGACAGGCCCGGCGCCGGGATCACCTGGACCCCGGATATCCGCCACGCGCCATCCACCTGCTCCATACGGTATTCCACGATATAGCTTTGGCCGCCGGTGTCCTGAATCAGCACCTGTTGCCACAGGCCGCCGTCGATCTCGCGCAGAGGACCAAAGCGCACATCCTGCGGACGCCAGACCATCGGATAGCCTTGCTGCACCATCGCGCCAAAATTCTCTGGCGTGCGAAAGGTTCCCCGAATGCCCGGACTGGCAAAGCCAAAGGCCGTCACGAAATCATCGCTTTGAAAGGCGTCGATCTGACCCTGAATAATGCCTTGGATCTGCGGGTTGGGCGTCAGGGCGTCCTGCGCCCGGACCGCCCCGGCAAGGGCGGCCGCCATGGCCAGCCCGATCAATATTTTACGCATGGTATCCTCCTCGCGGCTTTCCCAGAGGTAGGCCGCGAGGCGCAACTGTCACAATCACGAAGCGGCGATGCCCAAATCGACCGGGCTTGTCAGCCCAGTTTACCCGCCAGCCCTTTTTCGATCAGCGCCACGGTTTCATCGACACCGTAGAGCGCGATGAAACCGCCAAATCTCGGTCCCTGGCTCTGACCCAACAGCACCTCGTAGAGCGCCTTGAACCAATCGCGCAGGTTCTCGAACTCATGCGCCTTGCCGACGGCAAAGACCATGGATTGCAGCGTTTCGTCATCCGTCGCGCCATCATGCGCCTTCAACTGCGCGGCCAGATCTGTCATCGCGGCGCGCTCTTTGTCATCCGGTGCGCGGAAGGTCTTGTTCGGCAGAACGAAGTCTTCGCAATACTTCACCGCATATCCTGCCGCCGCATCCAGATCCGGATGGGTCTGTGCCGTGGCGTCGGGCGCGTAGCGGCGGATAAAGCCCCACAGCGTGTCCTTGTCGTGGGCCCCTGCCGCGCTGGCAAGGTTCAGCAACATCGAGAACGGCACAACCATCTTCGATTCCGGCACATCGCCGCCGTGAATGTGCCAGACCGGGTTCGACAATTGCGCCTTTAGATCCTGCGTCGCGTAGGCGCGCAGCTGCTGGTGGTATTCGTCCATCGCCTTGGGAATGACATCGAAATACATCCGCTTTGCCGTCTTGGGCTTTTGGAACATGAAATAGGACAGAGACTCGGTCGAGGCATAGGTCAGCCACTCATCGATCGAAATGCCGTTGCCCGACGACTTGGAAATCTTCTGCCCCTTGTCGTCAAGGAACAGCTCATAGGTGAAATGCTCGGGCGCCTTTGCCCCCAGCGCCCGGCAGATGCCGTCATAAATCGGCGTATTGGTCGAATGGTCCTTGCCGTACATCTCGAAATCGACACCCAGTGCCGCCCAGCGTGCGCCAAAGTCCGGCTTCCACTGCAACTTTACGTTGCCGCCGGTGATCGGCAGCGTCCATTCGCGTCCGGTCTCATCGTCAAAGGTGATCTCGCCCTTTGCCGCATCGACGTTTTTCATCGGGACATACAGCACGCGACCCGTTTCCGGGTGGATCGGCAGGAAGATCGAATAGGTCTGACGACGCTCCTCGCGCAGCGACTTCAGCATGATCTTCATCACGTCGTCATAGCGTTCCGCGGCCAGCATCAGCGTCGCGTCGAACTGGCCGGTGCGATAGAATTCTGTTGCCGAATAAAACTCATAGTCGAACCCGAAGGTATCGAGGAACCGCCGCAGCATGGCGTTGTTATGATCGCCAAAGCTGTCGTGTGTGCCAAACGGATCGGGCACCGATGTCAGCGGCTTTTGCAGGTGCTCCTGCAACATCTCCTGATTAGGCACATTGCCCGGAACCTTGCGCATCCCGTCCAGATCGTCGGAAAAACAGATCAGCCGCGTCGGAATGTCAGACATCGTCTCAAACGCGCGACGGATCATGGTGGTCCGCAGAACCTCACCAAAGGTGCCGATATGCGGCAAACCCGAGGGACCATAGCCGGTCTCGAAAAGCACATAACCCTTTTCGGGGGGCGCTTTTTCATACCGTTTCAGGATCCGGCGCGCTTCTTCGAACGGCCAGGCCTTGGCACTCATCGCCGCATCGCGCAGATCGGACATTTCGGTTCTCCTTGGGGAAATGTTGCGCGCGCTTCCTATTGCTCCTTGGGGTCTGCGTCAATAAATTGCGCTGCATCGCCGCAAACAACCCGAGGCCCAAAATGACCGATGACACCCAACCGCTCAGCCCGCAGGATTGCCTTGTGGCGCTGATGATCGCCGTCTCGGCCTCGGACGAGAACGTCCGCACCGCCGAGTTGATCAAGATCGAAAGCGCCGTGAACATGCTGCCGATCTTTGCCGACTACGATGCCGACCGGGTCCGCACCATGTCCAGCTTAATTTTCGAACTGTTCGATCAGGAAGACGGACTTGATGCGCTGTTCGGGCTGATCCGCGACAACCTGCCCGAACGACTGTTCGAGACGGCATATGCGCTGGCCTGTGACGTGGCCGCCGCCGACGGCACGCTGCGCGAAGCAGAACTGCGCCTGCTCGAAGAGATTCGCTATGAGCTCAATCTTGATCGCCTGCACGCCGCCGCAATCGAACGTGGCGCCCGCGCGCGGCACCTTCAGCCCTGACGAAGCAGGGTTTGGCTGAAACTCTCATCAAACCGTTGCATAAATCCCATATCCGAAAAGCTTGTTTTCCTTGGAATCCGCAAGGTCGGGAATCCCCGACTGACCGGCGGTTAACCGCGTAGTAGGGTCCCTTCAGGCATTTTTTTGCCGAAGCTGCCAAGCTTGTTACCTGGAGGGACATATGAATCGTTTTTACGCTGCCGCGCTTGCCGTGGCCCTACTCTGTCTGACCCCATTGATGTCCATGGCCGCGCCACTTGTGGCCAAGGTTGATGTATCAACTCAGACAATGACCGTGATCTACAACGGTCAGGTCGCCTATCGCTGGCCCGTGTCCACCGCCCGCAATGGCAAGATTACGCCGCGCGGCCAGTGGAACGCCTATTGGCTGTCCAAGCATCACCGGTCCAGCATCTACAACAACGCGCCGATGCCTTTCGCCATCTTCTACAACGGGGATTATGCGATCCACGGCACCGATCAGATCAGTCGCCTTGGCCGTCCCGCCTCTGCTGGCTGTGTGCGCCTGCATCCCGAACATGCGGCCCTGCTGTTCAAGCTGACCCAGCAAGTCGGCAAAAAGAACATGAAGGTCGTGATCGACAACTGAGTTTTGTCCCGGCAGCTTGGCGCTGCCCGTCAGACCAAAGGCCCCGTACCCATTACGGGGCCTTTTTCATGCCTGCATCCCGTGTCTGCGTCTCAGGCCGGATCGCTTTCGTACAGCACGCCCCAACGTTCGATCAGTCCCTGTTGCAGGATCTTTGCACGGCTGTTCCAACTGCGCCCGCCATCGGGCCGTTCACGCTGCGCCTTGGTCAGGGCGTCGCGGCGCGGCAAGTCGGTGGCAAAGATTGCAAAGACCAGTTCGGTGCCATCCGGCAGGTCGATGAACCCGGCCAACCCGCTGACAAAGTTCAATGTCCCGGTCTTTGCCCGCACCTTGACCGGGTGATCCTCAACCACGGCATACGAGTCGTCGCGCATCGGAATATCCTTGAGCAGCGGCTTGATCCCCATGGTCATCCGCAAGGCGCGCAGGCATCCCATCATTTCACGCGCGCTGATCCGGCTTTGATCGCCCAGCCCGGAATGGTCGACTAGCGCAAGGCCCGACACTCCCAGCCGTGTTTGCGCCCAGACGTTCATCTCGGCCGCGGAGGCCGCCAGCGAGGCAGGAACGACGCCGGTCCGCTTGACCGTCGCCGCAAGGCCCACCGCCTCTGCCGTCAGGTTGGTCGACCATTTCAGCATGTCGCGCAGGATGATCCGCAAGGGCTGGCTGTCATGGCTGGCCAGCACCTCGCCCGCAGGCAGTGCCGCGGCAGTTTTGGCACCACTGACGCGCACGCCATTGGCCGCCAGCATGGTTTGAAAAACCTCACCGGCATAGGATTCGGGTTTCTTGACCGGCAGCCAGCGTGCGCCGCCATCGCCCAGCGCACCACGCGCCACGGTCCAGTTGTCGCGCCCGCCCGCGTCCTCATAGGTATAGACTGGAAGGCTGCGATCAATCAGCGCCATGCGCGCCATCAGCACATCAGGCCGATGTGCGCTGGATCGTGCCTGCATCGTGACTGCATAATCCGCCCCGGCGCGGCGCCATTCGAAATGCACCCGGTTATAGTTCAGGTTCAGACCCGACACCGAGGGATTATAGCCCACATGATCCGGCTGGCTGGCGTCTATCCCGGGCAGTGACGGCAGCGCCCCGCCCCAGACCTTTAGCCCACCTGTCACGCCGGTCACGCCCGCCGCGCTGACCGCCTTGGCCAGATCGGCCAGCGCGTCGGTGTCCAGCGTCGGATCGCCGCCGCCCGCCAGCACCAGATCCCCCTGAACAACACCGTCCGTCACCGGGCCGGTGGCGATCACGCGGGTGACAAAGTGATGCGCCGGTCCCAGCACGTCCAGCGCATAGCCAGCGGTCAACGCCTTGGCCACGCTGGCCGGAGGCAGGTCCACATCCGGGGAATGTGTCTCCAGCAATTCGCCGTTCTGCAACCGGGCCACGGCAAAACTGACGTCGCCGTCCAGCGCCGCGCGTTCAATCAGCGCCTCGGCGGGGGGCTGTACCCGTTTGCGGAAATCATCTGCCCGCGCCACCGGGCGCAAGGAGGTGTCCGGCGCGCGCGCCCAGCCGGGCAACGCCCCGCCTAGCGCCAGCCCGGCAGTCCCTCCCATGAAGGCACGTCTGGAAAAGCCTTTCGTCATGCGCGTGATCTAAGCGAATCCCGCACCTGCGGGCAACTGACAACTGGACCGCAGCAGTTCACGATTTGCGCCCTGTTGCCCAGCGGCCCATGGCCCGGATCGCGCTGGAGCTGACGTCCATCATCGGGATGTTCACAAAACACCAGGCGGGTGCGTCGGCCGCGCCCAGCAAATGCGACGCCCCTGCCGGGATGCGTGCCGCCCGAAATATCCGCGCCGCGGGCGAACTGCGCGCGGCGATCCGCAAACCCGGGCGCGCCAGAACTCCCACCGGCACTGTCCTCAGAATGTCCTTCCAGTCTTCCCAAAGGTGAAACTGCGCAAGATTGTCTGCCCCCATCAACCAAACAAACTGAACGTCGCGGAACTGCTGTTGCAGGCTGGCCAGAGTTTGCGCCGTGTAGCGTGTGCCTAACCGCGCCTCAAAATCGCTGATCCGGATGCGCGGGTGATCCACCAGCGCACCAGCCGCCGCCATCCGGTCCGCCAGGGGTGCCGGAGGATTGGGTTTCAGCGGATTCCCGGGACTGATCAACCAGACAACAAGATCCAGATCAAACCGCTTCAGGGCCTCCCGTGACAAATGCAGATGGCCCTCGTGAGGCGGATCGAACGACCCGCCCAGCAGCCCGACCCGCGCGCCCCTTGGTAGGGCAGCACCGCCCAGACATCTGCCCATTTCTGTTCCGTGATCCATCTCTGGTGGCACGCGGCGCCCCTCCTGCGTCCCAAGCAACGCGCCCCCGATACGCGCTTGGGGTCGCCTCCGCAAGAATACCGCGCGCGCCCGCCTCTGATTGCACCTGTCCCGGCAACGCGGTACTCCGTGCCGAACAACGCACAAGCGCGCAGGAGCGGATCATGGCCTCGTACCAGTATGTCTATCACATGGATGGCGTCTCCAAGACCTATCCGGGCGGCAAGAAATGCTTTGAAAACATCCGCCTGAACTTTCTCCCCGGTGTCAAGATCGGTGTCGTCGGCGTCAACGGCTCTGGTAAATCCACCCTGATGAAGATCATGGCCGGCCTCGACAAGGATTTCACCGGTGAAGCGTGGTCCGCCGAGGGCGCCAAGGTGGGCTACCTCCCGCAGGAGCCGAAACTGGACGAAACCCTGACAGTGCGCGAAAACGTCATGCTGGGCGTGGCCTCAAAGAAGGCCATCCTCGACAAGTACAACGAACTGGCGATGAACTATTCGGATGAAACCGCCGAAGAGATGGCCGCGCTGCAGGATCAGATCGACGCAGAAAACCTGTGGGATCTGGACAGCCAGATCGACGTCGCGATGGAGGCCCTGCGCTGCCCCGCTGATGACGCCGATATCACCACCCTGTCAGGCGGTGAAGCGCGCCGTGTCGCACTGTGCAAACTACTGCTCGAAGCGCCCGACATGCTGCTGCTGGACGAACCGACCAACCACCTTGACGCTGAAACCATCGCCTGGCTGCAAAACCACCTGATGGAATACAAGGGCACGATCCTGATCGTCACCCACGACCGCTATTTCCTTGATGATATCACCAGCTGGATCCTCGAACTGGATCGCGGTCGCGGCATTCCGTATGAGGGCAACTATTCGGCCTGGCTGGAACAAAAGGCCAAACGCCTCAGCCAAGAGGCGCGTGAGGACAAGGCCAAGCAAAAGACGCTGGAACGCGAACTGGACTGGATGCGGCAGGGCGCCAAGGCACGCCAGTCGAAATCCAAGGCCCGGATCAGCGCCTACAACGACCTTGCCAACCAGTCAGAGCGGGAAAAGCTGGCCCGCGCGCAGATCATCATCCCCAACGGCCAACGCCTTGGGTCGCGCGTGATCGAGGTCGAAAACCTGACCAAGGCCATGGGCGACAAGCTGTTGATCGAAGATCTGTCCTTTTCGCTGCCGCCCGGTGGCATCGTCGGCGTGATTGGCCCCAACGGCGCGGGTAAATCCACGCTGTTCAAGATGATCACCAGTCAGGACAAACCCGATGCGGGCAGCATCGAACTGGGCGACACCGTGCAACTGGCCTATGTCGACCAGTCGCGCGATGACCTGTCGGCCAATGAAACCGTGTGGGAGGCGATCTCTGGCGGGGCCGAACTGATCAAGCTGGGCGATGCGGAAATGAACTCCCGCGCCTATTGCTCGGCCTTCAACTTCAAGGGCGGCGATCAGCAGAAAAAGGTCGGCCTGCTGTCGGGGGGTGAACGCAACCGGGTCCACATGGCGCGGCTGTTGAAAGAAGGGGGCAACGTCATCCTGCTGGATGAGCCGACCAACGACCTTGACGTCGAAACCCTGCGAGCGCTGGAGGATGCCCTCGTCGACTTCGCCGGTTGCGCCGTGGTGATCTCGCACGACCGTTTCTTCCTTGACCGGATCTGCACGCATATCCTCGCGTTTGAGGGTGAGGCGCATGTGGAATGGTTCGAAGGCAACTTCGAGGAATACGAAGAGGACAAGAAACGCCGTCTGGGGGCAGATGCGCTGGAACCGAAGCGGGTGAAGTTCAAGAAGTTTGTGCGCTAAACGCCCGTATTCAATGCGGCAACGGGGTGGGCGGATGTCTTTGGAGGTCCGCCCCTTCGTCCTTCAGACGGAAGCAAAACAACCCAGCGCCGGGCCGTGTACGCCGATATCCAGCGGGCCGAAGACGCTGTCCACACACAGGCTGAAATAGCCTGCCGTCGGCATGAACAGGACCGAATAGTCGCCGTCAGACCGGGTCACGCTGTAGCAGATCCCTGTCAGTCCACCGCTGAAATTCACCGTGATGGGCCGGGGGCGCCGGACCCGTAGGCGGGCGAAGTCTTCCAGCAGCAGACGATCCCCACGCCCCCGCACCGCAAAGCCCGCCAGTTCGCCGTCCACCAGACGGGTCACCCGGGCCGCAAGATCCTCAAATGTCATGGGGCTCAGAGTAAGGCCCGGCGTACAAGGTTCAAGCCCGCGACCAGCAACACCAGCAGCGTCGCACGGCGAAACGCCTTTTGGTCGATCCGGTCCTGCCCCTGCTTGCCGATCCACATGCCCACCAAGGCCGGAGGCAACAGCAGCACTGACAGCCAGACCGTCTTGGTGTTCAGTACGCCCGATCCGATATGCGCCAGCGTCAACGCCACCGCGCCCAGTCCATAGATCACACCCTGCACACGCATCTGCTCACGCTTTTCGGTGCCCAGTGCGGTCAGATAGGCCACCGTCGGGGGGCCCCAGATGCCGGAAAATCCGCCGATGAACCCGGCGAAGGCCCCAACTCCGATCTCCAGCCCCCGATGACCGCTATCCGCCACCCGTGGCTGCCAGCCCGCCAGTTGCAGGATCGCAAAGACGATGATCGGCCCGCCGATCATCAACAAAAGGACCTGGGTCGGAACAACGGCCACCAGCTGCGCCGACAACAGCAACATGACAAAGGCAATCCCCAGAAACAGGCGGAAACGCCGCACGGATTGCATGGCCGCCTGCGGCCCTTGCGCCAAGGCCTGGACACCATTGGCCAACAGGGTCGGCACGATCAATCCGGCCAGTGCCAGTTCAGGCGCAATCAAGCTGCCCAGCCCGGACACAAGGACCATCGGCATGGCAAATCCGACAAGCCCCTTGATAACGCCCGAGAGAACCGCAATTCCAACGGCACAAAGCAGGATAAATGGAGAAAGTTCAGCAAGGATTCCGGGCATGATTTACGTCATAGCATATGACCAAACGACTGCACGTCGAATCTTTTACGCGCAACAAATGAACAACAAAGTATGTCTTTACGTATTTTTGTTGCGCTGCACTTGCAAAGTAGCTAGGACCATTGAGACTGCAGAACCGGGCTCACCCCAAGACGTTCCGCACCGAAAAAAGAGACGCGCTCTGGTCCCGTTCCGGGCCGCCATGACAAGGCCAGCGCACCAAGAAAGGACCTGATTTGATGGCACATGATGGACAAGACCTGACACTCGACAGCGTGATTCTGCCGGATCTTCTGACACTTACCGGCGCGGCCGTCGCCCCTGTCGAGGCAATTCTGGAAACCGCCCGAGGCCATGTGCGCGATAGGGTCATGGCCGATGGCCGCGTTTCCGGCGCGCTGGTCGAGCAAAACCAGTTCGCCGCGCACGGGCTGGCCTGGCTGGCGACCTATGTCGAATCGTTGCGGCAGATGCAGCATTGGGCCACGACCCTGAACGGCGAAGGCAGCTTTGGTGAGGTCGAACAGCTGTTGCACCAGATCGCCTTTGGCGAGTACCTGTCGCAGATCCACGGCGGCATCCAGATGAACCAGGGCGAGATCGTACGCCTTGCGGACATGGGCCTGAATCAGGACGAACGCCGCGTCATGCTGACCGCCGAGGTCGAGCATCTCATGCAACACGGCAACAACCCCGGCGCCCGTGCCCGCCTTGTGGAATTGATGCAGGAACGCCGCGCCGAGGTGACGGTGGGGCGTACTGGCCTTGATGAAGAACTGGAAATGATCCGCGATCAGTTCCGCCGCTACGCCGTCGAGCGGGTTGAGCCATATGCGCACGAATGGCACCTCAAGGATGAGCTGATCCCGATGGAAATCATCGAGGAATTGGCAGAGATGGGCGTCTTTGGCCTGACCATCCCGGAGGAGTTTGGCGGTCTGGGACTGTCCAAGGCCTCGATGTGCGTGGTCTCAGAGGAATTGTCGCGCGGCTATATCGGTGTCGGCTCTCTGGGAACCCGCTCCGAGATTGCCGCCGAACTGGTCATCGCGGGCGGCACGCAGGCGCAAAAGGAAAAATGGCTGCCCCGTCTCGCCAGCGGAGAGACCCTGCCAACAGCCGTCTTTACAGAACCTAACACCGGCTCTGACCTTGGCGCGCTGCGGACCCGTGCGGTCAAAGATGAGAACGGCGACTATCGTGTCACCGGCAACAAGACATGGATCACCCACGCCGCCCGCACGCACATCATGACGCTGCTGGCGCGCACCGACACCTCGACCGACAACTACAAGGGTCTGTCGATGTTCATTGCCGAAAAGACCGCCGGCACCGATGCGGACCCGTTTCCCACCGAGGGTATGACCGGCGGTGAAATCGAGGTGCTGGGCTATCGCGGCATGAAGGAATACGAACTGGCTTTTGACAACTTCAAGGTCAAGGGTGAGAACCTGCTGGGCGGTGAGGAAGGCAACGGCTTCAAACAGTTGATGGAGACGTTCGAATCCGCCCGCATCCAGACCGCCGCCCGGGCCATCGGCGTGGCGCAGTCGGCGTTGGACGTGGGCATGCAATACGCCATCGACCGCAAGCAGTTCGGCAAATCTCTGATCGACTTTCCGCGCGTGTCCGGCAAGCTGGCGATGATGGCGGTGGAAATCATGATCGCGCGCCAATTGACCTATTTTTCGGCCCGCGAAAAGGACGAGGGCCGTCGTTGTGACCTTGAGGCTGGCATGGCCAAGCTGTTGGGCGCGCGCGTGGCCTGGGCCAATGCGGACAACGCGTTGCAGATCCACGGTGGCAACGGCTTTGCGCTGGAATACAGCATCAGCCGCATCCTCTGCGATGCCCGTATCCTGAACATCTTTGAGGGTGCAGCAGAGATTCAGGCACAGGTGATCGCGCGCCGCCTGCTGGCCTGAACGCGGACACCAGACCGGGACAAGGCCTCGCCATTTGGCGGGGCCCTTTTTCGTTCATCGCTGGCCCCTTGTGCAGCCGGTGATGACCAAGGGGCAGTCCGATGCCGAAGCTGATCCTGATCAAGGCAGGCTATTCACCGACGTGTTTTGAAGCCGACGAACACAACATCGGAGCCGATCCATGAGCTACAAAGCCACCCTCACCGCGATGAAACCGCAGGTGAAGTCGTTCAACACTGCGATCGCCGACACAGCACAGGGATTTGGTGCGATTGCCAAGAGCGTCTCAAATGACGGCGCGCTGACCCACAAGGCCAAGGAACTGATCGCCTTGGGCATCGCCGTGGCGATCCGCTGCGAACCCTGCATCCTGTTCCATACAGAGGCATTGGTTCGACTGGGCGCAACTCGCGAAGAGATCGCCGAAACGCTGGCTGTCTGTGTCGAAATGGGCGGCGGCCCCGGCGTCATGTACGGCACCAAAGCGCTGGCCGCATTTGACGAATTCTCCGCCTGAACAGCGGACTGCATCGTGTTTGCAAAGGGGCCCCGTTGGGGGGCCTCTTTGTTTGTCCGCCGGGTCGCGCCCCGGTTTGTCCCTGCGACAGCCTGCCGCGACGGGATCACATTCCAATACCGTTATATAACTGCAACCACAGTTAATGGATGGATCAGATGACCCGATTTATTGCCCTCGCCCTTGTTCTTGCCGCCGCCCCCGCCTTTGCCCAGCACGGCCAGTCCGGCGCACATTTCATCGAAATGTGGGATCTGGACGGCGATGCAAAAGTGACCGCCGAAGAGGCCGCAGAGCGCCGCAATGACGTTTTCACCGCCTTTGACAGCGATGAAGACGGCTTTCTGGACGCCGAGGAATATGTGATGTTTGACGCGGCCCGCGAGGCCGACATGGCCGAAAATGGCGGACACGGACGCGGCGCCATGATGCGCGCCGCCGATGGCATGTTGCTTGCCCACAATGACACCGACAACGACGGCAAAGTCAGCCGTGAGGAGTTTGTCGGCAATGCCGCCGCCTGGATTGTCGCAATGGACAAGAACGAGGACGGCGCGGTCACCACTGCCGACTTTGGCCGTGGAATGGGCATGGGCATAGGCAAGAACTGACCCCCTGACACGCCAAGGGGCGGGGATATCCCCGCCCTTTCGCTACCGTCCGGTGAAATGTCTTGCCGCCGCTTATCCCCGCAGCGTGCCGCCGGTAGCCTTGCTGACTTTCTCGACGATCTTGGCAGAGATCGCCTCGATGTCCTTTTCCTTCAACGTCTTGTCAGTCGGTTGCAGACGCACTGTGATGGCCAGAGATTTCTTGCCCTCCCCCAGGCTGCCGCCGATGAACTCGTCGAAGACGCGCACGTCCTCAATCAGCACCTTGTCCGCACCGACGGCGGCGTTGACCAGTGTCAGCGCCTCAACATCCGCATCGACGACAAAGGCAAAGTCGCGTTCAACCGCTTGAAGATCGTTCAGTACCAGGGCCGCCCGTGTCGCACCGGATCTGCGCGGCATCGGCACCAGTTCCGGCCAGATCACAAAGCCGACGGCCGGGCCTTTGACGTCCAGCGCATCCAGCACCTTGGGGTGGAGTTCCCCAAAGACGCCCAGCGCCTTTTTCGGGCCAAGACAGAAACGGCCATGCCGCCCGGGATGCCACCAGCCTTCGCCGCCGCGCAGGATCTGCGTCTTGGCAGGTGCGCCAATGGCCGCCAGCACACCTTCGGCGTCCGCCTTGGCGTCAAACAGATCAACCGGACGGGCGGAGCCATGCACGTCCTTTGGTCCGGTCCGGCCCACCAGAACCCCCGCAACCTGCAGATGCTGCTCGCCCGGCTCACCGCCGTCGAACACATGGCCGACCTCGAACAGCGCCACATCGGCAAAACCGCGCGCCTGATTGCGGGCGGCCGCCTGCAACAGTCCGGGCAACAGTGAGGGCCGCATATGGCTCATCTCTGAACTGATCGGATTGGCCAGTTTATGAGCGTCATCACCGCCGCCAAACAGCGCCGCCGCCGCCTGATCGACAAAGCTGTAGGTCACGCATTCATTGTAGCCCAGCGCCGCCACGGTGCGGCGCGCACTGCGCTCACGCACCTGCATGGGTGACAGGATGGGCCGCACCACACCTTCGGACAGACGCGGCAGCGGCTTGACCTGAAGTTTGGTCAGCGAGGCGATGCGCGCCACTTCTTCAACCAGATCGGCCTCACCCATCACGTCGGGACGCCACGACGGCACATGCGCCATGTCGCCGTCCATGCGAAAGCCCAGCGCCGTCAGAGTGGCGCGCTGCGTGTCGGCGGGGATTTCCATGCCGACCAGCGACACCACATGATCTGTGTCCAGCTTGTAGGCGCGGTCTGTGTTCGGCACCTCACCCGCGACGACAACCTCAGACGCCTCACCACCGCAGAGATCAAGGATCATCTGCGCCGCGTCTTCCATTGCCTGCATGTTGTAGGCCGGGTCGATGCCGCGTTCGTTGCGATACCGCGCGTCCGAATTGATCTTGAGCGCGCGACCGGTGTGGGCGATCTGGATGCGGTCCCAAACGGCGGCCTCCAGGAAGACGTTGACCGTTTCCTCGGTACAGCCTGTCGCCAGTCCACCCATGATGCCGCCGATCGACTCGACCCCCTCGGCGTCAGAGATCACCACTTGCCCATCGGAAAAGGCGTAGTCCTTCTCATCCAGCCCGACCAGCGTCTGACCGGCCTTGGCGCGATGGATGCGCAGGGCACCGCCCTTGACCTTATCCGCGTCAAAGACGTGCAGCGGGCGGTTGCGGTCGAAGGTGAAGAAGTTGGTCACATCAACAAGCGCCGAAATGGGGCGCAACCCGATGGCGCGCAGTCGGTCCTGCAGCCACTGCGGGCTTGGCCCGTTCTTGACGCCCTTGATCAGCCGCCCGGCAAAGATGTGACACCCGCCGTCGCCCGCCGTATCGGCGTCGCCGTCGCCCGCCGTATCGGCGTCAATGGTGACGGCAATCGGACAGGGGAAGCCGCCCTTGACCGTCTCAACCTTGAGCGGTTTCAACGTGCCCAGCCCCCGCGCCGCCAGATCGCGCGCGACGCCGTGGATGCCCAGCGCGTCCTGACGGTTGGGTGTAATCGCAATCTCGATCACCGGATCGACCTTGGCCGGATCATTCTGCGCCAGCCAGTCGGTGAACTTTTGCCCGACCTCGCCCGAGGCCAGTTCGATGATGCCGTCGTGATCCTCACCCAGCTCCAGTTCCCGCATCGAGGCCATCATGCCGTGGCTCTCAACCCCGCGGATATTGCCGACCGACAGGGTCACGTCGAGGCCGGGGACATAATCGCCCGGCTTGGCCAGAACCACCGTGATCCCCGCCCGCGCATTGGGCGCGCCGCAAACGATCTGCTTTTCGCCGTCGTCGGTCATGACCTTGCAGACGCGCAGGCGGTCGGCGTCGGGATGCTGTTCGGCCTCCTGCACCTTGGCAAGGGTAAAGGTGGACAGCGCCTTGGCCGGGTCCACGACCTCTTCGACCTCCAGCCCCAGATCGGTCAGGGCCTCGGCGATCTCGTCGACCGTGGCGGTGGTGTCGAGGTGCTCTTTGAGCCAGGAGAAGGTGAATTTCATCGGATCGTGCCCCGCCTATGCGTCTGTTGGCGCGTGCTTAGCGGATCGGCCCGTGGGTGAAAAGAGGCGCGCGCGCTCAGTCGCGAAACCGGTCTGCCAAATCCTGCGTGTCCCCCATCGCGGCCAGTTTCAGCTCGCGCACCAGCCGCAAGGTGGGCTTGAGCGCGAAACAGGCCGACCCGACGACAAAGAACCAGATCGCCACCGTTTCCCACGCGTCCCAGAAGAACAGCACCGACCCGATGAGAAAGCAAAAGGCCGCGATGAAATCGACAATGGTGTGGGCGATCTCAAACGCGGCGTAGACGCGGCGCGACTCTGCGCTGCGCTCGCGATTTTCATGGGAAAACAGGGGCATGAGCGTGTGCGTCGGGACGGTATCAGCGGATGATCGCGCGGACCGAATAGCTGAGCGGGTCAAAACAATCGCCCATCAGCAGCGTAAAGGAGGTCGGGTAATTGGGCTTGTCGAACTGCAACAGCGCGCGCCCCCACTGATTGTTGGGCTGCGCGTTGTAGGACATGGAGCCAAGGCAATAGCCCGGCCCTTTGCCGATCCAGAACGCCTCATGCACGCCGCGATTGTCAAAGTTGCCCGCAAGGCCGGGGATCACCAGCGTCGCCTGATAGCCGTCGAAGTTGCGGAACGAAAACACCGCCGCGCCGTCCGTTTCCTCTTCATAGACAAAGGCCCCGATGTCGCTGTCCCAGACCTCATCGGCAAAGGCGGGGGTGGCAAGCAGGGCGGCGAGTGTCAAGGCGCGGAACATGGCAGGTCTCCGTGGGTTGATTGCCGGGAGGGTGGCACGGTTTGCTCGAAAAGGGGAGAGGGATTGCGTTTGTCAGGAGCTTAAGCCGGTTAGGCACTCTGCCCTTTATTGACCTAAGATTCGGGGAACATATTCAATTTTCTTTGCGGTCACGTCCAGACGATTTCGAGCCAGGTATTTTCTCCCGTCATTATCCTCAGACCAGACTGCGGAGCTTCGCATTAACTGAATCGGAACAATTCATAGTCTAGGCCGATGCTTAAGCTTAGATGCTGTCGAATAGTGACCCATGACGTCCTGTCGAAAGTCCTGCAGCAAATCAAAAAACGCATTGCCTTCTTTTGTTCGTACCGCCTCCAAAACTTCTTCTTCACGTCCATCTTCAATAGCCGCTTTGAATTCAAAAAGCGTATCTTCATAGTCGCATAAACGATGTCGTATGTTGTCAGGTGCAAGCGCATGAGCCCAGTAGTGACAAGCACGAAATTCATCAGCTTCTGCCCAGAAAGGGCTTTGTTGCGCAAAGGCTGGTTGAGGGATTCATCTCGTGAATCCAGCGTGGTAGCTGTCCTGCATGAGCAGACCGATCCCGCCGAGCTACAAGACCAAGAACTGGCCGGCCTACAACGAAGCGCTGAAGCAGCGCGGCTCCCTGACGATCTGGTTCGACCCGG
>NZ_FZON01000045.1 GCF_900188425.1 Antarctobacter heliothermus
AAGCTGGCCGAGGCGATCCGCTACGCGCTCGGCCGCATGCCCAAGGCGCGTCCATACCTCGATAACGGGCTTCTGGAACTGGACAACAACATCTGCGAGCGGTCAATCAGGCCCCTGACTCTCGGCAGGAAAAACTACCTGTTCATGGGTTCGGAAGGTGGCGGCAAGGCCGCGGCTGTCGCCTACACACTCATCGAAACCGCCCGCATGAACAGCGTTAATCCCGAAGCCTGGCTCACCTGGGTTCTCGAACGGATCGCCGATCACAAGATCAACCGCATCGGCGAACTCGCGCCATGGAACTGGACGCCGAAATAGGCGTCAAGCGCTGCGTGGCCGGACGCATACGATGGTCCGGGCCGGACAACACCGTGCGAAACCCCTGTTCAGCTTTCGGCCCTTCGTTCAGATAGACCTGCAACTCGTTCATCCGTTCCTGCGCGAAACAGATCATGCCCTTGGTGCCATGCACCTCCCAGTCCAGCCTGTTCTTGCGCCCCCATGCCGACCGCGAGGTCGACAGCGACCCATGCGCGCCGCTGGCAAAGCGCAGCAGCGCCGTCGCCGTATCCTCATTCTCGACCGCGCCGCGCCCGGTGCCATCGGGCAGGGGTCGCGTTTGGTGGATGATCTGCGTGTCCGCCACAAGGCTTTCGATCGGGCCGCACAGCCCCACCATCAGTGACACCAGGTGACAACCCAGATCGCCCAACGTGCCCAGCCCGGCCTCGTCCAGCCGCGCGCGCCATGTCCACGGCAGATCCGGGTCGGCTTGATAGTCCTCATCGACCCAGCCGCGCACATGCACCACCCGCCCGATCCGCCCCTCACTGATCAGCTTTTGCGCATGGCGAAACGCCGGATTGCGGATGTAATTGTAGCCCACCATCGTGACCGTGCCCGCCGCGCGCGCCACCTCGGCCATCTCTTCGGCCTCACCCAGCGTCAGGGCCATGGGTTTCTCGCACCAGACATGTTTGCCTGCCTTCAGCGCCGCGCAGGCCATGTCGTGATGCAATCCGTTGGGCGTGGTGATCGACACCACGTCGACACGCGGATCGCTGACCAGGGCGCGCCAGTCATCCGTCGCACGGGCAAAGCCGAATTGCCCTGCCATGTCGTCTGCCCTGTCGTGCGGCGTGTCGCACAACAGTTCCAGCCGCGCCTCGGGCAGATCGCCGCCCATCACCGCCCGCGCCGCTCGCCAGGCCAGCGCGTGGGTCTTGCCCATGAAACCCGTTCCGATCAGGCCGATTCCCAATTCCGCCATCGTGTCCTCCATCCCGACACACCAGCCCTAGCCAAGCCGCGACTGGGTTCCCAGCGTCCTCGCATGTCGAGGATTGGATTTCTTGCAAAAACCATCATAGGGTGCGACCGACGTTTATCATCTCGCCGAGGATACCATGGCCAAACGCCCCACCATCACCGACCTCGCCCGCGAATCCGGGGTCAGCGTGGCCACGGTGGACCGGGTGCTGAACGGGCGCGCCAAGGTGCGTGAGGAAACGGCGCGCCGGGTCTATGAGGCGGCGCAAAAGATCGGCTATCACGCGGCGGCGCTGATCGGGCAACGGATGTTTGCCGACCTGCCAGAGGTGCGCTTTGGCTTTGTCTTTCCCAAGGCGCGGCAACCGTTCTGGCAGAACGCCGCCCGAGAGATGGAGGCGGCCGTGGCCCGCGCCCCCGGCATCCGCGGACAGATCGCGCTGGAGTTCGCGCCCTCGCAAAGCCCCGGCGACATCGCGGGCCTGATGATGGGTCTGGCGGATCGCTGCGACGCCATCGCCGCCTCTGCGGTGAACCACATGCAGATCACCGACACCGTCAGCCTGCTGCAAGAACGCGGCATCCCCTGCTTTTCCCTGCTCAACGATTTTGCCCAGGGTGTCCGGCAGGGCTATGTCGGGCTCAACAACATGAAGGTGGGCCGGATCGCGGCGCATATGATGTCCAAAGTCGTCGCCAAACCGGGAAAACTCGCCGTCTTTGTAGGAGGTTACAGATGGCATGGGCATGAGCTGCGCGAAACCGGCTTTCGCAGCTACTTTCGTGAATACGCGCCGGATTTCTCCATCCTCGACACGATGGTGAACCTTGAAACCCGGCAGTTGACCTATGAAACCACGCTGGAATTGCTGCAGCGGCACCCGGATTTGCGCGGGCTGTATTGCTCTGGCGGCGGAATGGAAGGCGCCATTGCCGCGCTGCGCGAGGCCCGCGCCCCCGGTCAGGTCGCGCTGATCCTGCATGAGCTGATCCCCGAGTCGCGCGCTGCACTGGCGGACCGCTATGCCGAAATGTCCATCGCCACCCCGCTGGAACGGCTGTGCAATGACACCGTCGCGCTGATGATCGACGCCGTGCAAAAGGCAGAGGCCCCGACCCCCGGCCAGCACTTTCTCAAACCCGATCTCTACTTGCCGGAATCCGTCTGAAAGACCAACCCGCGTCCGACCGCTGACCGGCCAGCGCCCCGCGCCTTGAACCAGCGTCCCGCCTGCACCATCCCTGCGAACACCCCCAAAACCGGATCGCTGGCCAAAACCGGATCGCCGGAATGACGCAAAACCTCTCCCCCCTGCTTTCAAAACCTCTCATGAATGAGGCAAAGCGCGCACTGGGGAATTGACCCAATGCCCCCTGTCGGATCACTTTGCGTCAACACGGGCCGTGCTGAGGCGCGCGGGCCGGGTTTTCGAAGATCCGAAAAGGCAGAACGCATGGGCAAACCCCTGGACGTCATCACCATCGGTCGATCCTCTGTGGATCTGTATGGCGCGCAGATCGGTGGCCGGCTGGAGGATATGGCCAGCTTCAACAAATACATCGGCGGCTCCCCCACCAATATCGCGGCGGGCACCGCCCGGCTGGGTCTGAAATCGGCGCTGATCACCCGTGTGGGTGACGAACACATGGGCCGTTTCATCATCGAGGAATTGCAAAAAGAGGGCGTGGACACACGCGGGATCGTCACCGACCCGGACCGCCTGACCGCGCTGGTCCTGCTGGGCATCCGCGATCAGGAACAGTTTCCGCTGATCTTCTACCGCGAGAACTGTGCCGACATGGCGCTGTGCGAGGAGGACATCGACCCCGCGTTCATCACGCAGGCCCGCGCCGTCACCGCCACCGGCACCCATCTCAGCCACCCGCGCACAGAGGCCGCCGTGCTCAAGGCGCTGACCATCGCGCGCGCCGACGGCATGTTGACGGCGCTGGACATCGACTATCGCCCGAACCTCTGGGGGCTGGCGGGGCATGGCGACGGCGAAAGCCGCTTTATCGCCTCGGAAAAGGTGACGGCGAAATTGCAATCCACCCTGCATCTGTTCGATCTGATCGTGGGAACCGAAGAGGAATTCCACATCGCGGGCGGCACCACCGACACCATTCAGGCGCTGCGCAACGCGCGCAAGGTCTCTGCTGCCACGCTGGTGTGCAAACGCGGGCCGATGGGCGCCGTGGCCTTTACCGACGCCGTCCCCGACACGCTGGACGAGGGCCAAAGCGGCCCCGGCTTCCCGATTGAGGTGTTCAACGTACTGGGCGCCGGGGATGGCTTTATGTCCGGTTTGCTGCGCGGCTGGCTGACGGATCAGGACTGGCCCACCGCGCTGACCTACGCCAACGCCTGCGGGGCCTTTGCCGTGTCGCGCCACGGCTGCGCGCCCGCCTATCCGTCTTGGGCAGAGCTGGAATTCTTCCTCAAACGCGGCGTGAAAACCCCCGCGCTGCGCAAGGACGCGGAACTGGAACAGATCCACTGGGCCACCAACCGCAAAGGCAACTGGCCGGTGATGCGTGTCTTTGCCTTTGACCATCGGTCCCAGTTGGAAAGGCTGGAGGGCGCGACGCCCGCCAAGATCGGCGCGTTCAAATCGCTCTGTCTGGACGCCTGCACGCAGGTGGCGGACGGGCGCGCAGGCTATGGCCTGCTGGTTGACGGACGGCTGGGGCGTGATGCGCTGTACAGGGCCGCAGGCACCGGCCTGTGGATTGGCCGCCCAGTGGAATGGCCCGGCTCCCGCCCGCTGACGCTAGAGCCCGAGATCGGCCCGGACTTTGGCGGGCTGAACGAATGGCCGCTGGAACAGGTGGTCAAGGTGCTGTGTTTCTACCATCCCGACGACCCGGCAGAGATGCGCGCCGAACAGGAGGCGACCGTTGCCCGCCTGTTCCACGCCGCGCGGCGCAACCGTCTGGAATTCCTGCTAGAGGTGATCCCGTCCAAGGCCGGGCCCGTGGGCGACGACACCACCGCACGGGTGATCCGCCGCTTTTACGACATTGGCGTCTATCCCGACTGGTGGAAGCTGGAGCCGATGACCTCTGACGCCGCATGGCAAATGACCGTCGCCGCGATTGAGGACAATGATGCCCATACCCGTGGTATCTTGGTACTGGGGCTGGGCGCGGACGAGGACGCACTGAAAGCCAGCTTTGAGGTCGCCGCGCCTTATCCGCTGGTCAAGGGCTTTGCCGTCGGGCGCACGATCTTTGCCGAGGCCGCCCGTGGCTGGATGACCGGCGCGCTCAGTGACGCGCAGGCCATTGCGCTGATGAAGGACAACTATACACGTCTGTGCGGCCTCTGGGACGCCGCACGCGGGGAGGACTGAACCATGACGACACTCCGACTGACCGCCGCTCAGGCGATGGTGCGCTACCTGTCGGCGCAGATGAATGAGGACGGCGAGCGTTTCCTCGCGGGTTGCTGGGCGATCTTCGGCCATGGCAATGTCGCCGGGATGGGTGAGGCGCTGCACGGCGTGCGCGACACGCTGCCCACCTACCGCGGCCACAATGAACAAACGATGGCCCACGCCGCCATCGCCTTTGCCAAACAGTCCCGGCGCAAGCGGGCGATGATGGTCACGTCCTCGATTGGCCCCGGGGCGACCAACATGGTGACCGCGGCGGCGCTGGCCCATGTGAACCGCCTGCCCGTCCTGCTGGTGCCGGGCGATGTCTTTGCCCATCGCGGCCCGGACCCCGTCCTGCAACAGGTCGAGGATTTCGGCGACGGCACAGTATCCGCCAACGACTGTTTCCGCCCGGTGACGCGCTACTTTGACCGCATCACCCGGCCCGAACAGCTGCTGACCGCCCTGCCCCGCGCCATGGCCGTGCTTACCGATCCGGCAGCCTGCGGGCCGGTCTGCCTGTCCTTCTGCCAGGACGTGCAGGCAGAGGCGTTCGATTTCCCGCAGGCGTTCTTTGAGCCGCGCACATGGTATCAGCGCCGCATTCGTCCCGATCATCACGAACTGCACCGCGTCGTCGAACAGATCCGCGCCGCCAAACGCCCGGTGATCATCGCCGGCGGCGGCGTCCACTACTCGGACGCCTGCGCGCAGCTGCAAGACTTTGCCGAAACACACAACATCCCCGTGGTCGAAACGCAGGCGGGCAAATCGGCGCTGGCGTGGGACCATCCGCTGAACCTTGGCCCCGTGGGCGTCACTGGCGCCACATCGGCCAACACCGCCTGTGGCGCGGCCGATCTGGTGCTGGGCGTCGGTACGCGGTTTCAGGATTTCACCACCGGGTCGTGGTCGCTGTTCAAGACCCCCGGCCGCTCGCTGATCAGCCTGAATGTCAACGCCTATGACGCGGTCAAACACGGCGCGCTGCCGCTGCAATCGGACGCGCGCACGGGTCTGACGGAACTGGCGCTGGAACTGGCCAGCTACCGCGCCGACGATCTGGACAGCGCGCTGAAAGCTGACTGGTTCGCACAGGTCGATCCGCTGACCGACGCGCCCGCAGACGGCAACGCCCTGGCCACCGACATGCAGGTCATCGGTGCGGTTCAACGCGCCAGCACCCCCGACACCGTGGTGATGTGCGCGGCAGGCACCATGCCGGGCGAGCTGCACAAACTGTGGAAGGCCCCGCGCCCCGGATCCTACCATATGGAATACGGGTTTTCCTGCATGGGCTATGAGATCGCCGGTGCCTTGGGCATCAAGATGGCCCAACCGGACCGCGACGTGGTCTGCTTTACCGGCGACGGCACCTATATGATGGCCAATTCCGAACTGGCCACCGCCGTCATGATGGGGATCAAGTTCACGCTTGTGATCACCGACAACCGCGGCTTTGGCTGCATCAACCGGCTGCAAATGGGCACCGGCGGGGCCGAGTTCAACAACCTGCTGGACCACGCGGTGCATGAGACCCCCAGCAATATCGACTTTGCCGCCCATGCCGCCAGCATGGGCGCGGCGGCGATCCACGTCAGCTCTATCGCTGAAATGGAGGACGCGCTGGCCCGCGCCAAAGAGGCCACCGGCCCCTTTGTCATTGTCATCGACACGGACCCCTACCCCTCCACCCCGCACGGCGGAACATGGTGGGAAGTGGCCGTTCCGGAGGTGTCGGACCGCGCCGAAGTCCAGGACGCCCGCAAGGGATACGAAGCAGCGCTCAAAGAGCGCACCTGAGGGAAAAACACCACCATGAGCGTCAAGATCGGGATCTCTCCCATTGCCTGGCAGAACGACGACCTGCCCGACCTCACCGCCGCCTACACGATGGAACAGGCGCTGAAGGAAAGCCGCGAGATCGGCTATACCGGCGTCGAACGCGGCCAGCGCATGCCGCATGACACCGACGGGCTGCGCGCCTATCTGGACAAATACGACATCGCACTCTGCGGCGGCTGGTGCTCCGGCAACCTGCTGGTCAACGACGTGGCCCAGGAAATCGACGCGGTGCGTCAGCAGGTCGACCAGTTTGTCGCCCTGAACAGCCCCTGCATCGTGTTTGCCGAATGCTCCAACACCGTGCAGGGCCAGATCGGCACCCCGGTCAATGACCGCCCCAAACTGGACCGCGATCAGGTGACCGCCTACGCGCGCAAGCTGTCCGAACTGGCCAAGTGGATGCAGGATCAGGGCATGCCGATGGCCTATCACCACCACATGGGCTCGATCATCGAGGATGAGGATGACGTCAACTGGCTGATGCAGGCCAGCGGGCCAGAGGTCTCCCTGTGCTTTGACACCGGCCACCTGCTGTTCGGCGGCGGCGATGTCATTGCGACGCTGGACCGCTGGGCCGACCGCGTCCACCACGTCCATTTCAAGGACATCCGCCCGGATGTGGTGGCGGACGTGCGCTCCAATGACCGCAGCTTTCTGGACGCGGTGATCGCGGGCGCCTTTACCGTGCCCGGCGATGGCTGCATCGACTTTCAGGCCGTCGCTGACCGGCTCAAGGCAATGGATTACAACGGATGGATCGTGGTCGAGGCAGAACAGGACCCGGCCAAGGCCCCGCCCTATGACTATTCGCAAAACGGCTATCAGCACATCGTTCAGGTCTGCGCCCGGGCCGGGCTGGACATAGCCGGTTGAGCCCATGAAAAACCGCGCCTTTGACGTCCAGCACCCGTTTTTCCTGCCACTTTGGCGGCGGATCGTGACCGTGGCACTCTGCCTTGGCTGGGCGGGGCTGGAACTCAGCTGGGGCAACCCGCTCTGGGCCACGCTCTTTGCCGCCGTCGGCACCTATTGCGCCCATCAGTTTTTCATCGCCTTCGACCCGGAGGCAATCCGCAAAAGACACACCGACAAAGGAGGATCGTCATGAAGGACACAGCCTATTTCGACGTCACCAGCTGCGATCTGGCGGAATTTGCGCGCCTGACCGGGCAAAGCCTGTCGCCCTCGGTTCTGCGCTTTGCCGCGACAGTGGACAAGAACGTGCCAATCTACGACATGGCGGCCCTTCAGGGCGTGTTGTCCGACCCGGCGCAACGCGCCGAACTGCTGGCCGAATGGGGCTTTGTGCTGGGCCGCTCTGCCGGGGTGCTGGTTCTGAAAACCGCCTATGCCGACACAGCCCCCATCGACGCGGCCACCGCGATCTTTGACCGGATCATCGCCCGCGAACACGAGGCGGGCAAAGGCGCGGGCGACCATTTCGCCAAGGCCGGGTCCAACGCGCGGGTCTGGAACGCGCTGCAAAAGCACTGCATGGAGGACCCGCAGGCCTTTGCGCTGTACTACGGCAACACGGCCATCGCCGCCGTCTGCGAGGCATGGCTTGGCCCGTTCTACCAGATGACCGCACAGGTCAACCTTGTCCGCCCCGGCGGACAGGCCCAAAGCGCCCACCGCGACTATCACCTCGGGTTCCAGACCGCAGAGGTTGCGGCGCGGTTCCCGGCCCATGTGCATGACCTGTCGTCGGTGATGACGCTGCAAGGTGCCGTGGCCCATTGCGACATGCCGGTAGACAGCGGCCCGACCAAGCTGCTGCCGTTCTCGCAACTGTTCCGCCCCGGCTACATGGCCTACCGGCGCGACGATTTCCGCGAATTCTTTGAGGAAAACTGCATCCAGATGCCGCTGGCCAAAGGCGACGCACTGTTTTTCAACCCGGCACTGTTCCACGCCGCAGGCGAAAACCGCAGCGCGGACATCCAGCGCATGGCAAACCTGCTGCAGATTTCCTCGGCGCTGGGACGCGCGATGGAAACCATCGACCGCACCGCCATGTGCCGCGCGCTCTACCCGGCGATCCAGTCGCTGAGCGCCCAAGGCACGCTGGACGACGCAAACCTCAACGCCGCCATCGCGAGTGCTGCCGAGGGCTATTCCTTCCCCACCAACCTCGACAATGACCCGCCGCTGGGCGGTCTAGCCCCCGAAACCCAGAACGCCCTGTTCCACCGCGCCCTGACCGAAAACCTCTCGCCCGAGGATTTCGCCCACGCGCTGGCAGTTCAGGACGCCCGCCGACAACCCTGACCGGAGACTTCTGATGAGCCTGCTGCACCGAAAACCCACTGCCACCACCGGCAAGGTCCATGAGATCACCGTCGCCAACGCCCGCACCCCCGACAGCCCCGACTGGGGCTACGTCGGCTTTGACCTCTGGCGCCTGACAGCAGATCAACGCGCCGAAGGCTCCACCGGCGACCGTGAGGTCATCCTCGTGCTGGTCGAGGGCAAGGCCCACATCAGCGGCGGCGGCCACGACTTCGGCGAACTCGGCGACCGCATGACCGTCTTCGACAAACGCGCCCCCCATGCCGTCTACCTGCCCGCAGGCGCTGACTGGACCGCCGCCGCGACCACCGAATGCACCCTCGCCGTCTGCTCTGCCCCCGCCATCGCCGACTACCCCGCAGCCCGGATCGGCCCGGACGGAATCGAGATGGTCAACCGCGGCAAAGGCACCAACACCCGCCACATCCACCCCATCGCGATGGAGGAACGCGACATCGCCTCCTCGCTGCTGGTGACAGAGGTCTACACCCCCGCCGGGCACTGGTCCTCCTACCCACCACACCGGCACGATGAG
The DNA here is from genome assembly GCF_900188425.1 of Antarctobacter heliothermus. Lineage (GTDB taxonomy): Bacteria > Pseudomonadota > Alphaproteobacteria > Rhodobacterales > Rhodobacteraceae > Antarctobacter > Antarctobacter heliothermus. Next base: position 9,319 of record NZ_FZON01000045.1, read on the forward strand.
GACAATTTCCCCGACATGACCTACCTGGAGGAAACCTACTACCACCGCCTGAATCCGGCCCAAGGCTACGGTCACCAGCGCGTCTTCACCGAAGACGGCAGCCTTGACGTCACAATGTCCGTGTCCGATCACGACGTGGTGCTGGTTCCCAAAGGCCACCACCCTTGCGGCGCGCCCTACGGCTATGAAATGTACTACCTCAACGTCATGGCCGGACCGCTGCGCAAATGGCGGTTCCAGAACCACCCGGATCACGACTGGATCGCCCGGCGCGACGCCTGAGAGTTTTCTTTTTTGGGTATTTGGACAGAGAAGAAGCCAAAGTTGCGCGCCCCAGCTTCTTCTTTGTGAAAATACCCAAAAGCAAGGCCGCAACCGGCGGGCGCATCCATATTGGAGCGCAACCTCTCCCCCACATGGCCCGAGCTCCCCGCCGCAGGCGGGGCGCGAGACACCCTGTGCGCCGCAGGCGCTCCGCTTATTCCGGCAGCAGCTTGCCGGGGTTCAGGATGTTGTGCGGGTCCAGCGCCGCCTTGATCGCGCGCATCATGTCCAGCGCGACGGGGTCCTTGCGCCGCGCCATGGAGGGGCGTTTGGCCAAACCGATGCCGTGTTCAGCGGAGAACGATCCGCCCAGTGCCAGCACCACATCCTCGACCGCCTCCATCACCGCGCCCTTGGCCTCTGGATCGGAGAGTTGCACCGAATAATGCACGTTGCCGTCCCCCAGATGCGCCACAACAGAGGTCCGCGCCCCTGCATCAATCCCGGCCAGCACGCTGTCGGCCTGTTCGAGAAACAGCCCGATCTTGTCCAGTGCCACCGCAACATCGTTGACCAGCACATTGGGCCGCGCATAGGCCAGTTCGGCGGCGGCCTCGCGCCGGGCCCACATCTCACCGCGTTGGGCGTCGTTCTGCGCCACAACGGCGTCCACAACCGCGCCGTCCTCCATCATCGTGGCCAGCACGTCCTCCAGATACCCGGTCAGCGGCACCGCACCATCCGGTCCCGGCGTCACATCGCGCGGTGCTGTGGCCCCCAGTTCGACCAGGATATTGACCGCATGGTCCTGCGCAAAGGGGGCGCGGGTGCCGGGGTGCATGTCCGCGTAGGCCTTGAGGTAGTCGGCGGGCATGTATTCGAACGCCTCGACCGCGCCGCCGGTCAGATCCTGCAGGCGGTTCAGCACCTCCAGCGCGCCGGACAGCGTCTGCGTCGCCACCATCGCCGTGACATAGGCGCGGGGCTGCGGCACCAGTTTCAGCACCGCGCGCGTGATCACGCCCAGTGTCCCCTCGGACCCGACCAGCAGGTGGCGCAGGTCATAGCCGGTATTGTTCTTGTGCAGGTCCGACAGCAGGTCCACCACCCGGCCATCTGCCAGCACCGCCTCCAGACCCAGCACCAGATCACGGGTGTTGCCATAGCGCAGCACGTTGGACCCGCCCGCATTGGTCGCCAGCAGCCCGCCGATCCGGGCCGAGCCGCGCGCGCCGAAGGTCATGGGAAAGCTGAGGCCCGCCGCACCGGCCGCCGCGTGCAAATCGCTGAGGATCACCCCTGCCTGAACCACTGCCAGCCGCGCGTCGGGACGGATGTCCTCGACTGCCGTCATCCGGTCCAGCGACAGCATGACCGCGCCCGCGCCATAGCTGCCGCCCGCCAGCCCGGTGTGACCTGACACCGGCACGACCGGCACCCGCGCGTCAGATGCGGCCTTGAGCACCGCCGACACCTCGGCGGTGTCGCGTGGACGGACCACGCACAGCGGGGTCCAGGCGAATTGCCCGGTCCAGTCGCGCGACCACGCCGCCATATCCTCGCCGGTCAGCAGGCCGCCCACGTCCAGCACGTCGCGCAGCCGGTCAATCAGGCTCACTCTGGTACCTCGAAGGTCAGCGAAGCCCAGAGGCTTTCCCACGCCGGATCGGTGTCCCCGGTGACCTCCAGTTCGCGCATGACAACCGCGTCCACCAGGTAGAAATGCCCCGGCGTGACCTCGACCACCGCGCGGCCTTGATCATCGGTGCGGTACAGGCGGATCGTGACCTCGCCCGCCGCGTCGCGTTCAAACAGTTCCACCTGCACATCGGCGCGCGGTGCGCCCTGGTACAGCACCTGCACCGGGAACCCGCCCGAGAGGTCGTCGGTATAGGGGTTCGCCTCGGCCACGATTTCGCTCAGCAGACCGACCTCGCGGTCAGCCCCCGCGCCGTCACCCAGCGCGACAAGGCTCTTGGCGTGGCGCGAATAGCGTTCATAGACCCGCTCTTGGCCCAGACCGCGTTCCAGGTGCCGGTCGATGGCCCAGGTAAAATCCTTGTGTTCGCAAAAGGCGGTGAACTTTTCCCACTCGCGGTAGGTCAGGCTGTAGTCCCGCGTGACATGTACGATCGTGGCCAGCCCGGTGCCCTCTGGCACCATGTTCAGCGCCGGTTTGTCGCCCAATCGTCCCTCGACCGGCTGAATGCCCGCGTCGGTGACAATCTCGAACCGGGTGAAATTTTGCGGGTTATAGCTGTAGGTTGCGCCTTTGAGTTCTGTCCCGACAAGGGTTTGCGCCATCACCGGCGCGCCCTCGGCCAGTTCGAAACCCTCCGGCTCGATCCAGAATTCATGCGCCGAAAGCGGTGAGGCCAGCAGGGTCAGTGCCCAGATCAAGCGGTTCGGGTGGCGTATCATGTGGCGTTCCTTTGGGCTGCGCTTGGCGTCAATCTAGCGCCCTGAGCCACAGCCGCAACGGGTCACGCCATGCCGCGCAGCCGGTTTTCCATATCACCCGCCAGTTCGCCCACCCGTCTGCGGAACCGTTTGTCGATGCCGCCGCGCGCCAGCTTGATGGATTGCAGGAACAACCGCGCCGACAGTGTCTTGGCGCCCAGTACGCTGGTAACATAGATCCGCGTCCGGGTCGGTGACAGCGCCACGACATCCAACGTCAACGCCATTTCAAGCCCCCCCGACACGCTGTCAAAGACCATCCGGTCGGGCGGGTCATAGGTCGACAGTGTCACCGCCGCGACGCGTTTCTTGCCGCGAAACTGGAATGTCGCGCGCCATGCCATGCCCGCGCCGGGGCCGTCCTGGGTGCGGATGATTTCGGTACCGCGTCGCATCGCCTGCCGTTCGATGGTGTCAAAGTCCGATAACAGGGCAAAGACCCGGTCTTGCGGGGCGTCGATGTCTTCGCGTGCCGTCAGCTCCATATGCCTGCTCTTGCCTCTTTTTTTCGGCCTGTTTCGGGTCGATTTCTGCGGGCCGATTTCCGGCACTTTACCCCAACAGCGATGTCAGTCCAGTCTATCCGCCATCCAGTTGCGCAACAGAAAATGCGCAATTGCCCCTTTCCGGGCGGGCAGCAGATCGGGACGTTGTCCGGCGGCGGCCTCTGCCAGATCCTCGCGGGTGATCCACATGGCGTCTTCCAGTTCGGCCGGGTCGACGGTGATGTCCTCGTCCAGCGCCTCGCCGTGACAGCCGATCATCAAGGAGGCCGGAAAGGCCCAGGGCTGGCTGGCAAGGTATCGGACAGGGCCGACGCGGATGCCCGCCTCTTCCCAGACCTCGCGGCGGACGGCGGCCTCTATCGTCTCGCCCGGTTCAACGAACCCGGCCAGGCAGGAATACATCCCCTGCGGCCACATCGGAGAGCGGCCCAGCAGCGCGCGGTTGCCCCGGGTGATCAGCATGATCACCACCGGATCGGTGCGCGGGAAATGGTGCCCGCCGCAGGCCGGGCAGATCCGCTGCCAACCGGCCTGGTGCATCTCTGACGCCACCCCGCAGCGCGAGCAGAATTTGTGCGACGCGTGCCAGCCGAACACCGCCTTGGCTGTCGCCGTCAGTTCCGCGTCGCGCGGGGTCAGCTGGGTCATGATGCGGCGCAGCTCGGCAAAGCGGCCCTCAGGGCAGCTCGGGTGGCTGTATTCGCTGGCATCAAGGAACGACGCCTGCGCCTCGGCGTCGAAATCCTGCGGCAGCCAGCCGGAGATGTCATGCGCAAAGACCGCCGCGCCGTCCTCGCGGCCCAGCAGGATCGGCGGGCCGCCCGCCTCGGCCAGGATCGGGTGATCCAGCGGCAGGCGCAGCGCGCTCAGCGCCCCGTCCCCGGTCACCAGCGGCTTGCCCCGCCAGATCGGCAGCGTGCGCGCCGCCGGGTCCTGCATCGCCGCCGCCAATGCGCCGACATCACCCCGGATCTCTGCCGCGCGGTCCAGCGCCGATCCACCGAATGTCACCTGTTCCGCGTGTCTCATGCCTGCCCCCTGCTGCTGGCCGCAACCTGCCCATCGCCGGGCCGAAATGTAAACCTGCGGCACGATTATCTTTGGTACAATGCCGCACCCTCGCTAAACTCGGGACTTGATAACCGTGACTGTCATGCGACTGTCGAAAAAGAGGTGCATGGGGGTCGCCAGACCGAAACACGAAAGGTTTCCCATGTCCTTGCCCAACGCCCCCCTTTCGCGCCGCCAGTTCCTGGCCGGCACCACCGCCGGAGCCGCCTTGATCACGCTGCACCCCTATTCCGCAAACGCCGCCACCAATCAGGCCCACCTGCGGATCATGGAAACGACGGACATCCACGTCCACGTCCACCCCTACGACTATTACGCCGACCGCCCCGTCGACACGGTCGGCCTGTCGCGCACCGCGTCCATCATCGACGGCATCCGCGCCGAGGCGACCAACACCCTGCTGGTGGACAACGGCGACTTTCTACAGGGCAACCCGATGGGCGATTACATCGCCTATGAGCGCGGCATGAAAGAGGGCGACATGCACCCGGTCGTCACCGCGATGAACACGCTGGGGTTTGACGCGGCGACGGTGGGCAACCACGAATTCAACTACGGCCTCGATTTCCTGATGAAATCCATGGCGGGCGCGGATTTCCCGGTGGTGCTGGCAAACCTGGCCAAGACCCAGGGCGCCACCCCGCGCGAGGATGAAACCCTGTTCAAACCCTATGTGATCCTTGACCGGATGCTGACCGACGGCGCGGGCGAAAGCCATGCCATCAAGGTCGGCGTGATCGGGTTCACCCCGCCGCAGGTGATGAACTGGGACCGCAAACACCTCGAGGGCAATGTCACCGCCCGCGACATCGTCACCACCGCCCGCGCCTATGTGCCCGAAATGCTGGAACAGGGGGCGGAAATCATCATCGCCCTGTCGCACTCCGGCATCGGCTCTGCCGACCACACCGACGGCATGGAAAACGCCAGCGTGCCACTGGCCGAGGTTGACGGCATCGACGCCATCATGACCGGGCATTCGCACCTTGTGTTCCCCTCGCCCACCTATGCGGACTACGCCGCCGTCGACGTGGACGCAGGAACGATCCACGGCAAACCCGCCGTCATGGGCGGCTTCTGGGGCTCTCACATGGGGCTGATCGACCTGCTGCTGGAACGCGACGGCAACACATGGCGCGTGGTCTCCACCACGTCAGAGGCGCGCCCGATCTCCAAGCGCAACGAGGACCGCAGCTATACCGCTCTGGTCGAGGATTATCAGCCCGTCATCGACGCCACCCAACAGGACCACGACGAAACGCTGGCCTATGTGCGCCGCGCCGTGGGCCAGACCTCGGCCCCGCTGCACAGCTATTTTGCGCTGGTCGCCGATGATCCCTCGGTGCAGATCGTGTCGATTGCGCAGAAATGGTACATCGAACAGATGATGGTCGGCACCGAACATGAGGGCCTGCCGATCCTCTCTGCCGCCGCCCCCTTCAAGGCCGGCGGCCGGGGTGGCCCGGAATACTACACCGATGTCGCGCCGGGTGCCGTGGCGATCAAGAACGTCGCCGACCTGTATCTCTACCCCAACACCGTGCGCGCGGTGCGGGTCACCGGCGCACAGGTCAAAGGCTGGCTGGAACGCTCTGCCGGGATGTTCAACCAGATCGACGTGGGCGCGCAGGACGCCTTGCTGCTGAACCCGTCCTTCCCGTCCTACAATTTCGACGTGATCGACGGCGTGACCTATCAGATCGACCTCAGCCAGCCGTCGCGCTTTGGCCCCAAGGGTGAGCTGGAGAACCCCGATGCCAGCCGCATCGTCGATCTGCAATACAACGGCGAGCCCGTGACCGATGACATGGAATTCATCATCGCCACCAACAACTACCGCGCCTCGGGCGGCGGCGATTTCCCCGGGGCCAAGGGTGACACCATCATATTCGAGGCCCCCGACACCAACCGCGACGTGATCGTGCGCTACATCGTCGAACAGGGCACCATCAACCCCTCGGCGGATGCCAATTGGTCGTTCAAACCGCTCGAAGGGACCAGCGTCCTGTTCGAAACCGGCCCCAAGGCGCGCGACTACATCAATGACGTCAAGGCCGTGACCATCGAGGACGCAGGAGAGGGCGCAGACGGCTTCGCCCTGTTCCGCATCAACCTGTAAGATCACGACATATCTTGTGACGGCGGGCGGCTTTCGGGCCGCCCGTTGCCGTTGTACGCCACAGCCATCCCCAAAGCAGGACCAACCATGCCCTATGACGCCGTGATCTTTGACCTTGATGGCACGCTGCTGGATACCGAACGCATGGCCTTTGTCTCTGGCCAGCGCGCCCTTGCGCGGCACGGGCTGACCCTGACCGAACCGCTGTTCCTGCGCCTTGTCGGCGTCGATTCCGTCACCGTGCGCGCCATGCTGAAGGACCATTTCGGCGATCATGATTTTGACGCCATCGACGCCGACTGGCGGGCCGAGGATCATCACCTTGCAGAGGCAGGCATCCCGCACAAACCGGGGGCCGAGGCGCTGCTGAGCCAACTGGCGGTGCAGGGAACCCCCAAGGCCATCGCCACCTCATCCCGCCGCGCCGGGGCGCAACACAAGCTGGCAAAATCGGCGCTTGCAAGGCATTTCGAGGTTGTCGTCACCCGCGATTGCGTCACCCATGCGAAACCCGCGCCAGAGCCATTCCTCTTGGCGGCCCGGCGTCTTGGCGTCGACCCGCGCCGCTGCCTTGCCTTCGAGGACAGCAATACAGGGGCCGAGGCCGCCTTTGCCGCCGGGATGACCGTGGTGCAGGTCGCGGATCTGGTGACGCCCACGGGCCGACATGCGCATCACCTTGCAGAGGATCTGCTGAGCGGGGCGAAAATGGCCGGATTGCGCTGAAAGTGATGTTGCGCAATTTGCGCGCCTCGCCTACTCCACAGGGCACTGTTGGGTGACTAGGGGTGCGCCATGTTTCGCTTTCTTCTCGGTATGATTGCCATGGCGCTGATCGCCGCGTTTTTCACCAAACCGGGGCCAGAGGCGGCGCAGGACGAACTGCGCGACCAGATCCAACTGGCCGTCGCCAACGAAAAACTGGACGGTCGCTCCGGTCTCGATTCGGCGGCGCTGCTGCTCTGCCGGGTGGACCCTGCGGCCTGCACCGATCTTCTGGTCTCGGGAATCGAGATGACTTACGAGGACCGCCACCTCTACGCCCGCGTCGATCTGAACGGCTACAAGATGACGGCCACCTGCTACGGCGCTTATACGCAGTTCTTCTGCCCCGGCGGACTGGTCCGCGAGTAACCTCCCGCCCCGGCACTCCCCTATAGGCGTTCCGAAGGCCGGGCTTCAGCCCGGCACCACCGGCACTATCCCGCCCCCCCAACCCGGCGCATTCCTTAACGCCGTGTAAAAACGTCTCTGTAACCCATTGATCTTACACACCCGCCACGCTGTCCACGCGTGGACAGCCCTAGATCCGCGCCTGATACAGCTTCACCTGAAGCCCGCCAAAAGACACCGGGGGTCCCGCCGTCAGGGCCAGCCCCGTCGCCTTGGCCAGCCCCCCGTCCGAGGTCACCATCCCCAGCCGCCAGCCTCCAAATCGCTCCTTCAGAACGGACCCAAGGCTGCCATAGAGGGCGAACAAGAGCTTTCGATTGCCAATCCGCGCCCCATACGGCGGGTTCACCATGACCAACCCCGGCGGCCCCTCAGGACGCACCAGATCGCTGACGGCGGCGCGAGTAAAACTGCACAGATCCGCAACCCCTGCCCGCTCTGCATTGGCCGTGCTGCCGCGGATCGCCCCATCATCCCGATCAGACCCATAAAAGCGAAGGCCCACCTCGCGCCGCTCCGGCAGCGAAGTCGCGGGCAGGTCCAGCGCCAGTTTATCAAAGGCAAAGCCCCGCGCCCGCCCCGGTGCCAGTCCCGCCGCAATCTCTGCCGCCTCGATCACAAAGGTGCCCGACCCACACATCGGATCGACCACCGTTTCTGTCCCGTCATACCCACAGGCCCGCAAAAACAGAGAGGCCAGCGTCTCGCGCATCGGGGCCTTACCCACCTGCTGCTTGTACCCACGCCGATGCAGCGGATCGCCAGAGGTATCGACGGAAAAAACCGCCAGATCATCCTCAATCCGCACCATGATCCGCAGCGCCTCGTCTGACGCCTCTTTCAGAACCGGCGCGCCAACCGTCTCCGCGATGGCCGTCTCCACCCGCTGCCGCGCGGCGCGGTCGTGATAGATCTTGGAGTTGCGGCAAGTCACCTCGACCCGCACCGGGACATCCACCCGCAACAGCGCCGCCCAGTCCAGCTTGCGCGCGCGCTTGTCCAGTTGGGCAAGATGCATCGCGCGAAATTCAGAAAAGCGCGCCAGCACCCGGCCCGCCCCGCGCAATTCACGGTTGGCCCGCGCCACCTCGGCCCAGCCCCCTTGAAAGGTCACGCCACCGGGCACCTGCACGGGCGCGGCAAAACCCGCCTCCTGCACCTCTGCCAGGAGATAGGGTTCCAGCCCCGGAGGGGCGCTTGCGAATATCTCGAACGTCTGATCCATTCCGCTTCATAGCGCCCCGCCAGCCCGAACGGGAGAGGCCATCGCCCCCCATTGCATATTCGTTCCGAGGGCCCTAAATAGAGCGTCGAGAGGTTGTGCGGGCAAGCGCCTCGCCAACCCGGTCAGATCCGGAAGGAAGCAGCCGTAACGGGACCCGCTTGGGTCGTTGCAATCTCTCACCATCAGCGGCCCGGTGCGCAAGCGCCGGGCCGATGTCGTTTCCGGGTGGATGTATGTTGCGGGACTGTCGTTTGGCGAGATCGACGCCTGTGGTCAGCCCGACTTGGAGTGGCGCACAAACGGCACCGGCTCACGTTCTGCGCGCAAAGACCAGTTGCGTTGCCACGGCTCCAGCAAGGCCGCGCCTTGGACCGATGTCAGCCGCTCTTCCGCCTCGTCCGGGGCCTCTCCGGCCTCGATCATCAGGCGCAGCGCCACCATGCCCGCCCGACCGTGGCCATCGCGGCTGTTGATCATCACCCGGCCGCCGCCGAGCAGCGCCTTGCGGACCTGTGTGCTGATCCTTGGCCAATCCTCTTCGATGTTGGCATTGGGTGCTTCGCCGCGCTTGATCGGCAGATGTACCCAGCGCGTGCCCTTGTCCTGAATGTCCTGCCCCAGCGACTTGGCCCCCGCCTCCAGCATTTCGACATGCGACACCAGCGAGATGACAAAGGCGGGCCGAAAACTGGACAGGTGGTCAAGGTCGCCGCGATAGTCGCCGCGCGCGCCCGGAAGCGGCGACAGCGCAAGAATTCCGCCACCCGTGGGCAGCACATGCAGAACGACAGAGCCGGACGCATCCGCGCTTGCCTGATCCTCCTCGACCATGTCCCATACTCCCCGAAACAGCAGCAACGGAACCGAACCGCCCCCACAGCCGCGGATTTCCGCCATCCAAAAGCATACACGCCCCGGACGGATGTCCTAGCGATTCGATCCCGCGAATCCGGCCAATCCGGGCCGGATTCGCGGGGGTTGCGGTCGGTTTTTCACGCACTGCGTTCAGAATGCAACGGAACGGCCCGTTCCGGATGATGATCCGCCTAGACGACCTGACCGGGGTGACGGTCTGCCCAATCCTCCAGAAGGGTGCGGATATCCTCACGCGCCACCTGTGCAATGGCGTGCCGAGGCAGCGCAACGCCGTGGTGCAATGCAAGATCCAGACAGGCAGTGTGATCGCGTCTGTCACGGTCGGGGGCGTTTTCGGCCCCATGCAGGATGGTCGACAGCAGCGTGCCGCCGTAACGGTTCACATGGCTCAGGTCGGGGCGAAGGCCAAGAAAGTAGTCCATGACCTCTGGCAGACCCTGCCATCCGGCCAATTGCACCGGCGTCACGCCCTCACCGTTCGGCGTGTCCCACGGCAGACCCAGCGCCATCAGCCTGCGCAGATGCGGCAGGCGATCCGGCAGATGCAGGATCTCATTGACGATCAGGCGATAGGCCGCGGGCAGTTTGTCGGGGTCAATATACTGACCGGGGCTGTCCTGCCCCTCTGCCGCGCGCGCCAGCAGGGTTTCTTCGGGCGATAGCGCGGGTTGCACGCCGCGCGTCTCAATCGCCTGCCAGACCGCCGCGTTGCCAAAGACGCGGGCATAGGCGTAGGCGCTGGCCCCCTGATAGCTGCGGGCGGGATCGGCGCCCCCGTCCAGCAGCAGATCGACCATCCGCCGGTCACAACCGCGCCGCGCCGCCTGATGCAAGGCGGGCACCACCCAGGGCTGTTCGCCGCCAACCTCGGCGTCATTGTAGTCATCGGCCTTTGCCCCATGGGCCAACAGCATCTCAACCGCCGCGTGATCGTGAAAATCCATCGCGCGCAGCAGCGCATTGGTGCCCTTGGGGTCGGCCCCCGCCTGCAACAGCATCGACAGCCCCTCGTGGTGGCCCAGCTCGGTGGCGTGATAGAGCGATTCGCCATCATTCGGGCTGGCCCCATGGTCCAGCAGCCAGCGGCCCAGCACCATGTTGTCCGCGTGCCCGATGGCCCCGTAGAGCGCCGACAACAGGTGATCGTCGCCCTCGGCGGCGGGATAGCCGTCATTCACGTCTGCCCCATGCGCGAGCAACATCTCGGCCACCGCCAGCATGTCGGCCTCCAGTTCCGGATGCGCCTTGATCCAGCGCGAAAAGCTCAGGTGCAGGATGGGGCGGCGTGGCCCTGCCAGACGGGTTGCCAGACCGGGATCACGCTCCAGCGCAGACGCCACCGCCGCACGCCGGTAGAGCGCGCATTCAAGGCCAAACAGACCATCGGCAAGGTCCGGTGTGCCGTCCAACAGGGTATCCACCAACGCGGTTTGCCCATGAAACAGCGCAATCTTCAGCCGTTGCTGTTTGGTGGCACGGTCCAGCCCCACCGTCTCTGCCGCCAGCTTCAGCTTGGGCCAACTGGCAAAGCCGGTCTCCTGCGCGACAACATGCAGGAAATCGGCGCGTTTCAGATCATCGGGGCTGTGTCGGGGTGGGTGCTGTTTCAGCCGTTGCAGTGCCCAGGTTGCGCCGGCGGCATGGGCGCGGTGCAGGCGCTTGGCCTCTATCCGCAGGTCATCAAGCACAAGGGGGACGTCGGGTGACATCGGTCGGTTTCCTCCATCAACGCCCGCGATCCGCTGGTCGGGCAAGAGAGAACCGAATTCTCAGTGAAAATTCGTCAATGGCCGGCGCATGCGCTTTCCGCGGATCAGGAGGCCCCCGGCGAGCGGCCCTGCCCAATCTCTGCCGTGCGCGGCGCGGCAAATCAAGCCCCGCCGCGCAGAAAACCTTACAATCGGTCGGTGTCGAAGGTGTTGCACTGGTTCGGATCACCCGACTCGTAGCCGGTCACAAACCAGCGTTGCCGCTGCTCTGAGGTGCCGTGGGTAAAGGTATGCGGCTGCGGCACCCGCCCGGCGCGTTTCTGCAAGTGATCATCGCCGATCTTGCGCGCAGCATTCAGCGCCTCTTCCAGGTCGCCCTTTTCCATCAGCCCCGCCACGTTGCGCGCCCAGACCCCGCTGAGGCAATCGGCCTGCAATTCCAGCCGCACGGTCAGGGCATTGGCCTCACGGGTGCTGACCTGCTGGCGGGCGGCGGTGACCTGTCCCAGAATACCCAGCTCATTCTGCACATGATGCGCGACCTCATGCGCGATCACATAGGCCGAGGCAAAATCGCCCCCCGCGCCCAGTTGGGTCCGCATGGTGGCAAAGAAATCGGTGTCCAGATAGGCCTTTTCATCCGCCGGACAGTAGAACGGCCCGGTCGCGCCAGAGGCATTGCCGCAGGGGCTGGAGGTGACCTGTGAAAACAGCACCATCACCGGCGGCTCATAGGGTTTGCCAAATGCCTGCGGAAAGATCCCGGTCCAGACCTCTTCGGTGGTGGCCAGCACGCGGGCGCTGAACTCACCGGCCTGCTGTTCGGCCTCCGTCAATGGGCGCGGGGCGCTGGTCTGCTGCGGCTGCGCGCCGCCGGTCAACAGCGGGGTGACGTCGATCCCGGTGAAATACCCGATCGCCAGCACAAACAGCACGCCGCCAACGCCCAGCCCGCCAACACCGGCCACACCCCGGCCACCGCGCCCGCGCCGATCCTCGACGTTCCGGCTGCGTTTCACATTTCTCAGGCGCATATCGCGTCTCCGACCTATCCCCGTTACACTTCAAACGCTGCCGCGCCCCGCCCGGTTCCCCGAAGGCGCGCCCATCTGCTTGCGATCTGCCCCACCAACCCGATACCTTTGGCCTGTCGCCATAAGGACACCCCATGACCGACTCGCCCGCCTATCAGGTGCTCGCCCGCAAGTACCGACCAGAGACCTTTGCCGATCTCGTCGGCCAGACCGCCATGGTGCGCACCCTCAAGAACGCCTTTGCGGCGGATCGCATCGCCCAAGCCTTTATCATGACCGGCATCCGCGGCACGGGGAAAACCACCACCGCCCGGATCATTGCCAAGGGCATGAACTGCATCGGACCCGATGGCGAGAGCGGCCCGACGACCGAACCCTGTGGGCAGTGCGAACACTGCGTGGCGATCATGGAAGGCCGCCATGTCGACGTGATGGAAATGGACGCCGCGTCGCGCACCGGCGTCAACGACATCCGCGAGATCATCGACAGTGTGCATTACCGGGCCGCCAGCGCGCGCTACAAGATCTACATCATCGATGAGGTTCACATGCTGTCCAAAAGCGCGTTCAACGCGCTGCTGAAGACGCTTGAAGAACCGCCTGCCCATGTGAAATTCATCTTTGCGACCACCGAAATCCGGCAGGTTCCGGTGACAGTCCTGTCGCGCTGCCAGCGGTTTGACCTGCGCCGCATCGAACCCGAAGACATGATTGCCCTGATGCGCAAGATCGCCGCCTCTGAGGGCGCAGAGATCACCGACGACGCGCTGGCGCTGATCACCCGCGCGGCAGAGGGATCGGCCCGCGATGCGACATCCCTGCTGGACCAGTCAATCTCACACGGCGCGGGCGAGACCACTGCTGATCAGGTGCGCGCCATGCTGGGTCTGGCCGACCGGGGCCGGGTGATGGACCTGTTCGAGCGCATCATGCGCGGCGATGCGGCGGGCGCTTTGCAGGAACTGTCGGCGCAATACGCGGACGGGGCCGACCCGCTGGCCGTTCTGCGCGATCTGGCCGAACTCACCCACTGGATTTCGGTGGTCAAGATCACCCCCGAGGCAGCCGAAGACCCCACCGTTTCCCCGGATGAGCGTGGCCGGGGTCAATCCTTTGCCGACGGCCTTGGGATGCGCACGTTGGCGCGGGCCTGGCAGATGCTGCTGAAAGCGATCGAAGAGGTCTCCAACGCGCCCTCCGCCATGATGGCGGCAGAGATGGCGGTGATCCGGCTGACCCATGTGGCAGAGGGCCCCACGCCGGACGAGTTGATGCGCAAGCTGGCCGACAGCCCGCCGCCGCCTGCCCCCTCCGGCGGGCATCCGGGGGGACATTCGGGCGGGCACACAGGGGTCCATTCAGGGGGCCAGACTGGCAGCGCGCAAGGCGGCCACGCGCCCCATACCACACCCCCGCGCATGTCCTCGGGCGGCACCCATGGCGCCGCCACCGCCACAGCCCCCGCCGTGGCCGAGGCATTGGCCCGCTACCCCACGTTTGACCACGTTCTGGAACTGATCCGCACCAACCGCGACGTAAAACTGCTGGTCGAGGTCGAGGGCAGCGTGCGCCTTGCCGCCTACCAACCCGGCCGCATTGAATTTACGCCAACGCAGGACGCCGCCAATGACCTTGCCCAGCGCCTTGGTGGGGCATTGCAACGCTGGACCGGCAACCGCTGGGCGGTGACGCTGGTGAACGGTTGCGACGCTCCGACCGTGGTGGAAACCCGCGACGCGGCGGAATTGGCACTGCGGGCAGAGGCGCGCGCGCACCCGCTGGTGCAGGCCGCCATCGCCGCCTTTCCCAAGGCCACGATTTCCGGCATCCGCACCCCGCAAGAGGCCGCGACCGAGGCGCTGGAAGAGGCGCTGCCAGAGGTCGAGGACGAATGGGATCCGTTCGAGGAATGACGCCGCGCAAACGCCTCCGGTTGCCCCCCCTGTCACGCGCCCCACTCGCCGCACTGGCGCTGATCTGGCCCTCCTCCGCGCTGGCAGAGGTCTGCAGCACCGAACGCCCCGGCTGGGACGGCACCCCGGCCACCGCAATCAGCGAGGCGCTTTTCCTCGCCTCCTCCCTGCCCGCCGTGCTCCTGATCGTCGCCACCGCCCTTGCCCTGCGCTTTCGCAGCAAATGGGGCGGGCTGGCGGTGGTCAGCGGCTGGTCTATCCTGATCACTCTGCGGGTCTTTGGCACGGACCCCACCGGCACCCGGCAAAAGGCGACAATCGAGGGCTGTATCGGCTCGCCCACCTTGTTCATCGCCCTCGTCGCTGCGATATGTATAGCAACAATCCTGTACACCGCCCCGACAGAGCGGCGGTCCAACGACTAGGAGACGACACATGCTCAAGGGCCTCGGCGGGCTTGGCGATATGGCCAAGATGATGAAACAGGCGCAGGAAATGCAGTCCAAGATGGCCCAGATGCAAGAGGATCTGGCCAATATGACCGTCACCGGCGAATCCGGTGCCGGATTGGTCAAGGCCACCGCCACCGCCAAGGGCGAGCTGACCGGGCTGGAAATCGATCCCAGCATCTTTGTACCATCGGAGAAGGAAGTGGCAGAGGATCTGATCCTTGCCGCCATCAAGGACGCACAGGCCCGCGCCAGCGACCGCGCACAGGCCGAAATGCGCGCCCTGACCGAACAGATGGGCCTGCCCGCCGATATGAAACTGCCGTTCTGATCCATGGCACATCCGGTCCGGGGTTTTGCACGCGCAGGCCTTGCCTGCCTTGCCCTGATTTTCGCCGCTTCCGCTGCGCAGGCGCAGGACTGGGCCACGCGCGAGGTCTGCGAGCCGCCCCGGATCGCGGTCTTTGATGAGGTCTTTGCCCCCGAAGGCGCAGAGGAACTGGACCGCCGCGCCGCTCTGATCCCCAATGCGACGGGGCGGTTCTGGCGCGTCACCGCGCCCGGCGGCGGCACCTCCTACCTGTGGGGCACGATGCACAGCAGCCACCGCAGCGTGCTGGACCTGCCGGACACCGTTCTGGACGCGCTCAAGGGCGCATCCCGCGTGGCGCTGGAAATCGACCCCCGCTTTCCCGACCGCGAAAGCCACGACCGGTTCATGCAGGGCGCCGATGTCTACCGTCCGGCCCCATCGGGGTTTCGCTTTGCCGATCTTGGCCTGCCGGGGGACATCGAACACAACCTTGGCAATCGGCTGACATCGCTGGGCTGGCCGCGCACCGCGCTGGACCAGTTGAAATTCGGCACGCTTGCCGAATTGCTGCTGTATGATCCCTGCGAGGATTTCACCGGCGGCGTGCTGCCGACGCAGGACAGCTATCTCCAGACCCTGGCCCATATCCAGGGCATCCCGATCCTGCCGCTGGAACACCGCAACCGCCTGTCGAACAAGCTGAACACCCCCGGCAACGAGGACCTGGCCCGTGCGATCATCGGCACCTACGCCATCTACCTGTCCCCCGGTGCCACGCCAGAGGCACGTGCCACGGGTCTGGGTCTGTACCAGCAGGGGCGCGTCGGCGTGATGATGGCCTGGGACCGCGCCCAGATCAGCGCCGCCCTTGGCAACGAGGGGCCCGCGCTTTACGCCCGCATGACCGATTACCTTGTCGATGAACGAAACGTCGATTTCGTGAACGCCGCGCGGGATGCGCTGGAACAGGGCGGCCTGTTTGTCGCCGTCGGTAATTTTCACCTGCCCGGTGACAAGGGCATGATCGAACTGCTGCGCGCCGAGGGCTTCACGATCACCCGCATCGCCCTGCCGGGTGAGGCGCCCTGACATGATCCGCAATTCCAGCCCCATCGACCGACTGATCGACCTCATGGCGCGCCTGCCCGGCCTTGGGCCACGCTCTGCCCGTCGTGCGGTGCTGCACCTGATCCGCAAGCGCGCCCACCTGCTGACTCCCCTTGCCGAAGCGATGACAGAGGTCGCCCAGACCGCGCGCGAATGCCTGAACTGCGGCAATGTCGGCACCTCTGACATCTGCCCGATCTGCACCGATGAGGCGCGCGCAAACGGGTTGCTCTGCGTGGTCGAAGAGGTGGCGGATCTCTGGGCGATGGAACGCAGCGGCACCTTCAAGGGGCGCTATCACGTTCTGGGCGGCACCCTGTCGGCGCTGGACAATGTCGGCCCCGAGGATCTGCGCATCCCGCAACTGCTGCGCCGGATCGGGGCCGAAAACGTGACAGAGGTCATCCTTGCGCTGAACGCCACCATCGACGGCCAGACCACCGCCCACTACATCGCCGACCAGCTGGAACCGCAGGGCATCGCGCTCAGCTCACTGGCGCAGGGCGTGCCCATCGGCGGAGAGCTGGACTACCTGGACGACGGCACCATCACCGCCGCACTGAACGCCCGCAAGCGGCTGTAACCCGCGCTAACCATCCCGTCACGGCTCATTCGGATTGCTGGAGAACAGGGCGATCTTGTTGCCCTGCGGGTCGCGCAGATAGCCAACAAAAAAACGCGGCCCATAAGCAGCCCGAAAACACGGCGCACCCTCATTGGTACCACCAGCGGCCAGTGCGGCGGAATGCAGGTCGCGCACCTGTTCCTGGCTGCGCGCCTCAAAGGCCACCATGGCCCCGTTGCCGGCCGAGGCCGGCCGCCCGTCAAAGGTTGGCTTGACGTAGAAATCCGGAAAAACCGGGGCTTGCCCCGATTGCACGGGCAATGCGTAACTCAGCCCCTCCGGCCCTTCTTTCAGGTCATAGCCTAGCGCGGGCAGGATCGCGGAGTAAAACCGCGTGGCGCGTCCGATGTCGTCCGCGCCAACTGTGACGTAGGCAATCATGCGTTCTGTGCCTTTCCGACATTCGACCTTGCAACCGTAGTTGCCGCTCTGTCGTAGGCCAACACGGGTCGCCGCTCAACAAACGACCCCGCGCAGGCCGCCAAAACCCACTGGGGCGCCCTTCGGAACAACGCCGCCCAGTCAGCCACAAAAAAACGCCCCCGCAGAACCTTGCGGAGGCGCTTGTCAAAGAAATGTTGCGATCATCACCCGCCAAGCGGCGCGGATCAGGCTTTCTTGTCGTCGTCCTCGTCGTCTTCGTCGTCCTTGCCGCCTTCGGGCAGGTTGAAAAAGCTGTCGGCGTCCAGAAACTCGCTGTCGCTGCGGCGGTCTTCGTCGTCGTCCTCGCCACGCGGATCGGACAGGCTGAAGGTTTCCAGACCCTCGATTGCCGACGGCAGACGCGGCTCCGGGTCCATCCCAAGGCTCTGCTCGGTCGAGACCAGCTTGCGGCGCTCATCGTCGGTCATCACCGCCTGCATCGCCTTGGCGGCCTTGGCCACGGCAGCATCCAGTTCGGACTGCTTGCACAGGCCCAGCGCCACCGGATCAATCGGCTGCATCGCCTGAATGTTCCAGTGTGTCCGCTCACGGATGGTCTGGATCGTCGGCTTGGTGGTGCCGACCAGCTTGGCGATCTGGCTGTCCGCCAGTTCGGGGTGGAATTTCACCAGCCACAGGATCGCGTTGGGACGGTCCTGCCGTTTCGACAACGGGGTATAGCGCGGGCCGCGCCGCTTGTCCTCATCCCGCGCCGCCGGGTTGTGCTTGACCTTCAGCCGATAGAACTGATCCTTCTCGGCCTTTTCGATCTCGGCCTGATCCAGCTGGTTGTTGGTGACCGGGTCAAAGCCCTTGACCCCCACAGCCACGTCGCCATCGGCGATGCCCTGAATTTCCAGCTCGTGAAACTCGGTGAAATCGGCGATCTGCTTAAAGGTCAGGGTGGTGTTGTCCACCAGCCAAACGGCGGTCGCCTTGGGGTGCAGCAGCTTGGACATCTCGTCATCATCTCCTTGGTCTTGCGGGCCGCGTCCATGCCTCTTGCCAGACCCAGGGCCAGTCGGGGCCAAGGGCGGCTCCGGCGGGCGGAGCGGGTTACCGTTGTCGGGGAACTCGGCGTCTATATAGTGACGCAGAGTCCAAAGGGGAAGTAAAAATGCGTTTTCTGAGTGTTCTGGTGCTGGGGGCGGGTCTGATTGGCGGGATGTTGCGGGCCGACGGTGAGCGCGCCGGAGAGTTTGACTACTACGTCATGGCGCTAAGCTGGTCGCCAAACTGGTGCGCGCTGGAGGGCGACGCCCGCGACGCCGACCAGTGCGACACCGATGCAGGATGGCTGCTGCACGGGCTCTGGCCGCAGTTTCACCGCGGCTGGCCGGCTTTCTGCCCGACGACCCAACGCGCGCCGTCACGTCGGATGACAGGCGAAATGACAGATGTCATGGGCTCCGGCGGGCTGGCGTGGCACCAGTGGAAGAAACACGGCGTCTGTTCGGGGCTGTCGGCCACCCAGTATTTTGACCTGTCGCGCGCGGCCTATGGTGCAGTCACGCGCCCGGACGCCTTTCGCAAGCTGGACAAGAGCGTCACCCTGCCCGCCGAGCT
The DNA here is from genome assembly GCF_900188425.1 of Antarctobacter heliothermus. Classification (GTDB taxonomy): domain Bacteria; phylum Pseudomonadota; class Alphaproteobacteria; order Rhodobacterales; family Rhodobacteraceae; genus Antarctobacter; species Antarctobacter heliothermus. Next base: position 28,152 of record NZ_FZON01000045.1, read on the forward strand.
GGTCGAAGAGGCGTTCATCAAGGCCAACCCCACGCTGGAGCCGGACATGATCACCATCACCTGTCAGGACGGCCATATCCAAGAGGTCCGCATCTGCCTGTCAAAGGGTCTGGAGCCGGTGCCTTGCGGTCAGGACGTGGTGCGTGACTGCAAGTTGACAAACGCCCGGTTTGAACCAATCCGGTAACAAGTGGCGGGAAAATCAACAGGTTGCAGGCGCGGCGGGCGGTGGCCCGTGGCGTGTTCCGGTTGGCCCGCATCGCGGCCTCCCAAAGGCGCGCACCCGACGGCAGAGGCGTGCTGACCCATGTCAAAGACATGCGGCGGATTGAATGCGAATCTCCTGTGTGCGCCCATGCCCTGACCGGGACGACGCGCACCGTTTGACAAGGGAGAGAGACATGACACGCATTTTGGCCCTCGCCGCCGCTGCCCTTTTGGCCGTTGCCGCCCCGCAGGTTCAGGCCGGGGATTGCACCGGCTGGGTTGTGGGCGTGCGTCCGATCAGCCAGTACAACCACTATTCCGGCAACGGGTTTCTTGCGGTCCGCACCGGGCCAAGCTCCAACAACCAGCAAATCGGAGAGCTGTACCTGGGGGATGAGATCTCCGTCTGGAACCGCTCGGGCAGTTGGTATCAGGTGCAATGCATGACGGGGCGGTGTCAGAACCCGCTGTGGGGCGCCGCCAATCCCAATGGCTGGGTCTATGGCAAGTACCTCAATATCGGTGGCGTCTGTCCGTAAATCTGCCCCGCATCGGCACCGATCAAAAGGTATAGCCGAATCGCCCGATGTCCTCGGCGCAGATCTCGGCGACAATCTCCTGGGTCGCGGAATCGTAGTAGCCCCGGTACTCTGCCGCCCGCTGTGATCGGTTTGCGTGCGGCAGATCCGGCGTGAACCCCAGATGCCGGGTCAGTGGCCCCATGTCCTGCTCAAGATGCTCCAGCCGCAGGAATTGCCCGTGTTCATGGCCCGCCGCGTCACGCATGTAGCGCGCATAGGGCCACGCCAGCAGCGTGGCCCGAGTATGTGCGTGCCGCACGAACCCGGCAAACGCCTGCCCCTTTGCAAGGGTCACGGCCGGATGATCAAACCCCTGCGCGCGCAGCCAGTGGTAATAGCTGACCATCCGGTCCCACGGGTTGCGCACAAGGCAGAAACAGAACATCGCGCCGATTTCTTCCGGGGTCAGCGCCCCGTCCAGATCCGCCAATGCCGAATGTTTCCAGATCCGCCCGCGCGCTGTTTCGGCCAGCTTTGCCGCGCGCGCCTTGCGCCGCCGTGCCTTGGACGTGTCACCGATCAGGATGTCGTCACGATGCGCCCGCGCCTCCAGCGCCAGCGCCATCGAGGTGCCGCCGGTCTTGGGGATATGCACAAAGAGGAACCGGCGTCCGGGCGACAGGATCATGACAGCAGCCTAGCGGCGGCTTGCGGCGAAATGAAACCCCTATGCGGGGCTTTTCTTGCGCCGCGCACTTGCGCATAGTCGCCACACTTGGCGCAAAAGGGAGCATCTCATGGGTTGGCTGGCTGACGAAACCGGACTGGGCAAAACCACCGCGAATTACACGCCCCTGACACCTCTCAGCTTTTTGCGCCGCGCCGCCGGCATCTGGCCCGAACATCTGGCCGTGGTCTATGGCCCCCACCGCAAGACCTATGCCCAGTATTTCGAACGGGTGACGCGGCTGGCCTCTGCCCTCGCGCAGTCGGGCGTCATGCCCGGCGACGTGGTCGCCACCATCCTGCCCAACATCCCCGCCCATGCAGAGGCGCATTTTGCCGTGCCCGCCTGTGGCGCGATCCTGAACGCGATCAACACCCGGCTGGATGTGACCACCGTGGCCTATATCCTTGACCACGGCGGCGCAAAACTCGTGCTCTGCGACCCGCAATTCCTGCCCGTGCTGGCAGAGGCACTGGACCTCATGGAGGGAGAGCCGCCCATGATCGTCGAGGTCGCCGACGACCACGCAGGCGTCCACGCCCACGGCCACTACACCAACTATGAGACCTTCATAGAAACCGGCGACCCCTATTTCCCCTGGATCATGCCGGAAGATGAGTGGGAGAGCATCGCCCTCAACTACACCTCCGGCACCACCGGGCGGCCCAAGGGCGTCGTCTATCACCACCGGGGGGCCTATCTGAACGCCATGGGCCAGATTGTCAGCTGGCGCATGACCCTGCACCCGAAATACCTGACCATCGTGCCGCTGTTCCACTGCAACGGCTGGTGCCACACTTGGATGATGCCCGCATTGGGCGGCACGGTTGTCTGCTGCCGCGACACCACCGCACCTGCCATCTTTGACGCCATTGCCGATGAGGGCGCGACCCATTTTGGCGGTGCGCCCATCGTGCTCAACATGCTGGTGAACGCCCCCGCCGACCAGAAACGCGACTTCGACCATGTGGTCGAGGTGTTCACCGCAGGCGCGCCCCCGGCCCCGGCGACGCTGGCGAAAATCGAACCCATGGGCTTTAACGTGACGCAGGTCTACGGCCTGACAGAGGTCTACGGCCCCGCCACCGAATGCACATGGAAACCCGAATGGGAGCCGCTGCAGGGCGAAGAACGCGCCGCCATCAAGGCGCGTCAGGGCGTCGCCATGCCCTTTATGGAAGAGGTCGCCGTACACGACGACGAGGGCCACGACATCCCCCGCGACGGAGGGATCAAGGGGGAAATCATGTTCCGGGGCAACGGCGTGATGAAAGGTTACTACAAGAACCCCAAGGCCACGACAGAGGCCTTTGCACGCGGCTATTTCCACTCTGGCGACATCGCGGTCCAGCATCCCGACGGCTACGTCCAGATCGCCGACCGTGCCAAGGACATCATCATCTCGGGCGGCGAAAACATCTCCTCGGTCGAGGTCGAAAGCTGCCTGATGGGCCATGACGCGGTGCTGCTCTGCGCCGTCGTCGCCAAGCCGGATGAGAAATGGGGAGAAGTGCCCTGCGCCTTTGTCGAGCTCAAGGACGGGCATAAGGCCACAGAGGCCGAAATGATCGCCTTTGCGCGGCAGCGGCTGGCCGGATTCAAGACGCCCAAGAAGGTGGTGTTCCAGGAATTGCCCAAGACCTCGACCGGCAAGATCCAGAAATTCGCCTTGCGCGAACAGGCCAAGCAGCTGGGCTGATGCAGGCGCGGCGGGACACGGGTAGGACGGCCTCCGTCAGGGGGACGCGCGCTCGATTGCCCCGCCCTGCCCCGCATGATAGCGTTGCCAAAATGCGAGGCAGAGCAGCCCCCGATGACCGCCCTGAAACAGTTCTCACGTCTCGAAGCGACCGGCCTCTGGCGGCCATCGCCAGAGGAACAGCGCCGTGAGGTGATTGTATCGCTGGGCGACGCCACGCTGACCCTGTCCGACATCAATGGCACCGCCTTGGCGCATTGGTCGCTTGGGGCTGTGAATCGCGCCAACGGCAAGGATATTCCCGCCATCTACCACCCCGACAACGCGCCGGGTGAGACGCTGGAACTGGCCGGTTCGGAAACCCAGATGATCGAAGGCGTGGACCAATTGTTGCGCGCGATCGAACGCCGCCGTCCCCGTCCGGGCAAACTGCGTTTTCTGCTCACCGGCGGGCTTTTCGCGGCGCTGCTCGCGGGGGCGGTCTTTTGGTTGCCGAGCGCACTGGAACGCTATGCGGTGACCGTGGTGCCACCGGTCAAACGGGCCGAGATCGGCGGTCATCTCTTGCGTCACATCGAAAGAGTCGCGGGCAAACCCTGCATGACGCGCGATGCGCGTGGCCCGCTGGACCGGTTGTCTGCCCGGCTGATGGATGGCGGGCGTGTCGTGGTGCTGTCAGGCGGCGCGCGCCGCAGCGCACATCTGCCCGGCAGGATCATCCTGCTCAGCCGTGCCATTGTCGAGGACTACGAAGACCCGGACGTGGCCGCCGGGTTTGTGTTGTCGGAAACCGTGCGTGCCGCGCAAACCGATCCGCTGGCGGCGCTGCTGGATCATGCCGGGCTGATGTCCAGCCTGCGCCTGCTGACCACCGGCGCCCTGCCGGACACGGCGCTGGCCGCCTACGCCGAACACCTGATGGCGATAGAGCCAGAGTTGCCCGCCCCTGAGGCGCTCATCGCCGCCTTTGCGCAGGCCGAGATCCGCAGTTCGCCCTTCGCCTATGCGCTGGACATTACCGGCGAACGCACCCTTGCCCTGATCGAGGCAGACCCGCGCGCGGGGCAGGACAGCCGACAGGTTCTCAGCGATGCGGATTGGGTGCGCCTGCAAGGTATCTGCGGCGGATAACAAATCGCCCGCACGCGGGAGGCGCACGGGCGGTTCAGTCAATTGGTCTTCGTTTAGCGGATATAGGCCTGCGTGTAGCCGGTGATATGCACACGGCGCAGCGCCGCCTGCAACTGGTCATGCGACGCAAAGGGCCCGACCCGCAGCAGCGACAGATTCTTGTGGCTGCCCATGCGGACCGTCAGGCCGGACGATTGCAGGCGATGCGCGGCAGAGCGCGCCTTGTCGGGTGTGGTAAAGGCCCCGATCTCGATCCAACGACCGGTTTTGACCTTGGGTTCGCTCGCCGCCTTGGGGGCGGAACTGCGGGTGGTCACAACCGGCGTCAGCGGCAGCGGCGATTTGGTCCGACCCACAACCACCGGCGGTTTGACCTCATGCCTGCGCACCTGCGTGACCAGTTTGCGAGGCACGGTGTTGGTCCAGATCTGCTGAGTGTCCTGATGGCCCTTGACGGTCTGCCAGGCGCGGTAGGAATTCAGCCGGTCGTCTTTCCATGCCGGGCTATAGCCTTCGGGCACATAGGCCACCTGCGGGTCATGCTGCTCCAGCACATGTTTCGGCACGATGCGGGTTTCTGGCGGCAGGGTCAGGTTGCTGCCCTCCCAGCTGTTCTTGTTGTAATAGACGTTCTTGCCCGGCGCGGGTGCCTCGCCCCGGCGGACGATGGTCACATGCGGCGCGGTTTGCGGACCACAGCTGGCGCGCAGCTTCATCCCGTTCACGACGCGGAATGTCTCACCGTTGACGCAGGCGTATTCACCCTGCACCACCCTCTTGGGAACCACCTTGACCGGTGCCTTGGCCACCGGGGCGGCAGCGGCGGGCACGCGGCGCACGACACGCGGCGGCTGGGCCGCAACGGGTTTGGCGGCGCGCACCACGGTGCGTCTGACCACCTTGGGCGCCGGCGCTGTAGTGGTCGCTTGCACCCGCGCGGGGGCCGCGGCCTTGGCCGGCGGCGTTGCGGTGATCTGCACCGGCTTGGTTGTGGTCGGCATCGGCGCGGCGGGTGCCGCAACCGGCGTACTGCCAAACGTCGGCTTTTGACCGCACAACTGCTGGCGCTGGCGCGAGACGCGCGGCACCCATGTCACCGCCCCGTCAAAGCCTGCGCGCACATAGACACAGCCCCGGTTGTCGACGAACTGGCTGCCCGTGTACGAGGCCGGCGGAAAGTTCACCGGAACGTCCCGGGACGCGGATTGCGCATGCAAAGGTAGAGAAGAAATTCCGAATCCGGAAACCAGCAGCGCGATAAAAGAGAATGATTTCAAGGTCATGTCTGCCCCCACAGATTTGACCTATAGAATACCCCTTTGGAAACCGTCCTGTAAAGCCTTGAAATTGTTAATGGCTTTGGGATGTCCACAGCCGGGACTGCGGTAAATCGGGCAATATACCTGGGATTGTCGCAGGCCGCGAAACACACGCGCTATGGATAGCACGCGTGTCGCGGCCTGCCGCATCATTTGGTGCCGAACATCCGGTCGCCTGCATCCCCCAACCCCGGAACGATGTAGCCCTTTTCGTTCAAACGCTGATCCAGCGACGCGGTGATGACCGGAACGTCCGGATGGGCCTCTTCCATGCGCTTGACCCCTTCGGGGGCGGCCAGCAGGCACAGGAACCGAATATCCTTGGCGCCGGACGCCTTGACCAGGTCGATTGCGGCGGCCGAGGAATTGCCCGTCGCCAGCATCGGATCGACCACGATGGTCAGGCGGTCGCCCATCTGCTCTGGCAGCTTGTTGTAATACTGAACCGGTTTCAGCGTCGCCTCGTCCCGGTACAGCCCGATAAAGCCGACCCGCGCCGCCGGGATCAGCTCCAGAATACCATCCATCAGCCCGTTGCCCGCCCGCAGGATCGACACCAGCGCCAGTTTCTTGCCCTCGATCACCGGGGCGTCCATCTCGCACAGCGGGGTTTCGATCCGCTTGGTGGTCATCTGCATCTCACGCGTGACCTCATAGGCCAGCAGCAGGCTGATCTCGCGCAGCAGCCGCCGGAAACTGGCAGTCGAGGTGTCCTTTTCCCGCATCAGGGTCAGCTTGTGCTGCACAAGGGGGTGATCGACGATGGTGAGGTGCTTGCTCATGCGGGCGGCTCCAGTTTCTTTCTGACCGCCTCACGCGTGGCCGCATCGCAGAATGCGGCGTCGATGGCGGTTTGGTTGATCTGTGCGAACACCTCTTCGTCCCATCGATGCGCCTTGGCAAGGCCAAGGTACTCATCCTTCATGGTGGTGTGAAAGAACGGCGGGTCATCGGTGGACACCGTCACCTTGACGCCCCGCTCGCGCAGCCGCTCGATCGGGTGTTCCTTCAACGACGGAAATACGCCCAGAAAGACGTTGGAGCCGGGGCAGACCTCCAGTGTGATCTCGCGCTCTATCAGCATGTCGACCACCGCCAGATCGCCGATGGCGCGGACCCCGTGGCCGATCCGTTCGACGCCCAGATCCTCGACCGCCTCGCGCACCTCTGACGGTCCCTGCCATTCGCCCGCATGGCTGGTCAACTTCAGACCGGCCTCGCGCGCCATGTCGAAACTGTAGGCAAAGTCGCGCTGTTTGCCCTGCTTCTCGTCGCCGCCCATACCAAGGCCGACAATCCAGTCGCCCGCCGTCTCTGCCGCGCAGCGCGCGGCGCGCTTGGCCTTTTCCGGACCAAAGTGGCGGATCGGCGTGACGATGCCACGCAGGGTGATGCCCATGTCGCGCTCTGCCGCATCCGCCGCCTCGCGGATCGCGTGCAGGTATTCGCGCCACGCCGTCACATCGCCGCCGCCGCAGAAATCCGGGCTGAGAAAGGTCTCCGTATAGACCACACCGTTCCGCGCGCTTTCTTCCAGCAGCGCGGTACACAGGCGGGCAAAATCCTCGGGCGTCTGCAACACCGATGTCGCCGCCTCGTAGACCTCGAGGAAATGCCAGAAATCCCGGTACGCGTAAGAGCCGTCCGGATTGAAAATCCCGCTGATATCGATCTTCTTTTCCTTGGCCAGCCCACGGATGAACGCGGGCGGCGCGGCCCCTTCGAAATGCAGGTGCAGCTCGACCTTGGGCAGGGTCACGATGCGGTGCAGTTCGTCCTCGTCGGTGATGGGGTCGCGGTCTCTCACAGGAAACTCCTTCCGGGGCCGTGCGATCGCACGCCAAGATGTGCGGCGATAGAGGCGGCAACATCGGCAAAGCCGATCTGCCCCAGCGTCCCCTCACCGCAGCCAGCCACCACAACCGGCACCCGTTCGCGGGTGTGGTCGGTGCCGGTCCATGTCGGGTCATTGCCGTGGTCGGCGGTGATCAGCAGCATGTCGTCTTCGCGCAGCCGTGCCAGCAGCCCCGCCAGTTGCGCGTCGAACCATTCCAGATGCCGGGCATAGCCCGACACGTTGCGGCGGTGGCCATACAGGCTGTCGAACTCGACGAAATTGGCAAAGGTCAGGCTGCCGTCCTCGGCCTCGTCAATCAGATCCGACAGGTGGCCCATCAGGTTGGCGTCGTCGCCTTTGCGCACCTCGTCGATGCCGGTCATGGAAAAGATGTCGCCGATCTTGCCCACCGCATAGACCCGGTGGCCCGCGTCCTGCACCCAGTTGGTCAGCACCGGCTCAGGCGGGGTAATGGCATAATCATGCCGGTTTCCGGTGCGGGTGAAATTGCCCGGCTCCCCCACAAAGGGGCGCGCGATCACCCGGCCCACCTTCATCTTGTGCAGGATCGGGGCCAGCGTCTCACACAGATCCAACAGCCGTTGCAGGCCAAAATGCTCCTCATGCGCGGCAATCTGGAACACACTGTCGGCAGAGGTATAGCAGATCGGGAATCCGGTGCGGATGTGCTCTGCGCCGTATTCGTCCAGCATCACCGTGCCGGAGCCGTGGCAATTGGCCAACACACCATCGACTCCGGCGATCCGGCAGACCTCATCGGTCACGTCCTTGGGAAAGGCCGGCGTGGTGTCGGGAAAGAAATGCCAGTCCCACGGCACCGGCAGACCGGCCAGTTCCCAATGCCCCGACGGCGTGTCCTTGCCCTTGGACACCTCGGTCGCCGCGCCCCAGAGCCCCATCGGCGGCGTGTCATCGGCGCGCGCCCCGCCCGAGGCCAGATCGGCCGCGTGGTACAGGCCCAGCGCGCTCAGCGTCGGCAGGTGCAGAGGGCCGCTGCGCCCCTCTTCTGCCGCGCCCTTGGCGCAGGCATCAAGGATATGGCCCAGCGTGTCGGCCCCGGTGTCGGGCACCCCGTCGTTGAAATACGCATCCGCGTCCGGCGCACCGCCGATGCCGACCGAATCCATCACAACCAGAAAGGCGCGCATCAGGTGATCCTCTCCATGATCAACGGCACGGTTTCGGGGGCCGTGTCCCCCAGCGTGATGGCCCGCAATGCCACCTGCGCGGCGGCGGCGGCCTGTTCCTCACGCGCCGCGTGGACCCGCAGCAGCGGCTGGCCCTTGGCCACCGTGTCGCCCAGACGCACCACGTCGGAAAAGCCCACCGCCGGGTCCACCACATCGGTCTCGACCCGGCGTCCGCCGCCCAGATCGACCACCGCCAACCCCAGCGCCTCGCCGTCCATCTGCGTCACCACACCGGCCCTTGGCGCGGGCACCTCCAGGATCACCGTCGCCTCTGGCAGGAAACGCCGCCAGTCATCGACAAAGGCCAGCGGCCCGCCCAACGCATAGACCATCCGGCCAAACCGCTCCGCCGCCTCGCCCGAGGTGATGGCCTTGCGCAGCTTGGCCTCGCCATCGGCGATCCCGGCGGTGGCCAGCAGTTCCGCCCCCAGCGCGATGCTCAGTTCCAGCAGCGGGCCTTTGTCCTGCCCGGTCAGCACTGCCATCGATGACTCGACCTCCAGCGCGTTGCCCAGCGACGCCGCCAGCGGCTGCGTCATGTCGGTGATCAGCGCCGTCGTCGGACAGCCCGCCGCATTGGCCGTGCTGACAAGTGCCTGTGCCAGCGCACGCGCATCTGCCTGCGTCTTCATGAAGGCACCCGACCCGGTTTTAACGTCCAGCACCAGCGATTGCAGCCCGGCGGCCAGCTTTTTCGACAGGATCGACGCGGTGATCAGATCAAGGCTCTCGACGGTGCCGGTCACATCGCGGATCGCGTACAGCCGCTTGTCCGCCGGGGCGATGTCGGCAGAGGCGCTGACGATGGCACAGCCCACGTCCCCCACCACCTGCCGCAGCATCGCCTCATCGGCGGCGACGGAATAGCCCGGTATCGCCTCCAGCTTGTCCAATGTGCCGCCGGTATGGCCCAGCCCCTGGCCGGAAATCATCGGGACGTAAACCCCGCAGGCCGCCAGCGCAGGTGCCAGCACCAGCGACGCACAATCGCCCACGCCGCCTGTGGAATGCTTGTCCACCACCGGCGCGTCCATGTCCCACTCCAGCACCCGGCCGGAATCCCGCATCGCCAGCGTCAGCGCCACGCGCCCCGCCTCTGACAATCCGCGCAGACACACCCCCATGGCAAAGGCCCCCGCCTGCGCCGCACTCACCGACCCATCGGCCAGCCCCTGCGCAAACCAGGCCAGTTCCCGAGGGGCCGGTTCCTCGCCACGGCGCAGCTCTCCGATGATCCCGCGCGCATCCATCAGGTGCGATCCATATGCGCACTGCCAAAGGCGCCGGGCAGCAGATCCGCCACCGTCACCGTCTCTTGACCGCCATCCACCGTGGCCATCGTCACCTCTACGTCCCCCCGCGCAAACTCGAACAATTTCTGCCGGCACCCGCCACAGGGCGGCACCGGATGCGCGCTGTCGGCGATGACATAGGCGGCAACAATCTCTGTCTCGCCCGCCGCCACCAGCGCGGCAATCGCCCCGGCCTCGGCGCAGGTGCCCTCGGGATAGGCGACGTTTTCCACGTTGCAGCCGACATAGACCGCGCCAGAGGGCGCGCGGAGGGCGGCTCCGACCTTGAAATGCGAATAAGGGACATAGGCGTTCTCACGCACCGCACGGGCGGCGGCGGCAAGCTCGGCGAATCCGGAGAGGGGATTGGACATGGGATGGGCCTTCCTCGATGAACGCCCCCCATGTTGCGGAGCCGGTCTGCGGAATGCAAGAGGCGGCGAGGGTCGAATGTTAGCGCGAAACAGCGACACTCCGCCGGGGCCGCCTCCCGGATTCCATTTTCAATCGAATCCTGAAACTGCTATCGGACGCGTGACTCTTGCCGTGGGAGACCGGGGTCGTTTAGCATTAAACAAACTCTTCGGGAGGGCCTCTTCATGAACGACACCACCAATGAATCGCTGCGTCAGGCGGCACTGTTCTACCATGAGAACCCGCGCCCCGGAAAGCTGGAGGTCCGCGCCACCAAACCGCTGGCCAATGGCCGCGATCTCAGCCGCGCCTATTCCCCCGGCGTCGCCGAGGCCTGCCTTGAAATCAAGGCCGACCCGGCCAACGCCGCCCGCTACACCACCAAGGGCAATCTGGTCGCGGTGGTGACAAACGGCACCGCCGTTCTGGGCCTTGGCAACATCGGCGCGCTGGCGTCCAAGCCGGTCATGGAGGGCAAGGCCGTCCTGTTTAAGAAATTCGCCAACATCGACTGTTTCGACATCGAGGTGAACGAACCGGACCCGGAAAAACTGGCCGAGATCGTCTGCGCGCTGGAACCCACCTTTGGCGCCATCAACCTTGAGGACATCAAGGCCCCCGATTGTTTCATCGTGGAAAAGATCTGCCGCGAGCGGATGAACATCCCCGTCTTTCACGACGACCAGCACGGCACTGCCATCGTGGTCGGCGCGGCGGCGACCAACGCGCTGCATGTGGCCGAAAAGGCATGGGGCGACATCAAGGTGGTCAGCACCGGCGGCGGCGCGGCGGGCATCGCCTGCCTCAACATGCTGGTGAAACTGGGCGTGAAGCGCGAAAACATCTGGCTGTGTGACATTCACGGTCTGGTGTTTGAGGGCCGCGCAGAGGACATGAACCCGCAAAAGGCCGCCTTTGCCCAGCCCTCCGACCTGCGCACGCTGGACGACGTGATTGACGGCGCGGATCTGTTCCTGGGCCTCTCCGGTCCCGGCGTCCTGAAGCCCGAACAGGTCGGCCGCATGGCCGCCCGCCCGATCATCTTTGCGCTGGCCAACCCCACGCCGGAAATCATGCCGGACCTTGCGCGTGAGGCCGCGCCCGACGCGATCATCGCCACCGGGCGCAGCGATTTTCCCAACCAGGTCAACAACGTCCTGTGTTTCCCCTTCATCTTTCGGGGCGCGCTGGATGTGGGCGCGACGGAAATCAACGACGCCATGCAGGTCGCCTGCGTCGAAGGCATCGCCGCCCTTGCGCGCGCCACCACCAGCGCCGAGGCCGCCGCCGCCTATCGCGGCGAACAGCTCACATTCGGGGCCGATTACCTGATCCCCAAGCCCTTTGACCCGCGCCTGTCGGGCATTGTCTCCTCTGCCGTGGCCCGCGCCGCGATGGAGTCCGGCGTCGCCCTGCGCCCGCTGGAGGACCTGAAAGCCTACAAGCAAAAGCTGGACGCATCGGTCTACAAATCCGCGCTGCTGATGCGCCCGGTGTTTCAGGCCGCCGCCACCGCCTCGCGCCGGATCGTCTTTGCCGAGGGTGAGGATGAACGCGTGCTCCGCGCGGCCCAGGCCATTCTTGAGGAAACCACCGAAACGCCGATCCTGATTGGCCGTCCAGAGGTGATCGCCGCCCGGTGTGAACGCATGGGGCTGGAAATCCGGCCGGAACGCGATTTTCACATCGTCAATCCAGAGAACGATCCGCGCTACCGCGACTACTGGACCAGCTACCACGAGGTGATGGCCCGGCGCGGTGTCACGCCCGATCTGGCGCGCGCGATCATGCGCACCAACACCACCGCCATCGGCGCGATCATGGTCCACCGCGATGAGGCCGACAGCCTGATCTGCGGCACCTTCGGCGAATATCTCTGGCATCTGAACTACATCCGGCAGGTGCTGGGCGACCGCAAACATCATCCGCAGGCGGCGCTGTCGCTGATGATCCTCGAAGACGGGCCGCTGTTCATCGCCGACACCCATGTGCATCAGCAGCCCACCGCCGAACAACTGGCCGAAACCGCCATTGGCGCGGCCCGGCATGTGCGCCGCTTTGGCATCGAGCCCAAGATCGCGCTCTGCTCCCAATCGCAGTTCGGCAACCAGCAATCCGACAGCGGCGTGCGCCTGCGCGACGCCATGCAGATCCTCGACGCGCATGACTGCGACTTCTGCTACGAGGGAGAGATGAACGTCGACAGCGCGCTGGACGTCGATCTGCGCGAACGCCAGTTCCCCGGCAACCGGATGCAGGGGGCCGCCAACGTGCTGATCTTTGGCCACGCCGACGCGGCCTCGGCCACCCGCAACATTCTCAAGATGAAGGCAAGCGGGCTGGAGGTCGGTCCGATCCTGATGGGCATGGGCAACCGCGCCCATATCGTGACCCCCTCGATCACCGCGCGGGGCCTGCTGAACATGGCCGCCATCGCGGGCACACCAGTGGCGCATTACGGCTAAGGCAGAACGGAAAAACGGCGGGCCTTTGACCCGCCGTTTGCCGCAAATGGTGCAATTTGTGGCCGAACGCCCTGTACGCTCGGCGCTACGTCGAGCAACAGCGACCGAAGACATCTTCGGCACCTGTTGACCCGGAGGTCGGCCAAGCGGCACAAACCGGACTTCTGCAGTTGCCACTTTTGCTGGCGCAGAAACTAATCGCAGACGTGGCGGAGCTTTGTGACGTTACACTGCGCTCCACTCGGACCTCATCCTGACCATACAGGAATTGAGATCACCACACGGCGTCCGTGCGGATGGCTGGGGTAACCAAGCGACTCTAGTGTCGCGCGTACCGCCTCTCGAGATACATGGTCGCCCAAACTGTCGGGATTGTCACAATCAGGAACAGAAGTCCCACCAGCGTCATCGGTTCCAGATACTTGTAGGTACTGTTACTGTAGATGTTCGCAGCGTTGAACAGCTCGACCACCGTGATCGCGGCAAGCAATGGCGTTTCCTTGAACATCGTCACCAGGTAATTCGCCAATGGCGGGATCATCGGGGGGATCGATTGCGGCAAGATGACATTGATCCATGTCTGAGTGGGGGAATAATTCAGTGATCGCGCGGCCTCCCATTGTCCCTTGGGCACATGTTCGATGCCAGCACGGAATACTTCGGCTGTGTATGTGCTGAAATGCACCCCCAGACCGATGACTCCGGCGACGAACGGAGACAGATAGACCCCGAGGTCGGGCAAGACGTAGAACAGGAAATAGAGCTGCACCAGAAGCGGCGTACGACGCACGAATTCCGAGAGCCAATAGGTTGTCAGCGAAACCAGCCGTGACGGCGATCGCCGCAGGATTGCCAGCATCAGGCCCAGTGCATAGGCCACCGCGGCGCCTGCGAATGTCGCTTGAACGGTGACGACCAACCCTGCGAGCAGACGCGGCAAAACATCGGCGACGACGATCCAACTCCAATCCATGATTAGTTTCCTGTTCTGACATTCAATTTGCGTTTGGTCTTGATCCGCCAGGCGAGCAGATCAACTGCGCCAACAAGTACCGAAGCGATCAGGAAATAGACTACGAGGATCAAGAGGAAGGGTTCCAGCGTAAGCCCGGTCTGTGCCCGCACGATCTGGGCGGCAAAGGTCAGATCGGATATCGTGATCAGCGACGCAACCGCGGTCAGCTTCATCAATTCGATCAACAGGTTGCCAAAGGGCGGGATCATCATCGGAATCGCCTGTGGAATGAGGACATGCCGGTAAAGCTGAAAGGTCGTGTAGTTCAGGGAAAGCGCCGCTTCGCGCTGGGGTTTCCCGACCGATTTGATCGCGCCCCGAACAACCTCTGATCCATAGCTGCCCAGATTCATGCCACAGGCCAGAAAGCCAGCGGCAAAGGGTGCCAGGGTAAGACCGAAAAGCGGTAGGACGTAAAACATGAAGAACATCTGCACCAGGGCCGATGTGCCGCGAAAAAACTCAAGATAGATCACGGACAAGACGCGCACGACGCGATACCGGGACAATCGCGCCAACCCCACGACGAAGGAGATCACCAGAGCGATCACTGCGCTGACAACCGTCAGTTGGATCGTCACTGTGGCGCCCTTGAGCAGGAGCGGAAAAAATTCGACAAGCACTTCCATTGTGACGCATCCCATCATCTCCCCCGCGAGGCGCGAGGGAGAGTTAGATTTGAACTAAGCGGCTCAGTTGCCGGGGCAGAAATCGTCGCGCTTGACGGCCAGCGTCGCTTCGGCCGAGAAGCCATAAGGCTCGATGATCTCGGCAAACTCCCCGCTTTCCTTCAACTCGACCAGCGCCTGGTCATAGGCTTCGCGAAATGCCGTATCCTCAGGATTGAATGCAGTGCCGGCGCAGCCCATAGGAACCCCCTTCACCGGCATAACCAGTTCAACACTCGGGTCGTTCAGCTTGAGCAGAAGATCTTGCGTCCCCAGTCCCGACAAGGCAAACACATCGACGCGACCCTGCTGCAACATCTTGATGCCGCTCTGTGGATCGGTAAAAACCTTAATCTGGCTGGGTTTGACACCGCGCTCCAGAGCATATGTTTCCTCTGCGCAGCCGGCGCAGGTTGTCATCGTCAGCTCAGGGTTTTCCGCAATATCTTCATATGTAGTGAGCCCATGCGGATTTCCCGCAGGCACGGCAAAAGCTTCAGCACCGCAGAGGTCGGGCTCGGAATATATGATTGCCACGCAACGGTTCGGCTTGATGTAAAGGCCCGAGGTCGCCATATCGACGCGCCGCGCCAAAAGCGCCGGGATCATCGAACCATAAGGGACGACCTGTGCGCGAATTTCCGGAACGCCGAGTTTGGCCATCACAGGGCTTTGTTGCGCAAAGGCTGGTTGAGGGATTCATCTCGTGAATCCAGCGTGGTAGCTGTCCTGCATGAGCAGACCGATCCCGCCGAGCTACAAGACCAAGAACTGGCCGGCCTACAACGAAGCGCTGAAGCAGCGCGGCTCCCTGACGATCTGGTTCGACCCGGACATGGTCTGGGTGCCACCGCCGACCGGCAAGCGAGGCCGGCAGCCGCTCTATAGCGACGCCGCGATCCAGGCATGCCTGACGATGAAAGTCCTTTTCGGCATGGCGCTCCGGCAGACGACCGGGTTCGTTGAAAGCCTACTGAGCCTGGTCGGCCTCGACTGGGCGGTGCCCGAC
>NZ_FZON01000041.1 GCF_900188425.1 Antarctobacter heliothermus
GCCGGCGCCCGGATCATTCTCTCCGGCCGCCGGATGACGCTCGCGCTTGCAAGCAGCGCCGCGCCTTTCTGGTCTATGCTATGGCCGACAATCATCAGGATGCATTGGGCCGGCCCCTGATCCGAACCGCCTGTATGACCGCGCTTCCCGACCGTCGCCACCGATCCCGGTGGCGTTCAACGCCGTGTGCGGATGCATCACCGCGTTCGCCCGAAAGCGCCGCGAACACATCCACCCACACGTATGACGCGAACGTCGGCAGCGTGATCGCCCTTCCTGCCACACGCAAGGTCAAGAAACCCGACCGCGCCCCGAAATCACACCGCACACGGACCGCCGGTGAATATTGCGGGTTCAGCGCTTCGTTGTAGGCCGGCCAGTTCTTGGTCTTGTAGCTCGGCGGGATCGGTCTGCTCATGCAGGACAGCTACCACGCTGGATTCACGAGATGAATCCCTCAACCAGCCTTTGCGCAACAAAGCCTTTCTCCAGAAGAACCTGTCAAGGTCATTCACATTTCCGGACAGATAATCCCGGGGGATAGCAAGCGACTAAAGGAAATGCTGTCTGATCCAACTCACGGTTATCGGTCTGTTATTGTGATGGAAGGCCCAGGTGGATCTTTTGGCGAGGCGCTCAAAATTGGAAAGATAATTCACGAAAACATCTACTTTCGGCAAGACGACGGATTAATGGGTGTTTTTGTTCTCAAAGGAAAAAAATGTCTTTCCGCCTGTGCCGTTGCAGGTGCTTGGGCGGGCAGACTGCTCTTTTTGGAACATGGAGGGCAACTGGGATTTCACCTACCGTTCTTTCAGGGCGAAGACGCTGAAAAGCGCATCAAAGCCTCAGAAATGCTCGATTTTGCTTATGACATTGCAGAAGCCTACAACGAGTTGTTGATTGAGGATCTGGCCCATCGGGAACTTTTTCGCCAAGCGTACAAGCACCGGACGTCAAGTTCGTTCTTTTACATTCGGACACCACTCTTGGCAGAACAGTACGGTTTCTCCGCGGTCACACGGGGCGTGCCCGCCAAGCCAGTGCATGCTCAAGGGATCGGTATCGACCTGGTAGCCAAGATTTGTCGACAGAAATTCACGTTGGAGCCTAGCAAAAAAGGGTCCTCTGATTTCGAGTTCGGTCCCGCTGAATTCTATCCTGCCAATACCGATCTTCTTCTTGAGATATTGCGCCGCAATCAAAGTGATTGGCTCTCGGTTACAGGGGACTCTCGGTTCACCGACTTGAGGTGCCTTGTCGGAATCGATTCATCCAGCTCACTTCATGCCGTGGTTGTTCGAGACACCAAGCTTTGTTTAAATGGGCAGGATGAGGCTGTTTGTGCCGCAAAAAAACCGGAACGCCCAAGTCTGGTAACGAACATGGAATTGTCGTCTGTGCTCGAATGTCCTTTTGGCGCTTACATAGGAAAACGCGAAAGGACAATCACGCGAAGTACCAACGCGCATACAACCGCCACACCCATTTCAAAAGTCCTCTACCGCCTGCGCGCCGGTGACAAGGTCACTGTAAACGGATGCGTTCCGACAGACGACAATCAGTCTGTATGGTACAAGATAACGGCACGAAATAGAACAGCGTGGGTCAGCGCACGTTTCCTAAAGTAATGTTCAGCTTTTCTTGACGAACTTCGTCAGAATCACGATCCGCTGGCCTTCGACCCGGCCAGAGATGTGTTCCGCATTGTCCGGCTCAAGGCTGATCTTGCGCACGGCGGTGCCCTGCTTGGCGGTAAACCCCGCCCCCTTGACCGGCAGCGCCTTGATCAGGGTCACGGTATCGCCGTTCTGCAAGACCGTCCCGTTGCTATCGCGGTGTACGATCTCATCGCCCGAGGGCAAGCCCGCCTCCGCCCATTCCAGAACCTCTGGTTCCAGATAGGCGATGTCCAGCAAGTCATTGGCCCATGCCGCATCCAACCGTTTCAGCAGCCGGTAGGCCAGAACCTGCTCGGCAGGTTCCGTGCTCCAGATCGCCTCATTCAGACATTGCCAGTGCGGTCCGTCCTGCGGTCCCTGTTCAACGCCTGCGGAGCAGGTCGCACACAGGGCGACCTCGGCGTCTTTCGGGGAAACCGCGACGGGCGCGGCATCCTCTGCCTTGCACAATACGCATTGGGTCATGTCGTAGAACTCCTTCACCGGCCAAGACCCAAGACCCCATCGCGTCACATATGTCCATGCGTCGTATTGGGGGGCTTGTCCCGCCACCCGCGTCTCAAGAATGGGCCTCAGGCGCCGTAAAACGTGTTCAATGTTCCGCCACCGACCAGGTGATCCAGCCACATCTGACGTGTGGATCTGTCGGCACGTTCCAGCGCACGCATTTCCTCTGGCGTCAGATCGCGTCGCACAAACCCATGTTTCTGCAAACAGCGGTCCATACCGTTGAGTTCCCCATTGTATCGCAGCGTGGGCGCGTTGGAGGCGACGACAATCGGCCCAACGATCAAACCGCCGACCAGCACGCCGCCAACATAGTGCCCGGTGAGATTGGATTGCCCCGCTTTTTGGGCCGGAGCCGTACAGGCATCATAGGCCGCCTGTGCCAGATCCATATTGGCCCCCGACTGGAATGGCACCGACGGCCCCCGTACATCTGCCGCACAGCCCGCAATCAACGAAACACAAAAGACCGCGCCAATTGCGCGTTTTGACAAAACTCTCATCATACCAATGGCGAAACGCCACTCCCCAGAGATGCATAAGTCTCTGGAATCTCATCGGGTTACGGTATTTTCAAGAACGAACTGCGCAATTCAGAGCATTGAACTGACCGGCGTAATTCACCCGCCACACCCGACGACGCGAACTGCCTGTTCCCGTGACATTCAGCTGTCCGGTCGGGGCGTCCCGGAGATCCCGGAACGCCCGATTGGATCATTCGCCCAGCGCGATACCCTCACGCCGGGGATCGGCCCCGCCTTGCAACCCGTCGGACCCAACGGCAATGGCATGTAGGCCAGAGGTCAGATCGCGCACGCTGACCTCAAATCCCAACGCCTCCAACGGGGCCTGCAGGGCCACCATGTCGGTGCCTTCCTCCAGATCAAAGGTGCCAAACCGGTTCAGCCCATGCGGCGTTGCCACCGCTTGCTGTACATCCATGCCCCAATCGACATGGGCAATGATCGCCTGTGCCACATAGCCGATGATGCGCGATCCGCCGGGCGAGCCGATCACCAGAACCGGCGCGCCGTCCTTGCGGACAATCGTCGGCGCCATTGACGACCGGGGGCGTTTGCCTGGTGCCACCGCGTTGGCGATGGGCACCCCGTCCGCATGAGACCGGAAGGAAAAATCCGTCAACTCGTTGTTCAGCAGAAAACCATTTGTCATCAGCCGAGAGCCAAAGCCGTTCTCGATGGTCGTCGTCATCGACAGTGCGTTGCCGTACTGATCCACAATCGAAATATGCGAGGTCGACGGCAGTTCGATGCTTTCGTCGTCCGCCCAGAGCATCGCGTGATCCCAGGCAGGCATGCCCGGTGCCACCTCTGGCAAGGCATCGTCACCCGCCAGCAGCTTGGCGCGCTCTGCCAGATAGGCCGGATCAACCAGCCCCTTGGTCGGCATCGGGACAAAATCGCTGTCGGCCATGTAGCGGCCCCGGTCCGCAAAGGCGAGCCGCGAGGCATCGCCGATCTTGCGCCATGTATCGACGTCGCCGGGATCACCGGGCGCAGAGGCATCCAGCAGCCCCAGGATCTGGCCCACGGTCAGCGCGCCGGATGACGGCGGCCCCATGCCACAGACCTCATGGCCCCGAAAGGGCGCGCAAACGGCAGGGCGTTCCTTGACCTCATAGGTCGCCAGATCGCGCAAGGTCATGACGCCGGGGTTGGCCGTGAACCCTTGCACCGTGTCGACGATGTCCTGCGCGATGGGGCCTTCGTAGATCGCCGCCGCGCCATCCGCCGCCATCGCCCGCATCACGGCGGCATAGGCGGGGTTGGTCAACATCGACCCTTCGGCAATCGGTGCGCCGCCGGGGTAAAAGTAGTCCTTTGTCGGGCCGTGCTGGCCCAGCCGGTCAGCGTCCCCCGCCACCAGCCCGGCCAGACGCGGCGAGACGGCAAAGCCACCTTCGGCCAATCGCGTGGCGGGACCAAACAGCCCGGCCCAGTCCGACTTGCCCCATTTTTCATGCGCCGCCTGCATCAAAGCAGGCGTGCCCGGCACCCCGACAGAGCGCCCGCCGACAACCGCATCCCAAAACTTCAGCGGATTGCCCTCGGCGTCCTGAAACAGCCGGGGCGTTGCGGCCAGTGGCGCGGTTTCGCGCCCGTCCAGCGTGGTGATCTCACCCGTGGCCCCATCGTGCCAGACGAGGAACGCGCCGCCGCCCATGCCGGAACTCTGCGGCTCTACCAACCCCAGAACGGACTGCACGGCAATCATGGCGTCCGCCGCCGTGCCCCCTGCCCGCAGCACCTCGGCCCCCGCCTGAACCGCATGGGGGTTCGCGGCGGCAACCATCCAGTTTTCGGCCATCACCGGCCTGCCCGCATCCTTGGCCGCCAGGGCCTCTGCGACAGGGGCAGACATCGCGGCAAACCCGCCGTCCGCCACGGCCTGTTCCGGATCAACTGCATCCGCCGCTTGTTGTGCCAGACTTGCAGATCCCAACAGACCCGCAACGGCAAAAGACATGATGAAACGCATGGCGCGAAACCCTCCCTGAATACGCAAATACACCCGCAGCTTTGCATCTTTGCCGCGAATCTCAAGCGCGGGTTTCCGCCGATAGGTGTTCAGACACATTGAAGGCCGCAGAAAGTCGGGATTTGCAACGGACTTGGCGTTATACTGCAGTGCAGAAAACAATGCCCACACCTGTCTGACAATCCGAGTATTGCCGTGCCTCTCGACCTGACATTCTTTCCGCATTGGAACCTGGTGCATGTCGATTATTTCGGCTGTGCAACAGTCGGGAACATCGTGCGCAGCTATTCCGACATGATGTCCCACCCCGAGGCGGGTCGCCTGCGCTATGCCATAAATGACTTGCGCAGCCTGGAAAATCTGAACGTGTTCTACGAGGGCATGTCCCACATGGCCCGGACAATTTCAGCTGATGCCGCCTTGCGACCGGCCCCTTGGGAAATCGCCATTGTCTCGACGCAACGGGGCATGACGCGTATCCTGACGGATTATTGCGCACAGGTGTCTCGCGCGGGAACCGCGCGATGTGGGCTGTTTTCGGACATTCCCGCAGCGGTCGACTGGCTAGGTGTCTCTCGTGACGTGATGGACCTGAGCGTAACCGACGGTCGGCTCATCATGGATGCACGCCCATCGGACAGGCGCCCTACAGCATAGCGGGAACAACCTGATCCGGCGGACGATGACCATCGTCAAAGGTCTTGATGTTGATGATCACCTTTTCGCCCATCTCGACGCGGCCTTCTTGCGTCGCAGAGCCCATGTGAGGCAGCATGACCACGTTGGGCATGTCGCGCAATTCGGGATTGCCCGCCAGCCCGTGTTCGTAGACATCCAGCCCCGCGCCTGCCAACTGCCCGGCCTTGAGCATCCGCGTCAGCGCGTTTTCGTCGATCACCTCGCCGCGTGAGGTGTTCACGATCACGGCGCTGGGTTTCATCAGTTGCAGGCGGCGCGCGTTCAGCAGGTGATAGGTGCTGGGCGTCGACGGGCAGTTCACGCTGACCACGTCCATCCGCGCGACCATCTGGTCGAGGCTTTCCCAAAAGGTCGCCTCCAGCGCATCTTCGATCTCGGGGCGCAGGCGGTGGCGGTTGTGATAGTGGACCTGCATCCCAAAAGCGGCGGCGCGGCGCGCCAAGGCCTGCCCGATGCGCCCCATGCCAAGGATACCCAGACGGCGCCCGCCCAGACGCCCGCCCAGCAGCGCGGTGGGTGCCCAGCCTTGCCAGCTGCCCTCCTGCATCACTTTCATGCCTTCCTGAATGCGGCGGGTGACGCCCAGCATCAGCGCAAGGACCATGTCGGCGGTGTCTTCGGTCACCACCCCCGGCGTGTTTGACACCAGAATCCCGCGTGACCGGGCCGTGGCCACGTCGATGTGATCGAATCCCGCGCCGAAGTTGGCGATCAGTTTCAGCTGTTCGCCCGCCTGACCGATCAGGCCCGCGTCGATCCGATCGGTCACGGTGGAGACCAGCACATCGGCCTCCTGCATGGCGTCCACAAGCTCTCCCCGGGTCATGGGGCGGTCATCTTCGCGCAGCTTGGCGTCGAACAACTCGGTCAGCCGCGTCTCGACGACTTCGGGCAAGCGTCGCGTCACGACAACACTCAGACGTTTTGATGGCATGCAGCCTCTCCCCAAACTTCCCCATCGGGGCACTTGGGCGGTAGACTGCGTCAGGACAGGACGGGGCGCAAGAACCCCGCCAGAAAAACTGAGCAGGATCAGAGACCATGTTCAAGAAAGCGATCGCCATGGCGGTGGCGCTTGGCCTGTTTGCGGCGCCTCCGGCCTCGGCGCAGGACAAGGGACCGGAGACGAAACTGCCTTTGCCGCGGTTTGTCTCGTTGAAGGCATCCGAGGGCAACGTGCGGCGCGGGCCGTCACTGACGCATCGGATCGACTGGGTGTACAAGCGGCGGTCGATGCCGCTGGAGATCACCGCCGAGCATGGCCATTGGCGGCGGGTCCGTGACCGGGACGGGGCCGGGGGATGGGTGCATTACTCGCTGCTTTCCGGCTCTAGGACGGTCATCATCGAGCAGGATATGTTGAGCCTTTATCAGCGCGAAGACCCGGACAGCCCCGTGGTGGCGCGGCTGGAGCTGGGGGTGATCGCGCGGCTGGGTGATTGCGGCCCGGACTGGTGCAAGCTGACGGCGGCGGGCTTCAAGGGATGGGCCGACAAGACCGCTCTTTGGGGTGTCAAACCGGACGAGATCCGCGAATGAGATTGCGGCTGTCCACGCGTGGACAGCCTCTCGCCTTAATAAAATCAATGACTTGCAGAGACGTTTTTAGATTTCGTTAGGAATTGGGGACTCTGACAGGGGTCCGGACTCAACCCAGGTGGCCAGGTGGAGAGGCCCCGGGTCAGACCCGGGACAGCGGGATGAGGGGATCACCCGTGTTCGGTCACGCGGCCTCGTGCATCAGGATTGCCGCCTCTGACGCTGACAGGTTGCGGCGGGCGTAGGCGCCGTAGGACTGCGGATTGCCCGCCACGCCCGGCAGGGTTTGCAGCAGGCGGGTGCGGTCGGCGCTGTCCATCGAGGAAAGCGCCGCGTTGGCGGGATGAAAGCTCTCGGTTTCGACGCCATCGGCAAACAGCACCTCATGGCGGGGCAGCAGGAGATGGACATAGGTCACCTCCTTGACGTCCATGTCCTGCACGACGCTGTGCCCGTCCACCAGATCCCGCGCGGCGACCAGCACCTCTGGCGTGTTGAACAGCTCTCGCGCCGCGGCGCCGCGCACCACCATGCGGTGCTCTGGCGAAACAAGGATGTCGCAATTCGGCTGACCCAGACCCAGCGCCCCGGCCCGCAGCCGGATCGGGCGCAGCGACGGCATGGCAAACAGCCGCGCCCCCGACATGCGCCTGCTGCCGATCCAGCAGACAGGTTGTGCGCCGCTGTCCTTGGTCTGCACCAGATCCCCCTCGCGCAGCAGCCCCACCGGCACCTGCCCCTCTGGCGTCAGGATGCGCGTGCGCGGCGTGAAACAGATCACCGCACCGCCGGGGTCGACGGGCATTTCCAGCGGTTCGACCGTCCGGGCATGGTGAACAACCCAGAGATCGACCGCAGAGGGCGGCACCTCATCGAGGAACATCAGCAAAGGCGGCACATGGCGACCGACCGGGATCAGGGTCACTGTGTAGCCTTTGCGCCCATCAGTCACCACAAAGCAGGAATCGCCAAGCGGCGTGTCACCATCGATCGACGCAGCGGATGGCCGTCCGGGGTTTTCATGTTCCAGCGCCGCGCCCACCAGACGCCGCACCATGCGCGCCGCGCGCGGACGGATGTTTGCGTCGCCACTCTCATCGCCCAGCTGCAACACCGACGCGGGACCATCCACCCGCACCGGCTCTCCGGTCCAGGACCACGCGGCCCCGACCTTGAGTGCCGGAAGAGGCGCATCCTGCGCCCCGTCGATTTCCGTCTGTGCCCACGAGATGACGAACGTGCCACGATAGCCCGTTGCCATATCTGTTTGCCTGCCTCAGTCTTTTTTTATTAACCATTAGGTTACAGCGCCCCAGACGTTTCTCAAAGCGGAACCGGGTATGGGGGTTGACCGCCTGCAGCGAAAACCCGTGCGTATGTGGCCGGAAAGCAACGACTTCTTACCCAAAAGGTTAGGTCAGAGGGTGGGTGATGCGCAACATGCGGGCACTGGGCGGACACTGGGCGCGCTCTTGGCAGGCTCTTGGCAGGTAACCGGCAGGCCCTTGCCCAAGACCGTCGAACGTCTGGCGCAGCGCCTTGGATGCCCGATGCGCGGTCCCGTCAGACGCAAAACGCCGCCCCGAAGGGCGGCGTCTGGATCGGGCTGGATGCTGTAGACCGGACCAGGTTAGCTGGTCAGGCCCACGCGACCGATGCTTTCATAAGCGGTAAAGCCTGCCGCCTCGGCATCCGATGCGGTGTAGATGTTGCGCAGATCGGCCAGTTTTGCCTGCGCCATGGACCCGGCAATGCGCGACAGGTCCAGCGCGCGAAACTCGTTCCATTCGGTCAGGATGACCAGCAGATCGGCACCATTGGCGGCGGTATAGGGGTCGTCCTCCCACGCGACGCCGGGCAGCATATGCTCACCCTCGCGGCGACCCTGCGGATCGACGACGCGGACCTTGGCCCCGCCCCCGACCAGCGCAGGCACGATGGTCAGCGACGGCGCGTCGCGCATGTCGTCGGTGTTGGGTTTGAACGTGACACCCAGCACGGCGACCGTTTTGCCGTTGAAGCCGCCATCACACAGGTCGGCCAGTTTGTCGATCATGCGGCGTTTGACGTCCTCGTTGACCTTGATGACCGTCTCGACAATCGAGATGGGAGCCGCGTGCTCCTGGCCGATGCGGGCCAGCGCCTTGGTGTCCTTGGGGAAACACGATCCGCCATAGCCGGGACCGGCATGCAGGAACTTGTTGCCGATGCGGCCATCCATGCCCATGCCCTTGGAGACGGATTTCACATCCGCGCCGACCTTTTCGCACAGGGCGGCGATCTCGTTGATAAAGGTGATCTTGGTCGCAAGGAACGCGTTGGCGGCGTATTTGATCATCTCGGCCGATTCCAGATCGGTGGTGACAATCGGGAAGTCCCGCAGATAGAGCGGGCGGTAGATTTCCGCCATGACCTGCGCGGCGCGGTCCGATTCCACGCCGACAACCACGCGGTCCGGTTTCATGAAATCGTCGATGGCCGCGCCTTCGCGCAGGAATTCCGGGTTGGAGGCGACATCGAAATCAAGGCCGGGCACGGCGGCAGAGATCACCTCCTTGACCTTGCGGTTTGTGCCGACGGGCACTGTCGACTTGGTCACGACAACCATGTAGCCGGTCGCGGCCTTGGCGATTTCCTCTGCCGCAGCCATGACATAGGTCAGGTCCGCATGGCCATCACCGCGCCGGGTCGGCGTGCCCACGGCGATGAACACCGCATCGGCGCTGTCGATGGCGGTCTTGAGATCCAGCGTAAAGCTGAGGCGGCCTGCCTCGACGTTCTTGTGCATCAAAACGTCAAGGCCGGGCTCGTAAATCGGCACCTCGCCGCGTTCCAGCATCTCTATCTTGCGCGGATCCTTGTCCACGCAGACAACTTCGTGTCCAAAATCAGAAAAACAAACTCCGGAGACAAGGCCGACATAGCCTGTTCCGATCATGGCAATTTTCATGGTAGCGATCCCTAACGCGGTCTCTTTTATGGCGACGACATGCGGCGGTGTGGGGGCAAATGTCAACTTGCCCATGCCGCAACGCGGCAAACTGTTGCGCGATTGGACAAGGTCCGGCGGAGGCGCTAAAGCACGCGGCACAATGAGAACCGAGCACACCCCATGACAGACAGTCCATCAGCGGTCGCCCGCGCCGTTCTAGCCACCGAAAGCGCGGCGCTGGCGCGGCTGGGCGATGAATTGCCGGACAGTTTTGACGCCGTCGTTGCCCGGCTGTTGCAGGTGCAGGGGCGCGTGATCGTGTCCGGCATGGGCAAATCGGGCCATGTGGCCAACAAGATCGCGGCCACCTTTGCGTCGACCGGCACGCCTGCACAGGGTGTCCATCCGGGAGAGGCGAGCCACGGCGATCTGGGCATGATCACGCCGTCGGATGCGGTGATCCTGATCTCCAACTCTGGCGAGACGCGGGAACTGGCCGATATGATCGCCCATTGCGCGCGGTTTTCGGTGCCGTTGGTGGCGATGACCAAGGGGGCGGACAGCACCCTGTCGCGGGCGGCGGATTTTGTCCTGCTGATGCCCGACGCACCAGAGGCCTGCGCCATCGGGATGGCGCCGACGACCTCGACCACGATGGCGATGGCGTTGGGGGATGCGCTGGCGGTGGCGATGATGCAGAGCCGGGGGTTTGACCGGACCAGTTTCGCGGCGTTCCATCCCGGTGGGACGTTGGGGGCGCAACTGCTGCATGTCTCTGCCGTCATGCACCGGGGGGAAGAACTGCCGCTGGTCCAAGAGGACACGCCGATGTCCGAATGCCTGCTGGTGATGAGCCAAAAGGGATTTGGCGTGGCCGCATTGGTCGAGAACGACCGGCTGATGGGGATCATCACCGATGGCGACCTGCGCCGCAACATGGACGGGCTGATGGACCGCAGTGCGGGGCAGGTTGCCACGCGCGGGCCGCTGGTCACCGCCCCCGACACCCTGCTGATCGAGGCGCTTGGCATTATGAACACGACGAAACGCACGGTCCTGCTGGTGACCGATGGCGACAGGCTGGTCGGCCTGCTGCACATCCACGACGCGCTGCGGGCGGGTGTGGCATGAGCGCGGTCATCTTTATCCCCGCGCGCTATGCCTCGACACGGTATCCGGGCAAGCCGCTGGTGGCATTGAAGGGCGCGACGGGTGAGGCGAAATCGCTGATCCAGCGCAGCTGGGAGGCCGCCAAGGCGGTCAAGGGCGCGGACGCGGTCTATGTGCTGACGGACGACAGCCGCATCGCAGAGGCGGCGCGCGGCTTTGGCGCGGATGTGCTGATGACGTCGGAAAACGCCCGCAACGGCACCGAGCGCTGCGCCGAGGGTATCGCGCAACTGGCCAGTGCCCCCGACTGCGTGGTGAACCTGCAGGGCGACGCGCCGCTGACGCCTGCGTGGTTTGTCGAGGCGCTGATTGCGCGGATGGACGACCCGGCAGTGCGAATGGCCACGCCGATCCTGCGCTGCGACGCCGAGACTCTGACCAACTTTGTCACCGACCGCCAGAATGGTCGCGTTGGCGGCACCACCGCCGTCACCCGCGCGGATGGTGCGGCGTTGTATTTCTCCAAGGAAGTGCTGCCCTTTGTCGGATCGCTGGAGACCCCGCCAGAGGTTTGGCACCATGTGGGTGTCTACGCCTACCGCCCCGAGGCGCTGGCGGCCTATATGTCTTGGCCCGAAGGCCCGCTGGAAAAGGCCGAGGGGCTGGAACAGCTGCGCTTTCTGGAAAACGGCGTGCCGGTGACCTGTGTTCCGGTTGAGGGCAAGGGCCGGGTATTCTGGGAACTCAACAATCCAGTGGACGTGGCGCGCATCGAAGGCGTGCTGGCAAAGGAAGGCATCGCATGACGGACGTTTCAATCGGGGACTATACCGTCTCCAACGCCGCCCCTTTCACCCTGATCGCGGGCCCTTGCCAGATCGAGAGCCTGGATCACGCGCGGATGCTGGCCGAGCGGATCGCGGCGGCGGCAGAGGCGGCGGGCGTGAACTGGATCTTCAAGGCCAGCTACGACAAGGCCAACAGATCGTCCCTGTCGGGCAAACGCGGCGTCGGCATGGAAGAGGGGCTGCGCGTGCTGTCCACCATCCGGTCGGAATTCGGCGTGCCGGTGCTGACGGATGTGCACGCGCCCGACCAATGCGCCACCGTCGCCTCTGCCGTCGACGTGCTGCAAATCCCGGCTTTTCTGTCGCGCCAGACCGACCTGCTGCTGGCGGCGGGGGAGACGGGCGCCGCCATCAACGTCAAGAAGGGGCAGTTCCTGGCGCCTTGGGACATGGTGAACGTGGTGGACAAGATCGCCTCGACCGGGAACCAAAAGATCATGTTGTGTGAGCGCGGCACATCCTTTGGCTACAACATGCTGGTGTCGGACATGCGATCGCTGCCGATCATGGGCGAGACCGGCTATCCGGTGGTGTTTGACGCCACCCATTCGGTGCAACTGCCCGGTGGGAAAGGCACATCCACGGGCGGGCAGCGCCAGTTTGTCGAGCCGCTGGCCCGTGCGGCGCTGGCCGTGGGCTGTGCCGCTGTCTTTATCGAGACCCACGAAGACCCGGACAACGCGCCCAGCGACGGGCCGAACATGGTGCCGGTTGATGATCTGGCGCGGTTGCTCAAGGGGCTGGCAGCGGTGGACGCGCTGACCAAGGCGGGCTGATCTGGGCTGACGCTTCGGAATTTTGGGTATTTTTGCAGAAAAGAAGCCGCAGGGAGTCGTCCTTGCGGCTTTTTCGGTTCTTGCGGGTCAGGTGCTCAGTGTTGCGCCCAGTTTGCCAAGGTAGGTTTCCACCAGCGCGGTTGCCGTCTCACGCGATCCGGCCTCTGCGTAGCAGCGGAATTCCGGCGCGTTGCCCGAGGGGCGCAGGTGGACCACGTCGCCGTTTTCAAAGCTGACGCGCAGACCGTCGGTTGTGTCCAGCGCGGCCTCTGCCCCGGTGACGGCGAAGAAGGCGGCGCGGGCGGCGGCATCCTCGGTGAGTTTGGCGATGAATGCCTTGGAGGTATCTGTTTCGATCCCCTGGATGCGGTCGGCGGCGGTAAAGCGGGGCGGCAGCGCGTCCAGCAGCGCCGACAGCGGTTGACCGGCGGCGCGCGCGGCGGCCAGCGGCGCAAGGATCGGCAGCAGGCAATCGCGGGTCATCAGCGGGGCGAGGTTCCCGGCGGGCGTCTGGCCGGGAACCTGGGCAGCGAAACCCAGCAGGAAGCCGCCGTTGGCCTCATAGCCCACGACGCGGGCGGCGGGATCGGCCTGTAGCGCCGCCTCCATCGCGGCGATCACGAAGGGGGAGCCGATCTTGGTGCGGGTGATTGCGGTGAAATCGAACGCGCCGTCGGCGTCGATCATGGTGTTGGAGGAGACCGGCGTACAGATCACCTGCGCCCCCAGTGCGCGCGCGGTGACTGCGCCGAGCACATCACCCGGAATGACGCGTTGTGCATCGTCCACCAGCATCGGGCGGTCGGCGTCGCCGTCGGTCGAGATCAGCACCGAGAGGTCATGTTCGGCGAACCAGCCGGCAAAGAGGTTCTTGGTCTCCGGGTCGAGCGCCTCTGTATCCACGGGGATGAACTGGTCAGAGCGGGCAATGGCGATGGCGGTGCCGCCCAGCGCCTGCACCACGTCCATCATGATGTCGCGGGCGACAGAGCTGTGCTGGTAGACGCCGACGCGCAGGCCGTTCA
This sequence comes from Antarctobacter heliothermus, assembly GCF_900188425.1. GTDB lineage: Bacteria > Pseudomonadota > Alphaproteobacteria > Rhodobacterales > Rhodobacteraceae > Antarctobacter > Antarctobacter heliothermus. Next base: position 13,618 of record NZ_FZON01000041.1, read on the forward strand.
GCGCCTGCGGGCCATAGGCGTCTGTGTAGCGGGCGACATAGGCGGCGCGGGCGTCGGCCTGAGTCAGGGTGCCCTGGGCCGCGTCGGGGGCGGTTTGGCCAAGCGCGCCGTTGATGCGCGTCTCATCCTGTTTGGAGATTTCTCCGGTGGGGACGTAGAATTTCAGCCCGTTGCGGTCAGCGGGGATGTGGCTGCCGGTGACCATGACCGCCGCCGCGCCCGCATTCAGCGAAGACAGCGCCAGCGCGGGGGTCGGGACCGCGCCGCAGTCCACCGCATCGAGGCCCGCGGCGCGGATGGCGTCGATCACCCAGCCCGAAATTTGTGGCGACGAGGGGCGCAGATCGCGGCCCACATGCACCGCGCCGCCGTGGGGGCAGGCGCGCAGAAAGGCGGTGACGTAGTCGTGTACCAGCGGTTCGGTCAGGTCCACAACGAGGCCGCGCAGGCCGCTTGTTCCGAATTTGGGGGCCATCTGTGTTATCCCTGTCCTTGAAATCCCGTGCGCGCCAATGCCCGCGCGCGGTTCTTTTCCCGAGTCTGACCCACAAAGGCAAGGGCGGCTTCCGCAGCGGGGCGTTGCGGCCTAGTCTGTGGTGATGAAACGCGCATTTGCCCTGATCTTGTGTCTTTACGCCGCGCCGCTGGCCGCGACCCCCTATGCCGAGCATCAATTGCTGCGGCCGGATCTGTTTGACCCTGCCACGGGCTATCGTGTTGGACGACAGCGGGCACCGACACCGGACGACATTCCCGCGCCTGCGGTTCTGGTGTCGCCGGACGAGGCGCGCGATTTGCTGGAAGCCGGGGCGGTGGCGCTGGATGTGTTTGGCGCGCAGCAGTCGCGGTTCGATGAGTTGGACGGCACCTGGCTGGTATCGCAACAGCGGCTGAGCCTGCCGGATGCGGTCTGGCTGCCCGAGGTCGGGCGTGGGCAATTGAGCGCGGTCATGCAAAGCTATCTGGCCGAGGGGCTGGTGCGGGTGACGGGCGGCGACAGGGCGCGGCCTTTGGTGGTGTATTGTGTCGCCGATTGCTGGATGAGCTGGAACGCCGCGCAACGGATCAGCGCGCTGGGGTATACGCGTGTCCACTGGTTCCGGCTGGGCACGGATGGGTGGCTGGACATTGGCGGGGTGTTGGAGCCGGTCGAGCCGGTGCCGGTCAACGTCGACTAGTTGCCGCGTGGCAGCTCCTCCAGCTCAACCGCCGGGAACAGGTGCGTGACAGAGCGTTGGTATTCCTGCGGCTGCGCGCCCATGGCGGCAAACCGCTCTGGCAGGGGGGAGTCCATCAGTTCGACCATGTCCAGGCCTGAGCGCGCGCCGTCGCGCAGTGTGGTGTCCAGCCAGTGCAGGTAGTCGCGGGTTTGGGTGATGGACGCCCCGGTGGGGTCGGCGGGACCGTGACCCGGCAGGATCAGCGCCGGGTTTTGCGCGTCCAGCGCGTCCAGCGCGTTCTGCCAGCGCGGCAGGTCGGCGCTGGGTGTGGTCGGCGCGCGGTCGTGGAACACCAGATCGCCGGCGATGAGCGTGCCTGTTCGGCGGTCCAACAGCGCCAGATCCGCCACCGTGTGCCCGCCCAGCGGAAGGGCAAGGAAATCGCGTCCGTCCAGCCGCAAATCGCCGCCCGCGATCACATCCGTTGGCGGCACCACCTCTGTGCCGCGCATCCAGTCGCCAAGGATGCGGTACATGTTGTCGGCAAAGCCTTCGCCCTCTGTCAGCGCGGCCTGTCGCGTCTCACCCAGTGCAAAGATCGGCGTCCCCGCAAAGACCTGATTGCCAAAGAAATGGTCCGGGTGGTGGTGCGTGTTGACCACGGTTGAGATGCCGCGAAGGTCGAGACTGCGGGCCAGTGTCACCAGCGCCTCACCATAGCGGCGCGACGACCCGGTATCGATCAGGATCAGCCCCGTGTCGCCCTTGATCAGGGTGATGTTCACGATGGCGCCGCCGTTCTGCATCGAGAAATAGTCGGTTGCGCCTTCGACCATCCAGATGCCATCGGCCAGCGGCTTGGCAACAAGGTCATAGGACAGTCGGGCCTGGGCAAAGGCGCGCGGGGCCAGCGGCAGGGAGGCCAGCAGGCCCAGCGTGGTGCGACGGGTCAGCATCAGTTCAGTTCACCTTCGCTGAGGACACCGCGGATGCGGTTGCCGTTGTTGTCGCGCCCGACCACCTTGACCGAGGCGGGCAGCGCGCCCTTGGCGAAGTAGAAGGTAAAGGCCGGATCCTCATTCACCGGCTCTGCCAGTTCCAGCCGCGCCAGTTGGGTGCCGTCGTCCCGTTGCAGGGACAGATCCTGAATGATGAAAACCGGGATGCCATCGGCCAGTCCGGTGTCCATCGGGTGATCGACGATCAGCCGCGCGCGCCCGGTGGCGGACCACAGCCGCCCGTGGACCTCACCCAGTTTTTCCTCCCAGTCGTCGCTGGCATAGGCGTGGGACGCCGCCGTACAGCCGCCGCCCGCCGCGTCGATATAGATCGAGCCGACATGCCATGTGCCGGAATGCGTCTCGACACTGGCGCGGATGGCGGTGGCCTGATCGATCTTGAACCGCAGCGACAGCTTGGCGTCCGCCTGTTCGGGGTAATAGGTCAGGATATGCGGGATCGGGCCGTAGTCGGCGCTGATGACGATCCGTTTGACGTCCGGGATCGCCGTGGCATCCACCAGCAGCGGGACATTCAGGCTGTCCTCGGCAGAGGCGGGCGCGCGCAGCACCACGCGATCATCAAAGCGGATGTCGGCGGGATCGCCCAGCAGCCCCTTTTGGTGATAATCCCACATGCCCGACTGCATCGGATCGGTCAGCGGCGTCTGCGGATCGTCCAGCGCAAAAGCCGCCCCCGCAAAGAGACCCAACAGCGCAACCAGCGTTGTGCGAAGAAACATGGCGGACCCTCCCCGTCGTGCCAGATTGGGTCGCAGGCTAACACGGGGGCCGTGCCGTTTCACCGCGCCTATAGTCGTAGAGGCATCGGACAATATCCGAAGATGGACGGTGTCAGCCCCCATTGGACCAAGGTCGCATTTGGGCTGGTCGCGGGCGCGTCATAGGCTGCGCCGCATGCGATGTATCCTTGTCCTGTTGGCGTCCTGCCTGATCCATGTTGCGGGCCTTGCGCAGGCCGAAACGCTGACCCGCGACGCCCTGGCAGAACGGGTTATTCCGCCGTTCATCCTGGGCGAGCAGGTGACCGACACCGGCGTCTGGACGCTGGAGAACGCGGGCGGCATCACCGCCGGATATGTCTTTGAAACCGAGCCATTGGCCCCCCTGCCCGGCTTTTCCGGCGCGGCGATCAACGTGCTGGTGATGCTGGACCTTGAGGGGCGGTTTCTGGATGTCCAACTGATCAGCCACAATGAACCGATCTTTGTTTCCGGCCTTGGGCAGGCGGCATTCGAGGCGTTCTTTACCCAGTATCGGGGCCATTCCATCGCCGCGCCAATGGTGGTGGGCACGCCCTATGGCGACAGCGGCGGCACCGGTGCGCTGGTCTATCTGGACGGGGTGACCAAGGCGACCGCCAGCGTGCGGATCGCGCATGAATCAATTTTGGCGGCGACCCTGCAGGTGGCGCGGGAAAAGATGCGCGGCGTATCGACCAAACCGCCCGCCTTTCCCGATCCGGCGGTGGATGAGAGCCTGACATGGGACGATCTGGTGGCACAGGGTCTGGCGACGCGCCTGCGGGTGAGCAACGCCCAGATCGAGGCCGAGTTTGCCGGAACGCTGTGGGAAGACGACGATCCGGCGGCAAAGGATGATCCGCAGGGTGCCTATCTGGATTTGTGGATTGTCGATCTTGGCCCGCCGTCGATTGCCCGGGCGGTGCTGGACGCCGCGTCATATGCCGAACTGGCCGAGTTCCTGACGATCTCGACCTTTGATGAGCCGATCCTGCTGATCGAGGCCGGGCGACACGGGTTGATCACCGAGGATTTCGTGCGCAACACCTCGCCCGATCTGCTGACCGCCGAACAGTTCGGCCTGCCGATAGCGCTGCGCGACAGCGACCTGCTGTTTGCCCTGCGCGACGACCTGCCAGAGGCGGTGCAGGACGGGGTGGCGATGATCCTGCGCACCGACCGGCGGCTGGGGTTTGACCCGACGGAGCCGTGGACCCTGCATGTAGAGGCGGTGCGCGCGCACGGCTCTTTCATGCCGCAGGTGGGCAGCGCCACCCTGTCATCGACGCAGGCCACCGACGCGCGGTTCTTTGCCCGCGCCGAGGCCCCGCGCGCCCTGCCCCCGTGGCGCGCGGCGCTGCGCGAGAGGCAAGCGGACCTGATTGTGCTGGGTCTTGGTCTGGCGGTGTTGTTGGCAGCGCTGTTCTGGCGGCAGTCGGCGCTGGCGGGGTTGCGGTATTTTACGCCGGTGCGGCTGGCTGTGCTGGCGGTCATGACCGGCTTTGTCGGCTGGTGGGGACAGGGGCAGCTGTCCATCGTGACGGTGATCGGGGTGATCCGCACGGCGTGGGAGGGCGGCAGTTATGCCTTTTTGCTGTATGATCCGTTTTCGCTGTTGGTCTGGGGGGCGGCGATCCTGGGCTTTGTGCTGTGGGGGCGGGCGCTGTTTTGCGGCTGGCTGTGTCCGTTTGGGGCAATGCAGGAGTTTGCACACCACCTGGGCCGGTTGTTGCGCCTGCCGCAGGTGACGGTGTCTGCCCGCTGGGATGCGCGGTTGAAGCTGGTGAAATACGGGGTGCTGGCGGGGTTGGTGGCGCTGATCTTTGTCGCGCCCGGCGCGCTGGACAAGGCGGCAGAGGTGGAGCCGTTCAAGACCGCCGTCACCACGTTCTTTGTGCGGGAATGGTACTATGTCGCCTATGCGGTCGGCCTGCTGTTGCTCTCGGCGGTGCTGTTCAAGGGGTTCTGCCGCTACATCTGCCCGTTGGGGGCGCTGATGGCGCTGGGCGGGATGCTGCGCGGGCGCGACTGGATCGCGCGGCGGGTGGACTGCGGCAGTCCGTGCCAGTTGTGCGCGGTGCGGTGCAAATATCAGGCTATTCCCAAATCGGGCCCCAAACCGGGCAAGATCGACTATGCCGAGTGTTTCGGCTGTCTCGATTGCGTGACGATCCACGACGACCCGGCGCAATGTGTGCCGCTGGTGTTGCAGGCCCGGCAAAAGAGGCGGGCGGCATGAGGCGGCGCAGGTTCCTGACCCTTGCGGCGGCCTTTGCCGGTGCGCCGCGCATGGCGCAGGCTGGCACACAGCCCGCTATTTGGACCGGGCAGGCGATGGGGGCCGATGTGTCCCTCACCCTGTACGGGCCAGGGGATGAGACGGCGGCAATGCTGTCCGATCTGCCGGGGATGCTGGCGGGTTTTGAGGCACAGTTCAGCCTGTATGAGCCGCAGTCGGTGCTATCGCGGTTGAACCGGGTGGGTGCGGGGCAGGCAGGTCCAGAGTTTCACGCCTTGCTGGCGCAGTGCGATGCCGCGTGGCGGTTGACGGACGGGGTGTTCGATCCGACGGTGCAGCCGCTGTGGCGGGCGCTGGCGCTAGGCGCAGACCCTGCCCCCGCGCGCCGGGTGATCGGCTGGGACCGGGTGCGTCATGGATCCTTGGGACGGGTGACACTGGGTCCGGGGCAACAACTGACGCTGAACGGGATCGCGCAGGGCTTTGCCACGGAGCGCCTCGCCGCGACGCTCCGCGCGCGGGGGTTTGGCAAGGCGCTGATCAATATCGGGGAGCATCAGGCGATTGGCGGGCCGTTCCGTCTGGGCCTGTCCGATCCGCAACATGGTCTGTTCGCGAAGACTCGTTTGAGGGACATGGCGGTGGCCACCTCCAGCCCCGGCGCGCTGCGCCTTGGCGAGCACGGTCATATCCTGTCCCCGGAGGGCCGCGCGCCGATCTGGTCGACGGTCAGCATCGAGGCGGAAAGCGCGACCTTGGCCGATGCGCTGTCGACGGCCGCCGTGTTCATGGACCTGCCACGGTTGCAGCGGCTGAAGCTGGAGGCCGGGCTGCGCCGGATCACGGGTATCGATGTCGCGGGCAATCTGCGGACGGTGTAGGGGACCCAACTTGGCCGTTCATGGCAGAGGCGATGTGCGAAACCGTGAGATGGTCCGGGCTTTTGCGTATTTGTCCTGACCTTTGACGTTACCAAGGTTCGAAAGGGGACAGGGGGCGCTGCCCCCGCTCCTTTGGAGCCCCCCGGGATATTTTTGGCCAGAAGAAATAGGGGGATACGCAGAGACCCCCAGCGGTAGGCCGGGGGTCTGAAAGGTCATGCACAGGCGGTTCAGCCTGCGGCGGCTGGCGGTTCAGCCTGCTGCGGCGACCGCGCGTTTGGTCATCACGCCGACAAGATGGGCGCGGTAGGCGCCGGTGCCATGCAGATCAGAGATCATGTCGTCACCGGACAGCGACAGACCGGCCACCGCGTCGGGCGAGAAGTTGGACGACAGCGCCGCCTCTGCCTCTGTCCAGCGGAAGACGCCGTTTTCCGAGGCGCCGGTGACTGCGACGCGCACGCCGTCGGCGTATTTTGCCACGTAGACAGCCGTCAGTGCAAAGCGCGAGGCGGGCTGTTCGAACTTGGCGTAGCCAGCCGCCTCGGGGACCGGGAAACGGACCGAAGTGATGATTTCACCCTCTTCCAGCGCCGTGGTGAACATGCCCTGGAAATAATCGTCCGCCGCGATCTCACGCGTGTTGGTCACGATGGTCGCGCCGGAACCCAGCGCTGCCGCCGGGTAGCAGGCCGAGGGGTCGTTGTTGGCAAGGCTGCCGCCGATGGTGCCGCGATTGCGGACCGCCGGGTCACCGATGCCGCCCGCCAGTTTCGCCAGAGCGGGGTAGATCGAGGCCGCCTCTGCCGCAACGGTGGCGTGGGTGGTGCCGCCGCCGATGGCAAGGTCGCCGCTGTCCTCACGGCAGACACCCTGCATTTCGGCGATGCCTGTCAGGCTGACCAGAACCGAAGGGCTGGCGAGGCGCTGTTTCAGCGTCGGGATCAAAGTCTGCCCGCCGGAAAGCGCCTGCGCCTCTTCCTGACCCAGAGCCGAGACCGCATCGGCCACGCTGGTGGGTCGGACCATGTCGAATGAATACATCTTATATCCTCCTGTTGCGTCCCCCGGCCCGTCATCATGCAGGCCGGGGGAGGGGATTATCCGTTGATCGCTGCCCAGACCCGCGCAGGCGAGACCGGCATGTCGATATGAGCCACGTTATGACCACCCGAATTCAGCGCGTCGAGCACTGCGTTCACAACCGTCGGGGGCGACCCGATGGCACCGGCCTCACCGCAGCCCTTCACACCCAGCGGGTTGTGGGTGCACGGCGTCTGGCAAGAGTGGTCCACCTGATACTGCGACATGTGCGGCAGATCATCGGCGCGCGGCATGGCGTAGTCCATGTAGGACGCGCTGAGCAGCTGGCCGTTTTCATCGTAGGAGCAGTTTTCCAACAGCGCCTGACCAATGCCCTGAGCGATGCCGCCATGGACCTGGCCCTCAACGATCATCGGGTTGATGACGTTGCCGAAATCATCCGCTGACACGAATTTTTCAATCGTGACCTTGCCGGTTTCCGGGTCAACCTCGACCTCGCAGGCATAGGCGCCTGCGGGGTAGGTGAAGTTGGACGGATCGTAAAAGGCGGTTTCCTCAAGGCCCGGCTCGATATCCTCAAGCGGGTAGTTGTGCGGCACATAGGCGGCGAGGGTCACATCGCCCCAGGCCACGGATTTATCCGTACCGGCAACCGAGAACTGACCGTCTTTCAGTTCGATATCCGCCTCGGACGCCTCCAGCAGGTGACCGGCGATCTTTTTGGCCTTGTTGATGATCTTTTCAGTCGCCCGCACCATGGCCGAGCCGCAAACCGCCAGTGAACGTGAGCCATAAGTGCCCATACCGAAGGGGATCTTGGAGGTGTCGCCATGCACGATGTCGATCATCGATTCGTCGATGCCCAGCATTTCCGCAACAACCTGCGGGAACACCGTTTCGTGGCCCTGACCGTGGCTGTGAGCGCCGACCATGACACTGATCGAGCCGGTGGCATTCACCCGCACGGTGGCGGCGTCATACAGACCGGCGCGTGCACCCAACTGACCCACAAGGTTCGACGGCGCGATGCCGCAAGCCTCGATGAAACAGTTCACACCCAGACCGCGCAACATGCCCCGTGCCTCGGACTCTGCCCGGCGGGCGGGGAAGCCTGCGATGTCGATCAGCTCTTCCATCTTGTCCATGGTGGCGACGTAGTCGCCAGTGTCATAGACCACGGCAACGGGCGTCTCATAGGGGAATTCAGAGATGAAGTTCTGACGGCGCAGCGCGATCGGGTCGACGCCCAGTTCGCGCGCCGCCTGATCAATGACCCTCTCCAGCTGAAAGGTCGCCTCGGGGCGGCCAGCGCCACGATAGGCGTCCACGGGCACCGTGTTGGTGAACACCGCCTTGACGTTCACCTGCACTGCGGGCGTGCGGTAGTTGCCCGCCATCAGCGTGCCGTGCAGCCATGTCGGCACCGAGGTGGAGAAGGTCGACAGATAGGCCCCCATGTTGGCATGGGTGTTGGTGCGCACAGCGGTAAAGTTGTTGTCCGCGTCCAGCGCCAGTTCGATCTTGGTCACATGGTCCCGGCCATGGGCGTCCGACATGAACGCCTCGGACCGCGACGAGGTCCATTTCACGGCGCGGTTGATCTGACGCGAGGCGAAGGTGCAGAACGCCTCTTCGGCGTAGTGAAAGATCTTGGTGCCGAAGCCGCCGCCCACATCGGGGGCCACGACGCGCAGTTTATGCTCGGGGATGCCAAGGACAAAAGCGCCCATCAGCAGCCGGATCACATGCGGGTTCTGCGAGGTGGTGTACAGCGTGCTTTCGTCATTGGCGCGGCTGTAGTCGCCGACCGCAACGCGCGGCTCCATCGGGTTGGCCACCAGGCGGTTGTTCACCAGTTCCAGCGTGGTCACATGCGCCGCGGCGGCAAAGGCCTTGTCGGTGGTTTCCGTGTCAGTGCCGAACTGCCAGTCATAGCAGAGGTTGTCTGCCAGATCGTCATGCACCAAGGGGCTGTCCGCCTGCAAGGCGCGCGGCATGTCGACAACGGCGGGCAGTTCCTCGATGTCCAGTTCGATCGCCTCGGCGGCATCGCGCGCCTGTTCCAGCGAGTCGGCCACAATGGCGGCCACCGGGTCACCAACATGGCGCACCTTGCCGATGGCCAGAACCGGGTGGGCCGGTTCCTTCATCGCGGCACCGTTCTTGTCGGTGATTTCCCAGCCGCAGGGCAAACCGCCGACGCCCTCAAAATCCGCGCCGGTGAAGATGCGCACAACGCCGGGCATGTCAGCGGCGGCCGAGGTGTCGATCTTGTTGATCTTGCCGTGCGCCATGTCGGAGCGCAGGAAATACACATAGGCTTGGCCGTGTACGTTGATGTCGTCGGTATAATTACCGGCACCAGTCAGAAAGCGAACGTCTTCGCGCCGCTTCGGGCTTGCGCCAATGCCATGATCTTTGGGCATGGGGTCTCCTCCCTAAAGTCGGTGGGTTTAAAACCCACCCTACGGAAATGTCGTGGGCAGACCCTGCGTCCGCCCGCGTATCAGATCACTCTGCGGCGATGGCCGAAACGTCCTGACCGGATGCTGCCAGGATCGCCTTGACGATGTTGTGGTAGCCGGTGCAGCGGCAGATGTTGCCTTCGAGGTAGTCACGCACCTCAGCCTCGGACGGTTTGGGGTTTTCCTTGAGCAGCGAGGCGGCGGCCATCACCATGCCGGGGGTGCAGAACCCACACTGCAATCCGTGGTGGTCCTGAAACGCCTGCTGGATCACGTTCAACGTGCCGTCCGCAGCGGACTGGCCCTCGATGGTCGACACCTCGGCGCCGTCGGCCTCGGCGGCGAACATGGTGCAGGCTTTGACCAGCGATCCGTTCACATGAATGTTGCACGCGCCGCACTGTGAGGTGTCACAGCCCACATGGGTGCCGGTCAGCCGCAGTTCGTCGCGCAGGAAATCGGTCATCAGGGTGTTGCCCTTGACCGACTTGGTGACGGCCTTGCCGTTCACCTTCATCGTCACTTCTGCCATTGCTATCCTCCCTGGATAAATCTTGTCTGGGTCTATGAATCTTGCCGGTTTCAGCCCTTTACGAGGCGTTTGAACCAGCCTTTCTTGTGGTTTTCGTCGCCATCCGGCGCGGCGGCGAGCTCTTCGCCTTCGGCAGGGGCCTCCAGCGCGTTCTGGAAATTGGTAAAGAACTGGTCAGCCATCTTCTTGGCAAAGCCGTCGATGATGCGGCTGCCCAATTGCGCCAGCTTGCCGCCGACCTTGGCCTCGACGTCATAGGTCAGCAGGGTGCCGCCGTTCTCGGTTTCCTCAAGATCGACCTTTGCACCGCCCTTGGCAAAACCGGCGGCACCGCCCTTGCCCTCGCCCGACAGCGTCACCGAATTGGGCGCATCCATCGCGGACATGGTCACCTGACCCTTGAAGGTCGCCTTTACCGGACCGACCTTTTGCACCACCGTGGCCTCAAAGCCCTCTTCGGCAGAGCCGGTCATCTCGGTACACCCCGGCACGCAGGATTTGAGCACCTCGGGGTCGAGAATCGCCGCCCAGACGACGTCGCGGGGGGCCGCGATCTCGCGGCTGTCATTCATTTGCATCTCTGAACCCTCTTCGTTCTGCGGGACACCAGGCGGCAACCCCGTTCCTGTTCATCGCCCGGCATACTCAACGCTCAGGCGGTGTGAAACTCAACCCGTAGCTTTCGAAAATCGCCGCGATACGGCCATCGGAAAGCGCGGCATAAATCGCGTCGTCCACGGCATAGGCCAGCGGACGGTAGCGAAAATTGATCCCCAGCCCAATGGTCCAGTTGCCAACCGCAAACCCCGGCAACGGCGGCTGATGGACGGCCAGATCATCGGTCAGGCCATACTCCAGCTGCGCCTTTGGCCCCATGGCGGCCTTGACCTCACCCGCCGCCAACGCCGCCATGACCTGCGTCATGTCACGAAAGCGCCGGATGTTGGCCTTGAGCTGCCCACCGGCCAGCGAGGTCAGGTAGAAATCTGCAATCGAATCGTTCTCGACCGCAACCGTATCGAACCGAAAATAGGCCGGCACCGGCTTTTCATCCGGGTAGACCGCCTTGTTGTAGGCAATGGCGATCCCCTCTGTCTGGTACTGGCCGGTAAAGACAACCTGCTCAACCCGGCAGGTAAACGCACTGTCATAGGGCACACGCAGCATCACGTTCGACACCGCGCCACCCACAACCGGCCCCTGCCACAGGGTGTTGCGCAGATCGGCGTCCAGATTCTCCCCCGCCGCAACCAGCTTGAACCGGGGTGCCACGCCGAGATCCTCGGCGATCAGCTTGCCGATCTCGATGTCGACGCCGCGCGGCTTGCCGCCCTCCTCAAAGGAATAGGGTGGATAGTCGGCATAGACCGCAAACTCGATCCAGCCCCGGTCCAGAATGACATCCAGTTCCTGACCCACGATGTCACGGCTGGCATTTTGCGGCTTGGGTTGCGGCACCCAGTCTTCGCAGCGCGCAGTCGCCGTGGTCGCCAGCCCCGCCAACAGGCCCAGCGTCAAGACAACGGAACGAAAAGCGCGCGCTGCGATCATGGTCAATGCGCCGCCGACAGGCCGATGGTCAGCGCCTCGGCCGCCTTGCGATAACCGTCAACGGTGCCGTCCAGCACACCCACGGCGCGCGAGGCGGCGCTGTCGGCAACAGGTGCGCCGCTCAGCGTCTCGATGCTGTCGGCAAATTCGGTCAACTTGGCGGTCATGCCGTCGGGATCGGCGCCCTCGGGGTTTTCCGCCCAGGCCGCCAACTGATCGCGCAGCACTTTGAGTTCGGGTGTCAGCTCGGCCATCTGCTCATCGTCCGGGCGCGCCTCGACGTAGGTGCGGATCGCCCAGGCGGCCTTTTGACCCAGAAGTTCGCCAAAGGCCGGCATCTTGGTCACGCCGTTCTGGGTATAGCCGGTGCGGAACCGCTCCATGAACCATTCATCGCCGTATTCCTCGGCCTCAAGAAACCGCAGGTCAGGCGCCAGCCCGCCCGAGATCACCTCAAGCCCGTGACAGCGGGCGCAGTTCTGGTTGTAACCAGAGGCACCGATCTCGATCGCGGCCTGATAGACCTCTGGATCCATGGCGCGATACGGGTTCTCGATCAGCCATTCCTCGCCCACGTCCGGCAGCGCGTCCGTGTTGACAGGCTGCGGGGCAACATCCCCGTGCGACAGGGCCATGGTGGCCCCCATGATCAGCGACAGGGTCAGGGCGGTTGACTTGCGGGTCATGAAACTTCTCCTCCTCGGTGCGGGTGACACGTTGATAAGAGCGCCGCCCGCACCGGGGCTATTGGACCTAAGTCCAAATGCCTGCGGAACCACGACCAAGGTCCTATTCCGCGCATACGGCGCGTGCCTATCTTGACCTCATTGGGAGGAATTTCACACATGTTTTTGCGTACGGTTCTGGCGTTATGCCTGTCCGCCTCGGCCGCAACGGCCGACGTTTCCGTGGTGATTCACTACCTTCGACAGGACATTGAACAGCCGCCCGTCCTGTCCAACCTCGACCCGATCCCGGAGGATCTGGGGCTGCGGGGCGCGGAATTGGCGTTGAAGGAAAACACCACCACCGGCCGGTTTCTGGGCCAGACCTATACGATGGAAGTGACACATGTACCGCCCGGCGGTGATCTGCCCGCCGCCGCGCGCAGCGCACTGGCCCTCACCGACCTGATCGTGCTGGACGCCCCGGCAGAGGCGCTGCTGGCGGTCGCGGACCTGCCAGAGGCGGCAAATGCGCTGATCTTCAACGCCAGCGCGCCGGACGATTCCCTGCGCGGCGCCGACTGCCGCGCCAACCTGCTGCACAGCCTGCCCAGCAATGCCATGCGCACCGACGCGCTGGCGCAATTTCTGGTTCAGCGCCGCTGGGACGACCTGGCCCTGATCGCCGGCACGCACCCCGACGACATCGCCTTTGCCGACGCGCTGCACGGCAGCCTGACCAAATTCGGCCTGCGCCTGAGATCGGAAAAGACATGGGCCTTTGACGCCGACATGCGCCGCACCGCCAGCCAGGAAGTGCCGCTGTTCACCCAGGATCTGCGCGACCACGACATCCTGCTGATCGCCGATGAGATCCACGATTTTGGCCGCTACATCGCCTACAACACATGGGACCCGCGCCCGGTCGCCGGGTCCGAGGGGCTGGTGCCAGTGACCTGGTCACACGTCGTCGAGCAATGGGGCGCGGCACAGTTGCAATCGCGCTTTGACAAACTTGCAGACCGCCCGATGCGGTCACGCGACTACGCCGCCTGGGCCGCCGTGCGCAGCATCGGAGAGGCGGTCACCCGCACCGGTTCCGGTGACACTGCCGCCCTGCGCACCTTCCTGCTTGGGCCCGATTTCGAATTGGCCGGCTTCAAGGGCCGCCCGATGTCGTACCGCAACTGGAACGGCCAGCTGCGCCAGCCCATCCCGCTTGTCACCGACCGGGCGCTGGTGGCGCAGGCCCCGCTTGAGGGCTTCCTGCACCAGACCAGTGAGCTTGACACCCTTGGGCAGGACCGCCCCGAGTCCGCCTGCACCGCCTTCTGAATTTAAGGACACCCCATGCTTCTTCTTGGCAAAAATACCCAAAAATCCGTCCTCATCGCAGGCCTTGCCGCCTGCCTGCTGGCCGCCCCCGCGCAGGCCGAGGAAATCTGGGTCTCCAACGAAAAGGACGACACGATCAGCGTGATCGACGTCGCAACGATGGAGGTGATCCGCACCCTGCCCACCGGCGAGCGCCCGCGTGGGATTGTCTTTAGCCATGATTACAGCGTGCTGTATATCTGCGCGTCCGACAGCGACACGGTACAGGTCATGGACCCGGTCAGCGGCGAAATCCTGCACGACCTGCCGTCAGGCGAAGACCCTGAACAGTTTGTCCTGCACCCGGACAACCGGCATCTCTACATTGCCAATGAGGATGACGCGATCACCACCGTTGTGGATGTGGTCACCCGCACCGTTGTGGCCCAGATCGACGTGGGGATCGAACCGGAGGGGATGGCCGTCTCACCAGACGGAAAATATGTGATCACCACGTCCGAGACGACCAACATGGCACATTGGATCGATACGCAGACACAGGAACTGGTCGCGAACACGCTGGTCGATTCGCGCCCCCGCCATGCGGAGTTCACGAAAAACGGCACCCAGCTTTGGGTGTCGGCGGAAATTGGCGGGACGCTGTCGGTCTTTGATGTCGAGACGAAGGCCAAGGAAGTCACACTGGAATTTGCGGTCAAGGGCGTCCACCCTGACCGCGTTCAGCCGGTCGGTTTTGAATTCACGGAGGACGAAAAGACCGCCTTTGTCGCCCTTGGGCCCGCAAACCATGTGGCAGTGGTCAATGCCGACACCTACGAAGTCGAGGAGTACATCCTTGTCGGCCGCCGCGTCTGGCACATGGCGTTCAACGCCGACAAGTCGCTGCTGTTCACCACAAACGGGGTTTCCGGCGACGTGACGGTGATCGACGTGGCGTCCCGCAAGGCGATCAAGACCATCAAGGTCGGGCGCTTTCCCTGGGGCGCGGCGCTGCGCCCCTGAGGTGGACTGATGGCGGGCCGCGTGCGCGATGGGCAGCGGGCCAGGCAGCGGACGGGGCAGATTACGACCAAAGCAGCGGATGGCTTTTGCCCGCCAAACCCACAGGATCACCGAACAGGACACCGGATTCGCGCGCCCCACGGGAGACCTGAGATGAAACTGACCATTCTTGCGGCCGCCGCCCTTTTGGGCGGTCCGGCCTGTGCCGACACCTATGCGGATATCAAGATTTCCGCCGGAAAGGCGCTGTTCGACGCTGAATGCCGCCGCTGCCATGCGGTGGACGCCGACCATGCCTCATACGGGCCGCCCCTCGAAAACGTGGTTGGCCGCGCGGCAGGCAGCTACGAAGGCTACGATTATTCCATCGCGCTGGAGGCCAGCGGCATCGTCTGGACCCCCGCGGCCTTACGGGCCTGGATGGAGGATAACGCCGGTTTCATGCCCGGCACCAAGATGCGGCATGTCGGCATCGACGATCGCACGGTACAGGATTTCATCCTGTCGTATCTGACCAGCATCACCACACTGGACAATTCGGCGATTTCAGAGTGATCCGCCCATTTCGATAACCAAATCGGGCAGCCGGTGGCTGCCCGGATCTCTGGCGGGACGCGTTTCGCCAGACAGGGCCGCGCACGGTCTGCAAGCGGCGTCATGGCAGCATGACAGCGATGGATCGGTGACCAGATCACATTGGACCAAAGTCGTGAATCCCGCCATGCCCCTGTTTTTTCGGAAAATTGTCAGCCCCGTCACGGTCCTACGACCATGGTGCAATACCTCTGACGGCGGCTTGGCTGAATACTGAAACTAGGCGCCCGGGAGGGGTGCCAAAGCATCCAAGTCGCCCCGGCGATGAAGGGAGGGAACCTCATGAACCGATTCATTCTGGCAGCCACAGCCAGTATCCTGTTGGCTGGCACCGCCGCCACGGCCCAAGTGTCCGAGGCCGATCTGGCCGACGATCAGGCGCTCACAGCCCAGATCACGACCAATGGCATGGGCCGTCACCTGCAGCGCTACAGCCCGCTGGAAACGCTGAACAAGGACAACGTCAAGTTCCTGCAGGCCGCGTGGGCCTTCAGCTTTGGCGGTGAAAAGCAGCGCGGGCAAGAAGCCCAGCCGCTGATCTATGACGGCGTGATGTATATCACCGGGTCCTATTCGCGCATTTACGCAATCGACCTGATGACCGGCAAGGAACTGTGGCAGTACGATGCCCGCCTGCCCGAAGGCATCCTGCCCTGCTGTGACGTGGTCAACCGGGGCGCCGCGATCTATGGCGACATGGTGATCTTTGGCACGCTCGACGCACGGATCGTGGCACTGAACAAGGACACCGGCGATGTCGTCTGGCGCGACAAGATCGCAGATTACAAGGCAGGCTATTCCTACACCGCCGCACCGCTGATCGTGGACGGTCTTGTCATCACCGGCAACTCTGGCGGCGAATTTGGCGTGATCGGTTCGGTGCAGGCGCGCAACGTCGAAAACGGCGATCTGGTCTGGGAACGCCCGGTGATCGAAGGCCACATGGGTATGCTGAACGGCGAGCCGTCGACCATGACAGGCACGCTGAACGCGACCTGGCCGGGCGACATGTGGAAAAACGGTGGCGGCGCCACATGGCTGGGCGGGTCCTATGACGAACGTACAGATACGCTGATCTTTGGTGCGGGCAACCCGGCACCGTGGAACAGCCACCTGCGCGGCGCGGGCACGCCCTCTGAGGACGGCATGGGTGACAACCTGTACGCCGCCAGCCGCATCGGCATCGACCCCAAGACCGGCGAGATCAAGTGGCACTTTCAGACCACCCCACGCGAAGGCTGGGACTATGACGGTGTGAACGAGGTCGTGGCCTTTGACGGGGCAGACGGTGAGCCACTGCTGGCCACTGCGGACCGCAACGGGTTCTTCTACGTTCTGAACGCCGAGGACGGATCCTTTGTGAATGGCTATCCCTTCGTCAAGGACATCACCTGGGCCGAAGGTCTGGATGAGAACGGTCGCCCGATCTATGTCGAAGACAACCGCCCCGGCGACCCCGCCGCAGCGGCCGACGGCAAGAAAGGCGAGGTCGTGTTCTCTGCGCCGGGCTTCCTGGGCGGCAAGAACTGGATGCCGATGGCCTACAGCCAGAAGACCAGCCTGTTCTATGTGCCCTCCAACGAATGGGGCATGGACATCTGGAATGAGCCGATCACCTACAAGAAGGGCGCGGCCTACCTTGGCTCCGGCTTTACCATCAAGCCGAACTACGAAGACCACATCGGCTCGCTCAAGGCGATCGACCCGGCGACCGGCGAATGGAAGTGGGAATACAAGAACAACGCCCCGCTCTGGAGTGGTGTCATGACCACGGCCGGCGGTCTGGTGTTCTTTGGCACGCCCGAGGGTGAGTTCATCGCGCTGGATGACGAGACAGGTGAGGTTCTGTGGAAGTTCCAGACCGGCTCTGGCATCGTTGGTCAGCCCGTGACCTGGGAAATGGAAGGCGAGCAGTATGTTTCGATCGCCTCCGGCTGGGGTGGTGCTGTGCCGCTCTGGGGTGGCGAGGTCGCCAAAAAGGTGAACTACCTCAATCAGGGTGGCACTGTCTGGACCTTCAAACTGCCCAAGCAGCTTGCCAGCATGAAATGATCCTGAGCGGATCGTGACAGACAAAGGGGGGCGTCCTGCGGGGCGCCCCTTTTTTTGTGGCCCTGCGTGTGGCCCGGTGTTTGAGCCGGGCACAGCCGTTGACATGGATCAACGCGCATATGCGCCAATGCGCATACTCCACCCTCATGCAGGATATTCTCAACGCCCTATGCGATTCGACCCGCCGCGCTGCGCTGGCCATTCTCTGGGATGGCGGCGAACATTGCGTCTGTGAGCTGATGGAACGGCTCGACGTCAGCCAGAGCAGGATGTCCCGTCACATGAAGGTACTACGCGAGGCCGGTCTGGTTCTGGATCGGCGTGACGCGCAATGGGTGCGCTATCGGCGCAACCCCGATCTGTCCCCCGAAATCATCGACGTCATCAGCGCCGTGTTGACCGCCGAAACCAGCCTTGAACAGGAAATGGCATGACAACCGAAACACATGACCCGATCCACCACCACCGGGCGCCCGACTGGCTGTGGTATGTGGGTGTCCCCCTTGTCGCTACGCTGGGCTGGCTGATCTATGGCCAGCTGATCCCGATGTCGGAATGGGTGACAGCCCTGTTTCCGGTGGCGCGCGACAGCCACACGGGCGAGGCCATCGCCTTTTTCGTCTATGACGTGCCAAAGGTGTTGTTGCTGCTGACCGGCATCGTCTTTGTCACCGGGGTGTTGCGCAGCTGGTTCAGCCCGGAAAAGACCCGTGCCATCCTTGCCGGGAAACGGCAGATCTGGGGCTATCCGCTGGCCGCCCTGCTGGGCGTGCTGACGCCGTTTTGTTCGTGCTCATCGGTGCCGCTGTTCATTGGCTTTGTGTCGGCGGGCATTCCGCTGGGGGTGACGTTTTCCTTTCTCATCGCGGGGCCGATGGTGGGTCCGGTGGGTCTGGGCCTGCTGTATGGCCTTGTCGGCTGGCAGATCGCGACGATCTATCTGGTGTTCGGCTTTTCCATCGCGACCCTGTCGGGCTTTGTGATGGGCCGGATGGGGCTGGAGCGGTATCTGCAGGACTGGGTGCGCGATCTGAACGCTGGCCCGACAGGCGATCTGCCCGAGGCACGCCTGACACTGGTTGACCGGCTGAAGATCGGGGTGGAACAGGTGCGCGAGATCGTCGGCAAGGTCTGGATCTGGGTGCTGATCGGCATCGGCATCGGGGCCGCCATACACGGTTATGTCCCCGAAGACATGATGCTGCGCATCATGGGGGGTGAGGCATGGTGGTCAGTTCCCGCCGCTGTGACCGTGGGCGTGCCGATGTACACCAATGCCGCCGGCGTGATCCCGATTGTCGAAGCCTTGCTGGGCAAGGGTGCCGCCCTTGGCACAACGCTGGCCTTCATGATGTCGGTGATCGCGCTGAGCTTGCCGGAAATGATCATCCTCAAGCAGGTTCTGACGCTGCGGTTGATCGCGATCTTCATCGCCGTTGTCGCGGCCGGAATCCTTGCCACCGGCTATTTGTTCAACTTTCTTCTGTGACCGTTCCGGTCCCCGTACATCCCTGAAAGGACTCCGCTCATGAAAACCGTCAAGGTCTATGGCCCCGGCTGCAAACGCTGCGACGCCACCGAGGCATTGGTCAAACAGGTCGCGTCTGACCTGGGCATCACGGTCGAGATCGAAAAGGTTTCGGACCCGAAATCAATGGCCATGGCGGGCGTCATGTCGACCCCCGCCGTATCGGTAGACGGCAAGATGGTCCATGCAGGTGGACTGCCAGAGGCCGCCCACCTGAAACAATGGCTTTCGGCCTAGCGCGGCGCGGCCTAGGCCTCTGCCACGCAATCCGCGAAATACTGTAGATGGCCGTTTTCATCCTGCTCTTGCACAAGGCCGTGAATGTCCGTCTCAAACCCCGGACATTCACGGGCAAAGGTGCGGTTGAACTTGAGGTATTCGACGATCTTTCTGTTGAACACCTCTCCCGGGATCAGCAGCGGGATGCCCGGCGGATAGGGGGTCACAAGGCTGGTTGTGATGCGGCCCTCAAGCTCATCGATCGGCACCCGCTGGGTGGACCGTGCGGCGATATGTGAAAACGCATCGGTGGGTTTCATCGCCGGGGTCAAATCGCTGAGGTACATTTCCGTGGACAGGATCGCGACACCGTATTTCGCATAAAGCGAATGCACATGCTGACATAGGTCGCGCAGGCCCATCTTTTCATAGCGCGGATGTTTGGCGCAAAATTCCGGCATGCAGCGCCACATGTGCTGGTTCCTGTCGTAGTCGTCCTTGAACTGCTGCAATTCGGTCAGCAGGGAATTCCAGCGCCCCTTGGTGATCCCGATGGTGAACATGATGAAAAAGCTGTAGAGGCCGGTTTTTTCCACCACGACGCCATGTTCGGCCAGATATTTGGTGACGATGGACGCCGGAATGCCGGTTTCCTCAAACCGCCCGTCAAGGTTCAGACCGGGGGTGATAATGGTCGATTTGATCGGGTCCAGCATGTTGAACCCGGGCGCCATGTCGCCAAAGGCGTGCCACGACTCTTCGCCATCTGACGCCTGCACCCCGTCCGCATCGGTTTTCTTGAGCACCCAGTTGCCGGGATCGTCAACGCCTTCGTCGTCCAGCTTTTCGGGCCCCCAGACCTGAAACCACCAGTCGTCCGCACCGTATTCCTCATCGACCTTGCGCATGGCGCGGCGGAAATCCAGCGACTCGAGGATGCTTTCCTCGACCAGCGCGCGGCCCCCCGGCGGTTCCATCATCGCCGCCGCCACATCGCAGCTGGCGATGATGCTGTATTGCGGGCTGGTGCTGGTGTGCATCAGGTACGCCTCATTGAAGAGGTGGCGATCCAGTTTCGTATCCTGACTGTCCTGCACCAGAACGTGGCTGGCCTGACTGATCCCTGCCAGCAATTTGTGAATGGATTGCGTGGCATAGGTCACGGAATGGCTGGGCCGCGTGCGCTTGCGGCCCATCGCGTGAAAGTTGCCGTAGAACGGGTGGAACGCGGCGTGGGGCAGCCACGCCTCGTCGAAATGCAGGTTCTCGACGTAGCCGTCCAGCAGATCCTTGATGGTTTCGGTGTTGTAGAGCACGCCGTCATAGGTCGACTGCGTCAGGGTGATGATGCGCGGTTTGACGGTATCCGCATCCACATGCGCCAGCAGCGGGTTGGCGCGGATCTTGTCCTTGATCGCCTCGATCTGGAACTCGGATTTCGGGATCGGGCCGATGATGCCGTAGTGGTTGCGCGTCGGTTTCATGAAGACGGGGATCGCCCCGGTCATGATGATACTGTGCAGGATGGATTTGTGACAGTTGCGGTCCACCACCACCACGTCGCCGGGGGCGACGGTGTGATGCCAGACCATCTTGTTGCTGGTGCTGGTGCCGTTGGTGACGAAAAAGCAGTGATCGGCGTTGAAGATCCGCGCCGCGTTGCGTTCCGACGCACCAATGGCACCGTTGTGGTCCAGCAACTGGCCCAATTCCTCGACAGAGTTGCACACATCGGCGCGCAGCATGTTTTCACCGTAGAACTGGTGATACATCTGGCCAATCGGGCTCTTCAGAAAGGCGACGCCGCCGGAATGCCCCGGACAATGCCACGAATATGAACCATCCTCGGCGTAGTCCAGCAACGCCTTGAAGAACGGCGGCTGGATGCCCTCCAGATAGGCCTTGGCGTCGCGGATTATGTGGCGGGCGACAAATTCCGGCGTGTCCTCGAACATGTGGATAAAGCCGTGCAGCTCCCGCAGGATGTCGTTGGGCAAATGGCGGCTGGTCTTGGTTTCGCCGTAGATATAGATCGGCACGTCCTCGTTTTTCCACCGAACCTCTTCGATGAAATCGCGCAGGTTGACGACCGCAGGGTCCAGATCGGGACCGGGGGTAAATTCCTCATCGTCGATGGACAGCACAAAGGCGCTGGCGCGCGATTGCTGCTGCGCGAACTGCGACAGATCCCCGTAGCTGGTGGTGCCCAGCACCTCAAAGCCTTCGGCCTCTATCGCCTCTGCCACGGCGCGGATGCCCAGCCCGGAGGAGTTGTCTGAACGAAAGTCCTCGTCGATAATGACGATCGGAAAGCGAAATTTCATGGAACACTCCGATAGGAAAACAGGGCTGACCTTTTGCAGGCAGACGCTGCGCGCCGACACGAGACCGCCTTGGTCCCCGTGGCGCAGAACACACAGCATGAACTGTTCTCAATAGATTTGAGGGCCGTCAAGGGTCGCTGACCACAACGTAGACGGGTTTGCCAGCGTCGCAGCGGCTTTTGGCCGGGCGGTTGGCGGGGTTATACGCCTAAGACCTTAGGACAGGTTCGCGGTTTCTGATGCTTTGTTAGGATCAGATGGTATACCAGCAAGGGACAGGCCCATGGGGAGCAGAGTGATGGCACAGATTGAGCCTCAGCGGCATTTCGCCTCCGCGCTGATCGTCGATGATCATCCGTTGTTCTGTGACGCGCTGGCCATGACGCTGAAGACCGTCGCAGGGATCGAGGAGGTCGAGACCGCCAGCCTGTTGTCAGACGCGCTGGACGCGCTGGCAGAGGGGGCTGCGCCGGATGTGATCGTGCTGGACCTGAACCTGCCCGATGTGAACGGGTTGGACGGGCTGATCCGTCTCAGGACCGCCGCCGGGGCAACGCCGTTGATGGTGGTGTCCTCCATGGCAGACAATCGGATGGTCAGTTCCGTCATGCGGGCCGGGGCCAATGGCTTTGTCCCCAAACACAGCCAGCGCGGTGTCTTTCGACAGGCCTTTGACGCGCTGGCGCGGGATGAGGTGTTCCTGCCAGAGGGGTTTGTCGATGTGGCCGGTGCCGGGCAATCAGCGAACGCCGGAGAGGATGCGGTGGCGCGGCTGTCGACGCTGACCAACCAGCAGGCGCGCATTCTGCAATTGATCTGCGAGGGCAAGCTGAACAAGCAGATTGCCTATGACCTGTCGATCGCCGAAACGACGGTCAAGGCGCATGTCACCGCCATCATGCGCAAACTGGGGGTCCAGAGCCGCACGCAGGCGGTGCTGATCGCCGGTGAGGCCAGCTTTTCGAACCTCTTGCCAAGGGGCGCGGACACTCCGTAGTCTGTTCCAAAAATAACAGACCACATGGGAGGAGACCCGATGGACGGACCACCCTCTCCGTCTGCGGGGGGTGTCGACAATGACGCCATTCTGCGGACAGCCTGCGTCGATTGCGATGCTCCGGACCTGATTGACCAGTTGGACAAGGGCCTTGGCACAGGGCCGTTTGCGCTGGTGATGATCTTTTGCAGCCCGTCGGCCCCTTTTGAACGGCTGCTGGCCGAGGCACAGACCCGGTTTGGCGCGGCCCCGGTGATGGCCTGCACCACCGCCGGTGAGATCGCCATGGGCGGCGGCTATGCCGAGGACTCGGTGCTGGCCATCGCGCTGCCAAAGGATTTCTTTGAGGCCGAGGTGCTGCTGTTTGGCGATCTGGATGACCTGTCCGGCGATGAATTGACCCAGCAGACGATCCGCGCCCGGGCGGCATTGTCGCAACGCGCTGCGGACATGGAGCATGAGTTTGCCTTTCTCATGGTCGACGGGCTGTCGATGCAAGAGGATCGGCTGGCCTCGTCACTGGCTGCGGGGCTGGGCCCGACCCAGCTGTTTGGCGGATCGGCGGGCGACGGTGTCCGGTTTGAACATACTTTTGTGGCACTCGACGGGGTTTGCCATGAAAGGGCCGCGGTCATGGCGCTGGTGCGCAGCCGCTGCCGCCTGCGGGTGTTCAGCGTGAACCACTTTACGCCGACCGATTTGCGGATGGTGGTCACACGGGCCGATCCCTCACGTCGGCTGGTCTACGAGATCAACGCCGAACCCGCCGCGCGCGAACTGGGCCGCCTGCTGGGCAAGGACACGCACCAGATCGACACCTTTACCTTTGCCGACAACCCGATAGTGGTGCGGCTGGGCGGGAGCCACCACGTCCGCGCCATCAAACGGGTGACAGAGGGTGGCGCGCTGGAGTTCTTTTCCGCCATAGACGAAGGGCTGGTGCTGACGTTGGCCGAAGCGGCCCATATCGTCGATCACCTTGACCAGCAATTGACCGCGCTGGCGGGCGATGCCCCGCCTGTGGCGATCCTGGCCTGTGACTGTATCCTGCGCCGGATCGAGGCCGAGAAAAAACAGCTCAAACGCCCGCTGGACGAGGTGCTGGCGCGGCACAAGGTGACCGGGTTTTCGACCTACGGTGAACAAATCAACGGAATGCACGTCAACCAGACCATGACTGGCGTGGCCTTTTACGCACCCGAGGACCCGTGACGAGAGAAATGACCCACTACCTGATCGACCCGGCAGATACGGTCGAACGGCAAAACGAAAAGCTGTTGCGCATCAGCGAGGCGCTGATGCGTCGGGTCGAGCAGGACACCGACCAGACCGGCGCCGCCTATGCCCAGTTCGAACGCGCCGCCATGCTGGAGGATCAGGTCCGCCAGCGCACCCGCGATCTGGAATACACGCTGGATCTGCTGAACCAGTCCAACGCCGCGCTGGCCCGCGCCAAACATGAGGCGGAACACGCGCGCAAGAACCTCGCCAATGCGATCGAGGCGGTTCAGGAAGGCTTTGGCCTGTTTGACCGCGACGACCGTCTGGTGATGTGGAACAGCCGGTTCAGCCTGCCGCTGCACGACGTCCAGCCGCGTCTGGCCGAGGGGTTGCCGTTCGACAGTTACGTCAAGGCGGTCAGCGAAAGCCGGTTCCTGCAACTGCCCGAAATCGTGACGCCCGCGCAATGGGCCGAACAGCGGCTCAAGCGGCACAAGGATTTGCACGCAATCTTTAACGTCAGCCTGATCTGGGACCGCTGGTTGCAGGTCAGCGAACATCGCACGCCCGATGGTGGCACCGTGGTGTTGCAGACCGACGTGACCGACATCATGCGGCTGGAACGGCAAGAACGCGGCAAATTGCTGGACAGTCAGGCGCGGATGCTGCGGGCGACGCTGGACCACCTGAACCAGGGCGTGTGCATCTTTGATGCGGACGCGCGGCTGGTGGGCTGGAACGACCGCATCAGCGAGATGCTGTCGGTGCCGGTGGTCTCGCTGCGGCTGGGGGTCGATTTTGACCGGCTGGTGGACCAGTTGGAGCCGCGCTTTGATTCTGATGTGGCAAGCTCTGGCGGGTTGCGCGACTGGGCGCATCAGGACCGAGGCCGCCGCCCGCTGCGGTTCGAGATCCGCGCAGAGCCGGATACCACGCTGGACGTCTTTGCGCAGGAGATGCCCGACCGTGGCTTTGTGATCTCCTTTACCGATGTGTCGGTCGAACGGCAGGCGGCGCGGGCATTGGCCGAATCCAACGAACTGCTGGAACGGCGGGTGATGGAGCGCACGCTGGAACTGGAGGATGCGCTGGTCACAGCGGAACGGGCCAATTCGTCAAAGTCGCGGTTTGTCGCCGCCGCCAGCCATGACCTGTTGCAGCCGCTGTCGGCCGCCAAGCTGTATGTCTCGGCCATTTCCGAAAGTGGCGAGAGCGGCGAGACGGAGCAGGCCGCCGACAAGGCGCTGAGCGCGCTGGGCAGCGTGGAAAACATCATCGACGCGCTGCTGGATATCTCAAAGCTGGATTCGGGTGCGGCAAGCCTCGACATCACGGCGGTGTCCGTGCGGCAATTGCTGACCGCCCTGCGCGATGAATTTGCGCCGATGGCCGCGCTCAAAGGGTTGGACCTGCGGGTTGTTCCGACCACCGGCAGCGTGGCCAGCGACCCCGGCTTTTTGCGTCGCATTCTGCAAAACCTGATTGCCAACGCCATCCGGTACACGCCGACCGGCCGTGTGTTGGTGGGCGCGCGGCGACAAGGAACCTCTTTGCGGTTTGAGGTCTGGGACACCGGGCCCGGTATTGCCGAAGCCGATCAGGAACGGATCTTTCGCGAGTTTGAGCGGCTGGACCGCAACAGCAGCGTCAACGAGGGGCTGGGGCTGGGGCTTGCCATCGTGGAACGCGCCTGCGCCCAGTTGCGGCACCCTCTGGGGGTACACTCTACTGTCGGGCACGGCACCCGGTTCTTTTTCAGCGCGCAGCGAATTAACGGTGCCAACGAAGTGCCCGCCCTCAAGAAAAGCCCCGCCGCCCGCCAGCGTCTGCGCGACACCGGGTTGATTGTCCTGCTGGTCGAAAACGACAATGAGCTGCGCCGCGCACTGAGCCTGCTGATCGAACGCTGGGGTGGGAGCGTTCTCGACTCTTCCAACGCCGAAGAGGCGGACGCGTTGCTGAACGATCTGGGCATCCTGCCCGACGCGCTGCTGGTCGACTACAATCTGGGCGACGGCAAACAGGACGGCTTGGCGTTTGTGAGCCAGATGCGCGCGCGGGACAGCCATCTTCCGGCGCGGCTCATGTCGGCGAACCGATCAAATGAACTGCGCCTTTTGTGCGATGCGGCTCAGGTTGGCCTGATGACCAAGCCGATCAATACAGAGGAACTGGAAACCTTTCTGTTCGCCGCCACGCGAAACGCGATGACCTGAACGGCGCGGGCGGGGCACACTGACCGCCCGCGCGCAGCATCATTCCAGTGAAACGGTCTGACCCGCGGCCAACCCGGTGCGGGCATCGCGGACCAACAGCCGCCCGGC
Source organism: Antarctobacter heliothermus (assembly GCF_900188425.1). Lineage (GTDB taxonomy): Bacteria > Pseudomonadota > Alphaproteobacteria > Rhodobacterales > Rhodobacteraceae > Antarctobacter > Antarctobacter heliothermus. The sequence continues at coordinate 39,513 of NZ_FZON01000041.1, forward strand.
AGAGGCAGGAATGCGCGCGATGGTCTGACGCAGGCCGGTTTGCAGGATCTCGACTGCAACCTCTTCCAGCATCAGACCGTCTTCGTTCACCAGGTAGACCGTATCGCCACTGGTCAGCGCGGCGGTGGGAATTTCAAAGGTATCGTCGCCCGCGTCGATCATTGCCTCGACCTCGACCGCCTCGTTCAGGAACAGATCCGGCGCGCAGGAATCGTCTACCTTTATGGTAGCCTTGACGAACTGGTTTTCCAGGTCGGCCTCGGTGTCGAACCGGGTGATCGTGCCGCCGCAGGTCTGGTCGTTGACGCGGGTGATGCGCACCTCCGACCCCTCGGCGATGCCGTTGGGGCCGCTGGCGGACAGACGACGGATCAGGATGAAGACATCAACCGATTTCTGGCTGGGCGCATAGATCTGCGCGGCGCGCTCGCCCTCTTGCACGCAGTCGCCGACATTGGTCTCAAACCCCACCAGCGCCCCGTCGATCGGGGCGGTCAGCACCAGCATGTCATGGCTCAACTGCGCGGTTTGCAGGTCCAGTTCACCGATTTCCAGCGCGATTTCGGCGCGGCGCTTGGCAGCGCGGGCGGTGGCAATGGCCTCTTGTGCGCGGTCGGCGGCAAAGCGGGCCTCCATGAAACGGCGTTCTACCCCCTCCATCGTGGTCTCATTGATCAGACCGCGCCCCAGCATCGTGCTGTTGCGTTCAAATTCGGCGGTGGTCAGGTCCAGTTCCTGCTGGCGGCGCTTGTCGTCGGCAGCGGCGGACACGATGTCCAGTTCACGCTCTTCGATCTGGGCGCCCAGCTCTGCCAATCTCGATTCGGCGGTGCGCAGCGCCAGCAGCGACCGTTTCCCATCCAGCCGCACCAGCACCTGTCCGGCAGTGGCAACGCGATCACGCTTGGCCTGTTCGGACACTTCGACCACGCAGCCGCGCGCCTCATAGGACAGACCAACCATGGCGGTCGCCTGCACCGTCCCAAAGAAGGTGTCGGTGGTCAGCGTCCCTTGCGCCTGCAAGCGCACTGTATCGACCGCCACCGGCGTATCTTGCGCCATGCCTGTCACCGGCAGCATCAGTGACACGGCAAAAACACCGCCCAGCCAGCCGCGTTGGGTATGATTGATCATCCTGAATCCTCTTTCCCTGTTGCAGGCCGCGCCCTGGCCTTGTCCGAGTCTGGCCCTTGCGAGTCTGGCCCTTGCGGGACTGAAATTTATCCGTCCGGATTGATTGTCGCAAATTCAGCGCCGAGTTCCAGTGCCGAGTGACCCAAAGAGGTCACGTTTCAGAGGGGATGGCCCGGACAACGTCGGTCACGCTGCCGTCCCGGTATTCACAAACGGCCACGATGCGTCCCTCTGCCCTCAGGGGTGTGGGGCGGGTGGCAACGGTGGCGGCCTCTGCCACAAGGTCCGCGATGTCCCGGACACGCAGACCCGAGCCGGTCAGACGCTCGGCCAGATCGGGCCGCGCCGGGTTCACCGCCAGCCCGGCCTCTGTCACCACCACGTCAATGGTCTCGCCCGGCGTGGTCAGGGTGCCGACCTGCGGCACCAGCTTGGCAAACCCGGCGGCGGTCAAGCGGGTGGTGACAAGGGCCAGTTTGGACCCGGCGGCGGTATCCGCATGGCCGCCCGATCCTCCGATGAGGGTGCCGCCCGCCCGCGTGGTCACGTTGACGTTGAAATTCAGGTCCACCTCTGCCGCGCCCAGCACCACCGCATCCACGCGGTCCACCACCGCGCCCCCCACATGCGGCCCGGCATAGGCGGCGGCGGACATGCTCTGATGCCGGGGGTCATCGCGGTAGGACCGCACAGCCTCCAGATCGAAGCATTGAACATCCAGAAGCCCGCGAAACAGCCCCGCGTTCAACATCTGGACATGAAAGCCGGTGATCCCGCCGGAACAGAAACTGCCGGTGACGCCGCGCGCCGTCATTTCGCGGCCCACCGCCGCCGCCGTGGCCAGTGACGCGCCCCCGGCCCCGGTCTGAAAGGAAAACCCGTCTTGCAACAGTCCGCTGGCGGCGATGACCTGCGCAGCGCTGTCGGCGATGGACAGGCTGACTGCATCGCTGGCGGGCCGGGTGGTGCCAGAGGCGATCCCCGCAGGGTCGCCAATGTGCGCCACTTGCACCACATAGGTCACGCGGGTTTGCGGGATGTCGATGGCGGGCACCGGGTATGGCATCAGCGTATCGGTCACGGCCACGGTGTGGCGCGCGACTCCGACATCGACCATCGGATAGCCCAGTGTTCCGCAGGCGGTCGGACCCGTGCTGCCGGACAGGTTGCCCATCTCATCCGCCGCCGGGGCCGCGACAAAGGCCACGTCGACGGGCAATTCCCCCAGATCCAGCGCCCGCGCCCGGCCGCCGTGGGTTTGCAATGAGACCGGCGTGGGCAAAACCCCGCGTGAGACGGCCTCACCCGCCGGGCCGGACAGGAAAGCGGTGGAAATCCGGCTGACGGTGCCACGGCGGATGTGGTCGATCAGCGGCGCATGGACCGGAAAGATTGAACTGGCCGCGATGTGCAGATCCCGCAGGCCGCGCCGCGCCAAGGCCTCCATCACAAGGTTAAACACGCCGTCGCCGTTGCGCAGGTGGTGGTGGAAAGAGATCGTCGCCCCGTCGCACAAGTCACAGGCCGCGATTGCGGCGTCCAGGTCGGGCAGCAATTTGGACCGCCGCTTGCCGCCTTTGCGGGTGGCACGATGCGGGCGCAGAGGGCCATAGCCGGGGATGTCAGAGGGCAGATCGGGCATCGGGACCTTTCGTCGTCGCGGTGCCATGCGGCGCGCGGCTGTTGCGTACGGTGTGCCACTGAAGCCAGACGTTCAGGACGGAGCGCAGTGGCTGGGGCGGCACATCTTTGACCGCGACGTTCCGCAGGGTTAAGGCACATGGACCGGCTGGAAAAGCGCCCGTTTCAGATGGCCCACGTCAAAACATTGACTTTGCGCGTTGCCCGCCATCGGCACCAGATTGTGTTCGGAAAACCGGAAAGGGCCCCGTGTTGGCGGGGCTCTTTCTGTTCAGCGTCATCCGTAAACCAGGTTCGGCAACCAGGTGATGATCTCTGGAAAGACCATACACAGAACCAACCCCAATATCTGTAGCGCCAGAAACGGCAGCGCCGATTTGAAGATATCGGTCATCGGGATATGATCCGGCGCCACGCCCCGCAGGTAGAACAGCGCATAGCCAAAGGGCGGCGACAGGAACGACATCTGCATGTTCACAAGGTAGAGAACACCGAACCACAGCACCAGATCCTCTGGGTTGTTCAGCCCAAAGGCCGCCGCGCCCAGCGCCTTGATGATCGGTACAAAGATCGGCACGCAGAGCAGCAGGATGCCGACCCAGTCCAGAAACATCCCCAACACCACCAGCAGGATCTGCATCAGGATCAGGACGCCCCATGGACCCAGACCCGTGGCCGCCAGCGCGTCCTGCACGAATTGCTGACCGCCCTCCAGCACATAGAGCCCGACAAAGATCGTCGCGCCGAACATGATCCAGATGACCATCGCGCTGGCCTTGAGCGTTGTTGTGCAGGCCTCGCGCACCGTGGGCCAGTCCAGCTTGCGGTGGATGGCGGCCACGATGAAGGCCCCAAAGGTGCCGATGCCCGCCGCCTCAACCGGGGTGGCAACGCCGGAAAAGATGATGCCCAGAACGACAACAACCAGCGTGATCGGCGCGGCCATCTTGCCGACAAGTTTTACCTTGTCGGCGTTGGAGATGCGTTCCTCGACCGGGATGGCGGGGCCAAGAGTGGGGTTGATGTAGCAGCGCAGGGTCACATAAGCGATGTACATGCCCGACAGCATCAGACCGGGAATGACCGCGCCGATGAACAGTTCCCCGACCGATTGTTCGGCCACGACGGCGTAGATGATGGCCAGGATCGACGGTGGGATCAGGATGCCCAACGTGCCCCCCGCCATGATCGACCCCATCGCGATCTTGGGATCATAGTGGCGCTTCAACATGGCCGGCAGGGCGATGATGCCCATGGTCACAACCGCCGCACCAATCACGCCCACCATGGCCGCAAGGATCGTCGAGGCGATGATCGTGGCCGAGGCCAGACCGCCCTTTACCCCGCCAAGCACCTTGTAGATCACATCGAACATGTCGTTGATGATCCCCGCCCTTTCGAGCATCGCCGCCATGAAGATGAACAGCGGGATCGCCGATAGTTGATAGTTTGTCATCAGCGGGAAGATGCGACTGGGCACGATATTCAGCGCCCGCGCATCGCCCAGCACAAACAGAAACACACAGGCCAGACCCCCGGTGACAAAGGCCAGTGGCAGACCCGCCATGAGCAGCGCCAGAAGGCTGCCGAACATGATGAGCGTCAGCCACTCAATTCCGATTTCTATTCCCATGCCTCAGTTCCCCCGCGCGATTTCACGGATGTCTTTTGAGACCTTCGAGACGCCTTGCAGCACCAGCAAAAGTCCACCTATCACCATGACCCATTTCATCGGCCACAGCGGCACCTCCCATTCATTAAAGCTGATCTCGCCCCAGCGAATGTTCGGGTCGGTCCACTGGCTGGTTCCAAAACCTGCAAACATCTCACCCAGAGTGATCTGCCCGCGCGCCCAGTCCGACACAATCGAATTGCCTGACGGCACCGCAACGGCGTCCATGGCAAAGATCCATGAGGTGACCAGCAGCGTGCCCGCGAAGATAAAGAAAAAGACCGAGGTCAGCAGATCGACCCATGCCTTTTTCGGCTTGGTCAGCGGCGCGTAAAAGATGTCCACGCGCACATGGCTTTCGGTCATCATCGCATAGGCCCCGGCGATCAGGTATTGCATCCCGAACATCAGGTACATCGCCTCATGAGCCCAGTTGGTCGGCGAGCCAAAGACATAGCGCGCGATCACCTCATAGTAGTAGACAAAGACCGCTATCACCGCCCAGTAGGCGACAAACTCACCGCAGAACAGCGACAGTCGGTCAATCCAGTTTTCAGCATAGTCGCGGTCATGTTTTGGCCCCTCTTCGGCCTCGGCGGCGCGCAGGGCCTTTTCGGCCTCTGTCAGTTCCTCATGCGCGGGCAGGTTGTCATTCGCGCGACGCACCATGCCGGGCAGCAGCACAAAATCGATCAACAAGAGCGCGATGATGGCATAGAGCGCATAGCCCGCCGCGTTGTCCCAATTGGCACGGGTGGCGGCGGCCTGATCGCGCAGCGGCTGCGCCTCGATCAGGGTGGCGCGCGCCTCTGTCAGGCGCACTTCGCCCTTGGAGACGGTGTCCTGCGCGCGTTCCAGCCGCTTTTCCGCACTGCGTCGGGCAAAACTGCCCTCTTCGGCGGCGTCGATGGCGGCCTGCATGTCGTCCAATCCAGCGCGGGCATCGGTGACACGCCCCTCTTCGCGGTCGATCACCCGCTGCGCCACGCGCAACTGGTTTTCATGGTTCGACAGGATCGTGCGCGCATCCTGTGTCTGTCCGTTCGCATACAGGATGAACAGAAAGATCGGGATATAGACCAGCCCCAGCATGTTCTTGAGGTAAAAGCGGTGCAGCCCGATGATGCCGCCGGTGACGGCGATCATATAGGCCAGCGGCAGCGTATAACGTTTTTCGGCCCTCTGGGGTCGGCGAGACAGGATCATCGCGACGATGGGAAAGACGATCAGACCCACCCAGTAGAGCCAATGCGGCAGCGTGAAGCTGAGGCTTGGCATTTGCGGTCCTTGCAGATTGGAGTCGAGTGAAAGCGCCCGGCGCCAGTGGCGCCGGGCGAAAGACATGGTCCTGAGGGACCGCTCAGAGTTTGAGTTCCAGCCCCTGTGTCAGCGCGGGGTCAACATAGCCCAAAGAGCCGGACATCATGTAATCCAGCTGGATCTTGAACACGCGCGCGGCCTGCGGGTCGCGGTTGGCGTAGTCGTACCAGATCGGCACGGCGACCTCTGTCATCAGTTCCACGTCGTCCTGTGTCAGGCGTGTGACCTCTGTGCCGTCGGCCTCGAACTTGCCCCAGGCCTCTTGGTCGGCGGCCTGAATCGCGGCGTGGTGCATGTCGGAATAGACGTGGGTTTCCATCTCGACAAACTGCTGCATCTGCGGTGATAGCGCGTCCCACGCGGCCTTGCCCACGGTGATGTCCATGATGTCGACCGGCTGGTACAGCGACATGAAACCCGGAGGGCCCATGACGATGTAGTCGGTGACCTGGCTGAAGCCGAGGGCGTAGTTGACCGCCGGTCCCACATAGTCGGCCACGTCGATGGTGCCCTTTTCCAGCGCCGGGAAAATCTCGGACCCCGGAAGAACGGTGGTTTCCGCACCGATCTGGGTAAAGATCTCCGCGACCATACCGCCGGGCAGACGCATCTTGCGGCCTGCAAAGTCGTCGATCGACCGGATCGGCACCTTGGAGTGGATAATGTTCGGGCCGTGATGGACCGGGCCGACAAAATGCATGCCCTGCGCGGCGTACAGTTCGCGCGCGATGTCGATGCCACCGAGGCCATAGTAGAAGACGTCAAATTCATGCGGGTTGCGCAGGCCCAGCGGAATCGAGGTCAGGAACGTCGCTGCAGGGATGATGCCCTGAGCGTAAATGGTAAACGGGTTCACAGCGTCCAGAACGCCATTCTTGACCGCGTCGAACAGCTGGAAGTCACCCACAACGTCATTGGCGCCAAACGGCTGGAACGCCAGTTCACCGCCGGTCTTTTCCTCGATCGATCCGCACCAGTCCTTGAAAATCTGCAATCCGGCGCCGCCGGGCCAGCTGGTCTGGATCTTCCAGGTCTTGGTGTGGCTTGCCGCGCCCGCGATATGCGGAGCGGCCAATGTGGCCGCACCGGCACCGGCCAGAGTGCGCAGCGCCGCGCGGCGCGTCGTGATCTTGTTGGTCATGTCAGTCCTCCCGTGACTTCACGGACTCCCGAGGTTCGCGCTTCGGGTTGCCCTGCGCCTACTTTAGGGGCTGTATTCGAAATTGGTAATATTTTCTTTCCGGTAGCGCTAACCACTTTTGCGCTTGGGGACAGACACACCGACGAGTCCATTTCACATTTGTGCGCAAACTGGCGCGCAGGCTACAAAAGGCACCGGTTTTCCATGGGAATGCACCGATTTCCTGGCCAACCAAGCAAGAACACACAGGTGCACCACCTCGATGTCGAGGCGTTCAAACCTATGTGCAAAACCCCTAATTTGGTTTGAAGGCTGCCCCACCGCCCCGGGCGTGACGGCTTTGAACCGCGCTTGCCCCCTACCGTCCTGCGATCCAGCACGGCGTGACAAACGTCCCAGGGGCTGTTGATTGCCGATGCGATCACCGGGGAACCGCTCTGATTCCATCTTGAACAGCGCGCGCGTTGTGTTTACACGACCGGCGCATTGCCTCAATAGCTCAGCTGGTAGAGCAGGTCCTTCGTAAGGACAAGGTCGGGGGTTCGAGTCCCTCTTGAGGCACCATGCATGACAGCTATCCACATGAAATAACTAACTTATTTAAAGAATGCCACTTGCGCATCCACCTCTTTATCCACCTCAATGAGCGTGGTGGATAGCGCAGGCAAGAACAGTCGGGCTATGTTTGGTACTTCTCTAGAGTAGCCTTGAGCCGTTCTGCATGCGTGAAAAGTTCCTTCATTGATTGAAGCTCTACACGCTCTTCGGTGTCGCCATCGAAAAGCCCCAGGAACTTCTTTCTCGCACCATTGAAGTGCATTCTAGCAATCGGCTTGCGATTGTTGTCGTCCAAGAGAACAGCGCAGTAGCTTTTGGCGTCTCGCATGAAAATTCGGTCTGTATCGATGTCTTCCCGCAAGATTGCTTTGATTGTAAGCCACCCTTCAACTTCTTCTTCCGTAGTGACGACGCCGCTATCAGCAATTTTAGGCTCCTGCTTGCCATCGGCACCCGCCTCATGGGCATCGGACGATGGATCTTCCAGCGCTGAATTCAGCCTAAGCCGCACACGGTCCCTGACTATTTCTTTGAACGCAGCGGTTATGGCATTTCGTATGGTGTCGCGGACACTCTGGTTGAGACGACCATCATGCACGTCGCTCGCTACGAGTTTGATCAAGGCTTCGGGCGGTGTGTCCATCCACGTTTCCAAGACAAGCTTGATTGAAGAAACATATTTCAGTCGCTCGGCTTGCTGTAAGATGTTCTCCACGCTGAATGTAGCTTTTGAAAACTTGGACAATTCCAGCAAAGAAGCCGGGCCAAAATCGAGCAAATCGAAAGTGAAGAATGGGCGCTTATCGAGCCGGTGGCTTTCATCCAGATCAGTAAAAAATCGGTACTCTCGCCCGTTGGTCAGCAGGGCAAATCTCGCGTTTGTAACAGTGAAGTGTATCCGTCCGCTGTCGCCGCTCTGACGAGCGGAACCCTCGGCTGATAGTGTCCACCATCGATAGTGGACATCTTGAGGCACTCCATGGCGGGCAAAAAGGGTCAGAAGAAGCGGTTCTGGGCTGACGAAGAGAAGCGGTTGATCTGTGCGCAGGCTTTGGCACCGGGCGTGTCTGTCGCGCAGGTTGCACGTCGCTATTCAATGAACGCCAACCTGATTTTCAAATGGTTGAAGGACCCTCGCTTTTCCCCTGCCACGGGTGAAACGCCTGATGTGCAGAAAGGCGGCAGTGTTTTT
>NZ_FZON01000064.1 GCF_900188425.1 Antarctobacter heliothermus
GCCGTCATACCGCCGCGCAAGAATGCCAAGCCGTGGAAGCCATCGACTGCAGGGGCTATCGCTCGGAACGAGGCGCTGCGCGCTTCGAAATACCTTGGCCGCGCCATCTGGAGAAAATGGAGCGGATACCACCGACGAAGCCGCGCCGAGACGAAGATGCATTGCGTGAAGCTGCTGGGGCAGAGCCTCATGGCGCGCGACTTCGATCGTCAGGTCGCCGAACTTCAGATCCGCGCCGCCGTGCTCAACGGCTACACCGCGCTCGGCATACCCGTCACAGAGCCTGTGGGATAATTGCGTCCGGGGAAAGGGGAACTCCGGACGTTACCGACTTTGCGCAACAAAGCCCCCAGAAAGCCTCAATGTCCCTTTGTCTCAAAGCACGCTGCAATACTAATGCCTGACAAGTGAAGTCCTTGTACGAAGCTCGCCTCTCAGCAAGAATCTGAGATTCTCGCTCTAGTCTACGCTGCCAAGCGTACACAATCGTAGCTATTACCAGTGCTACAACAGGAGCAAGAACGTACAGCCAAGGGCTCACAGAATTCTCCTTTTATGGATTTTTCAAACCACTTACCTACTCAACCCACCATGCAGCGTCGGCACATCCAGCGATGCAAACCCGTAATGCCGCAGCCACCGCAAATCGGAATCAAAGAACGCCCGCAAATCCGGGATGCCGTATTTCAGCATCGCGATCCGGTCGATCCCCATGCCGAATGCAAAGCCCTGCCATTCACTCGGGTCCACACCCGCCGCCGAAAGCACCTTGGGATGGACCATGCCGGACCCCAGTACCTCTAGCCAGCCGTCGCCCTCGCCGATCTTCAACTGACCGTTGTCCCACGAGCACTGGATATCCACCTCTGCCGACGGTTCGGTAAAGGGGAAGTGCGAGGCGCGGAAGCGGGTCTTGATGCCGTCGATCTCAAAGAAGGCGGAAAAGAACTCTTCCAGCACCCATTTCAGGTTCGCCATCGAGATGTGCTTGTCGATGGCCAGCCCTTCGACCTGATGGAACATCGGGGTGTGGGTCTGGTCATAGTCGGCGCGGTAGACGCGGCCCGGCGCGATGATCCGGCAGGGCGCACCATGTTTCTCCATATGCCGGATCTGCACCGGCGAGGTATGGGTGCGCAGCACATGCGGCGGGCGATTGTCGCCCTCGGCGCGGTGCATGTAGAACGTGTCCATCTCGGCCCGTGCCGGGTGGTGCGACGGGATGTTCAGCGCGTCGAAGTTGTACCAGTCGCTGTCGATCTGCGGCCCCTCGGCGACGGCAAAGCCCATGTCGGCAAAAATGGCAGAGACTTCGTCCATGACCTGACTGACCGGGTGGATCGTGCCACGGCGTTGCGCGCGCACAGGCAGGGTCACATCCAGCCATTCGGTCCGCAGGCGTTCATCCAGCGCCACATCCGCCAGCGCGGTCTTCTTGGCCGCCAGGGCCGAGTTGATTTCATCCTTGAGCCGGTTCAGCGCGGGGCCGGCCACTTGCCGTTCTTCCGGGCTCATCTTGCCCAGTTCACGCATCTTGAGGCTGATTTCGCCCTTCTTGCCCACGGCGGCGACGCGCAGGTCCTCCAGCGCGCTTTCGTCGCCTGCTTCGGCAATCAGATTGATGTACTTGTCGCGCAGATCGTCCATGTCACGTCCCTCAGGCTTGCCCGCGTGGGGTTAGCCTTGCCCCGCCCGCTTTGCAACCGTTTGATGCCGCGCGCGGAGTGTCAGGCCCCGGCGCGCGCCCGCACGTCGGCCAGCAGGCGCATCACCTCGGCATCCTCGATCTTCATCTCGTCCAGATGAATGGCCAGGTTTTCGATATAGGCAAGGCTGGTGCCAAGGAACCCGGAGCCAGAGGCAATCATTCCGACCTGTTGGTCGTGCGTCAGATCCGACTGTATCTGCGGCGCATCATGGTTGGCCGTGAAGGCCAGTGCTTCCACCTCTCCATCTGCGGTTTCGGCGCGCAAAAATTCGGCATGATAGGCCGAGCCGATACGCTCGCGCGCCCATAGGCTGTAGGTCTCCGCCTCCAGATCCTCTGCCGCCAGCCGAAAGACCAGCCCGTGACAGCCATCCCCGCTGTCCAGCGCCGCCATCAGGCCCGGATTTTCCCTCGTCCCGCGCCCACCGTTGGTATCGCAAAGAATGAACCGCCGCGCGACGCCGGGTGCCCAGGCGCGGCGCACCTCGGCGAAACGGACCGCCGGATCCCACATCAAGGATCCATAGCCAAAGACCCAGAGATCGCGGTCCATGCGCCCCGCCATGACCCGTGCGCGTTCAGCCTCACGCGTGGCATCCGGGCTGATCCAGTCCGTATCCAGCCCCCTTTCCCGAAGCATTGCGCGTACCTTGTCAGGTTTGAAATCTGCAAAGAACGATTTGGCCAGCGGTGTGATCAACGGGCGCAGGTTCGGGTGATGCCGAAACGGGTCTTCGTGGGTCAAGGCGTGTGTCCTTTCCGCAGACATCCCCAAACAGAACAGTCCGCGTCCCAAATGAAAAGCGGCGATCTTCGGAACGGACATACACCAGACGAGAAAGGCCCGGACGCGAACGCCCGGGCCTTTCAAATTGTCCGAAAGGTGACTGCGGCTTATGCCGGCAGCGCGCCTTTGGCCTGATCGACGATCGCGGCAAACGCGGCGGGCTCATGCACGGCCAGATCGGCCAGAACCTTGCGGTCCACTTCGATCCCGGCCAGCGTCAGACCGTTGATGAAGCGCGAATATGTCAGCGATTCGTCATGGGCGCGCACAGCGGCGTTGATCCGCTGGATCCACAGGGCGCGGAAGTTGCGCTTGCGGTTCTTGCGGTCGCGGGTCTTGTACTGGTTGGCCTTGTCGACGGCCTGCGCTGCCACCTTGAAGGTGTTCTTGCGGCGGCCGTAATAGCCTTTCGCCTGGTCAATGACCTTCTTGTGACGCGCGTGGGTGACGGTTCCGCCTTTGGTACGGGGCATCTCTCAGTCTCCTCTCAGCGGTCGTAAGGCATGAACTGCTTGACGATCTTGGCGTCAGGCTTGCTCATGGTTGTGGTGCCGCGCGCGTCGCGGATGAACTTTTTGGTGCGCTTGATCATACCGTGGCGCTTGCCGGCCTGCGCCGTCAGCACCTTGCCGGTCGCTGTCACCTTGAAGCGCTTTTTGGCGCTCGATTTTGTCTTCATCTTGGGCATTTCGATCTCCGTTCTTTAGCGCGACTCGGCATGCCTCTAATGGCCGGACGCGCGGTTGGAGCGAGCCGTATAGGACGACCAATCCCGATTGACAATAGCAGACTGCGGCACTGGCCCGGCCCGCCGGTTCACTTGAACCGGCCAAGATCTCAGCGTTGTGGCAATCCGCTTTGCACCATATCCGCGTCGGCACGGTCCAGAGCATCCAGCCGGACGTCCGGGGCATAACCGGCAAGCGGCGTTCCGATCAAAACCCGGTCGGTGGGACTATCGCAAACGACCCCGCCAACCCCTGGCGCATCACCAATCACGGTCACACAGGCAGAAACAGCGCGCTCTGCGCGGTCGACAACCGGAAAGTCCACATCTATCACGCAGCCAAAGCGCAGATTTTCAGCCCGGTAGGCGCTGACAGCGGAATAGCGTTCGGTCACACCTGTGTTGCCCTGCCCGACCAGATGGCGCTGCACCAGCTCGACGGGATCGCCCCCCAAATCGGTCCGAAACGTCTCAAAGTCAGCCGTCGCGATCACATGCGACCATCCCATTCGATCACGGACACCGAAATTGCACATGTTCCAGACATAGGCGTTGGACATTTCCTCGGGCCATTGCAGGTTGCCGACGTCGATATTCCAATCCTGTGCTTCGCCAGTTTTCGCGACATGGAACATATCGGTATAGGGCGTCGTCAGGAGGTGATTGACGACCTCCACCGGAATCCAGTTGTCCCCGGTCCGGGCGTCGGTCTTTTGCCCAAGGGTCGTGACCATGCCAGCCGCCTGCAACGCAAGGTCAAAGGCGCGGGACACGGTGCTCCCCTTGTAGTCGGCCTCGGGGTCCAGCGGCAGGCTGGGCGCGTGGATCCCGATCCGGCCGCCGGGCGAGACACCCCGCGAGATGAATTTGCCGGCCCCGACAAAGCGCGTCCCCATGAAATACACGATCGAGCAAGAGCTCTCGCAGCTTGCGCCATCATCGACATGCGTGCCTGTGCCCGTGTCATGCACGAGGGTCGCCATGTCGATCGCAGCCCTCAGCGAACCGCCAGGGCTATCCAGGCACAACACGACCTCGTCCTTGGCGTCCAACCCCGAAAGAGCCCGCTCCAGTTTTTCCTCGTCACCGGCCTCGATGACACCGGACAACACGATATCGCAAAGACCCGCACTTTCGCTGGTGATGTTCGCGGCGGAAACAGCGCCCGGCACCCCAATGATCACGGCTGCCATCAAACGTTTTGCAGAAAAACCGGCCATGATCTCTGTTCGCCCTTTTCTGCTCACCCCGTCCCGCTCGTCCCGCCAACGAGAGAGCGTACAACATCACCCCATAGCAGACCCGGTGTCCCGGAACGGCTGTGGCGCGAGAGGCATCCTAACCTGACGATTGCAATGTTCAACAGCCCGACATTCGGGAGGTCAGTTCAAGATCTGACCGATCACCCCGTAAAAGACGTCCGGCAGGTCAGCCCAGGAATAGGCCCCCTTTGCCCTGCTCAACGTCCAGAGGATCAACCCGCCGCCGCCAAACAGCAAGAGCGCGCCAATGCGCGGCGCGCGCTTGTCCGCCCATGCTGACAGGATCGCCGGAAGGGACAAGACCACCAGCCCCATACCGGCCACAAGCATCACATCCGGTTGCATCATGCGCCCCTTCCGAGGCTGAACCTATTCCGGATCGGTCGAGTAGATCAAACGCTCGTTGCAGGGGGCCACGCGCAGAATGTTCGTGCTGCCCGGCTGGTTGAACGGCACCCCCGCTGTGAGCACGATCTGATCGTTCTCGTCGGCGTACCCTTCAGCGCGCGCGGCGCGGGCGGCGTTGACCACCGCCTGCTTGAATCGCTCCAACTCTCCGGTCATCACGCATTGCGTGCCCCATGTCAGCGACAGCCGACGCGCCGCCCCCCGCATCGGGGTCATCGCGATGATCGGCACGCGGGGACGTTCCCGCGCCACCAGCGCCGCAGTCGTTCCCGAAGAGGTAAAGCAGCAGATCGCCTTGACGTCCGTTGTCTCGGCAATCTCACGCGCGGCGGCCACGATCCCGTCTGCCACCGACTTGCGCTCGGCAGAGCGCGAGGCCTCGATCACTTCACGGTAGGTCGGGTCGCTTTCGACCGACACCGCCACGTTGTTCATCGTCTGAACCGCTTCGATCGGGTACTGACCGGCCGCAGATTCCGCCGACAGCATGATGGCATCCGCGCCTTCATAGATCGCACCAGAGACGTCCGACACCTCGGCCCGCGTCGGCATCGGCGATTCGATCATCGATTCCAGCATCTGGGTGGCCACGATCACCGGCTTGGCCGCGGCGCGACACTTGCGCACCAGACGTTTCTGGATCGGCGGCACGGCTTGCACCGGCAGTTCCACGCCCAGATCGCCCCGCGCCACCATGATACCGTCGGAGACAGCAAGGATCTCATCGAAGCATTCGACAGCCGAGGGCTTTTCGATTTTCGAGATGATTGCCGCACGGCCCCAGACCAGTCGGCGCGCCTCTTCCACGTCCTCGACGCGCTGCACAAAAGACAACGCCAGCCAGTCGATGCCCAGCGCGCAGGCGAATTCCAGATCGCGCCGGTCCTTTTCGGACAGCGCTGCCAGCGGCAGCACCACATCGGGCACGTTCACGCCCTTGCGGTTGGAAATCGTGCCGCCGGCCTCGACCGTGCAATTGGCGTGATCCTTGCCACAGTCCGTGACCCGCAGGCGGATCTTGCCGTCATTGACCAGCAGACGCGCGCCACCATTCAAGGCGGCAAAAATCTCGGGGTGCGGCAGCTGCACACGGTTCTGATCGCCCGGTGTCGGATCCAGATCGAGGCGGAACTTCTGCCCCCACTCCAGTTCCTCGGACCCATTGGCAAATTCACCCACGCGCAGTTTCGGCCCCTGAAGGTCCGCCAGAATGCCGATCGGGCTGTCCAGGTCCTTTTCGACCTGCCGGATCATCCCGTGGCGTTCCTCGATTTCCTCATGGGTGCCGTGGCTCATGTTCAGGCGAAACACATCCGCCCCGGCCTCGTGCAACGCCCGGATCATCTCGTAGGTGTTGGAGGCGGGCCCCAGTGTGGCCACGATCTTGACGTTGCGGTTGCGTTTCATCTCAGTCTCCCCTGCCCTGTGGGCTGTGGCGGCGGCGCGGCATCCCTATGGGAATAAGGCGCATGCAGTTGCGGCGTTAACGCTAACACCGTCGACGTTATCTCGTATTTCCCTTCGCCACGCAACTGACATATGTGTAGCGGGCCAGCAATGATGAGATCATGACATATTCCCCCTCCCAGATCATAGGCGAAAGCCGCCCGAGCCGATTTCTGATCACCTGTGACCACGCCGCGAACACGGTGCCGCCCGATCTGGGTGGCTCACTGGGCCTTCCGGTGTCCGACATGGCGCGCCATATCGCCTATGATGTGGGCGCTGCCGGGGTATCCTTGGAACTAGGCGCCCTGTTGGACGCCCCGGTTGTGTTGTCCAATTTCTCTCGGCTGGTGATCGACCCGAACCGGGGCGAGGACGATCCGACCTTGTTAATGAAGCTGTATGACGGCTCTGTCATTCCGGGCAACCGATACGCCGATGCTGCCGAAAAGACGCGGCGACTCGCAGCCTACTACCGTCCCTACGACGCGGATCTGGCCCGGATGGTGGCGCGGCGCGAGGACGTCGCCATCGTCGCGATCCATTCGTTCACGCCGCAACTGCATGGCCGCCCGGCGCGGCCTTGGGACGTGGGCGTTCTGCATGCGGGTTGGGATTCGCGGCTGTCCGACCCGCTTATCGACCTGCTTGAGGCGGAGCCCGATCTGGTGGTGGGACGGAATGAGCCCTACCCCGGCCATCTGCCGGGCGACGCAATTGACAGGCATGCCCTGCGGGCCGGGCGGCACAATACGTTGATCGAGGTCCGCAACGATCTGATAGAGGACGAGATGGGCCAGAGACATTGGGCGGCGCGTCTCGCGCCGCTGCTGGAACAGGCGCTGGCCACGGCACAAGACTGACAAGGAGACACGGGATGGACGACCAGACACGCATCGAGATCGAAGCTGCCGCCTTTCGTCGGCTGCGCAAGCATCTGATGGAAGACCGCGCAGACGTGCAGAATATCGACCTGATGAATCTTGGCGGATTCTGCCGCAATTGCCTCAGCCGCTGGTATATGGAGGCAGCAAACGAAAAGGGCATCGAGATGGGCAAGGAAGAGGCCCGCGAAATCTACTATGGCATGCCCTATTCCGAGTGGAAATCGCAGTTCCAAACAGAGACCGGGGCGGACAAGCAGGCCGACTTTGCCAAGGCGTTCAAGGAGAACGTAACCGACAAGGAATAAACGGCTGTCCACGCGTGGACAGCCTTGGGGCTACGCAAAATCAATGGGTTACAGAGACGTTTTTACAGTTTGTTCACATGTCGATGCGGGTTTGACCATGTGACGCTGATTTTTGACGTGTCTGTTGCCCGCCTTGAATCGCCTGCTCAAAGGTAGCCAAAACGCGCCCCGAAACAGCAGCCCTGTTGGCCGGGTGGTCGGGCAAAACCGTGCCGGCGCAATCTGGCCCGATCTGGCCCGATCTGGCCCGGTCTGGCCCGGTCTGGCCGTTGCAGGCACATAAAAACCGCCCCGAGGGGCGGCCTGTCTGGTGTGCTAAAGAATTGTGGTCAGAGATCGTTTCAGCGAAACACTTCTGTTCTCGGGGCGTTCCGGTCCATGGTCCGCCTGATGCCCAGGAGTTTGGTGCCAAAGTCCCCAGTTGCGGGCTTGTCAGAACTCAAACTCTCGCGGCTCGCCCAAGACCTCGATCGCCGGGTTTTCAATGGCCTCCGGCAAAAGCGCTTCGGATATCAGGATCGTCTCCAGATGCAGGGTGTTGGCCAAACGAACCATGCGGATCTTTGACAGATCAGGGACGTTGCATGTCTTTATCGCCAGCTTTACCGCGTCGAGATCCGTTTCCATCGTGACAGGGATGCGGGCATTGCCGAGAACCGTGGACGTGATGCAATTGGCGTAAGTCGCCGCAACATCGATCTTTTCAAACAGTCGCCGCGTACAGATATCGGCCAGCCCGATACCAGTGGCGTTTCCGGCACTGTTGTCCGTCAGGTCAAGCACCGCCATCCTGGTCACTTCCTGCGACAACGTGAGATACGGTGTCCCCGCGCGGCCGGTGATGTTGGGGTCCATGCCCGTGCCTGAAAACTCTTTGCCCATTTGGTCAACGATGAGCACATCCAGCGGCCGGAACAGAATGCGCGGCATGCGCGTTCGAGCCTCGGCCAGCAGTTCTGGCTCGCGCTCCATGATCTGTTCACCGGGAATGGCCTCGATCATGCAGGCTTTGTCGTAAGAGTTCTCAACCATCGCCAACCCAAACAGAAACGGGGTATGGGCAAGTTTGTAGATACTCATGTCGTGGACGTTCTGCGCCATCCTGCCGAACCCCTCGGCATGGCAGCTTTCGGCCCCGCGCTGTTTGCCCAGCCCGATGGTCAGCATCTTGGCAAGACCACTTTCGATACCACCGCTAAAGCTGGTATGAGGTTTCACCCGGTTTATCACGATGATGCCATCAGCCTGCATCGCGTGCTTGTCCATGTAGATCGGCAAGCCGCTGGGCAGATGCCCCAATTCGACCGTGTCCATCGAAGATTTGATAGGGCAGCCCGCGCTTTGTTCGGTCACACCAAGGTGCGCCAAGAGATCGGCCTGCCCTTCGGCTGTGGCGCCGCCGTGGCTGCCCATGGCGGGCACGATGAACGGCTTGGCGCCCAGCCGTTTCAGTTCCTGGATCGTGGTGGCGACGATCGTCGGCAGGTCTGAAAGACCCCGGCTGCCGACGCCAACCGCCACGGACATGTCCGGCACGATACGCGACGCGATTTCCGGGCGTTCAAACTGATCGCGCACCGCCTGTGCGACATCCGCGACAGCATCATCGGCAAACACCTGACGCACGGGCACCATGCGAGGCAGGTCAACACCTATCAGAAAATCGTCGATAACGCTCATGGCACAGTCCTCGTGGTCGAAGGTTTCGGAAAGCCGTTTAGCTGAAACGTGACTTCCACATTTCGATGTAGCGGTTCTTGGCCGGGGCAAGATGCTCTCTGCAGGTTTGCACCAGCTTTTCACGGTCGCCGTCCCTGCACGCCTTGATCATTGCCGAATGCGCATCAGCCGCCCAGCGCAGCGCCTCTTTTTCGGTGGTAAAGATCGACCGGTAAGAGTGGCTCTTTTGCGCAAAGATGTTGATTGCCTCGACCAGCGCATCGTTGCCGCAGTGGCCAAACAGCTCCTTGTGGAACGCAATGTTGGCTTGAAAGATCTCGCGCTTGTTTTCCTCGTCGATCCCGCGAGAGTGCCGGATCTGGATGTCTTCAAGCCGTTTCAGCGCGTCCTCATCCAATGGCAACGGGATCAGCTGGGCCGCCTGCGATTCCAGCTGCTCACGCACCATGTTGATGTCGTTGACCTCCTTGGGGCTGTACAGGCGCACCACCGCGCCGCGATTGCGGATACGTTCGACAAGGCCAAGGCGTTCAAGTTGCAGAATGGCCTGCCGAGCGATGTAGCGTTTCACCCCGAACCGCTCGGCAATTTCCTCTTCGACCAATCGTTCGCGCGGATGCAGATGGCCAAAGACGATATCCTCTTCCAGCTTTTGGGTGATATCGCGGACCAAGTCCTCGGCGCTCAGATTGTTTGCCAGTTCTGATTTACTCACCCTGTGCACATCTTTCCGTTTGACTTCGGTGCCGGTTGCGCGCCCTGCCCGGACGGTCGAATCGGGCCCGGACGCGGTTACTTTTATCCGTTATCGTTACCAGCTTCGACTGAGCCGCGCATCCTGCGGAACAGTCCGGCAATCAAACCGGGAAGCGGCGTGGCCTGAAGGACAGACAAGAAGGCGATGCCCAGAAGCACGGCGGAGATCGGGCTTTGCAGGAAGATCATGTAGTCGCCCCGACCGATCAAAAGGCTTTGCTCGAGGCTGGTGTCCAGCACCGGGCCCAGGATCAGGCCGATCACCAGCGGCGGTGTCGGGATCTTGCATTGGTCCAGAACGAACCCCAGCAAACCGAACCCAAGCATCAGCCAGATCTCGAAGACCGAGTTGTTGATCGCATAGGCGCCAATGATGGACAGCACGACAATGACCGGACCGACGACCCGGTTCGGAATCTTGGTGACGGACACGCAGGCCCGTGTGAACAGCATGCCGACGACGAACAGGGCGATATTCGCAAACAGAACGGCCCAGAGCAGCGTATATGTGACGTCTCCGTATTCCGTCATCAGGGTCGGCCCCGGCAGGATGCCATGCACCATCAGCCCCCCCATCAGAACCGCCGTCGCGGACGATCCGGGGATGCCCAGCGAGATGGTGGGGATCAGCGCGCCGCCGACAACCGCGTTGTTCGCGGCTTCGGGCGCGACGATACCGGGTGCATGCCCCGTACCAAACGCGGCCTTGTTGCGCGAGAACCGCTTGGCCTCGTTGTAGGCGAACCACGAGGCCGTGTCGCCGCCGGTGCCGGGGATAAGGCCGGTAAAGACACCGATCACCGCCGACCGGATGCTATTGGGCAGCATTTCGATGAACTGGCGCGCGGTCGGCAACATGCGGTCCCGCACGTTTGAGATGCGCCCCGCCTGATCCGCGTTGCCGCCGATCATGAGACGTATGGCCTGCGGGATGGAGAACAGACCGATCAAGGCGACCGTGAATTCCACGCCGCTGAACAGGTTGAGGTTGCCAAAGGTATAGCGGGGCGTGCCGGTGGTCGGGTCCATCCCGATCATCGCGATCAACAGGCCAAGCGCTCCGGACAGCAACCCCAGAACTGCCGACCCTTGCGACAACGATCCGATGATCGTGATACCAAGCACGGCAATGGCAAAAATCTCTATCGGGCCGAAATTGAGCACCAGCTTGCCCAGAAGCGGCGCGACCGTCAGCAGAACAATCGAGGAAATCACGCCGCCGATCAACGAGGCGGTCAGCGAGTATCCCAGCGCCTTGCCAGCGTGCCCTGCCTGCGCCATCGGGTAGCCGTCGATCACCGTCGCCGCCGCCGCAGGCGTGCCGGGTGTGCGCAACAAGATGGCCGCGATCGACCCACCGTACATCGCCGACAGATACAGCGACGCCAGCATGGCCAGACCTGTCGCCGGTTCGAACTGGAAGGTCAGTGGCAACAGCAACGCGATGGCCATTGTCGCGGACAGGCCGGGCATTGCGCCCACGAACATGCCAATCATCGTCCCCGCAAGGATCGCCAGGATGTTGATCGGCTCCATCACATTGATCAGCCCGATCTTCAGGAAAGAGTCAGTCACGTCAGATTCCATTCATGTCGTTACGCGCCGGGAAGGATCGGCAGTGGCAGACCAAGAAAGTAGATAAACACCGCCCATATGCAGACCGTCACAGCGACGGCGCTTAGCCCCATCGCCACCGCCCCCATTGGCCGCAGGGCAAAAAACGATATCAACAAAAAGGAAAGCGTCGAGATGAGATAGCCCAGCACCTGGATAGAGGCGGCGTAGGCAAGGCTCAGAGCAACAAACCCCACACCGATGGCGATGGCCTTGCCGTCAATGGTGGGCAGAATGCGCAGCGTGCCGGCGCTTGCCTGGCGGCGCCACTTCAACAGCTCTGCGCCGATCCCGAACACGGCAAGCAAGACCACCGTATTGGCAACAAGGGTTGGCAGTCGCGCCGCGGCCCTTGGGTAGTCTTGCGCGATATTGCGGAAGAACAGCGCAAAGGCGATGGCCGCGACAGCAACAAGGATGCGTCCCATCAGATACTCCAAATGTGAAAGGGCGGTCGTATGAACGGGCACGGCGACCCCGAGGGGCCGCCGCATCCTGTCCTTTCGGTTCAGTTGGACTGAACGTCAGCTTTCACTTCGTTCCAGACATCGGTGAACACCTTTTCCTGATCCTGCAGGAACTTGGTGTAGTCGTCACCGCCGATGAAATCGATGTTCATCGCCTGTGCGGCAGCAGCCGCCTGGAACTCGGGGTTTTCGGTCACACGGCGCAGGCCATCAACCAGTTGCTGGCGCGCCTCGGCCGGAAAACCCGCCGGTGCGCTGTAGCCGCGCGACGACCCTGCCGCCACGTCATAGCCCAGCTCTTTGGCCGTCGGCACGTCCGGCAGCTCCTTCAGACGCTCGTTGGAGAAAACGACCAGGGCGCGCAGGTTGCCCGCCTTGATCTGCGGATAGGTGATGCCGACGTTGTTGAAGCTGGCGTCGATCTGGCCACCCATGGCGGCGGTCCAGGACGGGCCGTCCCCCTGAAAGGGAACCTTTTGGAACTTGACGTCAGCGGCACGCTCAAACGCAACCGTGGTAAAGAAGTCGTCGCCGCCAATGCCGGAGTTCCCGACAGTCACGCCGCCCGGATCTGCGGTGGCCGCAGCCATCAGATCAGCGAAGGTCTGGTAGGGGCTGTCGGCTGCGACAACCGCAATGCCCGGATCTGTCACGATATTCGCGAGCGGCGTCAGCTCTGTGATATTGTAAGAGATCGTGTCGTTCATGATGTAGTTGGTCATCAACATCGGCGTGTTGGTGATGCTGATGGTCTTGCCGTCGGGTTTTACCTGCTTTGCCAACTGCGTCCATGCAATCGCGCCCGTGGCGCCCGGCATGTAGCGGTTCACAAAAGACACCCCCAGCTCTTCGGCAAGGAAGGGCTGCACCAGCTGCGCCAGAGCGTCCGATCCGCCACCAGCCTTAAAGCCCATCAGCACGGTAATGTCGTCTGACGCGGTGTACCCCTGGGCCGACACCGGCGCGGCCAAACCGCCACTCATCAAAAGTGCGACAGCGGCCGTTGTGACTAGTTTTCTCATGATTGAACCTCCCTTTTTCAACTCTCCGGGCACCCTAGGAAGACCCTTCAATTTTGTCAAACAAATTGTTGACAATTTCTTTGACGACTGATTGAAGCCTATATAAAGACGCAGAACCAAAGATTTAGAGCAACCGGAGGGCTTCCCATGGGCAAAAATGACAACGCCAACACAGGCATGCGCAAGGGGCTGACAAGCTACGGCGACGCCGGATTCTCTCTGTTCCTGCGCAAAGCGTTCATCAAGGGCATGGGCTTTACCGACAGCGCGCTGGACCGCCCGATCATCGGCATCATCGACACCGGCAGCGACTACAACGCCTGCCACGGAAACATGAGCGATCTGATCGACGCGACAAAGCGCGGGATCATGCTGGCCGGGGGTCTGCCCATCGCCTTTCCGACGATTTCCATCCACGAATCCTTTTCGCATCCGACCAGCATGTACCTGCGCAACCTGATGGCGATGGACACAGAGGAAATGATCCGCGCCCAACCGATGGATGCGGTTGTGATGATTGGCGGATGTGACAAGACCGTCCCGGCGCAGCTCATGGGGGCGGCCTCGGCGAATTTGCCGGCCATCCAGTTGGTGACGGGCCCGATGCGGACCGGCAGCCACCGGGGAGAAAAGGTCGGCGCATGTACCGATTGCCGCCGGTTCTGGGGCCGCTACCGCGCCGGTGAGATCGACGATCAGGAAATCGCCGAGGTCAACGACAAGCTGGTTCCCGGCACGGGCACATGCGGTGTGATGGGCACGGCGTCGACTATGGCGCTAGTTACCGAAGCCTTGGGCATGATGGCCCCCGGCGGCGCGACGCCGCCCGCCGTTTCCGCAGATCGCCGCCGCATCGCCGAACGGTCCGGTGAGCTGGCCGTGCAAATGGCCGCCTCGGACCTGACCCCCGACAAGATCATGACCGAAAAGGCGTTTGAAAATGCGCTGTCGGTCCTTCTTGCGATTGGCGGTTCGACAAACGGCATTATCCACCTCACCGCTGTTGCAGGCCGTATGGGAATCAAGATCGACCTTGATCGCTTCAACGAGATGGGCCGCAATGTGCCGGTTATCGTCGACCTCAAGCCATCCGGCACGCAATACATGGAAGATCTGCATGATGCGGGCGGGCTGGTCACGGTATTGCGCGAGATTCGCGACCACCTGCATCTGGACTGCACAACCGTCACCGGTCGCACCCTGGGCGAAGAAATCGACGACGCTCCGGCCCGGTTTACCCAGAACGTCGTATCCGACAACAAGTCCCCGCTCTATGCCGAAGGCAGCATGGCCGTGCTGCGCGGCAACCTTGCCCCGCGTGGCGCCATCATCAAGCAATCCGCCGCCAGCCCTGATCTGATGGTCCACCGGGGCCGCGCCGTGGTTTTCAAATCCATCGAGGATCTGACCCTGCGTGTCGATCAGGATGATCTTGACGTGACCAAGGACGATGTCCTGGTGTTGCAGAACGCCGGTCCCAAGGGTGCGCCCGGCATGCCAGAGGCCGGTTACATGCCGATCCCCAAGAAACTTGCCGCGGCGGGGGTCAAGGACATGGTGCGCATTTCCGATGCACGGATGAGCGGCACTGCCAGCGGGACAATCGTGCTGCATGTCACGCCGGAATCCGCCAGCGGTGGGCCGCTGGCACTGGTGCGCGACGGGGACGAAATCGAACTGAACGTGCCCGACCGTTCGATCACGCTGCATGTGTCAGACGAGGTTCTGGACAAACGGCGGCAGGAGCTTGTTCTGCCCGTCCATGCCAATTCGGACCGCGGCTATCGCAAGCTGTTCCTTGAGACCGTGACCGAGGCCGATCTTGGCTGCGACTTTGATTTCCTGATGGCGCAACCCGCCGATACAACGGCTGACGAGCGGTGACACGCGTTCCTGTCGAAACGCTATTGCGCTTCGCATCGGCCCAGTTGGGTGATGCGGGCCTGTCGGTCGCGCATGCCAGGATTGTCGCGGAAACGCTGGTCGAGGGCGATCTGCTGGGCCATGCCACCCATGGCACGGCCCTACTGCCCCGCTATCTGGCCGAGATTGCCAGCGGCGACATGGCACGCGACGGCCAGCCACAGATCACCCGCACCGCCGGATCGGTCGCGGAACATTGGGACGGGCGCTGGTTGCCCGGCCCGGTCCTTGTGCGCAAGGCAATCGACAGCGCCTCGCACACGGCCCGGCGGCAGGGACTTGGTGCCGTTGCCATCGCCAAAAGCCATCACATCGCCTGTCTTGCCGCCTATCTGGAGGCGGTGACCCAACAGGATCTTGCGGTGATCATTGCGTCATCGTCACCGTCCAATCGGCAGGTCGCCCCATATGGGGCGGTGGGGGGCGTCTATTCCCCCAACCCGATCGCCGCCGGTTGGCCGACCCGGACGCAGCCTGTGATGCTCGATATTTCCATGTCGATCGCGACAAGCGGGCTTGTCTCCGCCATGGCGGCACAGGGGCGCGATCTGCCGGGGGAGTGGCTGGTCAATCAGGCTGGACGGGCGTCCAGCGATCCTGCAACGCTGGAGGCGGGCGGCGCGCTGCTGCCTGCGGGCGGGCTGGATCACGGCCACAAGGGATTCGGCCTTGGCCTGCTGGTCGAGATGCTGACCACGGGACTGGCCGGGCACGGGCGCGTCGAACAAACGGATCGTTGGGGGGCGTCGGTTTTTGTGCTTATCCTTGATCCGGCGCATTTCGGCGGCCTTAGACCGTTCAGCGCACAGGCCTCATGGCTCGCCGATGCATGCCGTGCGGCCCCCGTGCCGGACGGGGCGCCTGCTGTCCGGTTGCCGGGCGAACGGGGACTGAAACGAAAACAAGAACAGCTACGCCATGGCATCGACCTGGCCCCGGACCTGCATGCGACATTGCAGGCACTTGGATTGCAAACGGAGGAGAACCCGCAATGACGACAGCGACACAGGAAAAGGTGCGGGTCGGCCCCGCCATCCGCCTGCACCCCGACGACAATGTTGTCATCGCGTACCGTGAGATTGCGCCGCGCACCACGATCCCCGGTGAAAACGTCACCACAAACACCCCCGTGCCCGCCGGATACAAGATCGCGACCCGCGCCATCACCAAGGGTGAGCCGATCCGCAAATACAACGTGACCATCGGCTTTGCCGCCAAGGACATCAGCCCCGGCTCGATGCTGCACAGCCACAATATCGAGTTCCGCGAATTTGACCGCGACCCGCGCCACGCCAGCGAATACCAGCCCATCGTGCCCGTCCCCGAAGAGGACCGGGCCGTGTTTCAGGGCATCGTCCGCCCCGATGGCCGCGTCGCCACCCGGAACTATGTCGGCATCTTGTCGTCGGTGAACTGTTCCGCCACCGTCATCCGCAAGATCGCCGAGCATTTCACGCCCGAAGTTCTGGCAGACTATCCCAATATCGACGGCGTTGTGGCCTTTGCCCACGGGCTTGGCTGCGGGATGGAGATGTCCGGCGAACCGATGGACCTGTTGCGCCGCACCATCGGAGGCTATGCCACACACGCAAACCTTGCCGGGGCGATCATCATCGGTCTGGGCTGTGAGCGGAACCAGATCCCTGCCCTGATGAAGCACAACGCGCTGTCACAAGGGCCGCGCCTGCTGAACCTCATCATGCAAGAGACCGGCGGCACCCGCAAAACCATCGAGGCCGGCATCGCCGCCGTCAAGGAGATGTTGCCCGATGCCAACCGCGTCACCCGGCAACCGGTCCCGGCCAGCCACCTGAAAGTCGGCCTGCAATGCGGCGGATCGGACGGGTTTTCGTCGATCACGGCCAACCCCGCCTTGGGGCACGCGGTGTCGATCCTCGCGCGGCATGGCGGCACCGGCATCCTGTCCGAAACACCGGAGATCTACGGCGTGGAACACACGCTGACGCGCCGGGCGCAATCGGTCGAAGTGGGCGAAAAGCTGATGGAACGCATCCGCTGGTGGAAAGACGAATACTCGCCCGGCCGGGACGTCCAGATCAACGGAACGGTCAGCCCCGGCAACCAGATGGGCGGGTTGGCGAATATCTTTGAAAAATCGCTTGGCTCCTCCATGAAGGGCGGCACCGGCCCCTTGATGGAAGTCTACAAATACGCCGAGCAAGTCACCCAAAGCGGGCTGGTGTTCATGGACACCCCCGGTTTTGACCCGGTGTCGGCGACGGGCCAGATTGCCGGCGGCGCAAACCTGATCTGTTTCACCACCGGGCGCGGGTCGATGTTCGGGGCCAAACCTGTACCGTCGATCAAGATCGCAACCAACACCCCGATGTATGACCGCCTGACCGAGGACATGGACCTGAACGCCGGCGTCATTCTGGATGGCGATGCAACGCTCGAGGAGATGGGAGAGCGCATTTTCCAGAAGATGCTGGAAACCGCGTCGGGGACACAGACAAAAAGCGAAGAGCTGGGCCTTGGCGACCATGAGTTTGTCCCGTGGAGCATCGGGATCATGAGCTAACATTATTGTCGCGCGCGCCCGGTGTCAGCGCGGGCGCGCGTGTTCCAAAAAACGAACCGCCTGCCGTTAAGGTCGTTCGTCGCAAAGATCAGCTTGGGAGGGCACAATGACCGGACATATCCATATCGACGCCATCGGGGGCCTGTCCGGTGACATGTTCGCCAGTGCAATGCTGTCGACCCAGCCCGACCTGCGGGGGCCATTGCTGGACGATTTGCGCGATGCCGGACTGCTGGACCTCGTCACCCCCCAGATCACCGACATCCGCAAAGGCGGCTTTGGCGCGGTGCAGGTCGATTTCTCTGTCGCAACCGATGCCCCGCCGACCAATCACTGGCGTGACATCCGCGCGCAGCTGGAAAGTTCCGCGCTTGGCGATGCGGTGAAACGAACCGCCATCGACATATTCGAAGGACTGGCCGTGGCAGAGGCGCTGTGCCACGACATCCCTGTCGAAAAGGTGCATTTCCACGAAGTGGCCGATTGGGATTCGCAGGCCGACATCGTCGCGGCCGCCTCTCTGATCGTCAATTCGACCGTCGATAGCTGGTCCTGTTCCACCCTACCACTGGGGCGCGGTCGGGTGAAAACCCAGCACGGGCTTATCCCGATCCCCGCCCCGGCAACGGCCCATCTGTTGACCGGGTTCCAGTTCACCGACGACGGCGTCGAAGGAGAGCGGATAACTCCCACGGGGGCTGCCATCCTCCGGCATCTGGCGCCAACCCAAAACGGCCCCCCCAGCGGTGCCACGCTGATTGGCGCGGGCGCGGGTGCCGGGCAGCGGGATCTGCCGGGCATCCCGAACATTTGCCGCCTGCTGCGGTTCGATCTGGTGTCCGCCGCCGTGGACATGATCGGCAGCATCGCCTTTGAGATCGACGATATGACACCGGAGGAAATCGCGGTCTCGCTGGATCACATCCGCGCCCATCCCGGCGTGCTGGATGCGGACTACACCATGGGCTACGGCAAGAAATCGCGGGTGCGCTACCGTGTGGTGGTGCAAACCCAACCCGCGCTGCTGGACGATGTGGCCGCGCTGTGCCTCAGTGAAACCAGTACCATCGGGTTGCGCGTCGAACCGCTGCGCCGCCATGTCTTGCGGCGGCAAGGCAATCAGTCAGGGACGTTGCGCACAAAGACCGTCGCCCGTCCCGGTGGCGCCACCACCAAGGTCGAAAGCGATGACCTGAGGGACATCGCAACGCTGGCCGCCCGCCGCAAGGCCGCATTGGAGGCCGTTGATGACTGACATGGACGCCCGCCTTGCCGCCGCCCTACCGTCCCAGGGGCTGACCGTCGCTGTCAGTGGCGGCGTCGACAGTCTGACGCTGGCCACCTTTGCCGGGCGGCTATCGCCGATCACGGTCGCCCATGCCGTCTCTCCCGCCGTCCCCGCCGAGGCGACAGAGCGGGTGCAGGACATGGCCCAGACCGAAGGCTGGCGGCTGATTGTCCTCAATGCGCGCGAATTTGACGATCCGGCCTATCTGAAAAACCCAGTCAACCGTTGCTACTTTTGCAAGTCAAACCTCTATACGCGCATCCGCGAAGAGGTGTCCGGCGTGATCGCAGCGGGGACAAACACCGACGACCTGGGAGAGTTTCGCCCCGGCCTGACCGCCGCCGCCGAACAGGGCGTGATCCACCCCTATGTGGAGGCCGGCATCGGCAAGTCCGATTTGCGGGCGCTGGCCGCCCGATTGGGGCTGGGGTCGGTGGCGCAGTTGCCTGCGCAACCTTGTCTGGCCAGCCGTGTCGAAACCGGCATCGCGATCCAGTCCAAGGATCTTGCCTTTGTGCATGAGATCGAGGCGCTGATCCGTCAACAGGCCCCGGCCCAGGACGTGCGTTGCCGCATCACCCATGACGGTGTGCGGCTGGAAACCAGTGGAGAGATCCCCTTGCCGCTCTTGTCCACGATCCAGATGCGCTGCCATGAGGACGGGCGGCCGTTTGCGGGGGTGTCCCCCTACCGTCGCGGCAGCGCATTCATTGGCGGAGCATGACGTGATCGGAACCCATACCGTGTTCGACTGGGACCGTGCCGACCGCACCGGCATCCCCGAGGTCGTTCTGGCCCACTCCAAAAGCGCGCAACAGCTGGTGGACATCTTTCAGGCGCATGTCGCGCGCGAACAGCCCTTGTTGCTGACGCGCCTGACGGATGACCACATGGCCGCGTTGCAGGACAGCCCGCTAGAGATTGATGCCACGGCGCGGGTCGCGTCCTATGCCGCGCCAGACGTGCCACTCGCCGCCCACAAGATCGGCATCGTCACGGCGGGCACCTCTGACCTGCCCGTCGCGCTGGAGGCGTATCACACGGCGCGGTTTCTGGGCCTTGATCCGCAGCTATTCATGGACATCGGCGTCGCGGGCCTGTGGCGTCTGCAAGAGCGTCTGGACGAATTGCGCAGGTTCCCCCTGCTGATCGCCGTCGCGGGAATGGAGGGGGCGCTGTTTTCGGTGCTTGCGGGGCTGGTCGCGTGCCCGGTCATTGCGGTGCCCACATCCGTCGGCTACGGCGTCGCCGAAGGCGGCAAGGCCGCGCTGACCTCGGCGCTGGGCAGTTGCGCGCCCGGCATCGTGACCGTGAACATCGACAACGGCTTCGGCGCTGCCGCCGCCGCGCGCAAATTCCTGCCCCGCGCCACGCCGACCGCTACAGGCTGACGCTGGCGCGGTCCTGCCCCGCCGTCTGGCGCACCGCCGCCATGACAGTTTCGACCAGCGCCGCGCGGGGTGAACTGCGCGGCCAGACCAACCCGATTTCGCGGAACGGCGCCGGGTCAGGTAGCAAAACGGCGCGTATCATGGTCCCCGCCGGTCTTGGCCCGGCCCAGTCCGGCACGATCGACACCCCCAGCCCGCGCCCGACCAGAACCGCAATCGCGTCCAGCGCGTCCAGTTCATAACGCACGTCCGGTTCAATCCTGATCCGGTCCAGCCAGGCCTGCGGCAGCCGCCCGCCCCACTGCCGACGATCATACCGAATATAGGGCCGATCCCCGAGGATGGCGGCGACATCATTGCGTGTCTCATCGCGTGGGACGATCAGGACAAACGACTCATGTCGCCACGTTTCGAACTCCAACGACTTTGGCAGATCAAAGGCGGGGCGGATGATCGCCGCCGCGTCCAGATGCCCCGCAACGACCCTTTCATACAGGTCGGCAGATGTCCCCGGTTCCAGAAACACCCGCACCTCTGGATGGGTGCGCGACAGCGACACCAATGTATCGGGCAGAACCCCGGTCAAGGCTGTCGAGATGGCACCGACCTTTAGACTGCCTGCAATATCCGCGCCCGTCACCGCGGCGCGCAATTTGCGATACTCGGACAGCAAGCCCTCAGCCCGCGCAAGGACCGCGTAGCCTGCCGAAGTTGGCTGCACCGTCCGCCCGGACCGTGTCACCAGTGGCGCGCCGATTTCGCTCTCCAGCGCGCGTATCCGCTGTGCCACGGCGGTCGAGGTCACATTCAGCTTCTTCGCCGCCCCGGCCAATGATCCAGTTTCCGACACTGCCACCAGAGTTTCCAGATTCCGCGTTTCCAAACCAAACAATTCCTTCACTTAGAACCATCTATAATGAATTTTTTATTCTGCCTCCAGCGCGCTACTCCCTGTTTCAACGCAAAACCGGGGAGACGATGCATGGATCTTGGACTGACAGACAAAACCGCTCTTGTTCTGGGCGCGGGCGGCGGCCTAGGCAGCAAGATTGCCGAAGGACTGGCCCGCGAAGGTGCCAAAGTCGCTGTGGCCGATCTGGACAGCGCGGCGGCGCAGGCGACCGTGGACGCGATCACAAACGCCGGTGGCACCGCCATTGCGGTGACCTGGGATCTGGCGGACCTGTCTGTGGTCGATCCCAATGTGACGACGATCGAACAGGCGCTTGGCTCTGTCGATGTGCTTGTCTCGATCACCGGCGGCCCGCCTCCCGGCGGTGTTGTCGGCCATGCGCCCGACGTCTGGCGCAAATTTTTCGACAGCATGGCGCTGTCGGTCTTTGCGATCACCGACCGGGTTCTGCCGGGCATGAAGGACCGCCAATGGGGCCGCATCATCACCTCGACATCGTCGGGTGTGATTTCGCCCATCCCCAACCTTGGCCTGTCGAACGCGCTGCGCAGCACGCTTGTCGGGTGGTCCAAAACCCTGGCGGGCGAAGTCGGCAAAGACGGCATCACCGCAAACATCGTCCTGCCGGGTCGCGTCGCGACCAAGCGGATCACCTTTCTGGATGAGAAAAAGGCCGAGCGCGAAGGCCGCAGCGTTGACGACGTCCGCGCCGAAAGCCTCGCCGCTATCCCGCTGGGCCGCTACGGCGACCCCGAGGAATACGCCGACATGGTCTGTTTCCTTGCCAGCACCCGCGCCTCTTACGTCACCGGCAGCATGATCCGGATTGACGGCGGCTATGTCTCGAACGTGTGATTGGACCCCAAATGCCCCTTACCGCAGATAGCAGGAAAACGCTGGAAAGCGTCACAACCGCAACCCTCACCACGATCCTTCTGAAAAAGGGTCTGCGCAATGTCTGGATTCGCGGCGCAATGCCCCTGCGCCCCGGACAGACCCGCATCGTGGGTGAGGCATTTACCATGCGCTTTGTCCCTGCGCGTGAGGATCTGGCCACTCCCGCCTCATGGGCGAGCCCCATATCGACACGCGCGGCCATCGAAGAGATGCCGGACGGCTGCATCGCCGTCATCGACGCCATGGGCATCACCGATGCCGGTGTCTTTGGCGATATCCTCTGCGCCCGTATGCGGGAAAAGAACGCCGCCGCATTGATCACCGATGGCGTGATCCGCGATCTTGGCGGGGTTCTCGACACCGGCCTGCCGATCTGGTGCCGCGGTGCGGCGGCCCCGCCCTCTGTTGCCGGGCTGACCTTTGTCGGGTGGAATGAAACGGTGGGCTGCGGTGGCGTTGCCGTGCTGGCGGGGGACGTGATCGTCGCCGACAGCGATGGCGCGGTTGTTATCCCGATTGCTCTGCTGGACGAGGTGGTGGCAGAGGCACCGGGCCAGGAAAAGATGGAAGGCTGGATCATCGATGAGGTCGCACGGGGCGAAAAGCTGCCCGGCCTTTACCCGATGAACGACGCCACCAAGGCCCGCTACCAGCAATGGCTTGCATCGGACGCAGGCAAGGCGTGACAGTCGGGGCTGGCGTTTCCTGCGCCAGCCTCAAGGAAAGTGACGTCCTGCGGCACCTGTTCGGCTCGCCCGTGATCGCCAGACCATGCGCATGCCTGCCGTGGCATTCAGACTGGCGGCTTTAGCCGCGAGTTGCATGTCACGGTAGTGGACATTGGCTGTGATTTGTACGCTGACCGGGCTGACCGGGCTGACCAAACGGGCCGACAGGGATAGTTCGATCTGAAAGCGGCTCGCGGTGCAATGATTACTCCCCGCACCAGTCGGCCTGCGGCACGGCAAGCAACTGATCGCGGAACCACTGTCCGGCGCGGCCCAGAGCACGGCGCTCGGTCCAGATGACGTCGATCCCCTTGTGCGCGTCGCTCTGCTGGAAGGCGCAGGCCATGCGCATCAGTGACCCCTCTGCCAGGTGGTGGCTGACTGAGGGAAGTGGCAGCTCCGCCCAGCCAAGGCCGCGCATGACGAGGGCGGCGATCATCTCCGGGCTCTCGGCGTGCCAGATCGTCGGGCTCTTGATCTCCTCGGTCAGGTCGTCGGGCCGATGATACTGGCTGTGCAGGATGATCTGCCGATATTGGCGAAGGTCGGCATAGCCGGGATTGAGGCACCCAGCCAACGGATGCTCCGGGGCGCACACCGGCACGATGGTTGAATGACCCACTCCGCGAAACTGGAAGCCGCTCGGATAACTTTCCTGCTCGATCATCAGCCCAAGGTCGGCGCGGCCTTCCTTCAGCAGCGCTCCGGTGTCGGCAGGACCGGTGCTGAAGATCTCTACTGAGACGGTCGGGAAGATGGTAAGCGCTCCGTTGATACCGCAGCTTATGCGGCCTGATTTTCCGATGCGGAAGTCGGCAGCCAATTCCAAGGCAGCAATTCATCCAGCCGGTTAATCATGTGATCATGGATGCGGTTGAGAATGTCAGCGAGGTAGGCTTGTGGGTCTAGGCCGTTCAGCTTGGCGGTTTCGATGATGGTCATAGCGCGGGCCAAGGTTTCGGCACCTGTGTCTGCCCCTGCAAATAACCAATTCTTCCGCCCTATGCCGATGGGACGCAGGGCACGTTCGGCAGGGTTGTTGTCGATGGCCACACGCCCGTCGGACAGGAACAGGCTGAAAGCGACCCGACGGCT
>NZ_FZON01000015.1:0-76729 GCF_900188425.1 Antarctobacter heliothermus
AGCGACCGATGGGATGCCTTCACCGCTTTCCTGGAGGATGGGCGCATCTGCCTGACCAACAATGCCGCCGAACGCGCCCTCAGAGGGATCGCATTGGGAAGAAAGTCGTGGCTTTTTGCCGGATCAGAGCGCGGCGGCGAAAGGGCGGCCTTCATGTATACCCTGATTGTCAGCTGCAAGACGAACGACATCGACCCGCAAGCCTGGATGGCAGATGTCCTGGCGCGCTTGCCAGACATCACCGTGTCACGCTTGCCTGAATTGCTCCCATGGAACTGGAAGGCCGAGCAGAAAGCTGTCAAGGCCGCGTGACCGCGTCCCTCGCCGGATGCTTACGCTTGATTGTGGACGACGTTGAATTTGACAGGCGCATGATGCGCCGGGTGATGGCAAAACATTGCCCTGAGATGCCGCTGATTGTTGCCCGCAACCTGGGTGAGGCGCGGGCGCGTCTTCGGTCGGAAAATGTATCGATCCTGTTCCTCGACAACGCCTTGCCGGACGGGATGGGCGTGGACTTTCTGACGGAAATGAAGGCGGACAAGGCCCTCAGCCAAGTGCCGGTGATCATCGTCAGCGATTTTCCTTCACCGTTCATGTACGCCAAGGCACAGGCCGCAAAGGTCTGTGAGGTCTGGTCAAAACGTGAATTTGTCGGCGCCGCTGTACGGCGCGTCATGCAGAAACATGTGCAGATCCACTGATCGCACAAGCTTCGCCTTGCAACCGGCTGTATCTGCGACATTTATCCGGTCAAGCAGTGATCTTCGTTGGCCAGACGCCATGCGTTCCACGCCTCTGGCGTGTCCAGATCGGTCAAGGCGCGTCGACCGGACAAGGTAACCTGACGCACGCGATGCGCATTCATCCTTAGAATTTCCCGCGCGCCTTGGTCTCCGGTCAGGGTTTGCAAAGCCATGAAACAATCCTCGGGGAAAAGTACCGGGTGGCCCGGTGTGCCATCCTCGGACGTCGCCTGGTGCAACATCGGGAAGGGGCTGGATTGAAAGCTCTGGATAAGTTTCTGAATATCCTCGGTTTCTATCTCCGGCATGTCCGCAGGAAGGATGACAACCGCTTTGATGTTCCGCGGGAGGAAACCCACGCCGCGGCGAATGGATGCGGACATGCCCAGATCTGAATCCGGCACCTCGATTACCTGCACCGGCAGCCCTTGCAGGGTCTTGGCGCGCGGGTGATCCCAGCCAGGCAGGGTGACAGCCACATGGGCGCCCGTGGCCTGCGCGCGCAAAGCCTGCCGCCGCAAGAGCGGCAGGCCGTCGATGTTTTCGGTCAATTTGTCCAGACCGCGCATTCGTGACGACGCGCCTGCGGCGGGGATGAGAATCGCAATATTCAGCATGAACCAGACACTACCACAGGTAGCGCAAGATTGTGGCGCATGTTGTGTCACATCCGCAACTTTTTGTGTCGCGGGCCTTCGGGATCGCTATATGCTGCGGTGCCGCACTGCGCACGCGGCATTCACCCACGCATCCGCGCGCCATCCTTGTCAAACAGCGGTTCGGCGATCAGTCGGGCGGGCCGCATCTGACCGAGGATCTCAATCTCGACGTGCAGTCCTTGGGCGGCTTTTTCCCGTGGTATCAGTGCGATAGCTATCGATTTTTGCGCAAAGTGGGAAAACCCGCCTGAGGTGCAGAACCCCTGAACCTCGCCGTCGATCCAGACCGGTTCAAAGGCGTTGACGTCCGCGTCCAACGCATCCACCTCAAAGGCCACAGACATCCGTTGCGGCGGTGCAGCGCGCTCTGCCTCGGCTGCGGCACGCCCGATGAAATCGCCTTTTGTCCACATGATGAAGCGGTCCAGCCCGGTCTCTGCGCATGTGTAGTCCGGTGAGTACTCACGGCCCCAGGACCCAAAGACCTTGTCCAGTCGCAACGACATCATCGCCCGCATCCCGAAAGGTTGCATGCCAAACGGTACCCCCGCCGCCCAAAGTGTTGACCACAGTTGTCGTTGGGCCATCGGATCGCAGTAGATCTCAAACCCAAGGTCGCCGGTGTAAGAGACGCGCTGCACCAGGCAATCGGTCATGCCAACCACCATGCGCCGCGCATCCATGAACCGCATGTCGGACAGGTCAGAACGCGTGCAGGCCTGCAGGATGTCGCGTGCACGCGGGCCGGCGATCTGGAAGCCGTTCAGTTTATCACTGATATTTTCGATGCTTACGCCATCTTCTTGATGTTGCAGGAACCAGCGCAAGTGATAGGCCTGTGCGCCGTAAGAGGCGGTCAGCTGGAACTCGGTGTCTGCCAGACAACTGACAGTGAAATCCCCGATGATACGTCCTGCGGGCGACAGCATCGGCGTCAGGGCAAGGCGACCAACCTTGGGGATTCGCCCGGCCATGATCCGATCCAGCCAGGCGCGGGCATTCGGGCCGGTCACCCGGTACTTGCCAAAATTGTGAACCTCGTTGATGCCCGCCGCCTCACGCACCGCGCGGACCTCACGCGCCGTGGCCTCCCAGGCATTGGAGCGGCGGAAAGAGGGCGTTTCGTAGCGCGGCTCATCGCTGGTCGCAAAGTAGTTCACCACCTCAAGCCCGTATTGCGCGCCCCAGACCGCACCCATGCTGTCAAAGATGTCGTACATCGGCGTGGTGCGATTGGGCCGGGCCGCGGGCAGTTCCTCGTTCGGATATGAGACAGAAAAACGTTTCTGATAGTTTTCAATGACTTTCGGCAGGGTGTAGCCGGACGATATCCAGTCGCCAAAGCGCGCCACGTCCATCGCGCCGGTGTCGCGTTCACACTCGCCCTCAACCATCCATTGCGCCAGCATCAGACCGACGCCGCCGCCTTGGCTGAACCCGGCCATGACACCGCAGGCGGACCAATAGCCACGCAAGCCGGGGATCGGGCCGACCAGCGGGTTGCCATCGGGCGCAAAGGTAAACGGCCCGTGGATTACCGATTTTACCCCGGCACGTTCCAGAACGGGGAATCTTTTATATGCGAATTCAATGCTTTGCTCGATCTTGTCAAAGTCATTCGGCAAGAGTTCATGGCCAAACTCCCAAGGCGTGCCATCGACCGCCCAGGGGCGGCAAGGTTGTTCGTAGAAACCAATGCACAGCCCGCGCCCCTCTTGCCGCAGATAGCTTTCGCCGGCCGGATCCATGACATGCGGGTGTTCGCTGTCGCGCTCAAAGATCTCGGGGGTTTCCTCGGTCACCAGATACTGGTGTTCCATCGGGTGCAACGGCAGGTAGACACCCGCCAGCGCGCCGACCTCACGCGCCCAAAGACCGGCGGCATTGACCACATGTTCGGTGTGGATCGTGCCCTTGTCTGTCACCACATCCCAGGTGCCATCTGGCCGAAGAGTGGTTTCCAACACTTTGGTATGCAGACAAATTTTCGCACCGCCCATGCGCGCGGCCTTGGCATAGGCATGGGTCGTGCCCGAGGGATCAAGGTGCCCGTCGAGAGGGTCATACAGCCCGCCAAGAATGCCTTGGGTGTTCACGATCGGTGCAATCTGGGCGATTTCCTCTGGGGTGACGATCGCCGTTTCCAGCCCCATGTAGCGATGCTTGGCGCGTTCCGCCAACAGCATGTCAAAACGGTCCTTGTTGTCAGCCAATGTCACGCCGCCGACGTGGTGCAACCCGCAGGACATGCCGGTCAATTCTTCCAGTTCGCGGTACAGCCGGATGGTATAGCCTTGCAGCGCGGCCATGTTGGTGTCGCCGTTCAGGGTGTGAAACCCTCCCGCTGCGTGCCAGGTCGATCCAGAGGTCAGTTCGGACCGTTCCAGCAGCATGACATCGGACCACCCCAGTTTGGTCAGATGATACAGTACAGAGCAGCCGACAACGCCGCCCCCGATGACAACAACGCGCGTGGTGGTTTTCATGACCGTCTCCCGGAGTCTGCTTGCCCTAGCGGTGGCAGGGCGTGCCGCCGCGCGCAAGACCGTCCGCGACGGGTGATGTCGAAAACGGACGCTGGAGGGGTCAGCCCTGCGCCCAGCCCGCCAATTCTGCGGCGCGCGCCCGAATCCACAACAGATCGAACCCGGCGAGGATCCGGTAGCCCTGTGCAAAGGCGGCGTCGGCCTGCGCCTTGGTCATTGCAATGGTCCCCAGCGGCACACTTGCCGCTGCGGCAGCCGTTTCTATGCGTGTGACGGCTGCCTTGTAGTCGGGATGGTTGAATTGGCCCGATATTCCCAGTGCCGTCGACAGGTCGAACCCGGCGACAATCAGAACGTCCAGCCCGTCCACAGCGCAGATGGTCTCGATATTGTCGACCGCTTCGACGGTTTCGATCAGCGGCATGCAAACCATTTGGGGGGCCACGTCGCGCGCATAGCCGGGTATGTCCGTCGCCCAACGCGACTGCGCGATAAAGGGGCCGAACCCACGGGTGCCATCGGGGGGATAACGCAGCGATCTGACCGCCCATTCGGCGTCCTGCACGTCGCGGATCAGCGGAAAGCAGATGCCCTCTGCGCCCAGATCCAGCGCCCGTTTCACATGGGCATCGGTGTTTTCGGGGATGCGGACGATGGGCGCGCAGTCGGTTCCGGCAGTGGCCGCGATCATCGCGTGGGCCGATCCATAATCGACCGCCCCGTGTTCCAGATCGATCAGCACGCAATCCACGCCGGACGCCGCGATGGCTTGTGGCACCGTGGCCGAGGGGATCGTGCAGACGACCGAGGTCAACCGGCGCGCGGGGTCTTGCAGTTTGGCCTTGAGGCTGGGCATCGGGCGTGTCCTCTTGTTGCGTGGGTGCCGCAGGCTAAGGCAGTTCCGCCATTGAACCAATGCCTTTGGTGCCTTGTGCAGCCGCGACGCCGGATGTCGGATTCCGGCAACAAAGCCGCACGGCGGCGTCGCATCGTTCGGGCACAAGGCATCCAAGGGAGATTTGTCATGCGCAGCCATGCTCAGGCCGTCGTCATCGGGGGCGGCGTCATCGGGTGTTCGATCCTGTATCACCTGACCAAGCTGGGCTGGACAGACTGTGTCCTGCTGGAGCGGGATGAGCTGACATCAGGGTCCACCTGGCACGCGGCGGCGAACATTCACGGGCTGCACGACAGCACCAATATCTCGCGTCTTCAGCACTATACCATGACCCTGTACAAGGATCTGGAGGCCGAGACCGGGCAAAGCTGCGGGGTGTTCCAGGCTGGATCCTTGTATCTTGCGCAGACCGAGGCGCGCGAACACCAGCTGCGCCTTCAGGCGGCCAAGGCCAGGCTCTACGGGATGAATTTCCACGAGGTCAGCGTGGATGAGGCAGAGCGCCTGCATCCGCTGGTCGATTTCACCGGCATCCGCTGCATCATGTTCGAACCCGATGGCGGCAACGTCGATCCCTCTGGCGTGACGGCGGCCTATGCGGCGGGGGCGCGGCAGCGGGGGGCCGAGATCCACCGCTTTACCCCCGTGACGGCGACGGAACCGCAACCGGACAGCACATGGATCGTGCGCACGCCGAAGGGTGATATTCACACGCCTTGGGTGATCAACGCCGCCGGTCTCTGGGGGCGAGAGGTGGCGGCCTTGGCCGGGCTGAAGCTGCCGCTGCAACCGACCGAGCATCAGTATTTCGTGACCGAGACCATCGCGGAAATCGCCGCGATGGACCGGCGGTTGCCCTCGGTCGCGGACCGCGACGGCGAATACTACCTGCGGCAAGAGGGCAAGGGCCTGCTGATCGGCGCCTATGAGCGGGACGTGCGGCTGTGGGCCGAAGAGGGCACGCCACTGGACTTTGCGCATGAGTTGTTTGCAGACGATCTTGACCGGATCGAGGACAACATGATGCGCGCCATTGACCGGGTGCCGTTGGTCGGGTCGGCGGGGATCAAACGGGTGATTAACGGGCCGATGATCTGGTCGCCGGATGCCAATGTGTTGTTGGGGCCGGTGCCGGAACTGACGGGCTATTTCTGCTGCAACGGGATCATCCCGGGGTTCTCGCAATCCGGCGGCATGGGTCTGATGGCGGCGCAGTGGATCGTCGAGGGAGAGATGCAGTACGACATGTTCCCTTGGGACATGGCACGCTTTGGCGACTGGGCGGATGCGGCGTTCACCAAGGCGCGGGTCAAGAACCAGTACGCCCACCGCTTCGCGATCCATTTCCCCGGCGAGGAACGCGAGGCCGGGCGCCCCGTCCGGACGCGCCCGGTGTATGAGACACAACAGGAGATGGGCGCAAAGTTCGGCCTGAACTACGGCTGGGAACACCCAGCCTATTTCGACGCGGATCAGCCCGATACGCCAGGGTTTACTCGGCAGGGCTGGTGGGCAAGCGTGGGCCGTGAGGCGCGCGCCCTACGCGAGACCGGCGGCATCATCGATATATCGAACTTTGCCAAATACCGCGTGACCGGGGCGGGGGCCGAGGACTGGCTGAACGCTGTCTTCGCCAACCGCATGCCGCGCAAGGTGGGCCGGTCCTGCCTGACTCCGCTGATTGGCAAGCGCGGTGGCATCGCGGGCGATTTCACCGTCACGCGGCTGGGAGATCAGGAGTTCTGGGTGATCGGCTCTGGCATGGCCGAACGCTATCATCTGCGCTTTTTCCGCGAGGTTCCCTTGCCCGAGGGGACCGAGTTCACCTCGATGACAGAGGCGATGTGCGGCTTCAACGTGGCCGGACCGCGGGCGCGCGAGATGCTGGGGCGGCTGACCAACGCGTCGCTTGCGACCGTGGATTTCCCCTTTATGGCGTCGCGCTGGATTGACATGGCCGGTGTGCAGGTGCTGGCGTTGCGGGTGTCGTTCACCGGCGATCTGGGGTGGGAGTTGCACTGCGCGACAAAGGATCAGGCGCGGCTGTATCAGGCGTTATTGGAAGAAGGGCGGGGCATGGAGATCGGCCCGGTGGGCAGCCGCGCCCTGATGAGCCTGCGCATCGAAAAGGGCTATGGCTCGTGGAGCCGTGAATATTCACCGGAATACTGGCCGCAAGAGGTCGGGCTGGCGCGGTTGTGCAAGCTCGACAAGGATTTCCTGAACAAAGCGGCGCTGCAGGACGTGATCGACAAACCGGCACGCGAGACGCTGGTGATTCTGGCGCTGGACGAGGATGTGGTCAGCGCCTCCAACGCCGACGCCAGCGGCGGAGAGCCGATTTTCCGCGACGGGCAGGGCGTCGGGCGTGTCACCTCCGGCGGCTATGGGTATTCGGTGGGCCGCAGCCTTGCGCTTGGCTACGTCAAGGCGGGTTTGGCGGGGCCGGGAGACCGGGTCGAGGTCATGGTGCTGGGCAAACCCCACGGAGCGGTGATCCTCGCGGAGCCGCCGTTTGACCCCGAGGGCAAACGCCTGCGCGCCTGAGCCGTGCGCTACTGCATCCCCGGCCATCCGATTCTGTGGCGCAAGTCCGCGCATTTGTCGGTGCAGTCGGCGCTGCACCGGCGGGCACGCCCGTCGTGGGTGATGTAATCGCATTGCCCCACCGTGCCGTCGGGTTCGCAGAACACCACCATCTCTGTCCCGTCGTCGCCGAACAGCCGGTATTCGCGGATCGCGCTGGCCGAGTGATAGGTGCATTTCGAACCGCTCTGCCGCGCTGCATGGACGTTGTGGATGTGGTCCAGATGATGCCCGCCGTCGAGCGTGAAATAGGCCGAGACGCCGGTCTCCTTGCCGTCCTTAAACTGGATGCGGGATTTGATCGGCCCCGGGGCCGTGCCGCCCGCCGGATCGGCGAAATAGGCGCAGGCGACATATGTGGCGTCGTCCCCCGGCGGGATACGGAAACTCAGGGCCTGCCCGGTCGGGTCGGGGTTGCGGGCGGGGCATGAGCCCGCCGGACCGGGGGCGGTCGCGCCACCGTCCAACCGCTGATCCAGCGCAGCGATCTGGTCGTTCAGCAGCGTTATGTAGTCGCCGATCCGGTCGCGCATCTCTTGCGATTGCCGCAGGATGCCGCGCACGATGGTCGCGATCTGCACGCGGAATTCCGGGCTGTTGAAATCGCCCGCCGCGCCGGCCTCGAAGATGGCCAGAGTGACCTCAACATTCAGGTCCTTTCTGATCAGAACCCGGGGCGGTCCACCGTCCAGATTTGGCAACAGGTAGGTGTCCGCATCTTTCAGCATCGCCGCATAGCGGTCCCGCTCGGCCTGTATCTTGTCGCGTTGCAGACGCAACGCCACGTCCCGCGCCGCGCGGCTGGCCGCCTGATCCTTGCGCGCGGTTTCCAGTCCGCGATAAAGCCGGTCACGGGTCTGCCGCAGGTCCGTCAGATCCTTGACCAGACCCACCCGCCGCTGTTCGCGCGTGTCGTAATAGGCAAACAGCGTCTTGATCGTGGTGCAGGGCGGCGCGCAATCGTCGACCTGTCCGCCGTCCAGCCCCGACAGGCGGGCGCGTTCGGCCAAGAGCGCGCGCATGTCGTCGTTCAGCCTTTGCGAATTCTGGTTGAAAGCCCCCATGCGTTTCAGCGCCTCCACCTCGGCCCGCAAAGCGCCGATCTTGCGTTCATTCTCCTGCCAAGGCTGAATCCAGTCGGCCCAGATGCGAAGTTGAAAAGAGTGGATGTCCTTCTTCTCCACCTCCTTTTCAAAAATCTCCGACTCGGTCTGTTTGATGTCCTGACGCAGGCGCGCGATAGTTTGTTCGATCTCCTGCGCGGTATCGGCGCTACCCGGCGCCGCCAGCAGAAGACATGTCAGCAAGGACCAGAAAAATCGGTGCGTCATGTGATGCCCTCTCATCTCAGTTCACTGGATCGGCGGGGCGGGCAAACCGGCACTCTGTGACCGGCTCCACGATCCGCAGGGTCAGGGTATCGGTGTCCCGCGAAACCAGCAGCGTGACGGCGATGTCCTCAACCAGATCGACCACCGCGCCCGATCCATCGCGACGGGTCACCCGGGCCGGAAATTGGCGCGCGTAAGAGAAAAAACGGCTCGGGTCGTCTGGGTGGGCCGCGCCGGGCAGGGCCGGACCCGGTGTGGCATCGAAAAGGGTTGTGACTTGGTAGCCGTCCACCGGATCAACCCGGGTGCTTTCGGCGGTGTATCTGTCGCCGGATTGCTGAAATTCCAATTGCCGGTCATCGCAGGCCGATCCGACCCCGGTCCAGCGCCCGGCCAGCGCGGAGGGCGGAAAGGGTGCGACGGGGGGCAGCGCGTCGACTGTCGTCTCAACCGCCGCTTCGGGGGACGCGGTCAGGCCGCGCATCGGCAGGTCTGGCGCGGTCGCCTCGGGTGGCGCACCGCCCTTCAGCAATTCGTTGATGTCAAACCCCTGCGCCAGTCGAAGGGGCGGGGGATCGGTCTGTGTCCGGGCATGACCTGCCCCGCCAAGCGCGATACACGCCGCAAGACCCAAGGTGCACAATCCTCTCATGGCGGCTTTCACCCTCTCTTGGCCCGACGGTTGTCTGATGTCGGAATGGTCATCAGGCTAGCAGGGCACAGCGCGGCGGCATTGAGAGAGATCAACCGCACGCGAAGGAATACAGGCGCAGATCACGCTGTACCGTCTTGCGCCGGAGGCAAGTGCATTGATGGGTCTTTGATTTCTCCACGCGCCGCAGGCGGCCGCGTGCAGTTCCGGGGCGTCAGCCGACCTCGGGTGCCAGCGGGCGCACCTTGAGCCGGGTGATCCGGTTGTGTTCGCGCGCCATGACCTCGAACCGGAAGCCGTGAAAGCTGAACACTTGTCCCATGGTCGGGATCATTTGCGCCTCATGGATCACAAGGCCCGCAACGGTGTTGGCCTCATCGTCAGGCAAGTTCCAGTCCGTTGCCCGGTTGAAATCGCGGATCGTCATCTGGCCGTCGATCCAATAGTGGCCATCCTCGGCCTTGCTGATCGGGTGATCCGCGTCCGGGTCGAATTCATCGGTGATCTCTCCGACGATTTCCTCAAGGATGTCCTCCAGCGTGATCAGCCCCTGCAAGGCGCCGTATTCATCGACCACCAGCGCAAAATGCGTCCGCCTGCGCAGGAACTGGCGCATCTGTTCGTCCAGAGAGGTGGTGTCGGGCACGAAATAGGGTTTCATCGCCACATCCGTCACCTTGAAATCGGCAAGGGCGCCCGCCATCGTCTGATCCTCATCCACCAGCCGGTACATGGCGCGCAGCAAGTCTTTGGCGTGTATCACACCAAGGATGTTCTCGGGATCGTCGCGGAAGACGGGCAGGCGGGTGTGGCTGCTTTCAAGGCATTGTTGCAGGACCTCCTGCGGGCGTGCATTGGCGTCCAGCATCTCGATCTTGGAGCGGTGCAGCATGATCTCTTCGACCGTCCGGTCGCTAAGATCAAGCGCGCCAAGGATGCGGTCGCGGTCTTCCTTTTCGACGACACCTTCGGAATGGCCCAGATGCAAGGCCCCGGCGATTTCCTCCCGCACCGCGAGAATATGGTCGTCCGGGTCGGTCTTGACGCCGACAATGCGCAAAAGCGCACGCACCAGCACGCGCACCGCCGAGACCATCGGCGCAAACAGCCAGATCACCCCCGCAATTGGCGCGGACACGCGCGCGGCGGCGGTTTCGGGGTTGGTGATGGCGTAGGTTTTCGGCAGCACCTCGGCAAAGATCAGCACCACAAGGGTCATGACAGCGGTGGCATAGACCACGCCGCTTTCGCCCAGAGCCTGGGTAAAGATCATCGTGGCCAGTGCGGTGGCCAGGATATTCACCAGGTTGTTGCCCAGCAGGACAGAGCCGATCAGGCGTTCATTGTCCTCGGTGATGGTCAGCGCCCTTTCGGCGCCAGTCGATCCCTTGTCGGCGGCTGCGCGCAATTTGCCACGCGATGCGGCGGTGAGCGCGGTTTCAGAGCCCGAGAAAAAGGCCGAGAGCATGATCAGGCCGATGATCGAGGCGGCAGTGATCCAGAAGGCGGCGTCAAGGGTTTCTGGCGTGGCATCCATGGGGGCGGTCCTTTGGGTTTGCCTGGTTATGGGGGGGCTGGAGAGCGCATTCAAGGGGGGCGTTTCGAGGAGGGGCGGTGATCGGCGCGCGTCACGGCCTGCGGCCGCAACATTGCCCCGCACACCGTCCCCGGCCGCAAGGCTCAGGCATCTTTGGCAAGGGGATGGTGTTCGAGAACCAGATCGCGCAGCCGTTCTTCGAGCACATGGGTATAGATTTCCGTCGTGGCAACATCGGCGTGGCCAAGCAGGGTCTGGATCGCGCGCAGATCGGCCCCGTTTGCCAGCAGGTGTGTGGCAAAGGCGTGCCGCAGGGTGTGTGGCGTGACCTTGTCCGGTGAAACGCCGGCCTCAACCGCGAACTCCTTGATCAGCATGTAAAAGGCATGTCGGGTCAGATGCCCGGCCTTGCCGCGTGACGGAAAGAGGTGCGGTGAGTGTGGCTTGCCTTCGGCGTGCGCGGTGTCGTCCTGCGAGTTGCGGGTTTGCAACCAAAGCGCCAAAGCTTCGCGCGCGGGGGGCGATAGCGGCACCATGCGTTCCTTGCCGCCCTTGCCCCGGATCAGCAGCATACGCGGATCGCCACGCGCGGCGGCGACGGGCAAGGAGACCAGTTCCGTGACCCGCATCCCGGTGGCGTAGAGCAATTGCATCAGGCAGGCGTTGCGGGTGCGGTCGCTCTCGGTCCGGCCATGCGCCTCGGCAGCGGTCAGCAGGCGGTCGACCTCCTGTACTGACAGCGTCTTGGGCAGGCGTTTGTCGCGGCCCGGTCCGGCGATCTGCAAGGCGGGGTTGTCGGTGCGCAGACCCTCTTCAAA
The DNA here is from genome assembly GCF_900188425.1 of Antarctobacter heliothermus. Lineage (GTDB taxonomy): Bacteria > Pseudomonadota > Alphaproteobacteria > Rhodobacterales > Rhodobacteraceae > Antarctobacter > Antarctobacter heliothermus. The sequence continues at coordinate 11,714 of NZ_FZON01000015.1, forward strand.
GGCAAATCGAAAGAGTTGTTTCAACGACGACAGCCGCCGCGCGCGGGTGGCCCGCGACAGGCCCTGTTTGTCACAATGGACAAGGTAGGCCTCTATTGTGTCTTCGGCGGCGTTGTCAAAATCCTTGCCATTGTCGTGCAACCAGTCCCGCGCGTGGGCCAGATCGCGGTCGTAGGCGGCCAGTGTGTTGGCCGCCGCCCCGCGTTCAGCCGCCAACGCCTCAAGGAAAAGCGGAACCCAGCGGGCCGGGGTCACCGCCGCGCCCTTTCGGCGTCAAGGATCATCAGTTCCAGCGCCGCGCGCCGGGCCAGATCCTCCAGCCCGAGGCTGCGAAAGCTGGCGATGGCGTCGGTCAGATCCTGCCCGTTGCCGGCGGACCCGGAAGCAAACAGAACCATCGACCGCAAGATCACTTCTCCCAGCCGTCCATCGGCCAGTTGATCCCGCAGGACCGGCGGCATCGGGGCACCGGAAAACCCGTCGGCAACCGCCTGGGCGTGGGGCAGATCGGCCAGGTTGGCGGGGGCCTGGCCCTGCGCGATGGCGGACAGGAACCGTGTTTCCGCGCTGTCGTCCGTCAGACCCAGTGCAAGGCTTTCATAGGACGGCGACAGAAAGCCGATGCGCCGGGCGATCCCGGCGGCGCGGCCTTCCAGCTTTAGCCGGGCCAGACGTTCACCGTACAGCTCGGCGAATGGCACCAGCAAACGGCCCGACGCCATCTGCGGCCAGACCTGTTGCAGCTCCTGCGCCACCGTGTCCGGGGCACCGCGCCCCAGCGCGCGCTCAAAGTTTTGTAGCGCGTCGACCCGGTCCCAGACACCGCCCGAGGCAGCGGGCTGGCGCAGTGTGTAGATGCCCAGCAGACGGTTGGCCGGAAGGCTGCCCGCGCGGGCCAGTCTTTCGGCGGCCTGGATCTGGGCCCGCCAGCCGTTGTCGCCGGACAGGTCCAGAACCGCGTAGTGCAGCGGCAAAGGTGCGGTGGGCAGCGGTTCGCCAAGCGCCTCGAAAAGTCGAAATTCCAGCGGTGTGGGGCGAACAGGCGGCAAAAGCGGGTCACCGCTGCCGGCCTCCGGGTCCAGAAACCGGGTCAGCAGTTCGGCGCGGCGGCCGGTTATGTCGCCCAATGTCTGGGCGCTGTGCAGGACCAGCGCGGCGCGGCGCCAATCGCCGTTGCGGGCGGCGCAAAAGATCCGCAGGCTGAGATCGTTGCTGAGCCGCGGTTGCGCGGCCAGTGCGCGGCAGACCGGCTGTGCCTGGCCCAGCAGCAATGCCAGGTCGGCCCAGATTGTGAACAGATGGGGGTCCTGAATCCCGGTGATGTCCAGCAAGGCCAGCGCCTCTTCCACCAGGCCCTGTTCTTCGAGCCAGGTCAGTCGCGCGGTCAGGTGGGCCAGATCCCGGTCACCAAGCGGCGGATCGGCCTCGGCCAGCATCATGACCCGCATCTGCGCGCGCAGGGCAGGGACCGGCAGATCCAGCGCGTGAATCAACCCCTCCAGCGTGGCCGGATCAGATCCTGACCACAGAGTTGACGGAAGGCCGGTGACGCGTGGGGCCAGCAGACCGGCGGCTCCGGGGTTGGGCGCGGACAGCGGCGCCGCCTCGACCCGGGGCGGGGTTGCGTCTTGTGCGACCGGGTTGTCCTGGGCACAAAGGCCCGTTGCCGCCGCCAAGGCAGCGCAGAGGGAAAACGCCCCGCCCGCCCGCGAAATCGCCCTTTTGAATGCCCTGCAAGGGTCAGCTGTCATTGAGTTGCACCGGCATGCGGCGTTCAAACTGTTCGGGTCCGAAATCAGCCCCCAGGATCGGGCCGATATAGGCATAGACGACCAGCGCCAGAAACCCGAGCACCAGCAGATAGAATAGCCATTTGATCAGTCGACCCATGTTGTCCTGTCCCCGCCTCGTCTTTTTTGAACTTATACCTAGCCTTTTTGTCGCGATCACGTCATTCACGCAACAGGTTAAGCGATGGGCGAAGGATGGCCGAAGGCACGGTTCACAAGGGTTTGATCCTGCACAAGACAATTGTCTTTGTGGGAATGATGGGCGCTGGAAAGACGGCAGTCGGACGGACGCTCGCGGCGCAACTGGGTGTTGTGTTTCGCGATTCGGATCATGAGATCGAAGAAGCCGCCAACATGACCATCGCCGAGATCTTTGCCCGCGATGGCGAGCCGTTTTTCAGACGCAAGGAAAGCCAGGTGATCGAACGCCTGCTGGAGGGCGAGCCCGGCGTGCTGTCGACCGGCGGCGGGGCCTTTTTGGCGGCGGGAAATCGCGAAATGATCTCTCGGATGGGGGTTTCGATCTGGTTGGATGCCAATCTGGACCTGTTGTGGGATCGCGTCCGGCACAAGGACACGCGGCCCTTGCTGCGGACACCTGATCCCAAGGGCACGCTGAGTCGTCTGTACGAGGCGCGTGTGCCGATCTACCGTCAAGCGGATGTGACCGTGCCCTCGACCCCGTCGACGACGCTGGACCAGATGGCGCGGCGGGTGTCCGCCGCGCTGCTGGAAAGCCGCCCGGATGTGTTGGAGAAACTGTGATGATCGAAACTGTGACTGTCCCGCTGCCGGGGCGCGAATATGACGTGCGCATCGGTGAGGGCTTGTTGGCGGGCGCGGGGGCAGAGATCGCGCCGCTGTTGCACCGCCCGCGTGTTGCCGTGGTCAGCGACGAAACCGTAGAGGCGGCGCATCTGGCGACACTGGAATCAGCCCTGGCGTCCGAAGGGATCGCGATGGTCGCGCTGACCCTGCCGCCGGGTGAATCCACCAAAAGCTGGCCGCAGTTCACGCGGACGGTTGAATGGCTGCTGGAGCAAAAAGTCGAGCGGCGCGATGTCGTTGTTGCCCTTGGTGGCGGCGTGATCGGCGATCTTGTGGGGTTTGCCGCCGCCGTGCTGCGGCGGGGCGTGCGTTTTGTGCAGATCCCGACCTCTCTATTGGCGCAGGTTGACAGTTCTGTGGGCGGCAAGACCGGAATCAACGCGCCGCAGGGCAAGAACCTGATCGGCGCTTTTCACCAACCCGCGTTGGTGCTCGCCGACATTGGTGTCCTGGATACGCTGACGCCGCGCGACTACCTGGCTGGCTACGGCGAGGTTGTGAAATACGGCATGCTGGGCGATGCGGCGTTTTTTGCCTGGCTGGAACAGAACGGCGCGCGTGCCGCAGGCGGCGACCGCGCCGCGCGGGCCTTTGCGGTGAAACGTTCCGTCCAGATGAAGGCCGAGATTGTGCTGCGGGATGAGACCGAACAGGGTGACCGTGCGCTTTTGAACCTTGGGCATACGTTTTGTCACGCGTTGGAGGCCGCCACCGGCTATTCCGACCGGCTTTTGCACGGTGAGGGTGTGGCAATCGGCTGTGCGCTGGCGTTTGAGCTGTCCGCCCGTCTGGGTCTGTGTGCGCAAGAAGACCCCAGCCGCGTGCGCGCCTTGTTGAAATCCAGCGGAATGCGCTGTGATCTCAAGGACATCCCCGGCGATCTTCCGGATGCCGGGACGCTGCTGGACCTGATGGGACAGGACAAGAAGGTGATCGACGGTCAGTTGCGGTTTATCCTTGCACGCGGCATCGGACAGGCTTTTGTCACCTCCGATGTCCCGTCGGATGCGGTCCTGACGCTGTTGCAAGACCAGCTCGCGGCGCGCTGATCGGGTTGGCCTGCGTCGGATACCGTCCTTATTTTCGTGACCGCAGAACCATCATCTCACCGATGTTCTCTGAAGTGACATAGCCGATCATATGACCGGTCTGATCCGTTGCCGCCACGGCGGGCGCCTGTTGCAGGGCGTCCAGTGCCTGTGCCAACGGCGCGGCAAGCGGCAGGCTCGGCACCTGGGTCATGACGTCTCCCACGGGTTGCGCGGTCTGTCCGTCGGCCATCGCATGAAACAGCGCCTGCCGGGTCAGGAAACCGGCCAGTCGCCTGTCTGCGTCGAGCACCGGAAATTCGTGCTGGGTGGTGCGGATCAGGGTCTGGGCGGCAACATGCATCGGGTCTGCGGGTGCAAGGCTCTCAAAACTGGTGATCATTGCGTCCCGCAGGTGCAATCCTTCTGCGAGATCACGGCTTTCCACATCGCGCGCCTCTGCCTGGGCGGCCATGAAGACGAAAAGCGCGATCAGCAGCAAGATCAGATTTCCCGAGGTCAAGCCAAGGAAACCAAAAAGAAACGCCACAATTTGGCCCGCCGTTGCCGCAATCCGTGTGGCGCGCACCCGGTCAGTGCGCAGCGACAACAGCGCACGCAGCACCCGTCCGCCATCCATCGGAAAGGCCGGAATCAGGTTGAACAGGGCAAGAAACAGGTTCACCGCCGCCAATCGGCCCATGAATTCCTGGGGATTTGAGGGGTCGGTCAGCGCCCCCATCTCTGTCGAGGCACCAAGCACGATCAGGACCGCCCAGATCACCACGTTGACGGCCGGACCTGCCAGCGCCACGGCGATCTCCTGTCCCGGTTTTTCAGGCATCCGCTCCAACCGGGCCATGCCGCCGATCGGCAACAAGGTGATGTCCGGCGTGCGGATGCCGTAGCGCCGCGCCATCAACGCGTGGCCGTATTCATGCGCGACCACGCAGCCAAAGAGGATCAAGACAAACAGCGTATTGTCCAGCGCCGCCGCAGGACCGCTTTCTGCCCATGCCGCTGCCGCCACCCAGGCCAGCAACAGGAAAAACGTGGCGTGCACGCGCAGTTCAGAGCCAAGGAGGTGGCCAAGGCGAAAAGTCCAAGTCATGTCGTCTCCTGTCGGGAAGCTGGGTCACCGTTGAGATAAGGTGCGTTCCCTCAGCGTGCCAGCGGGTGCGGGAATTTGCCTTGGGGTTGCGCTGACACGTCGCGCGCAAAAAACAAAACGCCCGACGGGCAGGGCTGCTACGTCGGGCGTTTCAGTTGCAGTGTGCTGCGTGGCCTTGGGGCGCGCAGCCCGTTCTAGAACGGGATTTCGTCGTCGATGTCGCGTGATGGCGCGCGCGAGGGGCCAGAGCCGCCACCGGACCCGCCACCAGAACCACCACTCGATCCACCGCCATAGCCGGGATCGTCGTAACCGCCCGGGTAGCCGTCATCACTGCGACCACCGCCATCGCCACGACCACCACCACCGCCGCCATCGCGACCGTCCAGCATCACCAGTGTTCCGCCAAAGCCCTGCAAGACGACCTCTGTGGAATAACGGTCCTGCCCGGATTGGTCCTGCCATTTGCGTGTCTGCAACTGGCCCTCGATGTAGACCTTGGAGCCCTTGCGCAGATATTGTTCTGCCACCCGCACCAGACCCTCTTGGAAGATCGCCACGGAATGCCATTCGGTCCGTTCACGGCGCTCGCCGGTGCTGCGGTCCTTCCAGTTCTCCGAGGTGGCGATGCGCAGGTTGCAGACCTTGCCGCCGTTCTGGAAGGTGCGCACTTCGGGGTCTCTCCCTAGATTACCCACGATGATCACCTTGTTCACGGAACCAGCCATGTCTTTCCCCTTCGAATCTTTTCGGCGCCTGTCCGCCGACCCTATACCAGCCATGGAACCGGGCGGAAGGGGCGCGCCGGGAGCACTGGCGAAAAACTGGGAAATGAGTATAGTCGGCCCTGTAGTGTTAAGATGCGGGGGACAGTGGCATGGTAAAACAGGCAATTCGCGCGGCAGGGTTCGTAATTGCGTTTGTGGGACTGGCCGGCAGCGCCGGGGCCGAGGTTCTGTCGTCCAAAAGCAGGTCGCTGCTGTTCAGCAGCCAGACCAAGGTTCTGGATAACCGCGCAGCCCAGCAATACAAAAGCTCTGTCCGACTGCAACCGCCCAAGGTTGTCACGCCGACAAAGTGGGGGTCGGGAACGGATGGTGATCTGCCGGTCTATCGCGGACGTTACAAAGGTGAATATGTGGCCATGGCCCGCACGGCGGCGCGCAAGCATGGTGTCCCCGAGGACTTGTTCCTGCGTCTGGTGATGCAGGAATCGCGGTTCAACCCCAAGGCAAAGTCGCACAAGGGCGCCATTGGTCTGGCGCAGTTGATGCCCGGCACCGCCGCGTTGTTGGGGGTCAATCCGAACGACCCGCAACAAAACCTGGAAGGTGGCGCGCGGTATCTCAAGCAGCAATATGCCAAGTTTGGAACTTGGCGGCTTGCCTTGGCGGCATACAATGCCGGACCCGGAGCGGTGATCAAACACGGCGGCGTGCCGCCATACCGCGAGACCAAGAACTATGTGAAAAAGATCTGGGGCAGCTGACCGTTTGGGCGCACCGGAATTGGTGCGGCTTAAACCTTGGTTATGGCTTTGCTGTCAGAGTGATCGCCGTGGACGCCGGTAGTGCGGGAACGGTGGATGATGGTTGCCCTTTTCTGTTTGATGTGTCGCGGTATGCGAATGATGCCTCTGGCCCTCTGGCTGGCTATTGTTGCTGGGGGCGTGCCTGGGTCGGCTGCGGCGCAAAACTGTCAGATGCCGCCGGATCTCATGGCCGTTGCCCGCACCCTTGCGGCCTTGCCGGTGGACCTGCCGGACCTGCCGCCTGCGATGTCTGCCCGGCTGGCCCAACAGATGCTGTCTGTCTCTGAGGCGCGGATCCTCAACACCCTTAAGGATAGCGGGTTGCACAGCATTTCACCCGTTGCGGTCGATGTTCTGGCAGAGGCAGAGCGGTTGGCCGGCGGGGCCGCGTTTCAGCCGGCGCGATTGTCTGCCTTGCTGCGCAAACTTGATGAGCAAAGCATGTTGGCCTGCGTCGACAACGGAAAGTCCATCTTTCAGAACGGGCAGCAGGGGCGCAGCGGCGGGTTCTTCGACGAAAAGGGGTTCAGCTGGTCAGAGGTCAATAAACGCGCCGAAGAGGAAAAGCTGTTTGCTGCCGGGGCCGTGGTCTTTGCCATGGTCGGTTTCATTTCGATGCTGGTGCTGATCGACAGCGGATTCCGCTGGATCATGGCGCTGCTGTATAACCGCAAGGCATGTCGCATACCGGCGGATCTGAAGGTCGGGGACAAGGTAATCGACGGTCTGGTTGTCACGCTAGGCCGGGGTGGATGTCGGTTTCATCCGATCGACACGATGGCTTTTGACGCGGCTCTTGCCGATATTCGCGGCACGGCGGTGCGTCTCCTGATCGAGGATGAGGAAATTGAGGTCAGATGCAGCGGCATCTACGACTCGGTGACGGATTTCCGGTTTGAGCGGTCGATCACCATCAAACATCAACGCGCCTTGCTGGTCCATTCCACGATCTCGCCCTACTACATCCGCAAATCGCGGGATGGCGGAGCCAAGGCCGTCGAAGGGCTGATTTGATCTCAGGCAGAGCAGAGCCTTCGCGACAGTCGCGGTGCAAGCACGATGATCACAGTCGGTGCTTCCTTTGCTCTAGCCGCCAGACCTGTGTCACCCGCCTTGTCGAGCTTCCTGAACGGGCCGGTGCAAGCGCCTTTCGCGCAGGGCGGTCCCGGTCTCAATACGCCAGATACCGGGCGCTGGCGTAACCGCTTTGTCCTGACGGGGTCTTGATCTGGAACCACATCCAGTCCGTGTCGATGCAAGATTGCAGTGCGGCGCTGTCATAGGGTTCGCCCAATTCGGCCCTTTGGCACAACGCCACACACGCCTGATGGCGCGGATGTCTGAAATCGGCATCCGGCACGCTGGGAATCTCATAGCTGCTGCCCAGAGGCAGTTCGGCCAGACGCGCGGCGTCATGGGACATGACTTGCCGCAGCGATGTAAAGGACTGTACGTTGGTGACCCGCGCGCGGCCGGTAGATGACATGCAAGGCGTGTCCGACAGCACGCGGGCCGTTTCGCCGGTGCCACGGGCCGCCTTGAGTTCCTTCAGGGTTGTCTTTGCCGGCAGCAGCGCGGCGGGCGGGATCACCGGCCAGCGGCCCGGCGCTTCAGTGCCTTGCAGGCAAGTGTCGGGGCCAACCTGCGCCGAAAGATTCTCGCGGTAGCCGCAAAGTACCGCCTGCGTGCCGCCCTGATAGATGGCGCGCAGACCGACTTCGCAGGCATACGTCATCATTCCTGAGAAATCGACCTTGAACCGTTGACCGTCGGCAAATCCGTCCTGACCCTGCGTCGCATCGATGCTGTGGCTGTAGCCGTCCGGCTGATAGGGCAACTGATCCTGTTCCAGCCGTGCAGTCCATCCGGTCATGTTCTGGCAGGCGTAGATCATGCCCTCGTTGGTCAATTGCGGCGGGGTAAAGCCGAACAAGGCGATGTCCCATCGCCCGGCCTTGTTCACCGTATCGATCTCAAAGAACTCCTGTCCCTTGTGCTGTAGCATCGCCTCAAGCAGGTCGCCGTCCACAAAAGGGCGCGGTGTGTCGGGACGGGGCCGCGCGGCGAGGGCGAGGAAATTCAGCGTCGCCTCAATGGCAAGGTCAAAGGCGGCAGCCACATCGTCGACGCTGTAGTTGCGGCTGCGATCCAGTGTCAGATCCGGTTGGTGAAACCCCAGACGCCCCCCCACATGCAGACGGCGGTTGGTGAGGGCGACGGATTCGTGCTGATGCGCCGTCCCGAACATAAAGACCAGCGCGCAGGCTGACAGACAGTCCGCACCATCGTCGATGACCGTTCCGATGCGGTTGTCCAACACATAGCGCGCCAGCTCCAGTCCGCTGGACAGACTACCGCCGGGACTGTCCAGACAGAGCGCGGCCCAACTGCCATCCTCAAAGTTCGACCACCAGATCGGTCTGTCCATCGGCGCGGCGCGCAGTTTCTCGACGTCGCCGGGGGCGATTTCACCCTCAAGCGTGACGCGGCACAGACCGGCCTTGCCAGCCGTGATCCGGGCGGCCTCTGCCGTGTCGGCAAAGACTGCGGCAGCCAGAAAACCCACAAGCAACCAGACAAAACGCATCATGCCATTCCTATGCAGAAGGGGCGTGCAGTCCCAAAACAAACTGCGCGCCCGTGGGGGGTATCATTCCGCCGCGATCTGGATGACTGGCTCCATGTTGGCGAAATCCACATCGGACAGGTGGCACTTGATCTGATGGCCATCTGCCACGACGCGCACCGGCGGCACCTCTTTCTCGCACAGGCCCCCGGGAACCTTGTCTTTCCAGCCGCAGCGCGTCTGGAACGGGCACCCCGGCGGCGGATTCATCGCCGAAGGAATGTCTCCCTCCAGCACGATGTGCTTTTTCTTGACGCGGGTATCGGCGATGGGCACCGCAGACAACAGCGCCTCTGTGTAGGGATGGTAGGGCGGGGAGAAGACCTGATCGGTCGAACCCAGTTCCACCACATGGCCCAGATACATCACCATGACGCGGTCGCTGAGATAGCGCACAATCGACAGGTCGTGACTGATGAACAGCAAAGTGGTCTTTTGCTCACGCTGGATTTCCATCAGCAGATCTGTCACTGCCGCCTGCACCGACACGTCCAGCGCCGAGACGGGCTCATCCGCGACCACGATGCGCGCACCGCCGGAAAAAGCCCGTGCGATGCCGACGCGCTGTTTTTGCCCGCCCGACAGTTGGCGCGGCATACGTTCGGCAAAGGCGCGCGGCAGCTTCACCAGATCCAGCAGGCGCAACATTTCTTCGCGGCGTGCACTGTCTGAATCGCCGAAGTCAAAGATCTCCAATGCCCGCATGATCTGCCGCCCGACGGACATCGACGGGTTCAGCGTGTCGAACGGGTTCTGGAACACCATCTGCACGTCAGCGATGGTCTTGGTATCGCGCTTTTCGATCGGGGTGCTTTCGATGTTGCGGTTGTCCAGCAGGATCTGCCCGCCGGTCGCCGTCTCCAGCCCCATCAGCACCTTGGCAAAGGTTGACTTGCCGCAGCCGGATTCCCCCACGATGGCCAGCGTTTCGGATTCGCGGGCCTCAAAGCTCAGGGTCTCATTGGCCTTGACCACTTTCTTTTCGCCAGAGCTGCCGAACAGCGCGTTTGCGGCCACCTCATAGTATTTCTTGAGCTCATCCATTTTCAGGACAACCTTGCCCGGGGCGGGCTTTTCGGTGGACTTGACGTTCTGTGGCGGTGCGGCCCAATCGATTTCCTCGATCCGCAGACAGCGCGAGTTGTGTCGGTCGTTGCCGGGTATCTTGGACATCGGCACCCGCTCTACCGCATCACAGCGTCCGGCCTCGAAATAGTCGCAGCGCGGGCCAAAATTGCAGCCCGGCGGGCGTTCATGGGGCAGGGGAAAGTTGCCCGGAATAGCCACCAGCGGGCTGGCGTTCTTGTCGGCACCCGGTAGGGGGATCGAGCGGAACAGCGCCTGCGTATAGGGATGCTGCATCTCGTCGAACACGTCTTCGATGCTGCCGGTTTCAACCGCCTCGCCGGAATACATCACGCAGATCCGGTCACAGGTTTCCAGTACCAGCCCAAGGTTGTGCGAAATGAACAGCATCGAGGTGCCGTATTTCTTGCCCAACTCCTTGACCAATTCGACCACCGCCGCCTCGACCGTCACATCCAACGCGGTTGTCGGCTCATCCAGGATCAGCAACGCGGGCTCCGCCATCAACGCCAGCGCGATCACGATACGCTGCTGTTGGCCGCCCGACAGTTGGTGAGGATAGCTGTCGAGGATACGCTTGGGGTCCGGCAGTTTGACGTCCGTGACCACCTGCAGCGCGCGGGCATAGGCGTCTTCCTTGCCGACTCCCTTGTGGATCATCGGCACTTCCATCAGCTGTTGGGCCACTTTCATCGCCGGGTTCAGCGAGGCCATGGGTTCCTGATAGATCATGGCGATCTCAGAACCGCGGATCTCACGCAGTTCTTCCTGGCTCATCTCGTTCAGGTTGCGGCCCTTGAACCGGATCGAGCCGCCGACAATGCGTCCGTTTTTGCCCAGGTCCTGCATGACCCCCAGCGCCACGGTGGATTTTCCGCAGCCGGATTCACCGACAAGGCCAACGGCCTCTCCCGGCTGGACCTTGACCGAGAAATCCATCACGGCGGGGATTTCGCGCAGGCGGGTAAAGAAGGAAATAGAGAGGTTGTCGATCTCCAGGATCGGCCCGTCATAGTCGTCTTTCATGTCACAGTGCTCCCTGTAGGAGAGGCCACGAAACGTCTTGCGCTTCTTCTTGGCCCAAATACCTCCGGGGGTCTGGGGGCAGCGCCCCCAGCCCAACCGTCATCAGTCACGCAAGCTTTCTTCGCGCAGTCCGTCCGCCAGCAGGTTCAAACCCAGAACCAGCGACAACAGCGACAGCGCAGGCGGCAGCGCAGGGTGCAGGTAGATCGACAGCAGCTTGCGCCCCTCGTTGATCGTCGAGCCCCAGTCGGGCGATTCCGGCGGCAGGCCGAGGCCAAAGAACCCCAAAGTCCCCAAAAGGATCGTGGTGTAGCCGATGCGCAGGCAGAAATCGACGATCAGCGGCCCACGCGCGTTGGGCAGGATCTCCCACAGCATGATGTACCACGGGCGTTCCCCACGGGTCTGCGCCGCTGCCACATAATCGCGTGTCTTGATGTCCATGGTCAGGCCCCGCACGATGCGGAACACCGTGGGAGAGTTGACGAAGACCACTGAGACAAACACCACCAGAACGCCGCCTGGAATGTCGAAGAAGTCCAGCGGCCAGAACGTGATCTTGCTGGACGAGGGATCGGGGTTGTTGATCAGCGACAGGTAGATCAGCAGCATCGGGATCAGAACAATCGCAAGATAGAGGTAGTTCTTGCTTGGCTGGGTCCGGTAGCGCGAGTGGATCAGCACGCCCGAAAAGATCAACGGGAACAGGAACAGTACCACCGCCATGAATTGCGGCAGACCTGTTGCCACGATCTCTGGCGTGACCAGCAGGTAGAACAGCAGGATCACCGGAAAGGCGAGGATCAGGTTGGCGACAAAGCTGAGCGCGGTGTCCAGACGCCCGCCGTAAAAGCCTGCCGGCAGACCCAGCGTGATGCCGACCATAAAGGCAAACAGCGTCGCCAGCGGCGCGATGGCCACAACAATGGTCGATCCGGCAACCACGCGGCTGAAGATGTCGCGCGCAAGGTTGTCACCGCCAAACAGATACCACTGAAAATCGCCGTCCTCTGCGCCGCGCAGGGGTGTGCCGGGCACCTTGTTTTTCATCCCCGAGGCCTGCCCCAGCGGGTCATGCGTGGCGATCCAGTCGAAGACACCGTAAAAGATCGCTGTATAGACCCAGAACATGACGATGCCGAACCCGATCATCCCGATCATCGAATCGAACAGCTTGCCATACAGGCCCAGCCTTCGCTTGTAGTGGATCGACGCGACATAGGTGGCAACGAGGGCGATCCAGACCGGTAGGAATTGGCGGCTGATGCCCCCCACGATGCCCGCGCCAGTGCCCAGCACGGCACCAAGGATCAGATAGGCCAGCGCCAGAATGAGAACCGCCAGCCCCAGCCAGTTCACCAGCTTTGCCGACAGCCCCCAGATGCCGCCGGTGGCCATGATCGTGCCGTCGGGGTTGGTCTGGATGCCGGTATCCGGCTCGAAGAAAGACAAAAAGATCCGCGCCACCAGTGCCACCGCAAAGACGGGCAACAGGATGGTCAGGATCGGGTTCAGGATGCTCCCCAGGGAGCCGGTCCAGGTTAAAGGGTCCATGGATGCCTCCTCAGGTGACGCTGATGCGCGGGTTCAGATAGACATAGCCGATGTCGGAAATCAGCTGTGTCACCAGGACGACGAAGACGGACACAACCGAAATCGCCAGCAACATCTCGATGTCGTTGTTGCCCGCCGCGCGGACCAGTTCCCAGCCGACGCCCTTGTACTGAAACAGGGTCTCGACGATGACGACACCATTCAGCAGCCACGGGAATTGCAGCATGATCACCGTAAACGGCGCGATCAGCGCGTTGCGCAGCGCGTGTTTCATGACGATGTTGCCGAAACTCACCCCTTTCAGGCGCGCGGTGCGGATGTATTGCGCGGTCATGACCTCGGCCATCGAGGCGCGCGTCATCCGGGCGATGTAGCCCATGCCATAGAGGGCAATGGTCAGCACCGGCAGAAAGAAGTTCTCGAACGTCGCGTTGTCCATTGCGCTGGTGGCGGTGCCCTTGAACCATTTCAGGCCCACGGCAGACGAGGTGAAGATCGCGATGAACAAAACACCAGAGACATATTCCGGCGTCGCCGTCGTGGTGATCGAAAAGGTCGACAGCGACCGGTCAAGGGCCGATCCCTCGCGCATGCCGGCCAGCACGCCCACGATCAGGGCTGAGGGCACCATCAGCAACATGACGCAAAGCATCAAAAAGCCGGTGTTGCCGATCCGGGTGCCAAGCGCCTCTGACACTGGCGTCTTGGCCACGGTCGACCACCCCCATTTGCCTTGCAGGATCCCGCAGAAGGTGGGGGCCTCTGCCGGGTCGGTGCCGGGCAGGATGCACCGGCCGCGCGGGACGCCGTCGCGGCTTTCTCCGGTCCAGCCCGGATAGACACCGATCCATTCCGCATAGTTGCGGAAGATGCGCGGGTCGAAGCCGGTGTTCACTTTGGCGGACGCCTCTTCAAGCGTGATCTTGTCGCTGCGGAAATCCTCCAGCACCTGTGGATCCAGTGGCGACCGATAGCCATTGCTGGACAGCCAGGTGGCGACCTCGATATCCGTCATCCTGAAATTGCCTTCGGATTTGGCGAGCTTTTCCAGATTGGGATAGAGGTTCGTCATCACGAAAACGAGGAATGTCAGGCAGAAGGCGGTCAGGAGCATGACCCCGATCCGCCTGAGAATGAATAGACCCATGTCAGCCCCTGTTGCTGGGGAACGACCGATGCATTGCCGACCGCTCTTTCTTGCTGAGGTCCGCTTGTATCGCGCGGACCGAGGCGAAAAGGGCCGCGCGGTTGTCCGCGCGGCCCTGTGTTTGGCGGCCGGTCAGGCCTTGAACCCAAACTTGTAGATCTGGGGCAGATCGGCGATGTGCTTGTCCACACCCACCAGGTTTTCCCTGTGGTGGCGGATCGCGGTCCGCCAGTAGGGCTGAACGGTCACACCTTCGTCGATCATGATCGCTTGCAGTTTGCCCATCACCGTGCGGCGCGCGTCTGCATCCGCGATAGAGTTGGCCTCTGCCAGCAGTGTGTCGAACTCTTCGTTGGCAAAGCCCGACTCGTTCCAAGCTTCACCGGATTTATAGGCCAGCGCCAAGGTTTGGGTTCCCAGCGGACGGTGGTTCCAGTTGGTCGACGAGAACGGATATTTGGTCCAGTCGTTCCAGAAGGTCGAGCCGGGCAGAACTGTGTGCCTTGCCTTGATGCCCGCATCGTTCAGTTGCGCCACCATTGCGGCGGTGGTGTTGCGGCGCCAGTCATCGTCGATCGACTGGACCTCATGCTCAAAGTCCTCCATGCCGGCCTCTTTGATCAGCTCAAGCGCCTTGGCCGGATCATAGGGAATGCGGGTCACGGACGGATCGTGCTCCGGGTGCATGGGGCCGACGTGGCAGTTGTCGGCAACAATGCCGTATCCCGCCATGCCCAGCTCAAGGCAGATGTTGTTGTCAACGGCCATGGCCAAGGCCTGACGCACACGTTTGTCGCCATAGATCTTGTTGCCATTGGCGTCTTCGGCCAACTGGTTGGGACGGATCACGATGGTAAAGCCCGACGGGATCTCCGAGCGTTGCAGGCCGATGGCGTCGAAGATGTCGACAAATTCACCCACAGACTCCCAGTTCATGTCGATTTCTTCGGCCTCGTAGGCGGCGATGAACGCAGCCGGGTCAGTGCCGTAGTCGATGAACTCGATCCGGTCGATATAACCGCCCTTGCCAGCCGCATAGCCCCACCAGTCGTGGCCCTCGTTGCGCACCAGCACGCCCTTGACGCCGACTTCGTGGCTTTCGGGCAGCATGAAGCCGGTGCCGATCGGGTTGCCCAGCATGTTGTTCGGGTCGTGGCTGCTGTGGACGATGGCTGCGGGATAGTCGGCCATCCCCGGGATCAGTGAGATGTCGGGTACGTTTGCCATCAACTTGACGGTGTGGCTGTCGACAACGGTGATCGCGCCTTCGGATGCCTTTTTCGTCGTCTCGTCGATCAACGAGCCCATGCGCGCGGCCATCGAGTTGCCCTCGACCTCGCTTTCGCACCACATCGCGATGTTGCGGGCCACGTCCTCGGCGGTGAAATCGTCGCCGTTGTTCCACTTGACGCCCTTGCGGACATGCAGCGTGTATTCGGTGGCGTCGTCGTTGGTTTCCCAGCTCTCCAGCAGCATCGGGTCAAAGGAACCGTCGCTGTTGTACTCAACCAGATACTCAAGCCAGCCAGCGGTAAAGGTCGCGATCTGGGTCCAGTCGTAGGTGCGCGGGTCTTTCAGGGCGCGAACTTCCATCTGGTAGCGGATGGTGCCGCCTTGCTGAACATGCGCCGCAGCCTCTGCGGGACGCTGCAAACCGCCAAGCGTGTAGGCTGCCGCAGATGTCAGGCCAAGCGCAGTGGTGCGCGCCAGAAACTCGCGACGGTCAAGCAGTCCTTGCTTGAGTTCACGCGCGTACATTTTTGCAGCCGGGTGGACCCGCTGCAGGTGATCCATCGATGTCATACTAGTCTCCCTGTGACATTTATTATTCAGCCGGGGTCTCTTTCTTGGCTTCTGTGCGGGTTGTTGTCTTTCACCCTTTGGCCATGCCCACGCTGCAAATCATTCCGCACGAGAAGCCTTGTCCCGTCAACGCCCGCTTTCGTCCTTTTGGGGTCTAAAAGCGACATCAGCCTTATTCAAAAGCGACACGCGCCTATGTGCAAGTCACTAACATGGTACCCGGCAAGTTTTTTTTGTGTTCCGCAGGAGTTACGGTCGGGCCGCTGGTTGGCGGCTCGCCGCACGCAGCGCTGACGGTGACTGGCCGGTGTGGCTCTGGATGAACCGGGTGAAATAGGCCGGAGAGGTGAACCCCAGTGCGCGCGCCACCTCCTTGACCGCCGGTTTGGGGCTTTCCAGGGCCATCCGGGCGGCGTGCAGCTTGCGTTCGGTCAGGATGTCGGCGGCGGTCTTGCCACAACACAGGCGGCAGACCCGGCTGAGATGCGTTGGCGTCACGTCCAGCGCCTCGGCGTATTGGCCCATCAACTGCGGCTTGCGGAAATCTTGCGCGACGGCGCGTGCATAGCGCCTCACCAGTCGCTGGGCCGCGCTTTCAGCGGGAGAATCGGTTGCGCCCGCCTGCACCTGACGGTGCAACCAGACGGCTATCAGTCCGACATGCGCTGCCAGCGCCTCTTGCAGCATTGCGCGGTTCTGCGTCACTTCGCGGTTCATCGCGTCAATGGTGCCGGTCAGCTCGGCCTGCGCAAGGCTGTTGCGTACGCGTAGCAAAAGCGGGGCATGGGGCAGGTAGGGGCTAAGCCCTGACGGGCTTTGGACCATCAGCGCCTGTGTGCCTTGCTGCATGTCGATGGCAAACAACGTGCCCGCCGGGACAAACAGCGCGTTGTTGACAGAGATGCCGCGGCGGATGCCGTTGACCACCACGCGGCCCTGTCCCTTGGTGACCCAAAGCACGACGTCGTCTTCGCGGTCGTGCAGCAGGGTGAATTTCCACGGCGCGCCCTGAAGTTCCATCGCATACGACCCGCTGCGCACCGGGCCCTTGGGTTTTGGCGGGGCGGGCGGCATCGGGGTTCGCAGGAAACCGGGACGCGACATCAGGCCAGCTCCCGTGCCGTCAGATGGTGCCAAGGACCCATCCGGGCGCGAAACCACGTCCGCTGGCGCTTGGCGAATTGGCGGGTCAGGATCGTGGCGCGGTCTATGGCCTTGTCCAGAGTGATCTCTCCATCAATGACCGCCATCAGTTCGGCGGCGCCAATGGCCTTGGCCGACGGCCGGTCCGGGGTCCAGCCAGGCCGGTTGGTGCGGGCCTCTTCCAGTGCGCCGCGTGCGACCATCTGGCGGAACCGCATCTCGATCCTTGGGGTGAGCCATTCTTTTGGGGCATCGACAACAAATGCCGTTGCGCGCGCCAGCGGTAGCAGAGGGGGCGGGGTCTCATCCTGCCAGGCGGCAATTCCGCGTCCCGTGGCGCGCAGGACCTCCCATGCGCGAGCGACTCGGGCCGGGTTGCGCAGGTCGATCCGCGCGGCGGACTGCGGGTCCAGATCGGACACCATTGCGGCCAAGCCGTGGATTTCCAGCAGGGCCTCCCCCTCGGTGCGGATATGCGGTGGCGTGGCCGGGATCTGGGCCAGACCCTCGGTCAAGGACGTCAGGTAAAGCCCTGTTCCACCGACAAAAATGGGTCTTAAGGGCCCGTCCAGAAATGCTGCCGCCTCACGCAGCCAATCGCCCAGGCTATAGGGCTGGTCGCCCGGCACATGTCCGTAAAGGGCATGCGGTGCGCGCGCCTCTTCCTCGGGGGACGGTCGGGCCGTCAGCACGCGCCAGTCGGCAAAGACCTGGATCGCATCGGCATTGACGATGACGCCGCCCTGCGCCTCTGCAATGGCCAGCGCCAGCGCCGATTTGCCGCTGGCGGTCGGTCCCGCGATCAGCACGGGCCGATCCGGCGCGCAGGCCGCAAGGCATGCCTCGATTGCCGATTTGTCACGCATTCCGAAGCCTGTCCCGATGTCCCTTGCCGGAGTCCGCTGGGCCATTGCAGCCCAAGCGGTTTTCCGCCACATATGCGCGCGATCATATCCCCCCCACGACGGAGCGCAACATGACCGAGGCCAGCACCCCGCAAACCACCTACAGACGTGTCATGCTCAAGATTTCCGGCGAGGCATTGATGGGCGATCAGGGCTATGGCCTGCATCCGCCAACGGTGCAGCGCATCGCCCGCGAAGTGAAATCGGTTCAGGAAATGGGCGTCGAGATCTGTATGGTGATCGGCGGTGGCAACATCTTTCGCGGGTTGGCGGGCAGCGCGCAGGGGATGGAACGCACAACGGCCGACTACATGGGCATGCTGGCCACGGTGATGAACGCGCTGGCGATGCAGTCCGCGTTGGAGGGGGTCGGGGTCTTTACCCGCGTGATCAGTGCGATCCGCATGGACGAAGTGGCAGAGCCCTACATCCGCCGCCGGGCCGTGCGCCACCTGGAGAAAAAGCGGGTCTGCATCTTTGCCGCCGGCACCGGCAACCCGTATTTCACAACCGATACCGCTGCGGCGCTGCGCGCCAACGAGATGGCCTGCGAGGCGATCATCATGGGCAAGAACGGAACCGACGGGGTGTACGACAGTGACCCGCGCACCAATCCCGACGCCAAGCGCTATGATCAGGTGACATTCGACGAGGTGCTGTCAAAGAACCTCAAGGTCATGGATGCCTCGGCGATTGCGCTGGCGCGCGACAACGACATGCCGATCATCGTGTTTTCACTGGACGAGCCGGGCGGCTTTCGCGGCATTCTTGCCGGGCAGGGCACCTACACCCGCGTCTGCGAGAAAGCCCCGCGCGCGCAGCCGGACAGACCGGGGCCGTCCCCGGCCTGACAGGCGCTGTCTGGGTCCGCGTTTGCCTGCTCAGGCGTGGACACTGTGGCGGCGGTGCGTTCGGTCGCGATTGCGTCAGGGACAGCGGCCCATGACCCTCGCACGCTGGTGTGTCCCTGCCTCCACTGCCGATTTGGGGACTGCCGGCATGGCTGCTCCTCCGGTGTCCGCGTGTACCGCAGGACAATCCGCGCATCGTGATGCGTTATGGTCATGATCCGCCCGCGCGGCGCTGCCCGTCACACGCAGCGCTTGTCTGACCCAAGGGTTCACCCGTTCGCCGCGCACGGCGCTGGCTGCGCGGGGGGGCGCCAAAGCGGGCGCGATAGCTGCGGGTAAAGGCCGATGGAGAGGCAAAGCCCGCCGCGCGCGCAACCTCTTGCACGGACAGTTCGGTGGCCGAGATCAACTGCGCCGCCCGGTCCAGCCTGAGACCATTGTAGACCTGTGCCGGGGTCTGCCCCAACCCCTTGCGACAGCGCAGGCGCAACTGTTTCGGGCTCAGTTCCAGCTCGGCGGCGACCCGTTCAACCGGGATTGGGTGTTCGATATGTGCCGCCATGATCGCCTGCATCCGGTCCAGCAGCGGGTCGATGGCCTGCACCAGTCGCTGCTGCGCCCCTGCCTGACCGATGCGACCATGGGCAAGCGACTCTGCCACCCGCGCGGCCAATGCCGGGCTGTGCGCCCGTGCGATCCAGGCCAGTAGCGCATCGCCGGTGGCCATTCCGCCCGCCGTTGTCAGCCGTTGCCGGTCACAGGAAAATGCCCCCTCTGTCAGGGCGATGGTGTCGCCCTTATCGTCCAGTTGGGTCAGCGCGGCATGGTCCAGCACTGCCGTGCGCCCGGTCAGATAGCCCAGTCTGGCCAAGATCACTGCGCCACCATCCAGCCCGCCCAGGGTGGCCCCCGTCGCCTCGGCGCGGTTGAGAAAGGCGCGCAGGCCCATCGGCAGGGCGTTCAGCGGGTCATGCCCCGCGCAAAGCAGCACCAGATCAAATCCCTGTGCCCCATGCCAATCTGGCTGATCTCCGGCCACCGCCGTTCCGTCGGCGGCCACCACGTCCGTTCCCGTGACCGTCCGTGTCTGGACCGAAAACAGATGTTGGCCCGCGCAATCGTTCGCCAGCTGCAACACCTCGCGTGCGAGGACATGGGCCAGCATTGGAAAGCCGGGAAAAAGGATCAGGCAGATGTGCATTTTGCGGCGGACCCGGTCGGCTGAACACGGCTGGTTTTGCCACGCCCGGGTTAACGATCGGTTTCCGGGGGCGGGCACCGGGGGCACCGGCCTCTCTGGTCAAGCATGATTGATCTGCGGTAAAGGTCGGGCTAACCAGTGCTACCCGAGCACAAATGATCAACGAGGGGCCAAGATGTCCGAAGATTTCGAACTCGATACCGCTGACCTGTCGCGCCGCATGGATGGCGCCATGGCTAACCTGCGCACGGAATTTGCGTCGCTGCGCACCGGACGCGCTTCGGCCTCGATGCTGGAGCCGGTGCAGGTCGACGCCTATGGCCAGATGACGCCGATCAACCAGGTTGGCACCGTGAACGTGCCCGAACCGCGCATGGTCACTATCAACGTCTGGGACAAGGGACTGGTCGGCAAGGTCGAAAAAGCGATCCGCAATTCCGGTCTGGGCATCAACCCGCAACTGAACGGCACCATTATCATGTTGCCGATCCCCGAGTTGAACGAGGAACGCCGCCGCGAACTTGGCAAGGTGGCGGCGCAATACGCCGAACACGCCCGCGTCTCGATCCGCAACGTCCGTCGCGACGGCATGGAACAGATCAAGAAAGCCAAGGCTGACGGCATGAGCGAGGACGACCAGAAACTTTGGGAATCCGAAGTTCAGGATATGACTGACACCTTTATCAAGAAGGTCGACGACGCGCTTGAGACCAAACAAGCGGAAATCATGCAGGTCTGACGCCGTTCATTGGCACAGCTGCGCGGCGCGGGGGCACCGTGTGCTGCTCGGCGCCTGCGCGTTGACTGTTGCAGGTCAGGTGCAGTGTTCCGCTTGCGTCATGCCGTGGCCACAGTGTCGTCTTTCGCGAATGGCACAGTTGGCCTAGTCACATGCCGGTATCGTTGCTTTGGATCGGCGGACATGTTGAGTTAAGCCTGTAGTCGCGGCGTATTGCGCCCTGGAAGGAATTTTGATGGCCAGACCGATGCTAGACACGATTGGCCCGAAACACGTGGCCATCATCATGGATGGCAATGGCCGTTGGGCAACCATGCGGGGGCGTCCGCGTCTTTTCGGGCATCATGCTGGCGCGCGCCGCGTGCGCGAGGTGGTAGAGGCTTGCCCGGATTTCGGCGTCAAATACCTGACGATCTTCGCCTTCTCGACCGAAAACTGGAAGCGGACCCAGGTAGAGGTTGCCGGCCTGATGAGCCTGTTCCGGCGGTACATCATGAAAGAGATGCAGGCCTTCGTGAAGGAAAACGTGCGCGTGCGCTTCATCGGCGACCGCGTTCGGCTGGACGCCAAACTGCGCGCGCTGATGGACGAGTCCGAGGATTTCACCAAACATTGCACCGGCGTCAACCTGACCATCGCGCTGAACTACGGCGGTCGGGATGAGGTGGCGCGCGCCGCGCAACGGCTGGCGATGGATGTGCAGGCGGGCAAGCTGGACCCGGCACAGATCGACGTTGAAACCCTGCCGCGCTACCTTGATACCCATGTCCTGCCCGATCCGGATCTGGTGATCCGCACCAGTGGCGAGGCACGGATTTCCAACTTTCTGCTTTGGCAGTCTGCCTATGCCGAATATGAATTTCTCGATACGCTCTGGCCCGATTTCGGGGCCGAGGAACTGGGGCGACTGTGTGCCAAGTTCGGAGAGCGCGACCGCCGGTTCGGTGCCGTGAAAGCATGAGCGACAAGTGGCGTGACCTACGCATTCGCGTATTGTCTGCGGTTGTTCTTTTGGCAGTGGCGCTGGGGGCGTTTTTGTCGGGGCCGACCGCGTTTCAGTTTCTGATCGCAGGTGTGACCGGCGTGATGATCTGGGAAATGTGCAACTTGCTGGACCCTCGTCACCGCGCCTTGCCGGTTGTGGCGGCGGTGGCCGTCACGGCGCTGTTTATCTGGATCTTCCGGCTGGGCCGGGCGGACGCCCTGGAAAGCGGTCTGGTGTTGCTGGGCCTGTGCATCGGTTTCGCCCTGATCGCACGGCGCGGCTGGTGGATCGGCTTTCTCTATGGCGGGGCGGTGCTGCTGTCCGGGCTGTGGCTGGCGGCCTTTGCCGTTTTGCAGCCCGATCTGATCCTGATGCTGCTGGGGATCGTCATCCTCACCGACATTGCCGGGTATTTTGCCGGGCGCGCCTTTGGCGGGCCCAAGTTCTGGCCGCGCGTCAGCCCGAAAAAGACCTGGGCCGGGATCGTCGCGGGCTGGATTGCGGCAGCGATCCTTGCCGCGGGACTTGCTTTGAATGCGGGTCTGCCGATGCGGATCGTGCTGATCTGGACGTTTGCGGCGATGTTCCTGTCGCTGGCCTCGCAATTGGGGGACATCGCCGAAAGCGCGATCAAACGGCGGGCAGGGGTCAAGGATGCCTCGGACCTCATTCCGGGGCATGGCGGTTTCATGGACCGGTTTGATGGCATTGTCGGCGCGGCCTCGCTGTTTTTGATCCTGAGCCTGCTGGGCGCGCTTTGAGCCGCCGAATCTCCATCTTTGGCGCGACCGGGTCGATCGGGCAAAACACGATCGACCTGATTGCGCGGGATCGGGACGCTTACCGCGTTGTTGCGCTGACAGGTGGCGGCAACATTGCCCAACTGGCGCAGGATGCCCGTGCCCTGAGTGCCGAAGTCGCCGTTACGGCACAGGAGGATCGGCTGGGCGACCTGCGTGCCGCGCTTGCGGGCAGTGGCGTCGAGGCCGCCGCCGGACGTGCAGCCCTGGTCGAGGCCGCCAGCCGTCCCGCAGATTGGGTCATGTCCGCCATTGTCGGGGCGGCGGGGCTGGAACCGGGGCTGCGTGCCTTGCAGCAGGGGGCCACGCTGGCGCTGGCCAACAAGGAAAGTATGGTCTGCGCCGGGCCCTTGATGCTGCGCACCGCGCGCGCCCATGGCGGTCAGATCCTGCCGGTCGACAGCGAACATTCGGCGGTCTTTCAGGCCCTTATCGGTGAGGACTTGGCGGCGGTCGAACGGGTGATCATCACTGCTAGCGGCGGCGCGTTCCGCGACTGGCCGCTAGAGGAACTGGTCCGCGCCACCCCGGAGCAGGCCGCCACACATCCGAACTGGTCCATGGGCCAGCGTATCACCATCGACTCTGCTTCAATGTTCAACAAGGCGCTGGAACTCATTGAAACCAGAGAGTTCTTTGGAATGGATCCGGCGAAGATCGAAACTGTGGTCCACCCGGAATCGATGATTCACGCCTTGGTCGGGTTTACCGACGGTGCGCTGATGGCCCATGTCGGCCCGCCGGATATGCGCCACGCCATCGGCTTTGCCTTGCATCACCCGACGCGCAAGCCGCTGCCGGTAGATCGGCTGGACCTGGTCAAGCTCGGCCAACTCACGTTCCGCGACCCCTGCGAGACCCGCTGGCCCGCCCTACGGCTGGCGCGTGAGGTCATGCAGGCGGGCGGGCTGATGGGCGCGGTCTTCAACGCGGCCAAGGAACGGGCGCTGGATGCTTTTATCGACCACCGGATTTCTTTTCCCGGGATGGCCGAGGTTGTCGAAGAGGTACTGGTCAGGCTTTCGTCCCAAGCGGGTCACAATGCCGCCGGGATTACCCTTGATATGGTTGCCGAGGCAGACCATCTCGCACGCATAGAGGCCGACGCGGTCATGCAACGAAAAACCTGGTAAAGGGAGCCCGCAGCTTGGACCCGACGACATTTATTCCGCAGTTCGGCGGAGCCCTCTGGACCGTGATCTTTTTCGTGGTCGCGCTTTCGGTGATCATCGCGGTCCATGAATACGGGCACTACATCGTCGGCAAGAAGTCCGGCATTTTCCCCGAGGTGTTCAGCCTGGGCTTTGGTCCGGTGATCTGGTCCCGCGTGGACCGCGACGGCACCAGGTGGCAGCTCGCGGCGATTCCCTTTGGCGGCTACGTCAAGTTCCGCGGCGATGCAAACGCCTCTGGCGGTGTCGACGAAGAGGCGGTTGAAGGGCTGAGCAAGGATGAGATGCGCAGCACCATGTCCGGTGCACCGCTCTGGGCGCGCACGGCGACCGTGGCGGCGGGGCCGCTGTTCAACTTTGCCCTGTCGATCCTGATCTTTACCGGCGTGATCATGTTCCGTGGCGAACTGGCAGAGCCGCTGACAGTGGGCGACCTGCGTCCACTGCCGGTGCAGCAAGAGCTTCAGACCGGCGACCGAATCCTTGCCATCGAGGGCAGCCAACTGCCCGATTCCGAGGACAGCGCTGTAATGGGGGCCTATTTCGACGCGCTGCCGCACCAGCCGACGCTGGACTATACCGTTGCCCGCGACGGGCGTGAGGTCACCGTGGCCGGCCCATACACCTACCCGCCGCTGGCGACCCAGATCGCGCCGCGCTCTGCCGCCGGTGACGCGGGCCTGCGCGCCGGTGATGTGATTACTGCCGTGGACGGCGAAGAAATCTACGCTTTTGAACAACTCAAGGCGCGGGTCGAAGGGTCTGAGGGCGCGACGCTGCAGCTGACTGTTTGGCGAGATGGCGCGATTCTGGACAAGGAAATGACCCCGCGCCGCGTGGATGAACCGCAGCCGGGCGGAGGCTTCCAGACCTTTTACCGTATCGGAATCGTTGGCGGTATCGCCTTTGAGCCAGCGACCGAGGCGACGGGAATCGGGTCTGCGCTGGGATCTGGTTTCACGCAGGTGGGCCGGATCATCGAAGGGTCGCTGTCGGGTCTGTGGCACATGGCGACCGGTGCCATCAGCACCTGCAACCTGTCGGGGCCGATTGGAATCGCCGAAACCAGCGGCGACATGGCCAGCCAAGGCACCACGAATTTCATCTGGTTCATAGCGGTCCTGTCGACGGCTGTCGGCCTGCTGAACCTGTTTCCGGTGCCTGTGCTGGACGGCGGACACCTGGTGTTCTTTGCCTATGAGGCCGTGTCGGGCCGTCCGCCCAGTGATCGTGCGCTCAAGGTCCTGATGTCGATCGGGCTGACTGTTGTGCTTTCGTTGATGGTCTTTGCACTTTCCAACGATTTGTTCTGTCCTTGACATAAATTCGGGCAGGTGCCGTCAAAATCCTGCCTGAATCACATGGCATATCAAGGCTGCACTGACGCAACCGAGGACCGATTCCATGCATACGATTCACGCGGGCTATCGCAGTATGAGCTTGCTGGTGACCATTAACTGGGACCGGCTGCTGTACATCTCGACCATCGTCTTCGCCTTGTTTTTCGGGGGATGGCTGGGCCTGATGATGCACTAGTCGCTGTCAGGCGACAGTTGTCTAAATTCGCGCCTACGGGCTTTTGACAAGCCACCGCATTCCCGGTACTCACGACTCCGGGATGTCAAAGTGGATTGTGAAGATGGCAAAGGTCATTTCCGCGCGAAAAGCGCAGGGCCGTGCAACGGGTTATCACGTCGCAAACGCGGGCAGGGCAGTGGCCCTGAGTTTCGCTGTTGCGATGGGGGCGGGGATGGCGACCATCCCTGAAATTGCCTACGCACAAAGCTATGTTTTCAATGCCGTTTCGATTGAAGGCAATCGGCGGGTCGAGCCGGGCACAATCCTGTCCTACGCGGGAATCGCGCGGGGGGATCGCGTATCGGCGGCACAACTGAACGACGCCTATCAGCGAATCCTTGGCTCCGGTCTGTTCGAGACCGTCGAGATCATCCCACAAGGGTCACGCCTGGTCATTCGTGTCGTTGAATATCCGACCATCAACCGCATCGCATTTGAGGGCAACAAGCGGATCAAGGATGAGGATCTCGCCCAGATCGTGCAGTCCCAGTCGCGCCGCGTGTTCAGCCCGCGCGTGGCAGAGGCCGACGCGCAGGCGGTCAGCAAGGCATATGAGGTGCAGGGCCGTCTGGCGGCGCGTGTCTCTCCCAAGGTCATCCGACGCAGCGACAATCGTGTCGATCTGGTGTTCGAGGTGTTTGAGGGCGGCGTTGCCGAGGTCGAGCGCATCGGCTTTGTTGGCAACGGACAGTACTCTGACCGGCGTCTGCGCCGCGTGCTGGATACCAAGCAGGCGGGCCTGCTGCGCGCCGTGATCCGCAAGGACACCTTCATCGAGGACCGCGTCGAGTTCGACAAGCAGCTCCTGCGCGATTTCTATTCCTCGCGCGGCTATGTCGATTTCCGCATAACCGGCATCAACGCCGAACTCAGCCAGGAACGCGACGGGTATTTCGTCACCTTCAACGTCGAGGAAGGCCAGCAATTTACGGTCGGTGAGGTTTCCGTGACCTCCGACCTGTCAGAGGTCGATTCCGATCTGTTCGGCAGCAAGATCCGTCTCAAGCGCGGCAAGGTCTATTCGCCCGCGCTTGTCGAGAATGAGATTGCCCGCCTTGAAAAGCTGGCGGTGAACGAGGGTCTGAACTTTGTCCGGGTCGAACCGCGGGTCAGCCGAAACGACCGCGATCTGACGTTGGACATTGAGTTTCAACTGGTGCGCGGTGAGCGTATCTTCATCGAACGCATCGACATCGAGGGCAACACCACCACGCTTGACCGGGTCATCCGGCGCCAGTTCGAGGTGGTCGAGGGCGATCCGTTCAACCCGCGCGCCATCCGTGAAAGCGCCGAACGCATCCGCGCGCTTGGTTTCTTCAACAAGGCGGACGTGGACGCGCGCGAAGGGTCCAGCCCGCAACAGGTGGTCATCGACGTAGACGTCGAGGAAAAGCCGACCGGCTCCATCAGCTTGGGCGGTTCCTATTCCACGGCCAACGGCATCGGTGTCACCTTTGCCTTTTCCGAAAAGAACTTTCTTGGTCGCGGGCAAGCGTTCAGCTTCAAGATCAGCAATGCCGCCGAATCGCAGCAATACGGCCTGCGGTTCGCGGAACCGGGGCTGTTCGGGCGTGATCTCGCGCTGGGGTTCCAGCTGGGCTATTCGGAAACCGATAACCTGAACGCCGATTTCGACACTGTTACCGGCATCTTCCAGCCTTTCCTCGAATTCCCGGTGGCCGAACAGGCACGCCTGCAACTGCGCTATACGCTGGACTACGGCCACATTCGAAATGAGACTGACGTCGGTGATATCGTGACCGCCGAGGCGGCCGAGGGTGAACGTTACGACAGTTCGCTTGGCTACACCTACATCTTCGATTCGCTGGCGAAGGGTCTGGACCCGAACACCCGCTATCGTTTCGAATTCGGACAGGATTATGCCGGTCTTGGCGGCGACACGACCTTTGTCAGAACCAATGCAAAGGCCATCGCCCAGACACGCATCATGAACGAAGAAGTGACGCTGCGCGCAACGCTGGAAGGCGGGGCGCTGAGCTATTCCAAAGGCAACAGCCGGGTGACGGACCGTTTCCTGATCGGGTCCGACATCATGCGCGGCTTTACCTACGGCGGCATCGGTCCGCGTGAGGTGGGCACTGGTGTGGACGACTCGTTGGGCGGCAATTTCTACGCCGTGGCCCGGTTCGAGGCGGAATTCCCGCTTGGCCTGCCGGAGGAATACGGCATCTCCGGCGGTTTGTTCTATGACGTCGGCTCAGTCTGGGGACTGAGCGATGCAACCAAGAACAAGGTCACAACTCCCGGAAACAAAGTTGTCTCCACCGGCTTTGACGCACGCCATGTGATCGGCTTTTCGATCTTCTGGGACAGCGCGCTTGGGCCGCTTCGTCTGAACTTCTCCGAACCTCTGGTAAAGCGAAAGTACGACGAGACGCAGAATTTCAACCTGACGATCTCGACTCAGTTCTGAGGCGGATGTGCAGTTGACCGCCCGTCTTGCGATCCTGCTGCTGGCGCTTTGGTGCGTCGCGGCAGGCGCGCAGGGGCAGGGCAGTCCTTTTGCAACCACGGTTTCCAAGACGCCGATCCTTGTCATCGAGTTCGAGCGGGTCTTTTCCGAAAGCGCCTTTGGCCTCCGTGTGAACAGCGAAATCGAGCAGGCGGGTCGCGCCATTGCGACCGAGAATCGCAGGATAGAGGCGGAACTGACCGAAGAAGAGCGGCGGCTGACCGACCTGCGCCCGACCTTGGCGCCCGACGAATTCCGCAAGCTGGCCGATGCCTTTGACGAAAAGGTTCAGCGCCTGCGCGATGAGCAGGACACCAAGGCACGCGCGCTTGGGGCGCGCACCGATGAGGCCCGCCGCCGATTCCTGACCGTCGCCCAACCGGTTCTTGAGGGCCTGCTGCGCGAGGCAGGTGCTGCTCTGATCCTTGAACGGCGAACGGTTCTTGTGGCGGCGGATTCCGTTGACATAACCGACCGGGCCATCGCGCGGATCGACGCCCAGATCGGCGACGGGGCCGCCGCGTCGCCCGATCCCGCCCCTGATACTGTGCCAGAGGCCCCCGAGGCGCAACCTGACCCGCAGGAGTGAGCCCGCGCTTGCCCCCGCCCGCCGCCGTTGCTAGGGATTACGCCAAAACTCGAAGGGAGCCCGCCCATGACCGACACGCTTCTCAGTGCGGACATCCAGCTGATCCAGCGCATTCTGCCGCACCGCTATCCATTCCTTCTGGTCGATCGGGTCGAACAGATCGACGGCACGCGGTCGGCGGTTGGCATCAAGAATGTCACCATGAACGAGCCGCATTTCCAGGGCCATTTTCCCGGCCTGCCGATCATGCCCGGCGTGACCATCGTCGAGGCCATGGCCCAGACCGCCGCCGTCATGGTTGGGGCCGCGCTGAACATGGCCGACAAGGAGATGAAGGTCTATTTCATGGCCATCGACAAGTGCAAGTTCCGCCGCAAGGTCGTTCCCGGTGACCAACTCAGGATGCGCCTGAGCACCCTGCGCGGCAAGCCGGGCGGCAAAGTCTGGAAATTCAGCGGCGTGGCCGAGGTTGAGGGCGACATGGCCGCCGAGGCCGAG
Organism: Antarctobacter heliothermus; assembly: GCF_900188425.1. Lineage (GTDB taxonomy): Bacteria > Pseudomonadota > Alphaproteobacteria > Rhodobacterales > Rhodobacteraceae > Antarctobacter > Antarctobacter heliothermus. Next base: position 40,178 of record NZ_FZON01000015.1, read on the forward strand.
TTCACCGCCATGATGGACCTGCCGTCTTGAGCGGCGACCCGGTGATCCACCCCGCCGCCGTCGTCGAGAACGGCGCGCAAATCGGGCAGGACTGCGTGATCGGCCCGTTCTGCCATATCGGGCCGGAGGTGGTGCTGCACGACGGTGTCGAGCTCAAAAGCCATGTGGTGGTCACCGGAAAGACCGTGATCGGTACAGAGACGGTGGTCTTTCCCTTCGCGGTGATCGGCGAGATCCCGCAGGATCTGAAGTTCCGTGGCGAAAAGACCAGTCTGGTTATCGGTGAGCGCAACCGTATCCGCGAACATGTGACCATGAACACCGGGACTGAAGGCGGTGGCGGCGTGACCCGGGTGGGCAACGACGGGCTGTTCATGGCGGGATGCCATGTGGCGCATGACGTACAGGTGGGCAACAATGTGATCCTCGTGAACAACGCCGCGCTGGCCGGGCACTGCGTGATCGAGGATGACGTGATCATCGGCGGATTGTCGGGCGTGCATCAATGGGTGCGCATCGGGCGCGGCGCGATCATCGGGGCCGTCACGATGGTGACCAACGACGTGATCCCGCATGGGTTGGTGCAGGGGCCGCGCGGCGTGTTGGACGGGCTGAACCTTGTCGGTCTCAAACGGCGTGGTGTAGCCCGGTCCGACATCACAGCACTGCGTGCGGCCTTTCAGATGCTGGCGCAGGGTGAGGGGGCCTTTCAGGACCGTGCGCGGCGGTTGGGTGAGGAAACCCAAAGCGATTATGTGCGTGAGATTGTCGAATTTGTGCTTGGCGACAGCGACCGCAGTTTCCTGACACCGGGTTGAGGGGCGATGCTGGCATTGATCGCAGGGCGTGGGGCCTTGCCTGCTGCAGTGGCCGGGGCCGTGTCCGGGTCCGTCGTTGTCTGCGGGTTGGAGCAATGTCCGCCTGATCACCTGAAGGCCGATCACCTATTTCGCCTGGAACAGTTGGGCGGATTGCTTGCCTGGCTAAAGGCGCGCGGGGTGACGCAGGTGTGTCTTTGCGGCGCCGTGAGCCGTCCCGACCTGTCGCTGACGCGACTGGATATGCGGACCTTGCCACTTGTTCCGCGTATCCTGCGCGCGCTGCGCTATGGCGACGACGGTGCCTTGCGGATCGTCATAGACATCCTCGAAGGTGCCGGGTTCACCGTCATGGCCGCGCATGATCTGGTTCCGGACCTGTTGCCAGACGCTGGAGTGCCGACCGTGTCCCAGCCGGACAAGGCCGCAGCGCAAACGGTCCGCATGGGCGATGGCGTCTCTGACGACCAAGCGCGGCGCGATCTGGGACAGGCCTGTGTTCTGCACGCCTCCCGGATCATCGCGCGCGAAGGGCAGGACGGCACCGATGCCATGCTGCGCGGCCTGGGGCCGGAGGCGCGTGGTGGGGTTTTGTACAAGGCGCCCAAGCCCGGTCAGGATCGCCGCGCCGATCTGCCGGTGATCGGCATCGGCACAGCGGAGGGCGCAATTGCCGCCGGTCTTGCCGGCATTGTGATCGAGGCAGGCGGCGTCATGGTTCTGGATCTTGTCAGCGTGATAGAGCGGCTGAACGCTGCCGGATTGTTCTTGTGGGTGCGTGAAAGGGGGGCATGATGCAGGTGTTCATCACCGCCGGGGAACCCTCTGGGGATCGCCTTGGCGCGGCGCTGATGGCGGGGCTGAAAGAGCTGGTTCCAGAGATCACGTTTCGCGGAATTGGCGGGCCGCTGATGCAGGCCGAAGGGCTGGACAGCCTGTTCGACATGGATGAAATCAGCATCATGGGGATTGGAGAGATCCTCAAGGAATACCGTCATCTCAAGGCGCGGATCCGCCAGACTGCCGATGCGGTTGTGGCCGAACGGCCTGACGTTTTGATCACCGTGGACCTGCCAGAGTTCAGCCTGCGTGTGGCGCGTCTGGTCAAGGCGGTGTCTGACGTACGCGTGGTGCATTACGTTGCGCCTACCGTCTGGGCCTGGCGGCCCAAGCGGGCCGAAAAGATGGCGGCGCATGTGGATCAGGTGCTGGCCTTGTTGCCGTTTGAGCCACCTTACATGGAGGCGGCGGGTATTCCCTGTGATTTTGTCGGCCATCCGGTGGTGATGGAGCCACAGGCCACGGCAGAGCAGGCGAAGGGTTTTCGCGCGCGCCATGGGATTACCGGTGAGATGGCGCTGATCCTGCCCGGTTCGCGCCGGTCCGAGGTCAGCCGCCTGTTGCCGATCTTTGCGCAGGTGGCACAACAGCTGCACGCCATGCGACCGGATCTGCGGCTGGTGATCCCTGCCGCCGGGCCGGTTGCAGCCACGGTGCGTGCGGCGGTGGCGACGTGGCCCGGCGCGCCTTTGGTGATTGAGCCAACCAATGATCCCGGCGGGCTGGAAAAGCGCGCGGCCTTTGGTGCGGCGGATGTGGCGCTGGCAGCCTCGGGCACCGTTTCATTGGAACTGGCGGCAGCAGGGACGCCGATGGTGATCGCCTATGACATGAGCTGGCTCAGCCGCCAGATCATTGGCCGGATGCTGCGTGTGGACAGCGTGACGCTGGTCAGCCTGGTGTCTGAAACCCGCGTGATCCCGGAGTTCATCGGCGCCAAATGCCTGCCCGGACCGATCACACAGGCCATTGGCGCGGTTCTGGACGCGCCAGACGCGCAGCAGGCGGCGATGGACCTGACCATGCAGCGGCTGGGGCGCGGGGGCGAACGCCCCGGATTGCGTGCCGCGCGCGCCGTGCTGGATCGATTACCGGTGGGCAAACCGCTGCACTGACTCCACTAAGGCAGATGTAGCGTGACACGCAATTTTTCAGAGTTTGACACGCAATTTTTCAGCAAACGCTTTTTGGTCGAGCGGGCCGTCAACGCCGCTTTAAGGGCCGCTTAATCGCCCTCCTCGTCCTCGCCGCGCTCGACGTCAACCCGACTGCGCAGGCTGGACCCGAGCTCGTGCTCCACGCGCCGGATGTGCCACTCGCCTGACAGCTCCGCCCGGATGTCCGGCAGGTCGACAAGCCCGCCCGCGAACAGCCCGGCGTCGAACCCGCCGAGCTCCAGCGTGCCCTTGCCCAGCCCCCGGCGCGCCCGGTTGAGGGCGGCGTCGGCCGCGCGCTTGGCTGCCTCCTCCGAGCCGTAGACCTCGCGCAGCTCGAGGATAGGCTCGCCCTCTCCCACCTCGACCACGCGCACCTGCCCGGCGCCGATCTCCGCCCATTCGGCCTTCACGGTCTTGTAGACCTCACGGCCGGACAGGTCGAAGTTCCAGCGCGTCAGCCGTGAGAGAGGCAGGGGCACGGGCGGGATGTCCTCGCCCTCAGCCGTCTGCTTCGATCCCCGGCGCACCACGACGAGACGCCCGGCCGCAGGCTTGGCGGTCGCATCCAGCGCCTCCGCCAGGCGGGTGAGAAGGTGCAGGTCGCTCTCTGCTGTCTGCGCGACCATGTCGTAATGCGTGGTGGCGATATCCTCGCCCACCACGGGGTCGAGCCCCGCCTCGCCGGCGATCTTCTTGACGATATTGCCCAGGGTCACGTCCTCCCAGGCGCGCGTCTTCGGCGACCGTATGCGGCCGGTCATGTCGGCCGCCTGGGCGCGGATCGTGATCTTCTGGACAGGCCCCTCGACCGATACCGCGTCAACCACGTAGAGCCCCATGGGCGAGAGGCCGGTCTCGCGATACCCGAGGCGCAGCTCCACCTCCGCCTCCCTGGCGGGCAGCGCGACCCGGCTGTCGCGATCGTCGATCGTCATCACCAGCCGGTCGGCCTCGAAGCCCTGCTCGTCGACCAGGCGCAGCGACACCAGCCTGTCGCGCACCAGCGGCGTGATGTCCGAGCCGTCGGCCTCGATCAGGAAGTCCGGTGTCACGCCTCTTTCCCCCAGAGCCGGATTTGCGCGACCGCGGGCGCCGTGACGCGATCGGGCAGGCGCACCTCGATGCCGGCGGGCAGGATCGGGCCGCGGTCGGCGAGCCCCGGATTGGCGCGCAGGAGGTCGAGCGTGTAGCCGTCATCGCCGTATTCCGCCCAGGCGATGGCGTCCACGGTGTCGCCTTGCTGTGTGGTGTAGGTCGTCATAGCAGGTCCGCCCCATAGGCGCGCAAGGTGATGGTGAACTCGATCTTGCGCGGCGCGCCGTCGCGCATGAAGTAGCTCTTGCGCTCCTCGACGCCGACGATAACCCACTGCTCCCAGATCCAGCCAAGCCCGTCGACCAGCATCATGGGCTGGCCCAGATCGGCCGTGGCGCGCATCAGCTCGACCTGCCGCAAGCCCCCCTTGAAGTGCGGGTAAATCACCCCTTCAAGCACCAGGTCGTGGGCGTCCGGCCCGAGGTATTGAAGCGCTGGCGCGCGACCGACGCGGTCGAGCTTCTCCCATCGCCACGCCGCCTGCCGCGTGAGCGACTGGTAGGCGGCGTGGTTGACGCCGAAGCGGAACGCGCCGAGCGCCATCATCACCAAGCTAGTCCCGATCATACTGCCCTCCGTCGTGCAGCCCGTTGGCCGAGCCGCTCTCGCGCCCGATACGCTCGATCTCGCGGCGCACCTCGGCCGCGATGTCCTGCGGGCTCATGCCGGGCGCCGCGTGGATATGGATATCTCCGACCGTCACGCCGCCGACCTGCTGGTTGCCGCCCGCACCCACCAGGCTGGGGCTGCGGTCGATGTTCGGCATCTCGGCCGCGATGGCCGCCGGATTGAACGACGCCAGCGCGGCCATGTCGACCGCACCGGCCGCAGCGACCGCCGGCACGCCCGCCATGGAGGCCGCCATGATCATGCGCGACACCCGCGCCGGGATTACCCGGCCGGCGACATCCGGAACGAATATCTCCTCGCCTTGCTCGTTGATGCGATAGCCGAAACCGGGCCGCACCGACCCGCCAAGGGCGCGCGCCCCGGCCGGGCGCGGTTCGCCGCTGGTGGTGCCTGTCGGCGCCGCCCCGTTGGCCGTGCCGCCAGGGAGGTTGCGCAGCGCACCGGAGAGCTCGCGCACGCGCTCAAGGGCGCGCTCGATCGACGTTACATTGATCTCCGGCGCCGCCTCGGTGTCGGACAGAACCGCGAGCGCGGCCTCCAGCTGATCCGACTGCGCCTCGGCCTCGGCGATCTGCCCGACCAGCGCCTCGAGCTCCGCCTGCGCCTGCCCGAGCCGACGGCGGCGCTCGGCCGAGGCCATCATGTCGCCCGGCCCCATCGGGCCGGTGAGCTGATCCTCCAGCGCGGCGATCTCGGCGCGCGTGGCCTCAGCCTCCTCCCGAAGCTCCGCGATGCGCTGCGCCGGCAGGGCGCTACGCCCCGCCGCCGCCTGCACCGTTTCGGCAGCCTGCCGCACCTCGGGCGTGAGCCGATTGAAGCCGGGCATGTCCGCCACGACCGGCGCCTCAACGATCGGGCTGTCATCGCGCCCCATCAGCCAGAGCAGCCAGGCGGGCGGCTCGGGCCACGTGATCAGGTCGCCGAAGTCGATCTTGCCGATGAAGCTCCAGCTCCAGTCGGGCAGGAAGTCGCTCCACTGGAAGCCGAAAATCCACTCCATCAGGGCGGTGAAGGGGGCTATCGGCAGCCAGACGGCCCAGTTGATGACCTCGATCAGATTTTCCCAGGTGAACCACTTCCTGATTTCCTCGACATAGCCGCTGAGCGCCTCACGGCTAAGGTATTCATCCCACCCGACGGGCTTGATCAGGAAACTCCAAAGGAGCTCCCCGGCCAGGAGCGCCCAACCGATCGGGCCGATGAGGGCTCGGCCGCCGATCCTCGCGGCCCAGACGAGCGGCCTGACCAGCGCACCCCAGCCACCCCTCGTCATACCCAGAACGCCGAGGCCAAGAGAGCCCCAGCGGATGGCCGGAATTAGGCGCCGCGTCCACCTGAGGGGCGCCACCAAAGCACTCACCGCTAGCCGCGCACCGCCCGTCGCGATACTGCGGAAGCGTAGCGCCGAAAGGCGGGGGATAAGTGCCGACGCCGCCCAGCTGAGCGGCCTAAAGAGTGCCGACACCGCAAGCCTGCTACCTACGGCCAGCGCCACCCATGTCGCCCTCGCGAGCCTTGGTATAAGCGCGCCCCACGCCAGCGCCTTGAAAAGACCCGAGACCAACAGCCGCCTCCCGCCGACTGCGAGGGTAAGGAAAAGCGACCATATGAGGCGCGGGATCAAGGCCACCCACCGGAGGGGTGTCAAGAGCCGCGACAGGCGCAACGCGCGCAGCCCTGACAGTCGCGCCATCCCGCCCACGACGCTGCCGAGCAGGCGGCCGAACATGCGCAGCGGCCATGTGGCAACCCGCAGCGCCAGACGCAGACCCATGACGCCAGCGGTCACCAGCGCCACGCCCTGCGCGACGGCTGGCGATGCCTCGATCCACTCGATCAGCTGCGCGACCACGCCGCCGAGCCAACCGCCGGCCGTCTCGCCCCACTCGGCCCACGCCTCGGCACTCGCATCGAGCGGCGCCACCAGGGCGCCGATCCATTCCGCCAGCGCCTGCGCCCGCTCGACCAGCCAGTCGAGCAGCGGGGCGGCAGGCCCGAGCGCGGCGCGCAGCCCCACGCCAAAGCCCTGGAAGAAGGCGAGCAGCCCCTCCCAGTTGTTCCAGATCCAGAGGCCCGCGAGCGCGATGCCCGCGACGATCGCGCCGATCCCGCTGGCCAGCAACGCCACGCGCAGGGCAATCATCGCCCCGCGCACCAGCGCGAAGGGGTTGAGCAGGGCCAGCAGCGCGCGCCCCAGCACCGGCAGGAAGGCAACCAGCCGCCCGCCCGCGCCGATCAGGCGCAGCACGGGCACGGCCGTGGTGAGGGCGGCATAGCGCAGAACCAGCGAAGCAACCCGAAGGCCAAGCAGCCCCGCGGTGAATGTGCCGATCTGGGCGATCAGCTCCGGGTTTGCGTCCGCCCAGGCCGCCGCCATCTCGACAATGGGCGCAATGCCCTCAGCGACATCGGTCAGAGCGGGCAGCAAGGCGTTTCCGGCCGCGATCGAGGCGCTCTCGGCGACGCTCGCCAGCCGTCTCAGGGAGCCCTGGGCGTTATCGTTCATCTGTGCCGCGATGCCGGCGGCCGTTCCGGCGCGATGCAGGCTTTCCGCGTACTCGTCGAGCCGCCCGGCGCCAGCCCGCTCAAGGAGGATTTCCGCCGCGCTCGACGCTTCGCGCCCGAAGATCGCGGACCGCATGCCCGCGCGCTCCGCGCTGCCGAGGTCGGCCATGGCCGCGTCAATCTCGGCGAGCAGGGTGGGCATGTCGCGCAGGTTGCCGTTGGCATCGCTGGTCTGCACACCGAGGGCCTCAAGCGCCGCCTGCCCCTCGCCGCTGGCGCTGCTCAGCCGGTCGATGACGGCACGCAGCCCGGTTCCGGCCTTGCTCCCCTGGATGCCTGCGTCACCCAGCAGGCCGGCCATCGCCGCCGTCTGCTCCAGCGACACACCGGCCGCCTCGGCGGCGGGCGCGACGAACTCCATTGTCGTGCCCAGCATTCGCAGATCGACGTTCGAGCTGGTGAAGGTGTTGGTCAGGACGTCGCCGAGCCGCCCCATTTCGTCGGCCTCCATGCGGAAGCCGCTGAGAATGTTGGAGGTGATGTCAGAGGTGTCGGCAAGGCTGGTCTGCGCAGCCGAGGCCAGGTTCAACAGGCCCGGCATTGCCTCGATGGTCTCGTTCACATCGAAGCCGGCCTGCGCGAGAAACCGCATGCCGTCCGCCGCAGCGCTGGCGGCATGCGGTGTCGTGGAGCCCAGGCGCCGCGCCTCTTCGGTCAGCCGCTCCAGCTCTTCCTGGCTGGCCCCGCTGACAGCCCCGACGCCCGCCATGGCCTCCTCGAAGCGCACCGCCGGGCGCATTGCCTGGAAGAGGGCAAAGCCCATTCCGACGGTTCCCATGGCCGCGCCGCGCATCGCCGTGCGGCTGGCCTGCGCGGCCGCGATGCTCCGGTCGGCGAAGGCGGCGGTCCGGTTGCCCGCCCGCGTCGCGCTTTCGGCGATGCCGCTGAGCGCCCCGCGAACCTGCCTTGCCGGTGCGCTGACCCGATCGACCAGTCTCAGGATCATGGCGATGTTGAGATCGCTCATCGTCTCGGGCCTCCGTTCGCGCGCGCCTCCGCCTCCCTGCGCTCGCGCGCCATGGCATGCCAGCGCGCGAGCTCTTCGATTTCCATGGCCATCATCTCGGACGGCTGGACGTGCAGGACCATGGCCACATCGGCCATGGCCTGCTCTACGTCATCGGGGAGCTTCAGGCGTTCCCCTGTGCTGCCAGCCCCTCCAGCTGCTCCGCCCTGGCGAAAAAAAGCAGCAGCTTTCCCGACAGGTCTGTGAAGTCGGCCGGGTCCAGCGCGGCCACCTGGTCGGGCGTGAGCGCGGGCCGCGTCACGCGCGGCAGGAGCGTCATCAGGGCGGTGACATCCATCTGCAGCACGTCGGTCATTTTCAGACCGCGCAACGCGCCGACCGAGGGCTTGGTGACCTCGACCTCGTGGATTTCCTTGTCACCGTTCTTGAGGGGTGCGCTCAGCCGGGTCTTGTGGGTCTTGTCGCTCATGGCTCAGCCTCCTCAGATGCCCATGGCGCGGCGCAGCTCGGCGAGCTGGTCGACCCCGCCGATGACGCGCACGCCGTTCTCGATGTCGATCTCCCACAGCTCCTCGCCGTCCTTTTCGAGGCGGTAGTAGTCGACCTCCATGGTGATCTTCAGGGTCGACTTGTCGCCGGCCTTCAGATCCTCGGGGCCGTTGACGCTGATGCGCCCGCCCAGGGTGGCGATGTAGGTGTCGGCCGAGAAGTCGTCCTCGCCCATGGCGCCGGGGCGCATGACGAAGCGCGTGCGCCGGCCGAAGGACTTGAGCAGCGCCGGGTCCCATTCGGCGAAGGTGATCTCGGACTGCATGCCCTCCATGCCCATGTCGATCGCGACGGGGCCGTCCATGCCCGCGCCGCGATGCGCCTCGGTGTTGAGGGTGATCGGGGGGAGTTTCGCCTCGTCGACGCGCCCGAAATAGCTCGTGCCGTCGACGAAGGCGTTGAAGTTGCGGATAGTGCGGGGGTACGCCATTTGCCGGTCTCCTTAGCTGGCCTGGGCGACATCGGCGACGAGTTCTTCATAGTACTCGCCGTTGCGATGCGCGCGGAAGATGAGGTGCTCGAGCGGCGCGGGCGGCTCGATGTCGAAATCGAGATAGAGCTTGCCGGCCTTGAGCTGGGCCTCGGTGTTGAGCTCGGGATCGAGCCAGACGCGCCCGCCCAGGATCGCGCCGAGCGCCTTGAGGTGGCGCAGGTAGGCATCGACCCCGTCGCGGATGTCGTTGATCAGCTGCGCCGAGAAGGGGCGGTCCATGGCCCACAGATGCGCCTGCTCGACGCTCTCGTAGATCATGTCGGCCGTGCGGCGCACGCTCAGGAAGGCCCAGAGCGGATCGGCCGTGGTCGAGCGGTTGCCCCAGAGGCGGTAGCCGTCCTTGCGCACGATCGTCGCCACCTCGTTCTCGTTGAGGATGTTCGCGCGCGAGTTCGGATCGGACAGGCCGAAGGACACCGCCCGGGCGGTGCCGGTGATGCCGTTGATCAGCTTGTTCGAGGGCGACCACCAGAAGCCGTTGTCGGCATCGGTGCGCGCGATCACGCCCGCCACCCGCGCCGAGACCGGCGCGACCACCTCCTTGGCGGCCACGGTGTCGAACACCGTCACCCAGGGATCGACGATATAGACCCGGTCGGAGCCGAACTCGCCGCGATACTCGATCGCCTCGGTGTCGGTGGTGTTCGGGCCGTCGGCGATGATGACCGCGCGCAGCCGTTCGGCGATGCCGATCATCTCGCTGACCACGCCGGTGTTCTGGGTAAAGCCCGGAGCGATCAGGATGCGCGGCGAGACATGCACGATGCTCTCGGCCGCGGCGAGGGCTTGCAGCCCCTCGTAATCGCCGGTCACGCCGTCGACGCCACCGATGATGTTGGCCTGCGTCTCGGCGTCGTCGGTGCCCTCCTCGACCCGGACGACCACGACGACGGCGCCGGCCTGGTCGAAGATCGCGTCGAGCGCGGCGGGCAGCGTGCCCAGGCCCTGGCCGGTCGCGTCGAGCTTGGCCGCCTCGCGCCGGCTGCCCGCGATGAGCACGGGGGTGTTGAGCGGGAAGGGCTCGTCGGCGCCATCCGCCAGCTTGGTTGCCGCCTTGGCGCGCACGACGCCGGAGCCGTCGCTGGTGCCGGCATGCGTGACTGCCACCAGGGCGGCGGCATCGACGTCACCCTCGATCGCGGTCTTGACCTCGGCCGCGGTCGAGGTGATCGCGCCCTCGGCGTCGGTGGCCAGCGCCACCGAGATGGCGTTGCCGTCGACGGTCACCGCGATCGCGGCAGTGCTTTCACCGGGATCGGTGAAGGCGACCGAGATCAGGTTGCCGTCGAGACCGGCGGCCTGGGCGGTGAAGGTGAGCGCGGTATTCAGCGCGGTCGACCCCAGGGTGAGGGTTGCCGCCGTGGCGCCGGCGGCGTCGGGCGCGGTGCCCACCACCCCGATAACCGAGGAGCGGACGGTACGGATCGGGCGCAGGCCGTCGTCGATCTGGACGACCTCCACCCCGTGAAGGAACTGCTCAGACATTGAAGCCTCCTTTGAAGAGCGTGTTCAGGGTTCGTGAAAGCGGGCCGGAGCTCATGCGCACTGCCTCCTTTCGGGTTCGAGGGGTGCCACCTTGCGCGGCGGCGGGATGAAGACCTGCCCGCTGACCACTTTGCGGCGCAGCGTGTAGGTCTGGGCGTGGCCGGCATGGCCGACCCAGCTGGCGACGACGCGCTGCACGCGGTCCAGGTCGATCTGGCCCTCGTGGTATTGCCGCGCCATGCGCTTCATCTTCTTGCGCATACGGCCGACGCTGTCGCGGCGCAGGAGCCGGTGCGTGGGCCAGATGCGGTAGCCGAGGAAGTCCAGCGACCGGCCGCCGGGGCGGACGGGAAAGACCTGCGTCTTGGCGTTGAGCCTGAGCGCAAGATGCGCATGCAGGAAGCCGTCGATCTCGCGGCGCAGCTCGTGCAGCCGGGCCTTGTCGGCATCCACGATCGCGAAGTCGTCCATGTAGCGCAGGTATCGCTTCACGCGCAGGTCGTTCTTCACGAAGCCGTCGAGCTCGTGGAGGTAGATGTTGGCGAAGAGCTGCGACGTCAGGCTGCCGATCGGGATGCCGCGCGGCAGCGGATCGCCGGGCTCGGCGGTGCTGTCGATGATGTCGTCGATCAGGCGCAGCGTGGGCGCGCAGGCGATGCGCCGGCGCAGGAGGCGCTTGAGCGCGTCGTGCGACACCGAGGGGAAGTACTTGGCGATGTCGGCCTTGAGCACGTAGATGCAGCCCGCCTCGCGCTGGACGGCGCGCAGCATGGCCTGCGCCCGGTCGACCCCGGCATGGGCGCCCTTGCCCGGCCGGCAGGCATAGCTGTCATGGATGAAGCGGCACTCCCAGATGGGCTCGATCGCCTCGATCAGGGCGTGCTGGACGATGCGGTCCTTCAGCGGCAGCGCCGAGATCGCGCGCTCCTTGGGTTCGAACACCTTGAAGTGCCGGTAGGGGCCGGTGGCGTAGGCGCCCAGCCGCAGGCTTTCCTGCAGCGCGATCAGGTTCGGCTCGAGGTCGCGCTCGAAGCGCAGCACGTCCGCCTGGGCGCGGCGGCCCCGGATCACGCGGCCCCAGGCGCGGTGCAGCGCCTCGAAATCCGCGATCTGCTCGAAGAGGTTGTTGTAGGTGCAGGCCATCACGCGACTTCCCGGATACTGGGGCGGCCGGCGCGAAGGGTCGCGCTTGCGCTACTGTCCCGCCCCGGCCTGTTCATTTTTTCCGGCACTTGGCCGAGGGATACGGGGCCTTTCGAGGGCGCGCTGGACGGCACCCCGTGAGGCACCGCCTTCCGGCTTTCCCCGAGAGCGGGCCGAAACCCGATGTTCGAACTCGCGTTCGAGCGCGGGTTGTTCAGGTTGAGGGCGAACACGCCGGCATTCGAGCCGTTGTTCCAGTTGCCCCCACGGATCGGCAGACGTTCAAGCCACATTGCCCGCACCCCTTTGCTTGAGGCTCCGGAACCAGCCGCCGACCATGCGCCCGAGCTCGTCGAGGTGACGGCTCCAGACCTCGCACTTGCGAAACGGCAGGTACTGCAGCTCGCGCGACAGCCGCACCTGGCTGCGCAGCAGGTCGAGCTCGCCGTCGAGGTCCTGCATGGTGGTCTTCTTGTGGTAGCGGCGGTTGCAGATGATGATCAGCCGCAGCACCCGCCACATGGTCTGGCGGATTTCCTGGCTCAGGACATGACGCTCCGCCTTCGGGAACTGCCGCAGCGCGACATAGCCGTAGGCGATCATCTCCTCGCATTTCCGCCTGATCTTCAGATCATCCACTGGTTCGGGCCTTTTCCTTTGGTGTATCGGGCGGGCTCTCGCCCGCCCTGTCAGAGTTCAGGTGGGCGGATTTCAGATCGCGAAAGCGGGCCGAAACCCGATGAGCGAACTCGCGCTCGAGCGCGGGTTGTGCAGGCCGAGGGCGAACACGCCGGCAAACGAGCCGCTGCTCCAGTCGCCCCCACGGCGCGGCAGACGTTCCCCCTCGTTGCGCATGTAAAAGCGCCCGCGGGTCATATCGACTGCGTGCGGGAAGAGGCCCAGAACCTTGGCGATGTCGGGCACGGTCACGCCGGCCTCGGCGGTCAGGTCCTTGTACATCTCGGATGCGCTGTTCGAGCCGTCTGACTGGCTGGTAACAGAGGTGTTGAGGATCGGGCTGCCGGTGCCGTCGGCGCCGGTCGCGTCCCATTTCAGCGTGTCGGTCGTGCCGGGCGCGACGAGCGAGCCGTCCTGGAGGATCGCCTGCCAGAGCGTGCTGGCGTCCGAGTGATCGGCATCGGTGGCGGCGGCGTTGTTGTCGGCGATGATCTGGATTTCACCGCCCACCAGGCGCAGGCCGCGCACCCACTCCCAGACATTGCCGGTCAGGTCGGCGATGCCGGCGGGGCTGTTGTCGTGATACCAGCTGGCCGGACCCGAGCCCGTGAGGGTGCGCGCAGCACCATTGGTGTCACCCGGATCGCCGCCGTCCTGGCGCCGGCCGGTCTCGTAGGTCTGGTCGTAGTCGCGGCCGTAATCGGTGTTGCCGCGCGGCATGAAACCGTTTTTCCAGCACCACAGCGCGACCGCCGACCACTCGGCATTCGTCATCATGTGCCAGCCCGGCCCCTTGTCGGCGCAGCGCTGGTCGGCCGTGTCGAAATCGATGCTCGCCGCCGGGTCCTGACCGGGCAGAGACAGCGCGCGGTCGTCGTGGATCGTGGCCTGGAACTTGCCGACCATGATCTCGGACTTCTGCGCACCGTCGATCGTGAAGGCCGGGTGCACGCCGCTGCCCAGGGCCGGGTCGATATCCTCGATGTTGAAGCGGGGCACGACGCACATGATCGACGGGTAGCCGCGATCGTCGTAGAGCACCGTGTTGACGCCGCCGGAGGCGGCCTCGACCGACTGCCGGAAGGCATCGGGGGCGGAGATGATGATGGACATGGGGTCTTACTCCTCGTTTTCCGTGGGCAGCTCCGGCAGCCCGTAGAGTTGCAGGGTCACGGCCGCGAGATTGAGCGGCTGCGCGACGTGATCCTGGTAGGTGATGGTTTCGCCGTCGCTCTCCTCGGTGACTTCGCCCAGCTCGTAGCGGCGCGGCGGGATGATGATCGTGGCGGCGTGCAGGTCGCCCTCCGGGTCGAGCCCGCCCGCGGCATCGGCGCGCAGTCCGATCACGACCTCGGCGTCGCGCTCGCGCGCGGCCAGGTCGATGACCTGGGCGGGGCTGCCGATGTGCAGCTCGGTGCCGTCAAGGTGGTGCTCGAGCACCCGGCCTTTCGTCATGTGTTGAACGTCCATTTAAGCCTCACTGGTAGCGGGGGTTGAGAAGGGTCCAGCGGATGCGGATGTTGTCGGCCGAGCCGCTGGCCTTGATCTTGAAGCCGTTGCGCGCCTTGTCGTAGGCGGTCAGCGCGCCGACCCCGGCGAGGTTGGTCGCGCCCTCGACCTCCAGCGCGACGCCGTAATCGGCCGCGGGCAGGGCCTCGGCGAACGCCACCGAGACGAAGGGCGCTGCGTCGACCCGCCATCCGCTTTGCGGGCGCACGACGCGCAGATCGGTCAGGGTGACCGCCGACAGGTCGCCGGCCGTGTCGTTCGCGGGCAGGTCGAGCCGGTAGAGCACCAGCCCGTCATCGGGCACCTCCTGGGCCACGCCGACGCCGTAGCCGCCGGGGCCGTCATGCAGGAAGGCGTAGTAGCTCACCGCCTCGTCGGTCTCGTTGGTCGGCACCGAGACATGGTTCGCCTCGTCGGCCAGCGTGATGGTCAGCCCGTCGATCCAGGCGCGCGACGCGCCGCTGCCCACGGTGCCGCTCTGCGACAGGTCGAGCGCGCGGATCCCCGATTTGCTCAGCACCATCCCCGAGATGACGTGCTTGTTCTTGAGCACCACCTCGCCCTGGGCGAGCACCCGGTTGCGGATCACGTCGATCTCGCGCGACAGCACGCCGGCCAGGCCGAGCGCCTCCTGCGCGGCGCCGATGATGGCCACCTGGTGCTCGGGCGAGAGCGCCTGGAGCAGGTCGAGCCGGTCGCCCAGGGTCGCCTCGTCGCCGCGCGCCTCGACCAGCTCGTCGGCCTTCTGCTTGAGCCAGGCGGTGCGGTTGGCCAGCTGCTTGGCCTGGACGTTCGAAATCCCGTCCGGGCCGCCGACCACGGGGTCGGTGGTTTCGATCTGGTAGATGCCGCTCGGCCATGAGGCGTTTTCGGATAGGTTCGCCATGTGTGTGTCCTCTCTAGAAGATGATGGTCCAGCTGCCGTCGAGGCTGATGTCGTCGGCCTTCTCGATCGCCGCGCGGGTCTTGCGCGCGAACAGCGTCCCGTCGGCCGTGATCAGCCCGAACTCGCGGATCGCCAGCCCGTTGGCCTCGGTGGTCTCGAGCCGCCAGTCGAAGCGCACCTCGCCGGCGGCCGGGTAGGCAAAGCCGCTCACCGGCTTGGTGAAGGCGCCGGTCAGCCCGGTATCGCCGGGCGCCGGCCCGTCGCCGTTGGTGCCCACGCCGATCTCGGCGATGTGCTTGCCCGCCCCGTCGCCCGCGATCAGCGCCGCCATGGCCGTGCGCGCGGCCCCGAGGATCATGTTGGGCATGGCGATCCGCTCGATGATCACGCCATCCCTGCGCACGGTGATGTCGAGCGCGCCCCTCACTGTCAGCCTGTCGGTTGCCTGCATCGTGCCCCTCACATTGCCGTCATCGCGGCGGTCTCTGCCCCGCTGTGGTAGATGCCCGCCCAGTAGGGCTGGCTCGCGTCGAAACTCAGCGCGCCGTCGTGGACCGCGCCCGCATGCCGGTGCCGGCCGTCATGCAGCCGGTGGCGCGTGAGCGTGATCGGCATCGCCGTGTCGGCCGCCGGCGGCTGGCCCGCGCCATGGGTGATGCCCGAATGCCGGAACCGGCCGTCATGGGCCGGCGCGATCTCCATCCGGTCGGACTGGCCAAGGTCGATCCCGATCCGGGTGCGCACGCGCACGGCGTCGTGACGCCCCTCGATGTCGGTCCAGCCGGCATAGGCCACGGCCCCGCCGTGATCCTGCGCGCCGTCATGGGCGAGGCGCATCGCATCCTCGTGCTGCGTCGTGCCGTCATAACGCCGCCCCCAGGGCAGGACGTCGGAGGCGGTGTGCGCGACCTCGGTCTCGATGTCCTCGGCCAGCTCGGCGGTGTCGGCCACGCCGACCCGGAAGGCGAGATCGGCAAGGTGCGAGCGCACCGGCTTGACCCGGCCGACCGCGTCGATGACGCGCGCCACGCCCTCGTCGCTCAGCCCGCGCCATTCGCCAAGGTCGAGGGTCAGGGTGAACATGGCCCAGCGGGTGCCGCCGCCATAGGTTTCGGCCCCGGCATGGGTCTCGGTGGCGTCGTAGCGCGCAACCGGCAGGCCCTCGTCGATCTCGACCTCGGCAAAGCCGATGGCCTTGAGCGCATCGCGCAGCGCGGCCGGCGTGCCCTTGCGGCGATGCACGGCGACCGAGCGGCGCAGCGTCTGGCGCTTGACCGCCTCGGGCCAGTCGGTCTCCCAGTTGTCGACCGAGAGCGCCCAGGCCAGCCAGGGCAGATGCGCGGCCGGACAGGTGTCGGGGTTCCACAGGTGGCGCACCGGCACCGCCATCTCGTCGAGGCGCAGGCCGGCACGCTCGACGCCGCGCTCGGCCTCGGTGGCGTTGGGCGGCAGGAGAGAGGCGAACTCAGACATCGCGACCTCCCACGCTCACGGAGATACTGCCGCAATGGGCGGCCTGGGTGTCGTCGACCACGATGTCGGCGGCCGGCTGGATCAGCTCGACGCGCTGGACGCCCTCGACATGCAGCGCGGCAAAGAGGCCCGAGCGCGTGATGTCGTGGCCGATCCGGTGGTGGCGGGTCGCGAACGCCTCGACCGAGGCACGCGCCGCGGCGGCAACCACGTCTGCGTCGGGGCCGTGATAGAGCGTGAGCTCGGCCTCGATCGTGTAGTCGACCACGGCCGCGCTGGACACGGTGACGTGATCGGTCAGCGGGCGCACGTCCTCGGCGCCGACGGCCGCCTCGACCGCGTCCACCAGGTCCTGCGGCGCGGTGCCGTCGCCCTCGGAGGCCAGCACCGTGACCAGAACCTCGCCGGCGCCCGGCGAGATCACGCTGGCATCGCGCACGCGCTCGTCGGCGGCGCGGGCATGGAAGAGATAGGCGCCCTCGGGGCCGGCCACGCTCTGCGCCTCGAGCGACAGCTGCACCCGCTGGCGCAGCGCGTCGTCGGCCTCCATCACCGCCGGGATCGGCGGGACGGCGTCGGGGTCGCCGGGCGAGATCGTGAGCCGCTCGACACCGAAGAGCGCGGCGAGGTTGTCGAGGTCCGCCCCGCTGGCGCGTGCCAGCATCACGGCCTCGGCCGCGTCATTGACCCGCTGGCGCAGCAGCAGCTCGCGATAGGCGAATGCCTCGATCAGCTTGACCACCGGCTCGCTTTCCAGCGCCAGCACATCGGCGAGCTCGGGCGCGGCCGCCTCGACATCGGCCTTGATGGCCGCGACGATGGCCTCGTAGTCGAGGGTTTCGACGACATCGGGGGGTG
This sequence comes from Antarctobacter heliothermus, assembly GCF_900188425.1. Classification (GTDB taxonomy): domain Bacteria; phylum Pseudomonadota; class Alphaproteobacteria; order Rhodobacterales; family Rhodobacteraceae; genus Antarctobacter; species Antarctobacter heliothermus. The sequence continues at coordinate 57,324 of NZ_FZON01000015.1, forward strand.
TGAGTGCCGACAGGTCGATCTGGACGAAGCGGCTCATGCGCCACCTCCCAGGGCGGTGCGCACCGCCCGGGTGACGCCGGCGACGTCGCCCTCGACCACCAGGTCGAAGCGCCCGGCCTCGGCCCGCTCCACCTGGACGCGGCGCGCGCGGAAGCGCGGCTCCCACTCGGCGAGCGCCTCGGCGGTGGCAAGGAAGATGTCGACGACCGTCTCGCCGTTCATCGGCTGGTCGACGATCTCGGCCAGGCGCGAGCCGTAGTCGCGCCGCATGACCCGGCTGCCCACCGGCGTCATCAGGATATCCGCGATCGACTGCTCCAGGTGCGCGGCGTCGTCGATCCGGCGCAGGGATGTGGTTGCAAGCCCCGCCATCACTGCGGCTTCCCGGTGACCGAGCCGATGCTCTCGGGGTGGATGTGATTGACCAGGCTGATGCCGTTCGCGATCACGTCCTGGGTGACCGTGACGGTGCCGTCGATCTTGATGTCGCCGATGATCGACAGGATCGAGCCGCCGAGATCGATGGTCGGGGTGGCCGCATCGGGCGCCACGGCGCCCCCGTCAACGGGGATTGAAGGGCCGATGAAGGCCCGCTCCATGTCGCCCCGCGGGGCATAGACCACGACCTGCTCGCCCGGCGAGGGCATCCACTGGAACCGGACGGTTCCCGAGCGCAGCTGCGTGACGGGCAGCGGCTGGGTGTCGAGCCCGCCGATGCGCACACGGGCACGGTTGGCGCCGGTGTCGATCGCGGTGACCGCGCCGACCTGGACGATATTGGTGGCACGGCGATCGGCCTCGGCGTGCTGGAACCCAGCCATCAGCTCGCCCCTCCAATCTCGGTGTAGTCGCCCTCATGCTCGGCGCCGACCTCCGGGGCCTGGCCGAGATAGAGCTCGATCGCCAGCGGCTCGGGTGTCGTGTAGCCCTGCACGACGGCGGGCTGCGACCAGGTGACGGCCCAGAGGCTCGTCGCCGCGTCGCGCGTCTCGGGGGTGACCAGCGATTGCAGGCGCACGGCGCGCGCCTGGCCGAGCGCACTCTCGCCCCAGGCGTTGTCGGGGATCATGCTCAGCAGCACCTGGCCGATATTGGCCGCCGCCGCGTCGCGAGGCAGGCCGAGCCGGTCCTTGGTGACGATGAAGGCCGCCATGTCGAGCAGGAAGCCGTGATGCGGCCCGGTCCAGTCCTGCTCCTGGCGCGCGCCGAGATGGGCGACCAGAACGGCCGGGTGGCGGATGGACTGCTTGCGCAGCTCGCCCACGGAAAACCGCCCCGCGATGCCGCGGCATTCGGCGAGATCGGGGATCCGCGTGGCCACCTGCGTGGCGATGACGTCGGGCAGCGTGGCAAGGAGATCGTCGCGCACTTCGCTCATTGCAGCAGGTCTCCCAGCCGGTCGGCGACGAAGGTCTCGATCTCCTGGCGATCATCGTCCGACAGCCCCAGATAGGGGCGCGCCGGGATGTCGCCGAATGGGATGGGGCTGCCGCGCGAGGTGTTGCCGAAGGCGCCCTGGGCGGCGCCGAACTGGTGCACCGCGGCATAGACCATGTTGCTGCCGACCTCGACCTCGGTCGGGCTGGCGTAGCGCTGGATGCTTTCCAGCAGGCCGGGGTTGCCCGAGGCCACGAGCAGCGAGTGCTGGGCGCGGCGGGTGGCGGCGTAGTCGGCCGACCAGTCCGCCCAGGGCGTGCCGTCCGGCGCGGTCTTCTCGTCGGCGATGCGCACCTTGGTGCTGTCCTCGACGATCGCGCCGACCTCATCGAGGATCTGCGCGGCGTCGAAGCCCGCCAGGCGCTGCAGCCCGTCGAGCGCGGCCTCCATGCCTTCGGTGGTCAGAGTGACAGCCATCAGAACCCCCGCATCTTGTCGCGCGAGAACAGCCGCTCGGGGCCGTGGCGCACGACCGGGGTCGGGCCGTCGCCTTCGCCATCGCCGTCGGGGTCGGCTTCGAGCGAGGGCAGGTGCAGCGCGGCGCGGCCCTCGGCGATCCGCTTTAGATGATCGCGGCCGTCCTCGTAGCGCCGGCGGTGCTCGTCGGAGAGCACGTCGCGCGAGAGCGCCAGGCGGTAGAGCGCGAAGTCGACGGCGATCTGGCGCAGGATGCCCGGCACCTCGGGCAGCGGCAGGCGGTAGCGCACGGCGAGGTAGCTGTCGATCTCGTCGCTGGCCTGGCGGACACGTCCCGAGCCGGGGTCGAACCCCGACGCCTTGAGGCGATCCACCACCAGCCGCAGGTCGGCCTCGGTCATGTCGCGCATGCTCGCCTTGCCCGTCGCGGCCTGCTGGAGGTCGCGGCGGGCATCGGCATCGAGGCCCAGCTCGCGGCACCCGACATGGATCAGCTTCTGAAGGTCGCGCGCGCCCATGTCATGCCCCGCCCATGCCCAGTTCGACGCGAAGCTGTTCCTGCCGGGCCAGCAGTTCGAGCTCGCGGCCCACGTCGCCGCGGTCGTTCGCCACCGCGATACCCCACTGGATGCGCCAGTATTCGTCCATCTTGTCGGCCTTCATGGTCAGTCCTCCCTGTTTGTGTTCACGGCTCACACCCTCGCCAGGTCGAGCACGACCGGCTCCCACGCCGCCTCGGCGTGATCGCGCATGTAGCAGCGCACATAGGTCTTCGAGCCGACCACCCGCATCGCGTCGCGGATCGCCGACATGGCGCGCTGCCAGCGGGCGTCCTCGATCTCCAGGCGCAGGAGCATGAAGATTTCCGAGCGGTTGATCTGGCCTTCCTTGTCGGTGTTGAAGGCGCGGGTGACGATCGCGCGGATTTCCGGGCGGGCGTCGGCCGCCCACTCGTTGAGGCACTCATCGATCAGCGTCTTGGCGATCTGCAGCTCCGGCCCGAAATCCACCCGGTCGGCCACCGCGATCTGCACCTTGAAGCAGCCATCATAGGACATCAGCGTCTTGTTGCCCTTCGCGCCGCCCAGCGTGAGCTCGTATTCCTGGGCGAGCAGTGCCTCCAGATCGCCCACATCCTCGAAGACATGCGCCTTGAAGCGCTGCATCTGCGCGCTCAGCGCCTTGGCATAGCCGACGATCTTGCGCACCGTCTCGTCCTGCAGCTGATCCTGCGCCTTGACGACCTCGACCGGCACGAGCGCGCCCTTGGCGTCGCGCATGTAGGTCTTGCCGTCCATCTCGATCCTGCCCGACTGGATCGGGGCTGGCTCATGTTCCGTCATTGATCGTCTCCTGTTGAAGAGGGGGTTGAAGGGGCGGCGATCGCCCCCTTGTGAAGCTCCTCGGACGAGGCCAGCGCGCCGGAGAGCACCAGCAGGCAGGCCATCGCGTCGATCTCCTCCATCGTGCAGAGCGTGGTGCCGCGCGCGCCGAGCAGGTCGATCTTGTGGGCCGCCTTCGCCGCCAGGCGCAGCATCTCGCCTTCGGTGAACCGCTCAGGCATCGGCGCCTCCATCGTCGAGACCCGCGTCGACCAGGTCGTCGCGGGTGATCGCGAGCAGCAGCGCGCCGCTGAGCTCGGAGATCGACATGCCGCGCGCGGCCGCATGCGGGGCGAGCGCCTCGCGCAGCCCGGCGGGCGGGTCGCAGATCACGAAGCGGGTCCGCCCGATGCGTCCGGACCCGGGCGGGGCGTGCGGGATGTCGGCACCCTTGCGCCGCTCGTAGCTCAGCAGGCAGGACACGGTGTTCGCATCCAGCCCCATGCGGGCCGCGATCTCGCGCGGGGGATTGCCCTGCCGCGCCAGCGCGATGATCTCGTCGCGTTCAGCCATCGGTGCCGCCATCGCCGCCTCCCTTGTTGATCGGGCAGCGGTTGCAGGCCCGGAACATGGTCACGTTGCGGGTGTTGGCATTGGACAGCTTGCGCGACTTCGCGCGCCAGTGCCGGCACTCGTCCAGCGGCATCATGCCCATGGCCGGGCAATCGACGGTCTGCGCCTCGAACGCGCCGCGATAGAGGTCCTCGACCCGCGCCATATCGCCCGGGTACTTGCCCGCGATCACGTTCGAGATCAGCGCCGCGGAAACGCCCATGCGCTTGGCCACGCGGTTCTGGCTGGTCTCCGCGCAGGCGCGCGCCAACCCCTCGACCCAGTCGGGAATATCGCCGCCATAGGCCGCGCGGGCGCGCTCGATCGGTGTCACCTGGTTCATGCGACACCTCCGGCGATGTAGGCGTACTCGCCGCGGTTGTCGTCCCAGACGGCGCGCACCCGCTTCTCGCGCGGCGGGCGCGGGCCGGTGTCGCGCACCAGGCGGTAGACGGCCAGCCGACCCTTGGGCTGCGCCTTGCGCTCGACCCGCAGATAGCCGGCATTGGCGAGCATCCGGCAGTAGTCGCGCGCAGCCCCTTCCGAGACCGGCACGCTGCTTGTGTTGGCGTGCATCGCCACGTCGCGGTAGGTGAAGGCCCCCAGCCCGCGAATGGCGCGCCACATGTTGCCCTGGGGCGTGGCGGCGCGGACCCGGCGCACCCCCCGCACGGCAGTGTCCTTCGGGTTCCGGTCTTGCGTCATGCCGAAATCCTCCGTGCGTCGGGCGTGATGCCGGTGAAGAAGTCGCGCCGCCCCCAGTCCTCGAGCGTCAGGCGGTCGAGGTTGCGGGTGGCGGCGATCTCGCGGGCGAGCTCGAGGTTCTCCACGATCCGCCGCGCCGAGCCGCCCGAGGCGGTGCGCATCTTGGCCAGCAGGGGCGCGTCGATCTCGACCTCGGGGCAGCGGATGCGGCGCAGCAGGTCGAAGTCGTCATCGTCCGCGGGCTCGGCCGCGACCCAGCTCAGGATGCGGCCGTGCACCCGCTCCCACTTGCGCAGCTTCTGCGGCAGGAGCTCCTCGCCGATCAGGATGACCGGCACGAAGGAGCTCTCGTAGATGTCGCGCACGATCTCGATCATGCCCTTCTTGACCAGGAAGTCGGCCTCGTCGATCAGGAGCGGCACGCCCTCGCGCGCCAGCACCTCGGCGATCTGGTCGACCATGTCGCCGATCACCTTCGCGGGATGCACGCCCAGCTCGGCGAGGATCGCCTGGCAGAGCTTCTTCTGGGTCCAGACCGACTTGACCTGGACGACGCATGCCTGCTCCTCGTTGGCGACGTAGACGCTGGCGGTCGTCTTCCCCAGCCCCGACGGGCCGTAGAAGCAGCCCATGCCGGGCAGCCCGTGGCCGCGGTTTTCCAGTCGGCGCACGAGCGTCAGGAACGCGGTCACGTTCCGCATCGGCGCCAGTGTATTGTATAAAGCTCTTGTCTCTGCCATCTTCACCTCGCTTGTGTTAAGCACCGGCGCGGTCGGGCGGGCTGGCCCGCCGCGCCACCTTTCACCCCAGCATGTCGGGATGCTTCCTCAGCACATCGCGCTGCGCGATGTACTCGGCCGTCGACTGGTAGCTTCGCAGCCACGCGGCCTGCTCCTCTCCGATCTCCTCTCCGCGCCCCAGGCGCGCTTCCAGCTCGATCGCCGCCCGGAAGCGCGACCGCTCGGTCTCGGCGCGCGGGCGGGTCGCCTCGGCCTGCCGCCGCTTCGCCTCGAAATCCGCCACTACGGCCTGGTGCGCGGCATCCTCCTCGGGGCTGCGCTCGCGCGGCGTGTAGACGGCCGCCGCCTTGGGCTTGCTGTTGAAGGTCGGGCGAACGACCTGCGCCTCGGCGGCCGGCGTCTCGCCGGTCGGCCGGGCGGCATCCAGGTAGCCGCCAACCTCCGCGGCGCGCATCCGCTGCAGCGCATCGGCGGCGGCGCGCTCCTTCTTGACGAAGTGGCGCTTGGCGGCGGCGTGGTTGCGCGCATCCTCCAGGCTGAAAAAGCCCCCCTTCTCTATGCACTCGGCGTGGCCGATATAGGCGCTGTCGAGCCCATAGAGATGCAGCCCGGCATGCAGGTCGGCGGGGTCGAACCGCGCGACCACGCGGCGCCCGGCGATCTGGTGCATCCAGGGCGCCCAGTACTTGTTCTCCATGAGCTTGATCTCGCCGTTGCGGCTGTTCGCGTGCAGACCCTCGGCCCCCATCAACCAGAGCCGGCGCTGCTCCTCGGTCGCCTTGCGGATCGGCGCGGTCGCGTAGCTGTCCTCGAAGGTCTCCAGCAGGCTCCGCCCCTGCGTGGTCTGACCGCGGCGGCCGGGGCGCGCGTTGTGCTCCTCGATGCCCTCGGCCAGCACCGCGAGGAAGTCCTCCAGCGAGATCGCGCGATTGCCGTAGTTCTCCGGCTTCGCGTCGGGCCGGTTGCCGGTATAGGCGCCGGCCAGGCGCGGATCCTTGGAGATGTCGTCGCAGAAATCGCGGAAGGCGCGTTCGATCGGCTTGGACTGCCCGCTATAGGGCATGGCCCAGTGGACCTCGCATCCCAGCGTCTTGAGGATGCCGGGAATGTCGTCGTCCTTGACCTTGAAGCGGTAGCGCGTCGGCACCTGCCCGGTGAGGAACTTGTTGGCGAACTCGCGGCCGTTATCGAGAAGGATGTGCTCGGGGATACCGAAGCGCTCTATCATGTCGCCCAGCGCGAGGCTCACGCCCACCTTGTTCGGCGTCCGGTCGACACGCCAGCTCACGATGCGCCCCGAATAGATGTCCTGGAACGCGACCAGCTGGGGTCGGATGATCTCGCACTCATTGTCGCCCTCGTAGCGCGGCCAGCGCACGAACACGTCGAAGCGGTGGTAGTCGGCGTTGACCGCCTCCATCGCGTGCAGCGCGGTGCGGTCCCTGATCTGCGACGGGTAGAGCCGCTTGAGTGCCTCGACGCCCTGGCGGCAGAGCAGGATCGTGGTTTCGGGAACCTCCGCCTCCAGCCGGCGGCGCATCGTGCGCTCGGGCAGCGTGGTCCAGCCTTCGGATTTGGCGATGCGCACCGCGCGGCGATAGCAGGCCGAGAAACTCGGCTGCTCGAGCCGCAGGTAATCGGCCTTGAGCACCTCCCAGAACTCGGGGCTGCAATCGGCCGATGTCTCGCCGCGCACGGCGGTGCCGTGGCGGGGCGCCAGATGGGGCAGGCGATCGTCGCTGCGCACCCCCTCGACCCGGCCCAGCCAGTTCCAGACCGTGCGCGCGCTGCAATCGAACTGGCGCGCCACCTGGTGGCAGGCCAGATCGCGCGTCATCCCGCCGCGCTCCAGCGCCTCGACGGTCTGCACCGCCTCCAGGGCGCGGTACGCCTTGCGCTTCGTGTGCTCCGCCAGCCGGTCGAAGCGCGCCCAGAGCGCCTCGCGGTCCACCGGCGCGGGGGTGACGGGGGGTGGCGCGGCCTGCGCCAGCAGCGCCTGCTGCGCGCGGCTCGGCAGCAGCGTCCAGTGATACTCCCACCCGCCGCCGCGGCTTTTGCGCCGTCGCGCCGCGCCCGGCGCCTGCCGCCAGCCCTGCCGCTTGGCGGTCTTGTCAACGCCTCGACATGTGGCCGGAAGGTCCGGCAGCGCGGCCTCCGCCAGCTCGGCGGCGGTCCACCATTCGCGATCCGGGCGGCGCTCACTCATCGCGATCCCACCCCATCTGCTCGATGTCCTCGGACATGTGGTCGAGAAACCGGCGCCGCGCCGCCATCGGCGCGCGCGTCCATGCCTTCATCAGTCCTTGAAACCCCTCTTCAACGGGGTCCTTGGGCGCGGGCTCGACATCGCCCTGGCGATACGCCTTGCGGGCGGCGTTGACGGTCCCGGCCTCACCGTTCGAGAGCGCGAGGCAGACCTTTGCGCGCTCGGCGTCGTCCGTGATTTTCGAGATAGCCTGAAGGTCGGACATGGTTGGCGACTTGGGTGCCGCGCGAAGCCACCGCACCTGATCGGAAGTCAGAGCCGCCCCCGCCGACACAATTCTCCGGACTTGACGTGGCGAAAGGCCGACCAGATCGCCCACGAATTCTGCAAAGGACAAATTTGTCCGTTGCCTGCCGTGCTTGGCGAGCGCGCCCGCCGTGCCGCGTGCAGTCTCCGGGTGCAAGGTCTCGTATATGTCCTTGCGCGCCGCCAGGCTCACCGCCAGATCGAGCGGCTGCATGTGCGTAAAGGACACGTTCGCGTCGGCCTCCATCAGCCGCGCCTGATCGAGGGTGCATTCCCAAACCTTGGCCGAGATCGTCTCGTGTCCGAGCTGGCGCGCGACTTCCAGGCGGTGCCGGCCGTCGATCAGCTGGTACCCATCCCTGGCCTTCCTGACGTGGATCGGGTCCCGGATCGCGCCGACCTCTTCAACCGACGCCTTGATGATCTCCACCGCCTTTTCACGCAGAGGCGTCACGCGGTCGATCTCATCTACAGGCAGGTCGATCAGTTTGGCGTCACGCATCCCTCGGTCCTTTCGTCATCGTGTATCGGCAGATCAGCCGGTCCTTGCGCCGCTCGCGCGTGCAGGTGATCTCCGCGCCGTGCTGGCGCAGCTCGGCGATGCAGCTGTTCACCGCGCACACCCCGGCCGACCGCACGATCTGGCGCGTCGTGTGCGGGCGCCCGTCCTTCAGGACGGCCAGCACGCGCTGCAGGCGCGGGGAGGTGAGCGGCGCGGCGTGCATCACGGCACCATCTGCGGGTCGACCTCGCCCGCGACCTGGCGGCAGTGGTTGCACATGCGGTGGCCCGGCCCGGTCGACAGGAACTCCGCGCCGCAGCGCAGGCAGTCGCGCGGGCGGCGCTGGCGCTCGGCCACCAGCCGGTCGCGCTTGGTCTCCGCCAGGTGCCGGGTCGACACCTCCGGCGTCACGGGCTTGCCGCCCTCGAAGACAGCCCAGCCGAAGCCGTGCTTGCGTATCTCGAAGATCATCGCAGCACCTCCGGCAACCAGAGCGCCGCGAAAAGCAGGGCGAACAGCGCCACCGCGCCGAGCGCATCGCCCAGCAGGCTGTTGTCGAGATACCGGATCAGGCGCCGGATAAAGCCGCCCCGGCCGCGGGGCTCCGTGAGTGGTGGCGTGCGGCCGGGGCGTTCCCTACCATCGGAAGCGCCAACAACCAGATGGAGGAAACTCATGGACGAACTGGAGAACTTGGGCTCCGCACCTTTGGAGCGGCGTGTTGAGGTCCTCGAAGACATGCTAGCGACCCTCATTCTGCACATCGACACTGACCTCGATGGGCTGGGTGAGCGGATGCTGACGAGCCTCGACAGATACCGTGACGCACTGCTCACCGCCGGCAATTCCGTTAGTGACGAGCAGGCCGACGCGGCAGCTGACCTCAAGCGCCGCGTGGTCGATTTTGTCGGCAGAGAATGAATGCCGGGTAGCGCGAGCGGCCCGCGCGGCCGCTCGCTCCCGAGCAACCCAACGTGCCCTGGCTTTCGCGTGGGCTTTCGCGCTCTCGAGATCAAAGAAACCGCTCTCCATCATCCGCACTCCTGTTCGAATTGGCGGCGCAGGATGCGGCCGCTGGCGGCCGTGGCTTCCTCGGCCAGCCGGCTCAGCGGGCCGATGCAGCGCCCGTCCTCCACATCGCGCACCAGCAGGATCGCCAGCTTGACGCGGTCGGCCTGCGGTATGCGCGCGATGTCCTGGGCCACGTCGGGCGCGTCCAGCGCCCCGGGCAGTCCGCGTTTGGGGTGGGTCATTTGATGTCCTCCGGGTTGGCGTTTCGTTGGCGGTGATCGGCCCGCCTGCCGGCGGACCGGCAGGGCGCAGGGGTGCGGATTTCAGAGTGCGAAAGCGGGCCGAAACCCGATGCTCGAACCCGCGCTCGAGCGCGGGTTGCGCAGGCTGAGGGCGAACACGCCGGCACGCGAGCCGTGGTCCCAGCTGCCCCCACTCAGGGCGACGGTGGCGCGCCCCGACCAGTGCCCCCAGACCCGATCGGGGATGACCGCGGCCTCCTTGTCCGTCTCGACCTCCGAGGGCAGAAAGAGCGGCGACAGGTCGAAGCCGGAGCCGCGCTCGTCGTGGAAGTCGACCGGGTAGCCATCCTTCTCGCCGGGGCCGTAGCGCGCGCCGGTCGCGACCCAGTCGTCACCACCCGGCATGTCGGCGCTCCAAAGCACGATCTCGCCATCCTCGGCCAGCTGCAGCCCGTCGATGAACTGCCAGACATTGCCCCACAGATCATGGATGCCGCGCCAGACGGCCGATGTCTCGCCGGTGGGCTTGACCCCTCCGCCGTCGGCATTGCCGCGCCCCAGCGCGCCCTGCATATCCGGATCGCCGGTCTCGATCAGCATCAAGAGCTGGATCGCCGCCAGGTCGTAGATCGAATAGAGCCGCCAGCCCTGACCCAGCGCCGCGCAGCGCTCGCGCGCGTCATCGATGGTCACTCCGGTCCAGGGCTTGTTGCCCGCCTCTCCGGCGATGCGACCCTCGCGCTCCGAAGCCGGATACTTGCCGACGCGCAGCACCGAACAGGCGGTGCCGTCGGGGCGCAGGAAGGCCGGGTGCAGGCGGTAGCCGGGGCGCGCGCAGGGCGAGACCAGCCAGAGCCGCTCGTCGCCGCGCCGCTCGCTGCGCACCCAGAAGCACGGGATTTCCACGGTGGCCACATCCACATGTGTCGGCACGTCGCGGATGCCCGCCCAGACCGGATGCGTGTCGAAATACGTCCGCTCATGATGAAGCGTGCGACCCGCCGCATCCACGCGCCGCCAGGCGCCATTCTCGTGCAGGGCAATGCCGACGACACCGCCGTCCGCGCCGATGGCGCCGCGGTAATCCACCGCCTCGATCGCGCCATCGGCGCCATATGGCCTCTGCACGAAATCCCACAGCGCGCGGGCCTGCCCCAGCGCCTCGGCTGGCTGCAGCCCGGCGTCGAGGGCGCGATTGACCAGGTATAACCGGGTCTCCATTGCGTCATTCATCTGCATGAAGGTCTCCTTGCGGGTTGGGGTGGGGTGGATCATGCGGCGTCCTCCGACTTGCCGGAGGGGCGCGGAATGTCGGCGGGCCATTCGAGATCGCAGGGCCAGTGATCGTCGAACCAGTTCAGGACGCGATCTGCGCGACGGATCGTGCATCCAGCAGCGCCCTTCAGGCTGCCTAAAAACTTCCCGTCGCCGGCCGCGTAGGTCGAGACGGTGGATAGCTTCAGTCCGCAGTGCTGCCCATATGCCTCGCCAAGCCTGATCAGCATTGTTTTGTTCATGGCTCGCCTCAATCCGTAACCTTACCGATATTTATGCCGGTAGATTTACCGATAGTCAAGACGAGCTAAGTTCGGTAAATTCCCCGAATCATGGAGCGCGCCGAAAAAGCCTTTGCGGATATCGTCTCCGAGCGCTTACAGCAGCTCGGCAAGCGGGCGTATGCCGTTGAAAAGGAATATAATTTGCCGCCGGACGCTATCCGGAATGTCCTGAGGGGCGCAAAGAAGGCTGGGACCCCTCTGAACCGTGCCAGGCAGATTTGCGATGCGTTGGGCCTGGACTTCTATATCGGCCCGCCGCGCGAAGATGGTCGCATCTACACGACCGAGATAGATGGTGAGGAGTTCGCCTCGATCCCGCGATACGATGCGCAACTCGCCGCCGGCGGCGGGGCGTTTAACGACGAGGGTGAACCAACATCGACCCTCGCCTTCCGGCGTGACTGGTTGGCGCGCAGCGGCATATCTCCTACCTCCGCCTACATCCTATCCGTTCGCGGGGACAGCATGCGGCCAACCCTATACGACACCGATCTCGTGATGATCGACGTGCGTCGAAAGCAGGTTAGAAACCGGCGCATCTACGCCTTCGTCGACCGGGATGGCGAGGCTCGTGTCAAACGCCTCGAGGCGATACCGGGGCGCATGATCCTTCTGCTTTCCGATAACCCTGATCACGAGACCGAGTTGCGCGAAGGCCCCGACATGGATAGCCTGCAGCTTCTTGGGGAGGTTGTGTGGTCCGCTCACACTTGGTTGGATTAGATGTACCTAGGCGAAAATGGAGGCATCATGACCCGCAACACCCTCACCTCTTTGACTGCCACCCTGGCGCTCAGCTTGTCGTCAGCGGCCCAAGCTGATCCCATCCTTGACTGCTTGAGCCAAGCCGTTGAGGTTTCTGAGGGTTCGCTCTACTCGATTGATGAGCGCCTGATACGAGCGGACGTCACCGCTACCAACCGGTCAGGGATTGCGTTCTCCGGGTTGCATGTCGAGGTAGCAGCGCACTACCCAGGCCGCCCCACGCCGCTGGCGAGCAGGGCGGTGACCGACTTTATTACCCTTGGAGGCGCACTACTGCCGGGGGAGGATGCCACCGGGCGCGTCGCGATGCATATCGACCCTCGCATCCGAGGCATTGTTGAGGATGAGGATCAGATCACGTTCTCAGTGACGGTCCAGAACGTTGCTGACGCGGGCGGTGCCAACATCGCAGGCCAACCCAAGATGGCTTCATGGCCTGACGATGAGCTTCCTCTTCGATCGATCTGCCCTTGAAATCGGTTCCATCTTGCGCGCGCCCCGCCCCCAAGGCTAAACCCCTCTAACGCCTTGTCTTGTTTAATAAAATGCCTAAGGTGGAACTCCACCCCTAAGCTGGAACCCCGGTTCCATGTTCCAAACTCCGGGGTCGCGCGCAAAACACCCACTTCAACGCCTTTTTGAGCGCGATTTATGCCGCGTTAAACGGCACTTAGCCGGATCGCTCCGCACGAGGCCCGTGACGCCACCGGAAGCTCACCACACCCGCCGCACAGGCCGATTTTCGCGTATCTCTGCAATTTCACGCGACCTCGGTCCGCTCCCGCCGCACCCCTCGTAAACCTCTGTTTTTGCGGCCTCATCCGCCTTCATCCGGCCTCTGCCGGTCTCTTCCGGCCTTCTGAAAGAACAGGTGTCAACGCACAGCAGAAAAGAAGACGGGCCGGAAACTGGTGTTTCCGGCCCGTCTTTGCGTGTTGTAAGCAAAGGACGCTCAGAGCATCTCTTTGACCTTTTCGGCCACCGCCTCGGCGGTGATGCCGAAATGCTTGAACAGCTCTTCGGCCGGGGCGGACGCGCCAAAGCCCGGCATGCCGACAAACGCGCCCTTGTCACGCTTGCCGCGCTCCCCGAACAGCCAGTGGTCCCAGCCAAAGCGGACAGCAGCCTCAACCGCGACGCGTACCGGACCACCCGGCAACACGCGACGGCGATAGCTTTCGTCCTGTGCCTCGAACAGCTCCCAGCACGGCATGGACACAACCCGCGTGCCGATCCCTTCGGCCTGCAACAGATCGCGCGCGGCCATGGCAATCGACACCTCAGAGCCGGTCGCCATCAGGATCGCCTGACGCTTGCCCTCTGCGTCGGCCAGCACATAGGCGCCTTTTTCCGTCAGGTTGGCGTTCTTGTGTTCCAACCGCACGGTGGGCAGCCCCTGACGAGTCAACGACAGCACAGACGGGGTGCCGGTCTGGCGTAGGGCGATTTCCCAGGCTTCGGCGGTTTCAACCGTGTCAGCGGGGCGGAACACCAGCATGTTTGGTGTGGCGCGCGAGATTGCCAGGTGTTCGACCGGCTGGTGGGTTGGGCCGTCTTCGCCCAGACCGATGGAATCGTGGGTCATGACAAAGACCGTGGGTGTCTGCATCAGCGCCGCCAGCCGCATCGCGGGGCGGGCGTAGTCGGTGAACGCCATGAAGGTGCCGCCATAGGGGCGCACGCCGCCATGCAGCGCCATGCCGTTCATCGCCGAGGCCATGCCATGCTCACGGATACCGTAGTAGATGTAGCGGCCCTTGCGGTTGTCGGTGTCAAAGACCCCCAGATCGCCGGTCAGCGTGTTGTTCGATCCAGTCAGGTCGGCAGAGCCGCCCAGCGTTTCCGGCATCACCGGGTTGATCACTTCCAGCGCCATTTCGGACGCCTTGCGTGTGGCCACCTTGGGCGCGGTTTCGGACACCTGCTTTTTCAGCGCCTTGATCACCGCGGACAGCTTTTTCGGTGTTTCGCCGGACATTACGCGGGTGAATTCGGCCTGACGGGTCGCGCTCATGTCGCCCAGACGGGTTTCCCATTCGGTCCGATCCGCCGCACCGCGCGATCCGGCCGCTTCCCACCAGGACTTGATTTCGGCGGGGATGTCGAACGGTGCAGATGTCCAGCCCCACGCCGCCTTGGCAGCATTGTTCTGGTCATCGTTGGTCAATGCGCCGTGACCCTTGGAGGTGTCCTGCGCCGCGTGGCCAAGGGCGATATGCGACTTGCAGGCGATCATCGACGGCTGGTCGGTCTTTTTGGCCGCGACGATGGCGGCGTCGATGGCCTCTGGATCGTGGCCGTCGATTTCCTGAACGTGCCAGCCTGATGACTTGAACCGCGCGACCTGATCGGTGCGGTCCGACAGCGACACCTTGCCGTCGATGGTGATGTCATTGTTGTCCCAGAAGACAATCAGGTGGCCCAGTTCCAGACGCCCGGCAAGGCCGATGGCCTCATGGCTGACACCCTCCATCAGGCAGCCGTCGCCTGCGATGACATAGGTGTGGTGGTCGATCAGTTTCCGGCCAAACCGTGCGCGCAGGTTTTCCTCTGCGATGGCGAACCCGACTGAGTTGGCAATGCCCTGACCCAGCGGGCCGGTTGTCGTCTCGATCGCCTTGGCCAGAAAGTTTTCCGGGTGACCGGCGGTCTTGGCGCCCAGTTGGCGGAAATTCTTGACCTGCTCCAGCGTGATCTCGGCATCGCCGCACAGATACAGCAGCGCATACAACAGCATCGAGCCATGGCCTGCGGACAGGATAAAGCGATCCCGATCCGCCCATTCGGGCTGTGCTGCGTCGAATTTGAGGTGCTTCGAGAACAGCACGGTGGCAACGTCGGCCATGCCGATAGGCATGCCCGAGTGACCTGAATTGGCGGCCGCGACAGCGTCAAGCGCAAGCGCGCGGATGGCCGTGGCGCGCATCCAGTGATCCGGATTGCGGGTGCGAAGCTCTTGGATATCCACCGGGTTTCGATCCTCTGGCTGGGGGTTTTGCCGCGTCAATAGCAGCCACGCGGCGAAGTGCAAGCGATGCGCCGCGCCCCGCATGAAGGCCGTCGCCTAAGGCCTTGGAAGATAAGGGGGCGCATTTTCCTTTTTCGCTTGTTAAACTTTCGGGAACCCAATGTGCGGCGATTCGGTCCACAGGGAAAAGGCGCTCCGTGCATTGCGTGCACGGGGCCGGGCAAGAGGACGAAGCAGGGCAGATGAGCCAGATCGAGGACTTGCAGTCGCGCATCACGCGCGCACTGGATCGCATCGGGCAGGGGATCGACGGGTTGAACCCCGGCCCTGCGCCTGAGGATTATGAGGCATTGCGCGGCCGGGCAGAGGCCGCCGAGCAGGAACTGGCCCAGACGCGAGAGGCCTTTGCCGCCGCGCGGGAACAGGCCGAGGCCGACCTTGACGCCGCAGTGTCAGCAGCACGCTCTGACGCCGCCGCAGAGATGGAGCGCGCTCTGGCAGAGGCACGCGCTGCGTCGGACGCCGAGGTGGATGCGGGGGATACGCCCGAAGTCACAGAGTTGAAAGAGGCGCTCGACGAAGAACAGATGGCCAATGCCCAGCTGCAAGAGCGGCTGCGTGTGCTCAAGGCGCGCATGGCAGAGTCGGAGGCCGCCACCGGGTCTGAACCCGCAGGTGCTACGTCGTTAGCGGCGCTGGACGCCGAATTGCAGAAATTGCGCGCCGCAAATGAAGAGTTGATGGCTGCCAATGCCGCGCTGCGCGAGGCCAACGCCCAGGGCGTGGGCGAGCCTGAATTGATCAATCGCGGCATGGAGGCCGAACTGGAGGCGCTGCGTGCCGCTCGCTCTGCCGATGCGGCAGAGACCGGGGCGGTGCTGGACGCGTTGACGCCGCTTTTGGCAGAGGCCGCAGATGACGGGAGGCAGGGATGAGCCAGATGGAAGTCGAGATCAAGATCGGCGGGCGCAGCTTTGAGGTGGCTTGCCAACAAGGCGAAGAACAGTACCTGCTGTCGGCGGCCCAGCTACTGGACACAGAGGCCCAGGTGCTCGTGACCCAGATCGGTCGGATGCCCGAGGCGCGGATGTTGCTGATGGCCGGGCTGATGCTGGCAGACAAGACCGCGGGGCTGGAGGAACGGCTGCGTGAAGCGCAGGACAAGCTCAAGGCCGTCGAGGGTGAGCTGTCCGAACTCAAGGCACAGCCTGCGCCTGCGCCGGAAAAAGTCGAGGTGGCGGTCATACCGGACGATCTGACCGACGCGCTGGCCGAAATCGCCGCCCGAGCCGAGGCGCTGGCCAATACATTTGATGAGGCGCAGGCCGGGTAAACGGCCTGTTGGTCAATGGGCCGGTGGCGGGGCGACGGTGCGGCAACCGCGCATCGTCCTGTCCCCAAAGCAGCCTGGTGCCCCGTTCGTCTTGCACGCAGCTTGCGTCACCCGTTCAACTTTTGGCTCAGCGCACGCCCCAGATCGACAAATCGAAGCATGTCATCGGTGTCGCGCAACAGCCCGGTCCGCTTGATCCGCAGCCCTTCACGCCCCAGCGACACCACGGGCTGCATCGCCTCGTTCAACCCTTTGCGTGCCTCGATCAGTTCGGGCACGTCCCGCACCGGGGCCAGGGCGGTCTCACATCCCGGCGTTGCGAACATTGTACCGCGCCCGTCGCCGGACACCGCGCGCAAATCTGCCGCCTCGCCGCCCAACCCGCCTGTCATCCGGTCCAGCAGCATCTTTCCGATCATGCCGCCGCCAGTCTTGGCCAGCATCATCTCTGCCATGGCTGCGGTCTTTGCCGGGATCTCCGGTCCCAGCAGCGCCAACCCAGAGTCCAGCGCCAACCGGGGTTGGGTGAACTGCGTCCAGCGCCGCGAACTGCCGCCCTGTGTTCCGCCTGTCTGGACGTACTGGACCAGCTCCCACCCCTCGGACGGGTCCGAAATCACCGTCCGGCTGCCGCGCCCGCCGGTTGAGGGCGTGTGGTGATAGGTCCAGCCATGTTTAGCTGAAAATGCCCTTAGCTGCTCGCGTTTCTGGTGTCCGCGCCGGACTGCAAAAGCGATCAGCCCGGTCCCTAGAAAAGATGCAAGGATCAGGGCGAAGATGACAAACAAGTCCATGGCACCTCTCCAGTGTTCAAACGCCAAAAATGAAAATGGCAAGCAGGTTGGACCTGCCCGCCATCACATTTTTTCCGACGCTTGACCTTGGGTCAACCGTTGGCTTCGCGGATCTTCTCTGCGGCGTCCTTGTCGTAGGCGACGCCATTGGCCTCGAACAGCTGGTCCAGTTCACCGGACAGGGTCATCTCGGTGATGATGTCGCAGCCGCCAACGAATTCACCTTTGACGTACAGCTGCGGAATGGTCGGCCAGTCGGAGTAGTCCTTGATGCCCTGACGGATTGCATCGTCCGCCAGCACGTTCACGTCGTTGTACTCGACGCCCATGTAGTTGAGCACACCCGCCACGCGGCTGGAAAAGCCACACTGAGGCATGGTTTTGTTGCCCTTCATGAAGAGCACGACGTCATTGGCTTTTACGGTTTCGTCGATCTGGGTCTTGGCATCGCTCATATCTGTCTCCGTTTCCACGCCCGCCGGCGTATTTGTCCTAGGACCCGTCAACGACGCGGTCCGTGTCTGAGAAATTGCGGCAACCTGCAAAGCAAAAGGGTGACCGCGTCGTAAATTCCAAGCGCCGCGTTCAGCAGTGCGTTCAGCACCCAGCCTGCGGCCCGCCCATCAGTCGGGCGCTTTGGTGGTCAGGGCCAGCGCATGCAATGCACCGTCGGGACCGTCCATCTTGCCTTTGAGCGCGCCGTAAACCGCCCGCTGCTGCTGCACACGGTTCATGCCACGAAAGCTTTCGTCGATGACGAGGGCCGACATGTGGACCCCGTCCTGTCCATCGACAGAGATCTTGGCGTCGGGAAAGGACTGGCGCAGCAGATCCTCAAGTTCCTTGGCGTACATCGGCATGGGCGGCTCCGCTCGTTTCGGTGTTTCCGACAGAAATAGGGTGTCATACGGGGGCGTGCAAGCGGCGTCCCCGCGACCTCAGGCCGCGAGGTCGATCCAGACCGGCACATGGTCCGAAGGTTTCTCGCGGCCGCGGATGGCAGAGTCGATCTGGCAATCGGTCATCAGATCGGCGGCGGCGGGGGTCAGCAACAGGTGATCAATGCGGATGCCGTTGTTCTTTTGCCATGCGCCCGCCTGATAGTCCCAGAAACTGTAGTATCCCGGCGCCTGCGTGCGGGCGCGGAACGCCTCGGTAAAGCCAAGGTTCAGGATGCGGCGGAACGCGGCGCGGGTTTGCGGCAGGAACAGCGCGTCCTCGGTCCAGACCTCGGGGCGGGCGGCATCCTCGGCCTGCGGGATGACGTTGTAGTCACCCGCCATCAGTGCGGGCATTTCCTCGGCCATCAAATCGCGGGCGCGGGCCTCCAGCCGGTCCATCCAGGCCAGTTTGTAGTCGTATTTGGGGCCGGGGGTCGGGTTGCCGTTGGGCAAATACAGCCCGCAGACGCGCACGGCCTGCGTGTCGCCCATCACTGTGGCCTCGATCCAGCGGGCCTGTTCATCGCTGTCATCGCCGGGCAGCCCGCGTCGAACGTCCTCCAGCGGACGTTTGGACAGGATCGCAACCCCGTTAAAGCTTTTCTGACCGTGGGTCTCGACGTTATAGCCGCGATCCTCAAAGGGCTCTCGCGGGAAATTCTCGTCGACCGACTTGATCTCTTGGCACAGCACAACGTCGGGCTGTGCCTCGTCCAGCCAGTCCAGCACGGCCGACAGGCGTGCCTTGATTCCGTTGATGTTGAATGTGGCGATTTTCATGGCGCGGTCTCCTGCCGGTGCGGTTCTCATGGATTGCAGGCAACACGGGTCCGGTCAAGCGCCGCAGAAAAAGTGCTGAATTGTATCAGTTGGGTTGAGCGTTGTGTCACCGTTGCAACCTATTGGCGTCCAGCGCGCCACAAAACACCCAGGGTAGTTCATATGATTCGGGGTTGAATCGCACGTCTTCGAGTTTGCAAAGCGGCGTTGCCCTGCAAAGTTTGAAACTATCCACAGGAAATTTGTTTCTGTGGATAAGCCGTATTGTGACGGGTTTCGAAACGGCTGCCCGAATCGAAATTGTGGATAAACAATTTCTTAAACAACCTTAACAAGAATTAACTTTTTTGCAAACAGCTTTTGATTGCAGATTTCAAGGGCATAGCAGCTCAACCTGGACAAGGAGCGACACCATGACTGCCCTCATCAAGATCCATAGCCCTGAAGAAATCGTTTCCAGCGCGGAAACGAGTGCCTTTGTCGGTGACGCCGTCGAGGCGTTCACCTCGTGGTCTGGCCCGGCCGAAGGCGACCTCTTCTCGGGCGGCTCAGTCGAAGCCTACACATCCTGGTCCGGTCCGACGACCGGCACACGCGAAACGGGCGATGCTGTCGAAGCATTCACCTCATGGTCGGGTCCTGCAACTGCCGAGATGGATAGGGGTGGCCAGGTCGAGGCGTTCACCTCGTGGTCCGGTCCGGTGACTGGCGACGCTCAGCGTGGCGACAATGTGCAGGCCTTCACGTCCTGGTCTGGCCCCACCGC
>NZ_FZON01000015.1:76779-93536 GCF_900188425.1 Antarctobacter heliothermus
GACTGGCGACGCTCAGCGTGGCGACAATGTGCAGGCCTTCACGTCCTGGTCTGGCCCCACCGCAGGCGACCGCGATGCAGGCGACAACGTCGAGGCGTTCACCTCGTGGTCCGGTCCGGTGACAGGCGATACCGAAACCGGCGATAGCGTTCAGGCCTTTACCAGCTGGTCCGGCCCGACGCGCGCCTGATCCATACCACCGATACCCGGGCGGGGCGGGGTCGCTCTGCCGCAAGACAGCAGGAGAACCCAGCGATGAGCAATATCATCCAACTGACCGTCCCGTCCCGGATACCCCCACTGGAAGCGCGGATTACCGCGCTTCTGGGAGCCTTTGCCGATCACCGCCGCACCGGCGATGACGTGTTCTGGTTGAAGGAAAATGCTGAACTTCTGAATATTCTGGAATGTACCGGACAGACCGTTGCGCCAGAGGCGTTGGCGCGACACGCGGGGTTTTATGCCGACGCGGTGACCCGGCTGGAATTCTTTCCGCAATACTACCGCTTTTTGCTGTCGCTGGCGCTGGATCTCGAAGATCTCGGGATGCCGGGACACCAGGCGCAGAAGATGGTGGATTTCGCAGCCCGCGAAGGGCTGGCAGAGGCCGAGCTTTCGGACCTGCAACGGGCCGAGGCGCGTCGCCTGATGTCCCGTCGCGGCATTGATCCGATCCGCGACGCCGGTCTGGACGATCGGTTGCGTGCCTTCTGCGCCCGCACTGCAACCTTTGCATTGCCCAACAAGAAAGCCGCGTATGAGCTGACCCATATCGTCTACTACCTGTCGGAATATGGCCGCCGCGATCCCGGTCTGCCGGACGAGGCAATCCAGAGCCTGCATTTCGCAGGGCTGACCGCCTTTCTGGATCAGAACGCGGATCTGGTGGCCGAGGTGTGCATCGCGCTGCACTATGCAGGTCGCACGCCGCCAGCAGTCTGGACCGCATGGCTGGAACAGGAAACCGCCGCTTATGGGGTCACCGCCGATACCTCGGCGTCGGTCAATGACGACTACCACGAATATCTGGTGTGCAACTGGCATCAGGCGGTCACAGGCTCTGCGCTGTTCCGCAAACCTGTCTGCGATGACCGCCTGCACTTCAAGAGCGGGGCACGCGCGCAGACTGTCCTGCGCGAACTCAGCCAGGCAATCTACGGTCTTGACCACCGCTCTGGCGACTGGGGTCGGATGCGGCCAATGATGGAGCCGTCGCTATCGCCGCAGGCCCGCGACGTTCTCAATGTTGCCGTGAAGTCAAGTGCGCTGTTCGATGCCTATTTCGAGGGTTTCGCCCGGGCGGGTCGCGCATGAACCGGGTTGTTCTTTCCAGCGCAATGGTCGGGGCCGCGCTGATCGTCGCCTACACCGGCATGATGGCCGCGGCAGACGGTATCACCAAGTTCATTGCCGGTGGCTACGCCGCGCCGCAACTGTTTGTGTTGTCCTCGGCGCTGGTCATGGCCTTCGCGCTTGCGGGCGCGCAGGCCAATGACACGGGGCCGGGTCTGCGCATCCGGTCCAGAAAACCCATGATCGTGAGATCGGTTCTGACGGTTGTCGCCTCGGTCGCGTTCTTTCAGGCCTTTCGCCTGTTGCCCTTTGCCGACGTCTTTCTTTTTATCGGGTTGATCCCGCTGATCGCCGCCGTGCTGTCCGGTCCGGTTCTGAATGAGACACCGCGCCCGGCCGCCTGGGCGGCGCTGGCCCTGGGGGCGGGCGGTATCCTGTTCCTGATGCCGGGAGGCGTGTCGAACGCGCAGGCGGGCCATGGCTGGGCGCTGTTGGCCGCCGTCACCGGCTGCGGGTCGATGCTGGCGGCCCGCGTCATCGCCAAGGCAGAACGCGCACCTCTGGCGCAGGTGTTCTGGCCAAATGCCGCGTTGATGGTGACCATGGCCGCAGCGCTGCCCTTTGTCTGGAAACCCATGAGCCTGACCGACATGGGCTGGGTCACCGCCTATGCCGCTGCTCTGTTCGCCGCCCGCTATATTGTGGCAGAGGCGCTGCGCCTGCTGCCTGCCTATGTCGCCACGCCGCTGATGAACCTGCAATTTGTCTGGATGGTGGTGATCGGCTTTCTGGCCTTTGGCGAGATCCCGACAATCGGCACATGGGCGGGGGTAATGCTGGTGGTTGGCTCTGGTATGTGGCTGATCCTTGAGGAACACCTTGGTCGCGCTCGGGTCATCCCGGCAGAGTGATCTGGTGACGAAACTAAAGACGCGAAAATGACAAGGGCGTCCGCAGTGGACGCCCTTTTTCATGTCTTTCTGCTGAGGGATGAGCAAACCCAGCGCCGCCACTGGACGGGTCTCAGATCGAAAAAGACGTCCCGCAGCCACAGGAACTGGTGGCATTCGGGTTTTCGATCACAAACCGCGCACCGATCAATTCGTCCGAAAAGTCGATCACGGCCCCGGACAGGAACGGCAGTGAGACCGGATCGACAATCACCTGCTCGTCGCCCCCTGCAATCACCAAGTCGTCGTCCGCCGGAGCGTCCAGTTTGATCTCATACTGAAAGCCGGAACAGCCGCCGCCCTCTACGGCCACGCGCAATGCCTTGCCGTCTGTCCTGGCGCCGATTTCGGCCAGGCGCGCAAACGCGCGGTCCGTTACTTTCGGTGGCAGGTGCATATCATTCCCCCTCAGATGGCTTTGACCAAGGATCTAGGCATCTCCGAGCCCAGCTTCAAGCCGTGTCATTTGGCCTCGGATGGCGGCAGGAGCCGCAGCAACGCGGCGGCGCTGCGTGCGCGCGAACTGCCATCCTTGCCCACAGACAAGTGAATGGCCACAACCTCGCCGCTGTCAGGGTCCAGCAGCGGCGCGCCGGGCGCACCATCCCCGATTGCGCAATTGTGCAGGACCACATCGTCGCCAGCATCACCCTTTTCGGTCACGGCGCAGCCGTCGATCACATAACGCATTGGGGCGCCTTTCTCATGCACCAGCGCGGCCAAAGGTTGTCCCGGTTCGCGCGGTTCAGCCGAGAGGGTCATGACGCGATCTTCTTCGAACTCGGCCTTGGGGTCGATCAGTTGCAGAAAGCTGACGCCGAACCCTTCGGACCCCATGCGGGGATCAAAGTACAGGTAACGCGTTTCCGCGCCCTGACCGTCCTTTGCGGTGTAGTCTAGCAAGATGCCGGAAATCAGCGCGGTGGGGTAGCCATCCACCTGCATCTTGCCGGGAACACAATGCCAGGACGTGGCGACGATGGTCGGCGCGACAACAAAACCAGAGCAATAGCCCGCGCCTTCACGAAGCAGGATGTCGATCCGACCGACCCCGCGCGCCAGCGCGCGCACGGTGTCATCGTCGGGCAAAGAGCAATTGTCCCCCTCGCAGGCGGCACTTGCAGTGGGGGAAAACGAAAGGGCGAGACCTGCAAGCAAGGCAAGAGATATAAAACGCATGGAAAATCCTTCATCCAACTCAGAAATTCATATCACTTTCGACCCGAACTGCCAAAGACGGCAAAGCCCCCGCCCAAGCGGGGCGGGGGCGGGGTTTCGCAGTCCTGGACTATTGCTGGTCGCCGATCCAGTTGGCCAGATCCAGCGTCTGCTGGGCAAAGCGGCGCCCGGTCGACAACTGGTGGCTGAGGTGCAGCCCGACGACCGCGCCGGTGGCGGCGTCAAAGATCGGAGCGCCCAGATCGCCGAAATCGCTCTCGCACGAGTGTTCAAACGTCTTGGCGGGCAGGTAGGCCGGATCGGCGTGAACCGCGCCACAGTGCTGGAACTGCATCGATCCTCCGCGCGGATGTGACAGCATGAACAGCGGCGACCGCGGATCGGGAACCGCCTTGCCGACGCGTTGGATACGGTCCGGGGCAAAGCTGGTGTCCGGATTGGCGATATGCAGCACGGCAATGCCGGTTTCGCGGCTCGACAGGGCGGGGTCGAGAGTCAGGACATAGCCCTGAGCCGACCACAGACGCTGATCGGGGAATACATGGTCAAAAACGATGCGGATTTCCTCGATCTTGCTGGCACCTGTGTTCGGATTCTCAAGGATACCGGGCACACAGGCATAAGAGGTCGCCACAACCGTGGGGCCAAACACAAAGCCGGTGCAGAACACCGGACCATAGTCGGTGGTCACCCTCAGACGGCCGGTGCCGCGCACACTGTTGAGGATCGACACCTCATAGCCGTCGCCATAGTTCGGGGCGGCAAAGGTGATGTAAGGCATTTCCTCGACCGGCTTTGCGTCTGTGGAAGAGGTCGGATCCAGCGGTACGCCGGTCAGCTGGGGGCCAAGGGGGCGGGGTTGCGGGGGCGGCGTTGGAACAAGCGTCTGACGCGGGGTGATCGGAGTCGGGGTCACGAACGGCGGCGCGGGCGGACGTGTGGCACCAGGGTTGATCAGTGGCTGCGTGATGATCTGCTCGGGCGGCGGTGCGGGTCTTGGGGTCGGCGCCGGCGGGCGCGTCCCGCCTGGGTTCGGTGCCTTGGCCGGAGGGGCTCCGGGATTGATCAGCGTGGGGTTCTTTGACCGTATGGTGATCGGATCATCGGCCTTTTCGGACTTGGCCGTGGGATCCAGGACCAGGGTTTCGACGTTTGGTTTGATCTTGTCGGCCTCGCTTTGCGCAATCGCAGACGCGGGCAGGGCGAGGATGATACAGCTGAGGGCAACGCTGCGCAGGGGGCTGAACATGGCTTTCTCCAAGGGTTGAACACTAAAATACTTGTGCCCAGTCTACCTTTTGCGTCGCCACACGCATAGTAAGGTTCCCCGGACGTTTTGACGGCGGTCAAATCGCCAAGTGATTGAAATGGTTGAAACCGGCTGCGGGGCGGTCCTGAAGGGACTGCAATCGTGACGAGGGTGCACACTCTTGAGTCGTTGGCCGGGGCGACAGTCACATCCGGTGCAGCGGGACAGGTTTTTGTGAAACAAGTGGGGTCGTGCGTCGTGAAACACGGGGGCGCGGGGGCAGGCGCTGCAATCCTTGTCGCAAGTCGTTGTTCTTGCAGGGGGCAGCAGGTATGACGGCCCAGGAACAGACAGCCGGGACAAATTTCATGCGCGCCAGCTTTGCCTCGACGCCTGAGGGTGCACGCGGTCGTCGCTTTCCTGAAGAGGAAAGCGCGCATCGCTCGTGCTTTCAGCGCGACCGCGATCGGATCATTCATTGCTCGGCCTTTCGCCGGTTGAAACACAAGACGCAGGTCTTTGTGGAACATGAGGGCGATTTCTATCGCACGCGGCTGACCCATTCGATCGAGGTGGCGCAGGTGGCGCGGACCATCGCCGGGGCGCTGGGGTTGAACTTTGACCTGACAGAGGCGGTGGCACTGGCGCATGATCTGGGCCACACGCCGTTCGGCCACACGGGTGAGGAAGCGCTGCATGCCCTCATGGCGCCCTACGGCGGGTTCGATCACAACGCCCAGACGCTGCGCATCGTTACCCGGCTGGAACGGCATTATGCTGAATTTGATGGCTTGAACCTGACATGGGACACGCTGGAGGGCATTGCCAAACACAACGGTCCGGTTGCGCCGCTGGGCCCTGACGGTCAATTGATCGGCGACATTCCCTACGCACTGACCGACTACAACGCCGGGCATGATCTGGAATTGCACACCCATGCCAGCGCAGAGGCGCAGGTGGCGGCGCTGTCGGATGACATTGCCTACAACAACCACGATCTGCATGACGGTTTGCGCGCCGGTCTGTTTACCGAAGACCAGATTGCGCATCTGCCCATCGTCCGCGATGCCTATGCAGAGGTCGACGCGAAATACCCCGACACGGACAGCTATCGTAGGCGACACGAGGCATTGAGGCGGGTTTTTGGTGCCATGGTCACCGACCTGATCGAAACATCGCGCGCGCGTCTTGCCGCCTCGGGCGCGACCAACGCGCAGGACATCCGCGACATTGGCCATCCGGTGATTGGTTTCTCCGATGCCATGTGGGGGGACCTGAAACAGATCCGGTCGTTCCTGTTCAGCAACATGTACCGCGCGCCGCATGTGATGGAGCAACGCAGTCGCGTCACGCAGGCGGTGAATGAACTGTTCCCGGTCTATCTGGCCGACCCGATACTGCTGCCGCAGCGCTGGCAGGGAGACGTGGCGCAAGCCCCCAATGAAACGGCGTTGGCGCGGCTGGTTGCGGACTATATAGCCGGGATGACGGATCGGTTCGCCTTGCAACAGCACGCGCGGTTTTCCGGGCGCGATGTGCTGGAGGGCCTTTGGCCGGGTCAGGACGCGGGTGCCTGAGATCGCCGGACCGCACCGTACCGACGCCGTCGGGCAGGGCTGAACCAATAGGGCAGGGAGCACTTCATGGCAGTTGCAGAAGCAGGCGGATTGGATCCTGTTCTAGCCTTTGGGCTTGTGGGCGCGCTTGGCGTCGGCAGCCAATGGCTGGCATGGCGGCTGCGTCTGCCCGCCATTGTGCTGATGCTGGTGGCCGGGCTGGTGATTGGTCCGGTGACCGGGGTGCTGGACCCGGCGGTGCAGTTCGGCGACATGCTGCAACCGATGATCGCCGTGGCGGTCGCCATCATCCTGTTCGAAGGCGGCCTGACGCTGGATCTGCACCGGCTGTCGGATGCGGCCAAGGGGGTGCGCAGGTTGGTGCTGATCGGCGCGCCGCTGGGGTGGCTGGCCTCGACCTCGGCGCTGCATTGGGTTGCGGGTCTGAGTTGGGAGACCTCCGCCGTCTTTGGCGGCATCATGATTGTCACCGGCCCGACGGTGATCGCGCCGCTGTTGCGGCAGGCGCGCCTGCGCCGCCGCCCCGCCGCACTGTTGCAGTGGGAGGCCATCGTCAACGATCCGGTGGGCGCGTTGGCGGCTGTGCTGGCCTTTGAGGTGGTGCTGGTTCTGCGCACCGCGACAGGGGCCGGTCCGGCGGTGATGGAGCTGCTGATCGGGATCGCCATGGCCTCGGCGCTGGGCCTTGCGGGCGGCTGGGGCATCGTGCGCGCTTTTCGTCAGGCGCTGGTGCCGGAATACATGAAGGTGCCGGTGCTGTTTGTGGTGCTGTTGGCGGTTTTTGCCGTGGCCGATCACGTCCTGCACGAATCCGGCCTGCTGGCCGTGACCATCATGGGACTGTGGATCGCCAACGCGGGCCTGCCCAGCTTTGCCGAGCTGTATCGTTTCAAGGAACATGCCACCGTCCTGCTGGTGTCGGGTGTGTTCATCCTGCTGGCGGCAGGCATGAGTTTTGAACGCCTTGCGGTGCTGGATTGGCGGGCAGGGGCCTTTGTGCTGGCAGTGATCCTGCTGGCGCGGCCCTTGCCGGTGCTGGCGGCGCTGGCCTTTACCAATGTCGAATGGAAGGAACGCCTGCTGGTTGCCTTGACCGGGCCGCGGGGCGTGGTTCTGGTGGCGGTTGCGGGGCTGTTTGGCGAACGTCTGGTACAGATCGGGGTCGAGGACGCGGACAAGGTCGCCCCGCTGGCCTTTGCGTTGGTCGCCGCCACCGTGGTGCTGCACGGCTTTACCCTGGCCCCCATGGCGCGGCTGTTGGGGTTGACCGCCTCGCGCCTGCCCGGCGTTCTGATCATGGGTGGGTCGAAATGGGCCGTCGAACTGGGCGCGGCGTTCAAGAAGATGGACTTGCCCGTCATCATCGCCGACCCCAACAATGCCCACCTGCGCAGCGCACGCGAGGCCGGGATAGACACATTCTATGGCGACATCCTGTCCGAGGCCGCCGAGGACCGGGTTGAATTTGTCGTCTACGAGAAACTGATCTGCGCCAGCGACAATGACGCCTACAACACATTGGTCGCTACCGACCTTGCGCCGGAATTCGGCCGTGAGAACATCTTTCAGATCAAGCGGGTGCGCGACACGTCCAGCCGCCACAGCCTGCCTGCCACGCTGGGCGGCAAGGCGCTTGGCGCGGATGAGACGTTCTTTGAGGTGAATGCGGTGATCGCAGGGGGCTGTGAATTCCGGGTCACCAAACTGACCGAGGAATTCACGCTGGAAGACTGGCGCGCCGCCCAACCCGAAGCCGTGGCCATGGCCGAACTGGGGCCAAACGGCACCTTGCGTCTGCTGGGGCCAGAGGACGAATTGCGCGGCACGTCAGGGACGCGACTGTTGACCCGCCTGCCCAAACGGGCTGAACGACGACCGGTGCAAGAGGACACCGACACGGCGGACGTTTGACGCGCCGTGCCAAAGTGATAGAGACCGGCCAACCTTGGAGCCGCTGACATGAACCTGTTTTCCGACATCCGCGCCCTTGTGATCGAGGGCATCGAAGCATTGCAGTCCGAGGGCACGCTGCCCGCGGGGCTAAACACCGATCCGGTCACCACCGAACCGCCGCGCGATCCGCTGCATGGAGACATGGCGACCAATGCTGCCATGGTGCTGGCCAAGCCCGCCAAGGCCAAGCCGCGCGACATCGCCGAGGCGCTGGCCGCCAAGCTGCGCACCGACGCGCGTATTGCCTCTGCCGAGGTTGCCGGGCCGGGCTTTTTGAACCTGAGGCTGGCACCTGCGGTCTGGCAGACCCTGCCGGGCGCGATCCTGCGGGACGGCACCGCCTACGGGCGCTCTGTCATGGGGCAGGGCAAGAAGGTTAACGTCGAATACGTCTCTGCCAACCCGACCGGGCCAATGCACGTCGGTCACGCGCGCGGCGCGATTGTCGGCGACGCGATGGCGTCATTGCTGGCCTATGCGGGATACGACGTGACGCGCGAATACTACATCAACGATGGCGGCGGTCAGGTCGATACGCTCGCCCGGTCGGTCTATCTGCGGTATCAGGAGGCGCATGATCTCAGCGTCGATTGGCCCGAGGGCAGCTATCCCGGCGATTACCTGATCCCCGTGGGCGAGGCGCTCAAGGACAAGGTCGGGGACATCTGGCTGGATGCTCCCGAAGAGGACTGGCTGCAAGAGGTGCGCGAGTTCGCCACTGACGCGATGATGGAGCTGATCCGCGCCGATCTGGCCGCACTTGGCGTCCACATGGACCACTTCTTCAGCGAAAAATCCCTGTATGGCACCGGCAAAATCGAGACCGCCATCGATAGCCTGCGTGCCAAGGGGCTGATCTATCGCGGCGTGCTGGAACCACCCAAGGGCAAAAAGCCCGAGGATTGGGAGCCGCGCGAACAAACCCTTTTCAAGAGCACCGAACACGGCGACGACGTGGATCGTCCGATCATGAAATCGGACGGCAACTGGACTTATTTCGCCCCGGACATCGCCTATCACTATGACAAGGTGGAGCGCGGTTTTGATCTGCTCATCGACATCTTTGGTGCCGATCACGGCGGCTATGTCAAACGGATGAAGGCGGCGGTTTCCGCCTTGTCCGATGGCCGCGTGCCGCTGGAGATCAAGCTGATCCAGCTGGTCAAGCTGTTCAAGAACGGTGAGCCTTTCAAGATGTCCAAGCGGGCAGGGACCTTTGTCACCCTGCGCGATTTGGTCGATCTGGTCGGGCCTGACGTGGCGCGTTTTCACATGCTGACGCGCAAAAGCGACGCGGCGCTGGATTTCGACCTCGACAAGGTTGTCGAGCAGTCCAAGGAAAACCCGGTCTTTTATGTGCAATATGCCCATGCCCGGATCTGTTCAGTGCTGCGCAAGGCGGCGGACGCGGGTGTGGATGTCAGTGACGCCGCACTGGCCGCCGCCGATCTGTCCGACATGACCCACCCGGCGGAAATCACGCTGGCGGGCAAGCTGGCGGAATGGCCGCGTCTGGTGGAAATTGCCGCCCGCACTCAGGAACCGCACCGCATCGCCACCTACCTCAGCGAGTTGGCCGCAGACCTGCACGGGCTGTGGAACCGGGGCAACGATCAGCCCGAATTGCGCTTTGTTCAGGATGATCCGTCTGCAACACAGGCCAAAATTGCGCTGGCGCGGTCCGTGGCGGTTGTGATTTCTGCCGGTCTTGGTATCCTTGGGGTGACCCCGGTGGAAGAAATGCGCTGACAAAAGCCGCCTCCGGCCCGGGTCTCGAGTTGAGCAGTAACGCATCCGGGTGGCAAAGCACTGCCTGGGGGACATGAGGCAGCAATGGCGGATTTCACCTATGAAGGGGGCCACTCGGCCCCGGTTTCGGGTTCTGGCAACATGGCGTCGATGGCGAACTGGGCCGGGGCGGCAATGTCGCTGGCGCTGGTTGTGGGCATCGCGGTCTGGGGCTACGGGGTCGTGGCACGGGACGTCAGCGGCGTGCCCATCGTGCAGGCCATGTCCGGCCCGATGCGTGTGGCCCCCGACGATCCGGGCGGCACGTTGGCCGATCATCAAGGGCTTGCGGTCAACGCGGTCGCCGGTTTCGGCGGCGCGGCTGACCCGGTCGACCGGTTGACGCTTGCGCCGCGCGCTGCGGGTCTTCAGGCGGATGATGTGGCGTTGGGGGCCTTGGCCCCGGTCGAAAGACCGCGCGATGTGCAACCCACGCTGGCCCGCAACGCCGAGATCGTCGAGGTGCCGCCCAAGGGCGCGCCGATCCCCGAAAGCCCGGAACCGAACACCGCGCTCTCTGCTCTCGCCGATGAGATCGCCGCGCGCGCCAAGCCGCTCAGCGCCTTGCCCGAGGGCACGGACGCCGAGGTAGTGACCGCACTGGCCTCTGTTCTGCCTGACACGGATCGCGCGTTGTTTGATGGCCCCGGCCTTTCCCGGTCGCTGCGTCCGCGCTTGCGTCCTGCCGGTCTGGCAAGCGCGCCGCGGACAACGCAGGCCGCTGTTGTCGCCGCTGCCGCCTCTGGGCCGGTGACGGAACTGGATCCTGCCACTTTGTCCGCCGGAACCCGGTTGGTGCAGATCGGGGCCTTTGACAGCCCCGAGGCCGCTCGGTCGGAATGGCAGCGTCTTGATGGGCGGTTTGGCGACTATCTGGATGGCAAGGACCGGGTGATCCAAAAGGCCTCGTCCGGAGGGCGCACCTTCTACCGGCTGCGGGCGCATGGGTTCGAAGATCTCTCTGACGCACGTCGGTTCTGCGCCGCCTTTGTCGCGCAAAAAGTCGACTGCATCCCGGTTGTCACACGATGAGCGCCTTTGGCGCGGTCATTCTTGGCTGTGCTGGCACGGCGCTCTCAAATGCGGAACTTTCTCTCTATTCCGGGATGCGACCCTTTGGCTTTATCCTCTTTAACCGCAATTTGCAGGATGCGGACCAGATCCGCGCGCTATGTGACTCGTTGCGTGCGGCGGCGAGTCACAACGCACCGATCTTTATCGACCAGGAGGGCGGTCGCGTGCAACGCCTGCGCCCACCGCTGGCGCGCGACTGGCCCGCGCCACTGGAAGATGCCACAGCCCCGGATGCAGAGCGACGGTTTTACCTGCGCGCACGTCTGATCGCCGATGAATTGCGCGGGCTGGGAATTGACGGCAACTGTATCCCGACGCTGGACATTGCCCGCGCCGACACCCACGCGGTTTTGCGCAACCGCTGTTACGGCACCGATGGCGATACGGTGATCCGCCATGGCCGCGCCGTGGTGCAGGGATGTCTCGACGGCGGCGTGCTGCCGGTGATGAAACACATGCCGGGTCACGGGCTGGGCACGCTGGATAGCCATCTGGACCTGCCGCGCGTGACAACGGATCGCGCCATACTGGACCGTCAGGATTTCGCCGTATTCAAGGCCTTTGCAGACCTGCCGCTGGCCATGACCGCGCATCTGGTTTTCGAGGACATCGACCCCCGGCCCGCAACCCTGTCGCCGGTGATGAATCGCGTAATGCGGGATCAGATCGGTTTTGACGGGCTGTTGATGACCGACGACATCTCGATGCAGGCGCTGACCGGTTCTGTGGCCGAACGCGGTGTCGCAGCGCGCAGCGCGGGCTGTGATGTTGTCCTGCATTGCAATGGCGATCTGGCCGAGATGCAGGCGCTATGCGATGCCGTCGGCGCGATGGATGCACCGGCGCAGGCCCGCGCTGAGCGCGCCTTGCAGGCCCGTGCCACGCCCAAGCCGGTTGACATCGCGGCCCTGCGCGCTGAGGCTGATGCCTTCGCAGCTTTGGACCCGCACACCGACCCCGCATGAGCGATACCCCGGATCTTGTCGAATTTTCGGTCACCGATCGCCTCGCCGCCGAGGCGCTGGTGGTTGATGTGGACGGCTTTGAAGGGCCGCTTGATCTGCTGCTGAACATGGCGCGAACGCAAAAGGTGGATTTGCGCAAGATCTCGATCCTGCAACTGGCGCGGCAATACCTTGGCTTTGTCGAAAAGGCCAAGACGCTGCGGATCGAACTGGCTGCGGATTATCTGGTGATGGCGGCCTGGCTGGCCTTCCTGAAGTCCCGCCTACTGCTGCCGCCCGACCCGACCGAAGAGGGGCCATCGGGAGAGGATCTGGCGGCGCATCTGGCCTTTCAGCTCGAGCGTTTGCAGGCGATGCGCGACGTCGCCGCGCGTTTGATGGGGCGCGACCAGTTGGGGCGCGATTTCTTTGCACGCGGCCTGCCAGAGCAGGTCGAACAGGTGCGACAAGTGAAATACACCGCCACGCTGTTGGATCTGATGCAGGGTTATGCCCGCATCCGCACCCGTGATGAATTTCGCCCCTTTGTCCTGGACCGGGATCGCGTCTTTACGATGGAGCAGGCGCTGGAACGGATCCGGGGCCTGATCGGATTTGCCGGGGCATGGACCGACATCCAGAGCTATCTGCCCGATGGCTGGTTTGAGGATCCTGTGCGCTGGCGATCTGCCACCGCCGCGACCTTTGCCGCATCGCTGGAATTGGTCAAGGAAGGTAAAGCCGAGCTGAAGCAATCCGGCACCTTTGAGCCAATCATGATGCGCCGCAAGGAGAGGCGGGATGACTGAAACCCCCGAGGCGGCACCCGTCGAAGACCGCGCACCCCGTGACAGCCTGTTCGAGGCCCCGCCCATCGCCGAGCAGGAGCGTATGGTCGAGGCGATCCTGTTTGCCAGCGCAGTACCCGTGACGGTGAAGGAATTGAACGACCGGATGCCGCATGGCTGTGATGCCGCCGAGGCGCTGGTTTACCTGCGCAAACGCTATGACGGGCGCGGCGTGCAGGTAGTCCGGGTGGGGGACGCCTGGGCGATCCGCACCGCGCCGGACCTTGGGTTTTTGATGCAGCGCGAAACGGTAGAAACCCGCAAACTGTCGCGCGCGGCAGTCGAGACGCTGGCCATCATTGCCTATCACCAGCCGGTCACACGCGCCGAGATCGAGGAAATTCGCGGCGTGTCCGTGTCGCGCGGGACGGTGGATCAATTGCTGGAGATGGAGTGGATCCGTTTTGGCCGCCGCCGCATGACGCCGGGACGTCCGGTGACGTTTGTGGTGACGCAGGGCTTTCTGGATCACTTCGGGTTGGAATCCGCGCGCGATCTTCCGGGGTTGGCCGATCTGCGCGCCGCCGGTCTGCTGGAGAGCCGCCCGTCGCCATTGGGTGTGCCGCAAGCAGGAGAAGGCGACGTGGACGCCGAAGAGGGGCCGGAAGAGGGTCAGAGCGAGTTGTTCGAGGATTGAACCGCCCGAAAATTGGCACAATTGGGGACTATTCTGCGTGGCAAAACAGGAGATTCGAGCATGAACGTCCAACAGATCATCAATATGGTCGTGCAGATGGTACTGCGTAAACTGGTCAACAAGGGCATTGATGCGGGCATCCAGCGCGCCAGCGGCGGCGGGCAGCAAGGCCGTGAGGCGCAGCGCGCCGTTCGTCAGGCCCGTCGCGCGGCGCGGATGGGCAACCGTCTTTGACCGCAACCGGCTTTGACCAATGGATCAACCGCCGCGAAAGTGCTTCGACAGCTTTAGACCCTGACCCTGATAATTCGACGCGATGCCGGCACCGTATAGCTGCGTCGGCACCTGCGACATGCGCTCATAGACAAGCCTGCCGACGATTTGGCCGTGTTCCAGCACAAAGGGCGCCTCATGACAGCGCACCTCCAGCACACCGCGAGCGCCCGCACCGCCTGCGGCAGCGTGGCCAAAACCGGGATCGAAGAACCCGGCATAATGCACCCGGAATTCCCCCACCATTGCCAGATAGGGGGCCATTTCGGCGGCATAGCCCGGTGGGATATGCACGGCTTCTCGGCTGACGAGGATGTAAAACGCACCCGGATCTAGGATCAGTTGCCTGCTGTCTGATCGCAGCTCGTCCCAGTAGTCCTGCGGATCATAGGCCCCGATCCGGTCCAGATCGATCACTCCGGTATGTGGGCGGGCGCGGTAGCCGACTAGCCCGCCGTCACCCGGATGCAGATCCACCGAAAACCCCAACCCCTCACTGATCACCGGCGTACCTCCACCGACCAGCGTTTCGGCGTCGTGCAGGGCGTGCAGTTCGGCGTCAGTCAGCACGGACCGGCCGCGCCGAAAACGAATCTGGTTCAGGCGCATGCCGGGACGCACCAGAACAGAAAAAGAGCGCGGGCAGATCTCTGCGTACAGCGGACCGTCATAGCCTGCGCCAATGCGGTCAAATTCAACCCCGCCGTTCGTGATCACGCGTGTCAACAGATCCAGCCGTCCGGTCGAGCTTTTGGCGTTGGCGATGGCCTGCACGTCTGCGGGCAGGCACACGCGTTCCATCAGCGGCACCAGGTAGACACAGCCCTTTTCCAGCACTGCGCCGGACCCCAGTTCGATCCTGTGCATTTCGAACTCTTCGATCCGGTCAGCGACACTGCGCCCCTGACCGGCCAGAAAGGATGCTCGCACCCGGTAGGCGACCTGGCCCAGCCGTAGATCAAGGCTCGCCGGTTGCACCTGTCCGTCTACAAACGGAACATCGGCGGCAATCCCGCCTTGCGCAATCAGCGTTTCGATTTCTTGGCTGGGCAGTACCCCGGTCATCGCTGTCCCCTCGTTTTATCTGTCTTAGCAAGCAGATGCACAGAGTTGGAGCGTAAAAGCACCACGTTGCCCGACGGACGCGCAGGGACCCAAGGAAAACGGCGGACAGGGGGGGGATTCATATGACCCATTCGGGGAGCGCCCCAAAGGCAGGGTCATGGAATGGGGGGGTATTTGGAAAATTGGTCGGGCTAGCAGCGACACACATCTTAAGAGAATCAGTCAGTTACGCGAAGGAGTGCAACCAATCCGGTGCAACATACTTGGGATTTACTGGGACGCATGCGCCATCAAGTTAGGGTTTGGCCTGCTTCCCAGCGACAATAACCAACATTCGAAACAGGCTAAGGATCGCTGCGATCACCAAGACGAAACCATAGTATGACAGGAGGAGGCCTAGGGATGAGAAAAAGGTCGCCAAGTACCCAAGCGCCGCCTCGGTCAATGCGAAGTCGATTTGGAAGCAGGAATAGAGTTTCTTCAATGCTGCCAAGGTTGGACCTGAGTCAGCCGTCGCGAAGCAAAAGGCCAACACGATGGCAAAAACTTGCACAACGACGGCGTGAGCCAGCGATCCTGCCACCCTCAGCAGCGGGGAACTGCCATTTTCGTCCGCCGGAAGCAGTTTCTTCAACTGGGTTTCGTCCAGTACGGCAAACACAAGAGCAAAAGCGGCGATTGTGAAACCTGTCAGCGATGGCATGGAAGACAGCGTGGTCGTTGCCCATGATGCGGATTGCACCGATGTGTATGACAGCACAGAAAAGAAAACTGCAAACCAAAAGAAGGACGACTTAAGAACTGCCCAAGGTCCGCCGTACAGACGGTAGAGTATGCGCAGATTTTCCAACATTTCTAAGTAGGGTCTCTCAAATCTGACCGGCGCTTACGGACGACGGTCAAGATCTTTCTTGCTAGTTGCAGAAACTTGTTTCTCGTACCTACCTCGTCTCTGTTGTAGGTATCCACAACTTTTTCTGGCTTCTGCTGTGTCGTATGTGAAACCAAAACGCCGTTCACAATGCTTTTGCCCGAGACCTCTCCGTTTTCAGCGGCTACGATTGCGAGCTTCTTTGTACGATCATTCGGACTGAGACCGTCTTCATCCTTGGAACGAGTTATTTCTTGGTATTCCTCGCCGTTTTGTTCCGCAAGGCGCTCCTCAATTTCTGAGGCTAGATCACCGTAGACGCCATCTGTGTTAGGCCGGCGAATGGTCAGCTTGAGTTCTTTCAAGTGTTCAAGTTGGATGATCCTCTCTACTTCGCCGTAGCTCTTTACAACGTCGGCCTCAACGCGACCAAATTTCTTAACTATACGAGGTTTACGCAATGCTTCTTTGAAATACTTCTCCACAGACCGAGCGCTTAAGCCTTTACTTTCCGAGTAAGATTCAAAAGCCAAGACATGAAGATCGGGATCGAGTTTGAAGTAAAAAGCGGCAAAGTTTGGTCGTAGAGACTCTGGAATACTCACTTCATCCAAGCGTTCAGGTGCAGCAGGTCCAAAGTCGTCAAGGTCAAACCAATCGCCGTCGATGTCGATTTCCGAGTATTTCGAAAATACGCCAAGGCCTGATTCACTGTTGAATTGCGTGATAGGGCTTTGTTGCGCAAAGGCTGGTTGAGGGATTCATCTCGTGAATCCAGCGTGGTAGCTGTCCTGCATGAGCAGACCGATCCCGCCGAGCTACAAGACCAAGAACTGGCCGGCCTACAACGAAGCGCTGAAGCAGCGCGGCTCCCTGACGATCTGGTTCGACCCGGACATGGTCTGGGTGCCACCGCCGACCGGCAAGCGAGGCCGGCAGCCGCTCTATAGCGACGCCGCGATCCAGGCATGCCTGACGATGAAAGTCCTTTTCGGCATGGCGCTCCGGCAGACGACCGGGTTCGTTGAAAGCCTACTGAGCCTGGTCGGCCTCGAC
>NZ_FZON01000051.1 GCF_900188425.1 Antarctobacter heliothermus
CCGGCACTCCGGACGCGACCGGAATATCCAACGGGTAGAAAAGTGCCCCGGCATCGGGCGACCACAAACCTTTCTTCTTCAACTCATGCCGCCAGGCGTAAATCTGTTGCCGCGTAATCTCGTGGCGCTGCGCCACTTGCGTCACCGTTTCCCCACCAACACCAGCCGACATGACAATTTCGAGCTTGTCCTCATCGCGCCAGAAACGCCGCCGCTCCACCCCAAGAATTTCACCACGCATCGATGACCCCGCATAAGACACGTCGTTAACGACGTCGTTAAACACGTGTCCTAGATGATCGCACCAGCGTCAGGCAGGCGGTGCCAATGGCGCGGTTACGGCCGATTCCGCTGAATCCATTCAGCGGATGGGTACAATGGTCTTTGAGGACATCCAGACATTGGCACGCGGACAGTGGCCAGACCGCGCAGTCAACAAACCAGGTATGGACTAGGCGTCTGGCGTCGTTGTTTGACCTGCGGACAGGTGCGCCACGGGCCTGCGGTTGCGCCACCCCTGCCCGTCCCCGGTCAGGTTGACGCGTTCCCGATATGGCGCGCCCACGCTTGCGCATAGGCTTGCATACCAGGATAAAACGCCTCTTCCGACGGGGGTATCACATCAGCCGCAAGAGGCTGCGGGATGGCCCCGCAAGTTGCCAAGGCGGCGCCCTGGCTGGTTCCCGTCGCACTGTGCGAAGCAACGATCGTCGAGTTTGTGGCAACGGCCAACATGCGCAAGTAGAACCGATTTGCCGCGAATGGTCCCTCGACGATGATCACGCCCTGATGGCCAATGCTGTCCAGGCAGGTCGCCGTGACAAGCGCAAGGTACAGCGCAACCGCCGCGCTGCGCAGCGCGGTTCCCGGTGCCGGTTCCGCGCCGATCCAGCGCGCAGTGCATCCGCGAAACGGACCAGAGTCCGCCACCATCGCGGGCAATAGCATCCGCAGTTCGGTCAGAATACGCGACAAGTCATGATCGGCAGGTTCGGGACAGGTCCCTTGTGTCGCCAGATCGTGTTCGCGTCCGCCCATGAACCGGGCCGAGGGGACCGGATCGCCAAAGGCATTCACGTTGATCAGCACATCCTTGTCCGGATCCAGCACCACGTCCCGCCCGCCGACGGCCATGGCGACCACCCACGTCCCGGTGGACACCACACTGAACGGCTGCGCATTGCCAATGATATGCGGCAGCAGCGAGGCGTTGGAATCGTGAATGCCGCAATAGACAGGCGTCTCCGGTGGCAGCCCCGTTTGCGCAACAATGTCTGGCAGAATGGTCCCCAGAACATCACCGGACTTTCGCGCGGGCGCGATCTTGTTCCCGATTTCCAGGGTATCGGCCAACGACGACAAACATCCCTCATGCGGGTTCCACAGGTCCGTGTGACAGCCCAATGAGGTGACATCGGTGGCCGCAACCCCGGTCAGCCGGTGGCCCCAGTATTGCGGATAGGTGACAATCCGGTGCGTGCGCGCGGCCAGACCGGGATCGGTGGCGAATTGCCAGAACAGCTGCGCCCCGATGTTCAGCCCTCTCCCCAACCGGGGCGATCCCGTTTCAACAAACGGCGGACGGATCGCATCGTATTCGGCGGCCACCGCATCCGGGCCGGGGTGTTCATAGTCAAGGATCGGTGCCGCCAACGCGCCGTCCCGCGCCAGTAATGCCGCACAGGCGCCATGTGTGGTGATCGAAATCGCGCTGATGCCGTGGCGCGCGTGGAATTCGCGCAATCCGTTCAGCAGAAAGGCCCAGTGGCCTTCGATATCGAAATGCGGCCAGGGGGGACCGGGCAGCACCCGGTTCGGCCGGGTGATGACCGCCAATTCAGACAGATCGGTCAGGTCAACCAGCGCCAGTTTGGCGTTTGTCTTGCCGATGTCGATGACCGCGACATGCCCTGTGGTCATGGCATGTGAAAGACGCAGGCAAGCTCCGTCACCATGGGCGCGTTGTCGGGGTGTGTGACCATGATGTCCGCCATATGGGCCCACCACTTTCGCATGCCCTCTGAGTCCGGCAATACGGCCATCGTGTGATCCTGCCGCCGCCAGAGAACCCCGAACAGAGTATCTGTCTCACGATCAAGGTGGATCGAATAAT
Organism: Antarctobacter heliothermus; assembly: GCF_900188425.1. Classification (GTDB taxonomy): domain Bacteria; phylum Pseudomonadota; class Alphaproteobacteria; order Rhodobacterales; family Rhodobacteraceae; genus Antarctobacter; species Antarctobacter heliothermus. Next base: position 2,114 of record NZ_FZON01000051.1, read on the forward strand.
CCGACACTCCCACCTCTTTCAACAAGGCGACCAATTCCGGCCAGATCTCGTCATGGCGCTTGCGGTACTCCTCCTCACAGCCCGGATTCAGCTGCATCTTGAAGGCGTATTTTTCCATCAGCGCGCCCTCCACATGGACCAGAGCCGCGGCAGGGCGATGACACCGATCAGCAGCGCGCCGATGACGATGGACATGACAATGCCCGGAACGTTCAACAGGCCCAGCCCGAAGGTCACCAGCCCCATGACAAACGCGGCGATGACAACGCCCGGAATGGTGCCCGATCCGCCGAGGATGTTGATGCCGCCAAGAACAACCATGGTCACCACCTCCAGTTCCCAGCCAAAGGCGATGGAGGGCCGGGTCGAGCCAAGCCGCGATGTCAGGCAGATCGCCGCGATACCGGACATCAACCCGGTCAGCAGGAACAGGATGAACTTGACGCGCGCGACCCGGATGCCGGAAAACAGCGCACCTGTCGGGTTGTTGCCGATGGCGTAGACGGCGCGGCCAAAATTGGTCTTGTGCAACAGGATGCCGTAGATCCCCGCAAGAATGGCAAACAGCACCAGTTCAAACGAAATCACCCAGAACACATACCCCTGCCCAAAGAACGCAAAGTCAGACGGATAGCCCTTGTAGACCTGATCCCCCAAGACGATGTAGCTGATGCCGCGAAACAGGCTCATCGTGCCGATGGTGACCACGATGGACGGCAGGCCCATCCTGGTGACCAGAAAACCGTTGAACGCGCCGCAGAGCAGGCCTGTGCCAAGACCCACGAGGATCAGCACCGGCGTACCCGCCCCGGCCTCAACCGCAGCCCCCATGGCCGTCGAGGCCAGTGCGATGATCGCCGCCACCGACAGGTCGATCTCGCCCGAGATGATCAGCAGCGCCATGGCAAAGGCGATCATCGCTTTTTCGGTAAAATTGAAGGTCGCGTCGCTGAGACTCCAGGCATTCAGGAAATACGGCGAGGCAAAGCTGTTAGCCATGAAGATGGCCACGGCAACCAACAGTAGCAGGGTTTCCCAGCTTTTCAGCCGCTTCTGAAGCGGCGATTGCAGCCGGTCGGGGATGAAACGGGTTGTGTCGGTCATACCGCGTGCTCCGCTGACTTGAGGATGATCCGGCCCTTGGTCCGTGACGCGCGGGCATTGACGGCAACCGCGATGATGATCGCCGCCCCTGAAATGGCCAGTTGCCAGAACGGCGAGACATTGACGACCGGCAAGGCATTCTTGATCACGCCCAGGAACAACGCCCCCAGAACCGCGCCACCGACAGACCCGATGCCGCCCGCAATGGATATGCCGCCAATCACGCAGGCCGCCACCACGTCCAGTTCAAACCCGCTGGCGATGTCCACATAGGCCACGGCATAGCGCGACACCCAGAGATACCCGGTCAGCCCGGCCAGCGCGCCAGAGATGGTAAAGGCCCAGAACTGGGTACGCCCTACGTTTATGCCGGTATAGGTAGCGGCGTGCGGGTTGCCGCCCACCGCATAGGCAGCGCGGCCCAAGGTGGTCCGCGACATGACGATGGTCAGGACAATGACAGCAAGGATCGCGGTCCAGCTCAGCATCGGCAGGCCCAGAAACTCGGCACGCGGGAACGCCTTGAACGCCGGGCTCATTTCATGGCTGTTGACCCATTTTCCGTCAGAAATCAGAAAGATGATACCGCGAAAGATGATCATGGTGCCCAGCGTGACCACGATGGGAGGAATGCCCAGCTTCCACACCAGCAGGCCGTTGGCCATTCCCATGACGGTGCCCAAGGCAATGGCAGCCGCAACGACGACACCAACCGGCATCCCCGGAAAGGCGACGTTGATCATGGCCACAACCATGCCTGTCAGCGCCAGATTGGCGGCAACCGACAGGTCGATGCACTTGGTCAGGATCACCACCATCTGGCCGATCGCCAACAGGATCAGCGGCGAGGTATCGTTGAACACCGCCACAAGGTTCGACGGTGCGACAAACGCCGGAAAGCGGGAGGCGATCAGGGCCAGCAACACGGCGATGGCCCCCAGCAACAGGACTTCGCGTGAGGTGATAAGGCGTTGAAGCATGACGGGTCCTCAGATTCCGGCCGCGTGGCGGACAAGGGTTTCGGGGGTCAGGTCTTCGCCCGCCAGTTCGGTAGCAATCCGGCCTTCGCGCATGACGATCACCCGGTCCGACATGCCCAGGATCTCGGGGATCTCAGAGCTGACCATGATGACGGCAAGACCCTGCGCGGCCAATTCGGCCATGAATTCATGCACCGCTGCCTTGGACCCGATGTCGATGCCCTTTGTCGGCTCATCCAGAATGATCACCTTGGGCTGGGTCGCCAGCCATTTGGCGATGACCACTTTCTGCTGATTGCCGCCGGACAGGTTGCCGACATCGGTATCCAAGGACGCCGCGCGCAGGTCCAGCCGTTGGGTGTATTCCCGCGCAAGGCTGAACTCTTCCGCCAGCCGCAAAAATCCCCGGTGCGATGTGCGCCCCAGTGAGGGCAACGTGACGTTCTGAAAGATCGGCAGCGCGGTGATCGCCCCCTGTTTGCCACGGTCCTCGGGGACATAGACAACGCCGTGGATGATGGCGTCAGCGGGGGAACGGATGATGCGGATCATCCCGTCGATCTTGGTCACCCCCTTGGACGGTTTGGTGATCCCGAACAGGGCCTGCATGAATTCAGATCGGCCCGCACCGACAAGGCCATAAAAGCCAAGGATTTCGCCTCGGCGCAGGGTAAAGCCGATGTCGGCAAATTCTGTGGGGTGATCGTATCCGACCACCTGCAGCACCTCATCCCCGATATGGCTTTCGCGCTGCGGAAAGACCTGAGACACGTCGCGCCCGACCATCATCTTGACCAGTTCGGACTCGGTCACATCGTCGATCAACCCGTCGCCGACAAACTGCCCGTCCCGAAAAACGGTGTATCGGTCGGCAATGCGAAAGATCTCATCGAATTTATGGCTGATGAACAGGATCGCCTTGCCCTGTGCCTTCAGCGTCTCGACCAGCTCATAGAGTTCCTGAATTTCCTTGTGAGACAGGGCCGCTGTCGGTTCGTCCATGATCACCACCCGGGCGTCGATGGACAGGGCGCGGGCAATGGCAACCAGATGTTTGTTGGCAATGCCCAGATCGCGCAGCTTGTGCCCTGGATCAATCTGGGCGCCGATGCTGCGCAGGATCTCTGTTGCGCGCCGCTGCATGGTGGTCCAGTCGATCAGACCGAACTTGCCGCGCGGGGCGTGGCCGATAAAGATGTTCTCGGCCACGGACAGTTCGTCGAACAGCACGGTTTCCTGGTGGATCGCCGTGATACCGACCTTGGCCGCGTCCTGCGGGGTCGCAAATCGCGTGGCCGCGCCATCCAGCAGGATGTCACCGCCATCCGGTTGGTAGATCCCGGTCAATGTCTTGACCACGGTGGACTTGCCCGCGCCATTCTCACCGACCAGCGCTGTCACCTGACCGGGAAACAGCCGCAAGGACACGCCGTCCAGCGCCTTGACCCCCGGAAAGGTCTTGGTGATCCCGTCGAGTGCAAGAATGGGGGCCGTCGCTGCCGCGGCATCGGTCTGGGTGTGCATGAGCATGTCGGCAATCTGTTTTAGGGACCCCGGCGCGTCACAGCGCCGAGGCCGAAGGACATCGGATCAGGCGATCAGAAGATCGATTTGAAATCGTCGATGTTTGAGCTGTCGTAGACAAAGGGATCCGCCATCGCGCCTTCGTTGTTTTCGTCCAGAGTCAGGGTGCCCATGCGACCCATGGGGATTTCTGCGCCCGGTTCGGCCGTGGCCTCACCCGTGGCAAGCGCGTGGGCGATCATCGTCGCCGAATACCCCAGGTCAATCGGGTTCCAGATCGCAAAGGACTTGGACGCGCCGCTGTCGATGGCACCCGCCATTTCCGACGGCAGTCCAAGGCCGGTCACGTTCACCTCACCCACCTTGCCAGCGTCCACAACCGCCTGCGCGGCGGCCACGATGCCGACGCTGGTCGGTGCGATGATTGCGTCGAGGTCGGGGAATTTCTGCATCAGCCCCTGCGCCTCACGGTAGGATTTGTCGGCCAGATCGTCTCCGTAAACAGTGCCGACCACCTCGATGCCGGGATAGTTGCCCATGACCTTTTCCATCTCGGCGATCCAGACGTTCTGGTTGGTCGAGGTGGTGGTGGCCGACAGCAACGCCACCTTGCCGCCCTCGGGCAGCTGATCCGCGGCCAGCTTGATGATCATGTTGCCGATCAGCGGGTTGGACGACGGGTTGAGATGCATCTGGCGGCCTTCAGGTGCCACACCGGAATCCCACGAAATCACGGTGATGCCGCGCTGCATGGCCTTTTTCAGAACCGGGACAAGCGCATCCGTGTCATTGGCAGACACCGCGATCGCATCGACCCGCTGGGCGATCAGCGCATTGATGACTTCGATCTGCTCCTCGGCGGTTGTTCCGGTCGGGCCGGTGTAGATGATCTCGACATTGCCCAGATCGGCGGCGGCCTCTTCGGCACCTTTGGCGGCAGCTTCGAAAAAGCCGATGCCAAGCGCCTTGACCACCAGCGCAATGCGCATGTTGTCCTGCGCCATGGCGCTGGTGCCCATGAGGCTGGCGACAAGACTGGCACCGGCCAGCAGTTTGGTAAAGTTGCGACGGATCATGGTTTCCTCCCTGAGATCACGTTTTCTGTTGAGGTCGGCTACGAGGCCGCCCCGCCGACTTGTTGGACCGCGCCCGATTGGGCGACGATCAGCGTCACATCCGCAGCCTCAAGCATGGCGGCGACCTTATCCGGGATTCCCTCATCGGTGATCACCGTGTCGATGCGGTCCAGCGGGCAAAGCACCAGGCTCGACCGGTTTTCGAATTTCGAACTGTCGACCAGAACCACCAGCTCATCCGCCTGACCGATCAGCTTTTGTTCGGCCTGGATCAGCAGCGGGTCGGCCTCCATCAATCCGATCGGGCCCAGACCCTGCGCCCCCATGAACATGCGGCGCGCGTAAAAATTGCGGGTCACGTCATTGTCGAAGGGCGACAGGATGATGTTCTGTTCGCGGTAGATCACCCCACCCGACAGCATGACCGTATTCTTGGAATGCTTCAGCAGGTGTTCGGCAATCGGGAACGAATTGGTAAAGACCTGACAGCGGCGCGAGGCCAGTGGATGCACCATCTGAAAGGTGGTTGTGCCGCCGTTGATGATGATGGAATCGCCGTCCGAACACAGATCGACAGCCGCGCGGGCAATCGCCTGCTTTTCACGGCTGTGCATGGTTTCGCTGACCGAAAACGGCCGCCCGGCCAGCCCCACGAACTGCGGCGGGCTGATCGCCTCTGCCCCGCCCCGCACCCGGCGCAGTTTTTTCTGCGCGTCGAGCGCGGCAATGTCGCGGCGGATCGTGGCCTCGGACGCGTCCGTCAGATTGCACAAATCAATCACGGTCACGACCGGCCTGTCCTGAACGGCAGACAGAATGATCCTGTGGCGCTCTTTTTCGTGCATCACGTCCTCCCTTGTCGCTGACACTGGCCAGATTCGCCGCACCTGTCAATCATTATTAATCACAATCAGTCATTCTGCGCCGCAGCATGATTGATTGTGATTGTTTTAGATTGACATTGCGTCACACCCAACGCAGTTTCGCCGCAACATTCTATCGCGGGCGCAGGGCGCCAAATGGGAGGACGCCATGTTGAAAACTACCGAAAATCAGCTTCTTGAGAACCGTTGGGATCAGACCAAAGCGCAAGACATGTCCGAGTCGGACCTGCTGTTGTATCGCTCCAACATCCTGGGATCGGACAAGCGGGTGACCAACTACGGTGGCGGCAACACCTCTGCCAAGGTGATGGAAACCGACCCGCTGACCGGCGAACAGGTCGAGGTGTTGTGGGTCAAGGGATCAGGCGGCGACATTGGCTCTATCAAGATGGATGGTTTTGCCACGCTCTACATGGACAAGCTGACCGCGCTGAAGGGCCTGTATCGCGGCGTCGCGTTCGAGGACGAAATGGTCGGCTACCTGCCGCATTGCACCTTTCGCCTGAACCCGCGCGCGGCCTCTATCGACACGCCTTTGCACGCCTATGTGCCGCGCAAACATGTGGACCACGTCCATGCAGACGCCATCATTGCCATCGCGGCATCGAAAAACTCCCGTGACCTGACGCAAGAGATCTTTGGCGACAAGATCGGCTGGTTGCCGTGGAAAAAGCCGGGGTATGAACTGGGCCTTTGGCTGGAAAACTTCTGCCTTGAGAACCCCGACGCTGACGGTGTCGTGTTGGAAAGCCACGGGCTGTTCACATGGGGCGACACCGCCCGCGCCTGCTATGACATGACCATCGAGGTGATCAACACGGCCACCCAATGGCTGGCGGACAAAACGGCCAATGTCCCGGCCTTTGGTGGCGCGAAACACATCAGCCTTGCCGCACGGGATCGACGTGCCGTCGCCGCCCGCCTGATGCCTGCCATCCGTGGCTTTGTCTCCGGCAACCAGCACATGGTCGGCCATTTCAACGACAGCGACGCGGTGCTGGAATTTGTCAATGCGCACGACATGGCGCCGCTGGCCGCGCTGGGAACCTCCTGTCCCGACCATTTCCTGCGGACCAAGATCCGACCGCTGGTTGTCGACTATGACCCCGCCACGGGCAACATTGATGAGGTTCTGACCGGGTTGCCCACGCAGATTGCGGCCTACCGCGACGACTACGCCGCCTACTACAACCGCTGCAAACACGACAACTCTCCTGCACTGCGCGACCCCAACGCCGTGGTCTACCTTGTCCCCGGCGTCGGCATGATCACCTTTGCCAAGGACAAGGCGACAGCCCGGATTTCGGGTGAGTTCTACGTCAATGCGATCAACGTCATGCGCGGGGCCTCTTCGGTCAGCGAATACACCGGGCTGCCGGAACAGGAGGCGTTCGACATCGAATACTGGTTGCTCGAAGAGGCCAAGCTTCAACGAATGCCAAAACCGAAATCGCTGGCGGGCCGGGTGGCGCTGATCACCGGCGGCGCGGGCGGCATCGGCGCGGCCACGGCGGAACGCTATCTGGCAGAGGGTGCCTGCGTGATGCTGGCCGACATTGCGCAGGACAGCCTCAAAGCCGCCCTTGACGACATGACTCGGCGATACGGCAAGGACGTAGTACGCACCGCGGTGATGGACGTCACGGATGAGGTCGCCGTTGCCGCAGCCTATGCCGAAATGGCCGTCGAATTTGGTGGCGTGGACATCCTTGTGTCCAATGCCGGTATCGCCTCGTCGGCGCCGGTCGAGGAAACCACCTTGGCGCTGTGGAACAAGAACATGGAGATTCTGAGCACGGGGTATTTCCTGGTCTCGCGTGAAGCGTTCAGGTTGATGCGGGTGCAGGACATGGGCGGGTCCATCGTCTTTGTCGCCTCCAAGAACGGCCTTGCCGCCAGCCCCAACGCATCGGCCTATTGCACCGCAAAGGCGTCTGAAATCCATCTTGCTCGGTGTCTTGCCCTTGAGGGGGCAGAGGCGGGCATTCGGGTGAACGTGGTGAACCCGGACGCGGTTCTGCGCGGGTCCAAGATCTGGGAAGGGGAGTGGCTGGAACAGCGCGCCGGAACCTATGGCACCGACAAGGACGGGCTGGAAGAAATGTACCGCAAGCGGTCGTTGCTGAAACGCTCTGTTCTGCCCGAGGACATTGCCGAAGCGGCCTATTTCTTTGCCGCCGACACGTCGGCCAAGTCGACCGGAAATATCCTGAATGTGGATGCCGGCAATGTGCAATCGTTTACGCGCTGACAGACTGCCTGTGGGAGGAAACAGCATGAGCCAATATGACAGCGCCCGCGCGCAATTCGCTGACTGGGGCGTCGACACCGAAACCGCGATAGATGCCCTGAAATCCATCCCGATTTCCATGCACTGCTGGCAGGGCGATGACGTGGTGGGATTTGAGGCATCAACCGGCACCTCTGGGGGGGGCATTCAGGCAACGGGCAACCATCCGGGCCGCGCCCGTACCCCGGACGAATTGCGCGCCGATCTGGACTTTGCCTATGGCATGATTCCCGGCACTCACCGTCTGAACCTGCACGCCATCTATCTGGACACGGATGAAACACCGGGGCGCGATGAGATCGAGTTTCGGCATTTCACCCCTTGGGTGGACTGGGCGCGCGACGCGGGCATCGCGTTGGATTTCAACCCGACGTTTTTTGCGCACGCCAAGGCGGACGACAACCTGACCCTGGCGCACCCGGACAAGGGCATCCGCGACTTCTGGATCGAACACGGGCGTCGCTGCCGGGACATCGCGGCACAGATGGGCGCGGCGCAGGGCAGTCCCTGCATCAACAACATCTGGGTGCCCGACGGGTTCAAGGACACGCCGGTGGATCGCATGGCGGCGCGCACCCGGCTGGAGGCGTCACTAAACGACATGTTTGCCGCCCCTCAGGACAAGGTGCAGATGCGCGATGCGGTCGAAAGTAAGCTGTTCGGCATCGGGGTCGAGGCCTGCACCGTCGGCAGCCATGAATTCTATCTGGGTTATGCGATCCGCAAGGGCACGCTGTTGTGTCTCGACATGGGGCATTTCCACCCGACCGAGAACATCGCGGACAAGCTGTCCGCCTGCGCCTTGTCGCTGGATGAGATCCTGCTGCATGTCTCGCGGCCCATGCGTTGGGACAGTGATCACGTGATCCTGCTGAACGACGACATTCAGGCCATGGCCAATGAGTTGGTCAGCGGGGATCTGCTGGGTCGCACCCACATCGGGCTGGACTTTTTCGACGCCACCATCAGCCGGACGGCGGCCTGGGTGATCGGCACGCGCAACATGCAAAAGTCGTTGCTGCGGGCCATGTTGCTGCCGCTGTACCGTCTCAGGCAGGCGGAAACGTCGCTGGACCACACAACCCGGTTTGTCGTGACTGAAGAGTTCAAGGACATGCCCTTTGGCGCCATCTGGGAAGAGTTCTGTACGCGGATGGGCACGCCGGTCGGTCAGGGTCTCATCCGCGAACTGGACGGCTATCAGGCCAAGGTTGCCGGGCGCGGCTAAGCTGCATGGCCAGCCCGTCTACGGCGCGATGATCGGGCTGGCCTGAATGTCCGAATCCCTGGTGTCCACCCCGACAAAGCGGGTGCCGTGCTTGAACCAGCTTTCCGGCGCGGGCGCGCCCCACAGGGTCTGCCGCTGCGGGTCTTTCAGATCCCATTTGATCGGTTCCAGATCGGGGTCGACGGTCTGGTAGTCCGAACAGTAGATTTCTATCCGATGGCCATCGGGATCAAGGATGTAGAGGAAGAAGGCATTGGAAATGCCATGCCGCCCCGGACCGCGTTCGATGTTCGAGACGTAGCCCGTTGTGGACATCAGATCCAGCAGGTCGATGATGTTCAGCGGCGTCGGCACCCAGAACGCAACGTGGTGCATGCGCGGCCCGGTGCCATTGGTAAACGCCATGTCATGCACTCCGCCCTTGCGGTGCATCCATGCGGCCCACAGCCGCTTGCTGTCTTCGTCCTCGGTGTATTCCGTCACGCGAAAGCCGAAGTCGCTGTAGAACGCCACGGAGGCATCCACGTTAGGACTGAAACAGTTGAAATGGTCGATCCGTAGCGGTTTGACCCCGCGATACAGCGCGTATTTCTGATGGATCGGCTCCAGCCGGTCCATCTTGTGATAGAATTCCAGGGGAATGCCCATGTTGTCCGAGGTCAGCAGCGTACGGCCCTGATAGGCGCGCTGCACCCATTCTGTCGGGCGGCCTTTGCCCCGGAAATAGACCTCTGCCCGGTCAAGATCGTCCTCGTCGAAGGTCTTGAACCCCATGACCCCGACTGTGCCGGGCTGATCGGACTGTTGCAGGATCACGCAGTGGTGGCCGCGTTCCTCCATCGCGCGCAGATAGACATGGGCGTCGTCCTCATCCGTGACCTGCAGGCCCAGAATGTCGGTGTAAAACCGTTTCGACGCAGCAAGGTCTTTGACGTTCAGGCAGACATGGCTCAACCGAATGGTGTTGAAGTCGGGGTAGAGGTTCGGGGCAGGAACGGGCATGGCGGATCCTCTCAGTGCGTGTTCAGGGCCGCGCGGGCCTTGGTGTATTTCCGGGCCAGACGGTCGCGCGTGGCGGCATCCAGCAGCGCAAGCCGGTCCGGATGGGCGTTGTCGGCAATGTCTGACAGCTTGACCGCAAGAGCGAGCGGATTGGCGCGGACGCGGGCATAGTAGCTATCGGCCTCCTCGCCCTCCCGGCGGGTGATCGCATCGACGGCGGCGGCGATCTCTTCGCCGAATTGCGCGGCCACCTGCGACAGCGGCACATCGCAATCCTCGACCACGTCATGCAGCAGCGCGACAACGATCTCGCGTTCCTCCTCGACACCTGCGGCAACGCGCGCAACATGGCCGATATAGGCCATGCCCGCCTGATCCGTCTGGCCGCGGTGCGCGGTCAGGGCCATCTCAAACGCCGCGCCGATCACTTTCCTGTCCCCAGTCTGGTGATCTTGTGCGGACCAAGGGCAAAGCCGATGTGCTTTTGCTCCATGTAGAATTCGAACGACCAGTCGCCGCCGTCGCGCCCAATGCCGCTGGCCTTGACCCCGCCAAAGGGCGTGGGAAGGTGCCGGACGTTTTCCGAATTCACCCAGATCATCCCCGCCTCCAGCCTGTCGGTAAAGCGCAGCGCGCGGGTCAGGTCATTGGTCCAGACATAGCCGGTCAGGCCGTAGGGCACGTCATTGGCGATCTGCAGCGCCTCCTCCTCTGTGCTGAACGGGATAGAGGTCAGCACCGGGCCAAAAATTTCCTCCTGCGCGATGCGCATCTGGTTGGTCGCGTTGGTGAACAGCGTGGGGCGGACGAAATATCCCTCATCGCCCGCCTTTACGCCACCCGCCGCAACGGTTGCGCCGTCCTCGCGCGCGATTTCGAAATAGCTGGTGACCTTGTTGTAATGTTCCTCGGTGACCAGCGGGCCGATTTCCGTGGCCGGATCCAGCGGATGACCGACCTTGATGGCGTTCACTCGTTCGACCAGCCGTGCCTCGAACTCTGCGCGGATCGTGTCCTGCACCAGTAGGCGCGAGGATGAGGTGCAACGCTCGCCATTAATGGAGTAGATCATGAAGATCACGGCATCCAAGGCACGGTCCAGATCGGCGTCGTCAAACACAATGACGGGGTTCTTGCCTCCCAGTTCAAGGTGATTGCGCTTGAGCGTATCGGCCCCCTGCTTCGTGATTAGGCTGCCGGTGCGCGATTCCCCGACAAAGGCGATGGCCTTGATCCGGGGATGTTCACACAGCGCCTTGCCCGCGCCGTCGCCAAAGCCGTTCACGGTGTTGAGCACACCGGGGGGCAAGCCCGCCTCTTCGGCGATCTCGACCAGCAAGCGCGCCGTCAGGGGGGACGCCTCGGCCGGTTTGTGGACCACCGTACATCCAGCGGCCAGCGCTGGTGCGATCTTCCATGTGGACAGCATGAACGGCGTATTCCACGGCGTGATCACCCCCACAGGACCAATTGGCACGCGGGTTGTGACGTTCATCAGGGTTGGTGATTTCAGATGCTGACCGTCACGCGCCTGCACCACCTGATCGGCAAAATAGCGAAAGTTCTCTGCCCCGCGCAGGGCCGCCTTGGACATGAATTTCAGCGCCTGGCCCGTGTCCCAGCATTCGCACAGCGCGATTTCCTCGGCGCGCGCCTCGATCCCTTCGGCAATGCGGATCAGGATTTTCTTGCGTTCCAACGCGGGCATGTCGCGCCATGCGGCAAAGGCATCATGGGCGGCATTGGCGGCCGCGTCGATGTCGTCCGCCGTGCCATGCGCCACGTCGCAGATCACACTCTTGTCCACCGGCGAGATCGTCTGGAACACCCCTGCCCCACCTGCCACATCCGCCCCGCCGATCCGGTTGCGGATGCCGGCCATGCGGAACCGTTCCAGATAGCCGTTCAGTTTGCTGATATTGTCGTCGAGCACCGTCATGCGGTATCCTCCAGATGGTCGCGGACCGTCCCGAACTTTAGAGAAAGATCGGCATCAATGTCCCGCATCTCTACCGAAAGCGCGACAGAGCGGGTTGCCATCGCCGGGCCGACAAAACCCTTGAGAGCCGCGAATATGCGGTCAATGGCGTTCTTCTTGACGTCGGCGGGGCGGCCTTCGCGCAGTCGGATGGTGAGGTCGATGAACCCGTGCTTTGGATTGCCATCGGCCATCGCCACATGATCCACCCGTGTTGCGCGGACCCGAATGCCCGCCATGGGAAAGGTCTCGATCTCTGCCGCCGCTGCGCGGATTGTTTCGCACAGCGCCCCCATGTCCACGACGCCCTCAAGGTTGGCGGAATAGTCGATATGGAAGTGTGGCATGCCATCTCCTTAACATGTTAATTATTGTCAGGTTAAATATTCTCCTGTTGCGTTGTCAAGAACAAGTTCACAGTGCATGTGACGTTTCAGACAACTTCCGAGGCCCCCATGACGTCCAAACTGCCGTCGACATCCCGTTCCCTGCCCATCGCGCTGATCCGCGCGCGTGAGGGTGTCATGTCACCGATCCGCGACATGCTGTCCGAAACCGGGATCACCGAACAGCAATGGCGCGTGCTGCGGGTACTTGCCGAATACGGCGTGATGGACGCCAAGACGCTTGCAGACCGGTCCAGCCTGCTGTTCCCCAGCTTGACCCGGATCGCCGCTACCTTGCGCGAAAAGGGGCTGGTGACCCAGACCCGCGACGATCAGGATCGGAGGCGGCAAATCATCCAGATCACCCCCGAGGGGCAACAGATCATCGACGACCGCGCAGATCAGGCCGCGCAGATCGTGGAGGGATTCAAGACCACCCTCGGTGTCGAAAACTACGAAACGCTGCTGGACTTTCTGGCATTGCTTGATCCCGGTTCTCGGGGCTAGGGCGCAACGACGCCCGCCGCGCACCAGGCATCGAAGATCTCCAGCGCCTTGTCCGCAAACACGGCATCGTTGATGTGACAGTCGATCCGGTGGCGCGTGACATTGGAGGGCAAGCTCGCCTCCAGCTCTGTCAGAAACGCACGCAGACCCTCCTTGTCGTGCAGATCCGCGCCTTCGCGGTCCCACTCGCCCAGTCCGCGTTCGGGCAGGATCATCGCAACGGGGCCTTTGGCCGTCGCCAGTTGATCCGAATGGGCACGCGCAACCTGCTTGCGTTCTTCGGCCCCAAGAACGACAGAGGTCAGCAACCTGTTGTGTGCATGCGCCGGATGGCCTTTCCATTTGTCGGGCAGCGGCTGCCAGCCGACAATATCGACCAGATCATAGCATCCGGGCGCAACGATCTGCGGTATCCCCACCGCGCCCGCATTGGTCAGCCGGTCCGCCCCGGCAGAGATGTTCGACCCGTGCACATGATTGCCCAGTTCCTGCGTGCAAAAGTCGAACACACAGGCAAACGCACCTTGCGCGGCAAGGCTTTCGAACGCCCGCCCGCCCATGCCTGTGGCGTGAAACACCGCAACCTCAAAACCACGCGCCTCCAGCGCGGGCTTCAACGGGATCACATATTTCAACGCCGAGGTTCCCAACGACATCATTCCGATCAAGGGCTTGCCGGTCTTTGGGCGCTCCACAGCGCGGGCTGCGCCCAGAACGGCCCCCGCCGCCTGTGACAAGGACGCCTTGCAGACAGAATTGAGCCCGTACAGCCCTCCGGCCCAAAGGATCATCTGCGTGTCCGCCGCCAGCCGATCTGGCGGAATCAGCGGAGAAAAGGACACCGTCGAGACAATGTATTTCGGCACGCCCAGCGGCAGGGCCGAACACACATCCAGCGCCAGATCTGTGCCCATCGTCCCGCCCAGAACGATCATCCCGTCAAACACGCCCTCCGTACACAGGCGCGCCGCCAGCAGGCTGGCCCCCTTGGCCATGATCTGCATGGCGTTGTTTTCGTCGCCGCTGTCGGTCGCCGCCCGGATGGAACTGCCGCCTTCTGCGGCAACGTCGTGTTTTGAATAATCGGTGGGCGTCGATGGATCGCCAAGGACCGACACGTCCATGGTGACAACCTTGCCGCCCTGCGCGCGGATCACCCCGGCCAGATAGCCCAACTCATCGTCCTTGGTGTCGTAGGTGCCGATCACCAGAATGGTCTTGTCGGTCATGTCGCCCCCTTACAGCTTGATCCAGGCTGTCTTCAGGTTGATGTATTTGTCGATGGCGTGCAGCGATTTGTCGGACCCATTGCCGGACTGCCCGACTCCGCCCAGCGGCACTGTCCCGTCCGCCCCGCCGTAGGTGTTCACATGCATCACGCCGGTGCGCACATCGCGGATCATCCGGTGGGCCCGGCCCAGCGTCGAAGTCCAGACCGCACCCGCCAGCCCGTAAACCGTGGCGTTGGCGATGCGTACCGCCTCATCATCGGTTGCAAACGGTGTCACGGCCAGTACCGGGCCGAACACCTCGTTTTGCGCCAGCGTTGCGTCGGGCGTGACGCCGGTCACGATGGTGGGCGCCATGTAGTAGCCGCCCGTTTCGGCAAGGATGCGGTGCCCACCGATGACAACCTGCCCACCCTCGGCCTGCGCGGTGTCGACGAACCGCAGGTTCTGCGCCAGCTGCACGTCAGAGTTCACCGCACCGATCTGCGTATCCACCTGCAGCGGGTCGCCCACCCGCATGGCCTGCGCCGCCTTGGCGACCTCGGCCACGAATTCGTCATGGATTGCGGCCTCAACCAGCAACCGCGACCCGGCAACGCAGACCTGCCCGGCATTGCGAAAGATCCCTGCGGCGGAGACCTTGGCGGCCTCTGCCAGATCGGGGGCGTCGGCAAAGACGATGTTGGGGGATTTGCCACCCAGTTCCAGATAGACGCGTTTCATGTTGGAGCGGGCGGCGTATTCCATCAGCCGCCGCCCCGTGGCACCCGACCCGGTGAACACCAGAACGTCCACATCCATCGACAAGCCCAGCGCCTGACCGACCACCGCGCCCTCACCCGTCACAACATTCAGCACCCCCGGCGGCAGCCCGGCCTCCAGCGCCAGTTCGGCCAGACGCAGCAACGTCAAAGACGCGGTTTCCGCCGGTTTCAGCACAACGGAATTGCCCATCGCCAGCGCCGGACCCAGCTTCCACGCGCCGATCATCATGGGAAAGTTCCACGGAACAATCGCGCCGACAACGCCGACCGGCTCTTTGTGGATCAGGCCCAGAATATCGCCCGCCGTCGGGGCGATTTCGCCATAGATCTTGTCCAGCGCCTCGGCGTAGTATCGGATCGTGGCAGCGGCAGACCCCGGTTCCGCCTTGAGCGCCATGCCGATTTCGGTGCCGTTGTCACGCACCCCAAGCACCGCAAGCTCCAGCGCGTTGGCCTCTATCAGGTCGGCCCATTTCATCAGAACCTTCTTGCGCGCGGCAGGCGGTTGCCCGGCCCAGCGCCGATCCTCAAAGGCCGCGCGGGCCGACGCAATCGCCGTGTCCATATCGGCCGCCGTGCCCCGCGCAACGGTCGTCAACACCTGCCCGTCAATGGGCGAGACAACATCCAGTGTCGCGCCATCAGAGGCAGCAACATGCTGGCCCTCGATCAGATGCGAAAAGGCGGGAACGGGCCGCGCCCGCAGGATATCTATCTTGCCTTGGTCCATCGGGGTCACCTCATCTGGCTGTCGTGCATGTCGTGGTCTTCCTCTGGCTGATGGGCGCGCCACTCTTTGACCAGCGTCCGGATGTGCAGCGCCAGAACCAGCAGGATCAGCAGAAAGAGGATGAAGGAAATCGGCCGATCGATCATGTCGAACGGCGTCTTGAGCCGGGGCAGCGCCGAGCGCAGCTTGACCTCCATGATGCCGCCCAGAACCATGCCAAGGATGATCGGCACAATCGGCAGGTTCAGCCGTTTGAGGATCAGGCCAAGTACACCAAACCCGGCTGAGATCATGCAATCCGTCAGTGAATTGCGCAGCGAATAGACCCCCACAAACGACAGCAGCAGGATCATCACCCCCAGAAACCGGGTCGGCACGCGGATGATTTTTGTCAGCAGGTTGGTGGAGAACAGCAGGAACACCATCACGATGACGTTCAACGCGATCAGCGCAAAGTAGAGCCCGTAGACAAGGTCGATATTGTTCTGGAACAGCTGCGGACCGGGGATGACGTTGTGGACGTAGAACACCGACAGCATCATCGCGGTCAGCGCCTCACCCGGAATGCCCAGCGCCAACAGCGGGATCATCGCGGCGGCGGGGACCGCGTTGTTGGCCGCCTCCGAGGCAATCAACCCTTCGGGAGAGCCTTTGCCGAATTCCTCTGGCGTTTTCGAGGTCTTCTGCGCGTAGGTGTAGCTCATGAATTGCGCGGTGAATTCGCCGGTTCCGGGGATCATCCCAAGGATCACGCCAAAGCCCGAGGCGACGGTGGCGACGCGCTTGTGTTTTAGCAGCTCCTTGAACCCGGCGGACATCTTGCCTTTGACCGGCTTGGCGTCCGGGCTGCTGTCTGGCGCGGTCAAAAGGAAAAACGCCTGACTGAGCGCAAAGAGGCCCAACACCACGACAATCAGATTAATGCCGGAACTGAGGAACGAATACCCGAAGGTATACCGTTGCGAATATGTCACGGCGTCCAGCCCGACGGTCTGCAAGAAGATGCCGAACATCGCCAGCAACCCGGCGGCAAAGATCTGCCCCCGGTGCGCAAGGATCACCAGCAGGATGCCCAGCAGGGCCGCCAGAAAGATCTCGCGGCTGCCGAACATCGGAGCAACAATCGCCAGCACCGGCGACAGAATGATCAGGCACCCGATCCCGAACAGCCCGCCCCAAAACGACGCGCTATAGGCAAGCGATACCGCGCGGTGCGCCTCTCCGCGTTGCGTCATGGGATAGCCGTCGTAAGAGGTCAACGCGTTCACCGCCGTGCCGGGCGTGTTGATCAGCACCGCCGGGATTGCGCCGCCGTACATGGACGATCCGTATATGCCGAGCAACATGGTCAAACCCACAATCGGGTCCAGGGAAAAGGTGGCGGGCAACAGGATGGCAATCGCCACAGCAGGGCCGACCCCCGGAATGGCCCCGATGATCACACCGCCGACAGAGCCCACCAGCAACGCCAGCATCACATCCCACCGAGCGAGCATTTCCAGTCCTGAAAGCAGGTTTTCCATTGGTCGGTCCGATCAGAAGTATGTCAGCATGATCTGGCGCAGCCCGTCCGGCAGTGCCTCGTAGACCATGCCTGCGGGCAGGTTCACCTTCAGCAACGTTTTGAACAGCAGCACGATCACGACGCCAGACACGGCTGCGGCGATCAATATGAACGGGCGCCGATAGCCGACGCGCAAGGCAAGAAGGACGGCGAAAACAACGGTGGTCGGCAGGTACCCGGCATAGGGCACGGCAATCGCATACAAAATGAACCAACCCGCATATTCCAGCGAACACACCCACAGCCAGACCTCTTGCCAGCGACCGGCAATACGCTCTGACAGGGCCGATCCCAGCAGGTGAAACCCCGCGAACACCGCCATGCCTCCCAATGAAACCGCAGGCCAGAACCTGGGTTGCGCGAACAGCTTGCCACCGTTTTTCCATGTAGTCTGATCGGCCAGTTGCGACAACAACAGAACGCTGACGATCAGGGCAAACCATGCAAAGGCAATGTCACCCGGTCGCCGATACCGCTTGAACAAGGATTGCAGCGTCTTGACGCGCGACATGACCAGCCCCCGCTTGATCTGAAAAGTTGGAGGCCGGGCAGTGTTCCCGCCCGGCCCCGTTGGCCCGGTGTTATTCGGCCAGCATGGCCTCTATGCGGGCCATCGTTTCGATATCCTTGGCGATCTGATCGACGACCTCTGCGGCAGGCTGCCAATAGACCGATGCGCCGGTTTCGGCGGCCAGCGCCTGAGCCCGTTCGGACATCACTGTCTCTTGCGCGACGGCGATGATCTTGTCCTGAACATCCTGCGGCGTGTCCTTGTGAACAAACAGGCCATTCCACAGCGCGACGTCCAGATCGGGGGCCAGTTCGGCCACCGTCGGGGCATCCGGGGTCAGCGGGATACGTTCCGAGCCAATCGAGGCAAGCACCTTGACCTCATCCAGACAGGGCAGGATCTGCTGCAAGGTCGTGTTCATCACGTCAACATCGCCCGACGCCAGCGTGTTGCAATCCAGCGCATCAAATGCAGCATCCGCCGCGAACGAAAACCCCATCTCCTTGGCCAGACCAAACGTCACCTGCGTCGGCACAAGGGGCGCACCAAAGTGGCCCAGCACCACGTCGTTTTCCTTGGCGTAGGCAGCCAGACCCTCAACGTCGTCATAGGGTGCGTCGCCGCCCGTCGCGATCACAAAGGGATAGGTCAGAAAGTTGCCCAGCGGCACAAACGGATCGGGGTTCAGGTCGGGGATGCCGATCTGCGGCCCCACCACCGGAATCGCGATGATGAAAGAGCCGATTGTATACCCGTCGGCAGGCGCATTCGCGACCTCGATCGCGCCGGGGAACGGGCCGCCGCCGCCACCCGGTTTGTTCACCACGGCCGTGGGCACGTCATAAGCCGCCGAAAAGTCCTCGGCGATCATACGCGTCAAGACGTCTTCCAGGTCACCCGGGGGCCACGGCACGACAAACTGGACAGGCTTCTCGGGATACTCGGCCTGCGCCACGCCGGTCACAGCCGCCATCGCCAGTGCCATTGCGGTCACGGATTTCAGAACCTTGGACATTTCTTTCTCCCTGCGGTGGGTTCATATGCTGAACCGCTGTTTCGGAAAAAAGGTTGCCTTGTTAATTTTGGTGTGTCAAACTTTTTTTGATTTCCGATGGAAGGCAACGACACAAATGTCCTCTGCAACCAAAACGCTGGAGCTGCTGTCATTCTTCTCGGCCTCCCGGCCGGAGATCGGGCTGTCCCAGTTGTGCCGCATCGCGGGGCGGGACAAGGCAACGACCTATCGCCACTTGCAGGCACTTGAATACGCGGGGTTTGTCGAGAAAAACCCGACCACCAGACATTACCGGCTCGGCCCGGCTGTCCTGCATTTGGCACAGGTGCGCGAAGCAACCGTGCCCCGCAAGGCAGCTGTGCAATTGTCCCTGTCACAGCTAGCGGACGCGACGGGGGAAACCGCGCATGTTTCGGTGCTGTCCGGGACCGTGGTCTATTCTCTGGCGTCCTGCGAATCGCCCAGACACGGAACACGGGCCGTCATCGACATCACGACCTTTCCGTTGCACGCGACCGCAACGGGCATCTGCGCGCTGGCCTTTGGCCCTGCTGACCTGTTCGACGTCGCCGCAGCACATCTGGACAGGTTTACCGCCAATACGCCCACCACCCCGCAGGCGGTCTCCAACCTGGTGGACAACGCGCGGACGACCGGCTTTGGCAGTTCGAACGGCAACTATGAATCCGAGGTCTACAGCCTGTCCGCGCCACTGTTCGACCAGACAGAGCTGTTCGTCGGGGCCGTCACCGTGGCCAGTGTCGCGTCGCGGTTCACGCCGGATCTGGAACGCAAGATCAAGAGGGAACTTGCCAAGGCAAGCCGTGAGATCACCCACAATTGGGGCGGCACGCTGCCCACCGGAGTCGAGGCCGCCTGGGCCGAGACCCTGTCACCTTTGCACGCAATGGACACCACATCATGAAAGACTCCAACTTCCTCAAGGAACACAATGGCCGCCTGATGTGGCACCCCATGACCTCGCCGCAGGACAGCCTCCAAAACCCGCCCAAGATCATCACCGGGTCGGGCGGTGTCACCATCACGGACATCGACGGGCATTCGGTCGTCGATGCGGTAGGTGGTCTGTGGAACGTGAATCTTGGCTATTCCTGCCAGCCGATCAAGGACGCGATGGCGGCGCAACTGGACACCCTGCCCTATTATTCCACCTTTCGCGGCACCTCGAACGATGTGGCGATTGAGCTGTCGTTTGAGCTGAGCCAGTTCTTTGCCCCCGATGGCCTGTCACGCGCCTTTTTCACCTCTGGCGGGTCGGATTCCGTGGAAACCGCGCTGCGCCTGGCGCGGCAATACCACAAGCTGCGCGGCGAGGCGGGCCGAACCAAATACCTGAGCCTCAAGAAAGGCTACCACGGCACTCATTTCGGCGGCGCGTCCGTCAATGGCAACGCCAACTTCCGCACCGCGTATGAGCCGCTCTTGCCCGGATGTTTCCACATCCCCGCGCCGTACACCTACCGCAATCCGTTTAATGAATCCGATCCAGAGCGGCTGGCGCAACTCTGCGCCGCTGCCCTTGAGGACGAGATCGCCTTTCAGGGGGCGAACACAATCGCCGCCATGATCATGGAACCGATCCTGGGCGCGGGCGGTGTCATTCCTCCGCATAAATCCTTTGCGCCCATGGTGCAGGAGATTTGCAACCGCAACGGCATTCTGTTGATCACCGATGAGGTCATCACTGCCTATGGGCGCACCGGCGCGTGGTCTGGCGCCCGCCTTTGGGGCATCAAGCCCGACATGATGTGTACAGCCAAGGCCATCACCAACGGCTATTTCCCCTTTGGCGCGGTCATGTTGGGCGACCGGATGATCGACGCATTCGAGGACAACCCCTCAGCCAAGATTGGCCATGGCTATACCTATTCCGGTCATCCAGTCGGGGCAGCAGCGGCGCTGGCCTGTCTGGCCGAAACAAAACGCCTGAACGTGGTCGAAAACGCCACAGCGCGGGGCACACAACTATATGAAGGCTGTCAGAAACTGATGGAGAAACACGGTATCATCGGCGACGTGCGCGGGGGCCACGGGTTGATGACCGCCCTTGAACTGGTCAGCGACCGGGCCACGAAAAAGCCCATCGACGCAGCCACAGCCGCGACAGTCCAGGAAATCGCTTACCAGAACGGTGCCATGGTCCGGGTGTCCGGTCCCAATGTCATCCTGTCGCCACCGCTGATCCTGACCAAAGCGGACGTCGACACAATTCTGTCGGCGCTGGATTCCGGGTTCGCAGCGGCCTGAGGCGTCGCATCTCCAGGGCAGTCCGGTGTTCCGGACCTGCCGTGGGACGACGCGTGGGTGGTCGGGCGGCCCGCTTTTCGTCGCGGAGCGGCAAAGGGCAGACCCAAGTGAACGCGCAGCATTGCCAAATTAAGGACTGACCATAG
The DNA here is from genome assembly GCF_900188425.1 of Antarctobacter heliothermus. GTDB lineage: Bacteria > Pseudomonadota > Alphaproteobacteria > Rhodobacterales > Rhodobacteraceae > Antarctobacter > Antarctobacter heliothermus. The sequence goes on from NZ_FZON01000051.1 coordinate 23,300, forward strand.
CGGCATTCTCGGGCCGCCTGTGATGCCTTTATGACAACCCGCTAGGACAGATGTCCAAGGGTCTTCCTTTCGGCATGCGCCCTAGCCGGGCTCGACATGGACTGGCTTTGAGTCTTGACCCCAAGGGAATGTTGACAAAAGACGGACCCAGAGTCGGATTGAGGTGATGCCTATGAAGCCCAGGTAGCCCTCGGCGGTCTTGTCTTAGCGGGCTGCGACACGACGAGCATTTTTCAGTCTATTGAAGCAGCGCTCGACAAGGGTGCGCGATGAATACAGCGAATGATCCGCGCCGATGTGCAACTTTCGTGACTTGCGAATAGGAATTTGGGTGAGCACGTCCCGTGCCTCCATCCTTTTCCGACTGCTTTCAGCATTATAGCCTCGGCCCTCCAACAGGACGCTCGGCTCAGACAGGTTGTCGGTCAGAACCCGATCGAACCTCAGGAAATCGGAAGTCTGGCCCGGCTTGATCTCAGTCCTCACCGGCAGGCCTTCTGCATCGAAGAGGAGGCTGATCTTGGTTATGAAGCCACCTCTTGAACGGCCAAAACCCTGCCACGTGGTCCTCTTTTTTGCGAACGCTGCCGCCGCTCTCATTGATTGCTGTGCAGTCAACTACCGGGCGGAGGATGGTGCGCGCGGACAACGGTGCTGTCGATCATTTGAAGGGCGTCCGGCACGGCCCCACTTTGGTTCAGGGCGCCTATGATGTCTTACCACAGCCCGCCGGCGTCCAGCGCCGAAACTGACGGTAGACGCCCGACCATTTGCCAAACTCACCGGGCTGGTCACGCTATGGCGATCCTGTGCTTGCGTTCCAGAAAATTCCGTCAAGAACTAGATCGTGAATGGTAGGCTTGCGACCGTTCGGGGCGCAATCAGGCAGGACGAAACGCTCAAAGAACGCCTACTCTTCGTCCGACATCAACTCTCGTGCCAAGCTGGTCTCAATTCCAGATACCAGCTGGAATCCCCCCCTATGCCTCCCTGCAAATCCCTTTTGTCAACTCGACCTGGTTGCCTCATAAAGAGCAAAATCGTCAGAATAGATATCGCGAATTGTGTCGGCTTCTTCAGCGGTTGGCTCGGAGTCGTCACTTGGGCGCGCCGTGGTGTTTTTTCGAGTGGTTGCAAGAACGCTGCATACCTTTGACACCTCTTCATCAGGCATGCCCGCCCATAACAATGCCTTGGCAGTATCGGCTGCAAGATTTTCGGTGCGAATAAGCCTAAGGTTCTCAGTACCTGCGGCCCACGTTGGAACCCATTTGATCTGCGGTTGCGAAGGTAGCAAATTTAAGGTGCGTTCGTCTGAGATGAATTCCGAGAAACTGATTGGCTCCGAGCCTTTCAGTAGATAGTCATAGTGACGATTTCTTTTCCCAGCCGCTTGCAAATGCAGTGCGTCCTTGATTGCGAAGCGATAAGCGGAATGGGTACGAGAAATTGGATCTCGTATCGGGACGATATATTTGCAACTTTCGAGGAACTCTGAAGTGAAAAAGCCCACAACATCCTGAGGTGTCGAGTGCTTTTTCAAAAAGGGCGATTTGGGATGAGGCAATACGAAAGGACTAATCCAACTAACATCCTCCGCAGAGCCCAAGGGCTGCCCTGCCTGATGTTTCTGCAGTACAATTTCTCCCCGATCGTTTCGTTGCAAACGCGTAATAGGGAGGATGAGTAGTGCACGTTCAGGTCGATCAAACAAAGGCCTGAGCGCAGCGCTAAGGCTAGTCCCGCCGGTCTTTGGAGTATGAAATATTATTGTTCTATTCTCTAAAGAGATCAACATGGCCTTGTGCCTTTCATGTACCGTACAATCGGTTTTCGCTGTGTAAGATGTGCTGCTCTCGATGTCGATGGAGTTTCATGGCCTTCCTGTCGGCTTGTGCTCTGGCCGCGCTCGTCATGTTTTGGCGAAGTGTCCTGACCATTGCAACTAACTGGACTCAGGGCTGATTTCCAATAGACACCGCGTGCGGCGAGAGGGCGATTGCCGCGGTCCGATACTGTGGCGGACCCACCCGGTGGTCAAGAACAGTTCGATTGGCCAACATTGGCTATCGCAGATGGGCTTGGAGCTTGGTCCATTTATCACGCCCCTGCTGGTCGCGGTCTGCGCCGTGGATCGGGTTGATCCGGCGCGTACCGGGCCATCGACAGGAAGTCACCCATGTCCGAGACATAGCCCGGCGGCACGATCACCGTTGACAGCAGGACGGATGCGCGCAGCGCGTACACAGAATCCGCCCTGGCGGCGACAAGCGGGACGGGGCGCATGACATCCGCTTTCAGTACATGGACCATAGGCGAAACGGTCCACCCCCGCACGTTCGGCCTCGCGCAGAAGGTTCAGGTTTGCCTGATAGTCCACGTCGCGACAGGTCAACCCATCGGCTTACCGGGTGATCCCGAGGGCGGAGACGATGATGTCCGCGCCGTCCAGAAAGCCGCATAGGGCAGACTGAGAGGCATAGCGCCGCCCCGAACCAGCATTGCAAAGACCATTGCCACCAGGAAAGGCGATGGCGCTACCGAACACCCCCGACGACAAAGGGCTTTCGCGATACCGGGTCGCGCATCCGGACGCCGAAGTGCCGGAGATCGCAGGCGACGCCTCATTTGTCAGCCACCTTGGGCGACGACACCCGTCTGTATAGCGAATTGCGGACCCCTGCGGCAGCCCTTGCCACAAACGGCGTTATCTTGCTTCTCAGAATCGCGCAAAGCGCCTTTGGCCAATTCGGCGCAGTGGCACCACTAATCCTGTTCCTTGCGTTCCTCCACCGGGCGGCTTGTCGGGCTTTTGGTCCTTGGCATACCGTTGGTCCTGGCCGAACGGCATGCCGTACTTTGCGGAAGCTGGATTCTTCCGCGCACGCGAACCGTCGCGACATGTGCGACAGTATTCCGCGATGGAACTGTGCAAGTGTAGAAAGGCAAGGTGGCCAGACTCTCAGGCCAGCCACCCGCCTCTCACCAATCGTTCGCGACGAGATGACCATCCCCGATGTCCTGCAGAGGCAGGCGGTTTGGTGCGTTGCCGATCCGATGAATAGGCGAAGGGATGTCGGACACTGGCCGCGCATGCGCGCGCGCTCTGCGCAAAGGGTCCGGGATCGGCACCGCGTCCAGCAGCCGTTTGGTATAGTTGTGCCGGGGATTGCCAAAGACCTGATCGCGCGTGCCCATCTCGACAATCTGGCCGAGATACATGACCGCCAGCCGGTCAACCACGTTTTCGACAACAGCCATGTCGTGACTGATAAAGAGATAGGAGACTCCCGTTTCTCTCTGCAACTCTTCCAGCAACTCCAACACCTGCGCCTGCACCGACACGTCCAGCGCAGAAACGCTTTCATCGCAGATGATCAGCTTTGGCTTCAAGGCGAGTGCGCGCGCAACGCAGATGCGCTGTCGTTGCCCGCCGGAAAACTCATGCGGATAACGTGTCATCTGTTCGAGCGTCAGGCCAACACGCTCAAAGAGTTCAGCGGCGCGGGTATGGCGCTCTTTGGGCGTGCCGATCCCGTGGATCAGCAACGGTTCGGCCACGGCCTCACCCACGGTCATGCGCGGGTCTAGCGCCGCCATGGGATCTTGGAACACCATCTGGATGTGGCGGCAGATGTCCCGCCTGCCCTGCGCCGTCAATCCTGCCAGCGCCTGACCGTCAACCTCGACATGCCCCTGATGCGGTACCAGACCGGCAAGCGATTTGGCGATGGTGGACTTACCACAGCCGGACTCGCCGACCAGACCAAAGGTTTCGCCCGGGCGAATGTCAAAGCTGACGCCCTCGACCGCGTGCACACGGTGCGTGGGACGGCCAAGGAAACTGGCGCCGATGTCGAAATGCACCTGAGCATCCACCAGGCGGGCCACCGGGACGGGCGCCGCCGGCGGCAGCGGTTTGGCGCGTTCGGCGCCAGTGCCAAGGCGTGGCACCGCAGCCAGCAGGGCGCGGGTGTAATCCTGTGTAGGCGCTGCGAAAAGCTGCTCTACCGGGGCGCTTTCGACCATGCGGCCGTGCCGCATCACCACGACGCGGTCAGCGGTTTCCGCGACGACGCCCATGTCGTGGGTGATCAGGATAATGGCCGTGCCGGTCTCTTTTTGCAGGTCTCGAAGGAGTTCCAGAACCTCACGCTGGACCGTTACATCCAGCGCCGTCGTCGGCTCGTCCGCAATCAGTAGGACAGGCCGAAGAACCAGCGCCATCGCAATCATCACACGCTGACGCATACCGCCCGACAACTCATGCGGATATTGTTTCATCCGCCGTTCGGGTTCAGGAATGCGCACCTTGCGCAACGCCTCGATGGCGGCGGTGCGGGCCGCGCTGGCCGAGACTGGTTCATGGGCGCGGATCACTTCTGTCATCTGGCTGCCGATGGTATGAACCGGGTTCAGAGACGTCATCGGCTCTTGGAAAATCATCGCCACGCGGGCACCGCGCCATGCGCGCATCCGGGCCTCTGGCAGGCTGGGAAGGTCTGTGCCCTCCAGCAGCGCCTGACCCGAGGTGACAGAGACGTTGTTGGGCAATAGCCCCATCAACGCCAGCGAGGTGATAGACTTGCCCGATCCACTCTCACCCGCGATGGCCAACGTTTCGCCCGCGGCGAGGTCAAAGCTCAGACCCGCCACCAAGGGACGGACGACACCCCGGTCCTTTACGGATACGGTGAGATCCCTCACGGAAAGCAGGGCGGCTTCCGCCCCCGAAGGGGCGGTCGCAATTTGTGTCATGGTCATTCCAACACCAGTCTGGGGAAGTAGAAGGAAACGACCCAATTCGGCATGTCCACGATTTCCGAGATGCGCAGATCACCGCAGGTAGAGATCAGCATATAGGCATCCACGTCCGACATGCCGTAGCGCGCGGTCAGCAAATCGATCATGCCGGACACCGCGTCGCGTGCACCGCTCATCAGGTCGGGGCCAACACCCGTCGTGACCTCATAGCCCTTTGCATCCAGATGCCGTGTAACCGGCCCCGGCGTTGTAAAGCGCGGCATCTTGAGGTTCGCGCCCTTTACCAGGTCCAGCGTCAGGGTCACGTCCATCGGGCTTTCGATGGCCGTGCCGCAGACCTCGCCGTCGCCCTGCGCCGCATGGGTGTCCCCCACGGAGAACAGCGCCCCCGCCACCTCGACCGGAAGATAGAGTTCCGTACCCGCCGAGAGATCGCGGATATCAAGGTTGCCGCCCGTCCGGCGCGGCGGGACGATGGAATGCAGTCCCGGCTCTGCCTGCGCGACGCCGATCGTGCCGGTAAACGGCTTTAGCGGCACGCGGCCCATGTCGCCCCAAAGCGCGGGTTCCATGGTTTCGGCGTCATATTTCCAGATCGTCAACGCCGGGTCTTCGAATTGGTCCGCAAGCAGGCCAAAGCCCGGAATGTTCGCGGTCCAGCCCCAGGCGCTGCCCTCCTGCTTGCGGGGGGCAAAACCGTCAAGTGTGATCTTCAGCGAATCTCCGGGCTCTGCGCCGTCGATGTAGATCGGCCCCGAGACCGGGTTGATCTTGCCAAAGTCGAGCGCCTTGACGTCGTCGACGGTGCTCGACGGGCCAAGCTGGCCCGCCGAAGAATCCATGCAGTTGAAACAGATCGTCGTCCCTGGCGCGACCGTCTCGACCGGGGCAATGGAATTGTCCCAGCCGAAATGGTGCTGCGCGCCGTGAATCGTGTAATCACAGGCTTTGCACATGCGCTTACTCGGTCACGTAGACGTAGTCGTAGTTGACCGGGATAGACACCGGATCGACGTAGAGCGAGTCATCGCCGCCCATGCGCTCGGACTTCATCGTGTAGCGCTGTTCGTTGAAGACGGGGACCCAGGGGGCCTGCTCCATCACCTTCATGTAGGTGTCGGACCACATCTGCAGCCGCTCCGGCGCTGCCGGGTCGGTCATACTGTCGGCTTCGACCGCCATGGCGTCGATGCTTTCATCGCAGAACTTGGACCAGTTCCAACCGCCGTCTCCAGCACCAGCACAGCCCAGGATCGGACCGTAAAAGTTGGACGGATCCGGGAAGTCCGCGATCCACGCCATGCCACCGGACCAGATCATCGGCGCGGCACCCGCGCCGCCGGCCTCGATCACGTTGGCCTGCGCGAGAGAGCGGATTTCCACGTTCACGCCGATCGCCTTGAGATCCTGCTGGATCGCCTGCGCGATACGCGGATTCGGGTCGGTGTTCATGACGTAGAGCTCGGTCGTGAACCCGTCCGCCAATCCTGCTTCGGCCAGTTTGGCCTTGGCGGCCTCGACGTCGAAGGCAAAGCCCTCAAAGCCCTCGGTGTAGCCCGGCATCGACGGCGGCAGCGGCTGCGTGGCAGGCACGGCGCGGCCGTTGATGATCTGGGTGATCCGCTCTTTGTTGATGGCCATGTTGATGGCCTCACGCACCGGCAGCTTGTCCAGCGGTTCGATGCCGACGTTCAGCGTGATGTAGCCGGTGTGCAGCTGGCCGCCTTCGACGACGCGCTCTGCCTGGGCGGGGTCGCCCATGACTTCCTGGAACTTGGCGGGCGGGATGCCATCGCCGGGCACGTCCACCTCACCCTGTTGCAGGCGCAGCAGCGCCACGATGGGTTCCTGTCCGACTTCGAAGGTCACAGCATCCAGGTAGGGAATACCTTCGCGCCAGAAGTCTTCGTTCTTGGCGAACACGAGGCGCTGACCGATGGTCCATTCATCCAGCTTGAAGGCACCTGTGCCAACGGGATGTTTACCAAAGTCGGTGCCATGCTCATCCACGGCCTCTTTTGGCACGATGGAAGCAAAGTTCAGCGCCATGACGTGCAGGAATGTGGCGTCGGGGCGCGACAGGGTGATTTTCACGGTCATCGGGTCGACGACCTCGACCCCGGAAAGCGTATCCGCCTCACCTGCAGAAATCGCGTCGAAGCCCGCGATGGAGGCAAAGAAACCGGCGCCGGGCGACTGCGTTGCCGGGGTGGTCACGCGGTCGAGCGAGTATTTCACGTCCTCGGCGGTCATCTCGCGGCCATTGTGGAATTTCACGCCCTCGCGCAGGGTAAAGGTGAAGACGATGCCGTCCTCGGAGATATCGTAGCTTTCGGCCAGACCGGGGCGCAGTTCAGTGGTGCCGGGGACATAGTCCATCAGACCGTCGAACAGCGATTTGATCATTGACCAGTTCTGCCAATCGTAACCGATGGCGGGGTCCAGCGTTGCGACGTCGTCCTTGTAGGTGATGGTGATCTCCCCACCGGACTTGGCGTTCGGATCGGGCGTATAGTCCTGTGCAAAGCCGGGCAGCGCCGTGGCGGCCAGCAGCGTGGTAGAAAGGAGCAGATTTTTCATGTTTTTCTTCCCTGTTGGTGGTTGATAGATGGCAAAGCGGCAGGGCCGCGACGCCGGCGGTAATTCCTGTTCAGCGCAGCTTGATGCGCGGATCGATCATCGGGGTGACGAAGTCAGCCAGCAGATTGCCCAGCACGATGGCGCTGGCGGACACCATCGTGACGCCCATGATGATGGGGATGTCGACGCGCTGGATCGCTTGCCACGCTAGCTGTCCGATGCCGGGCCAGCCAAAGACGCTTTCGACGACGACGATGCCACCCATGAAGATGCCGATGTCGATCCCGATCATGGCGATGATGGGTAGAATGGCGTTGGGCAACGCGTGATGGATCAGGACGCGCGCACGGGTCAGTCCCTTGGCGCGGGCAGTGCGGATGTAGTCCTGTCGCAGCACCTCTACCATGCTCGACCGCATCATCCGGCTATACCAACCCGATCCCATGATCCCCAGCGTCACGGCAGGCAGCACAAGATGCGAGGCCGTGCCGTATCCCCCGATCGGGAACCAGCCCAGCTGCACCGCAAAGACGTAGAGCAGCAGCAGGCCCACCACGAACTGCGGGGCAGAGACGGCAACGAAAGAGGTGACCATCAGCCCCTGATCCAACGGGCGACCCCGAAAGACCGCGGCCACAATGCCCAGCGTCAGGCCGATCATCAGCTCGCAGCCGATGCCCCCGGCCATCAGCAGCAAGGACGCAGGCAGACGTGCGGCAATCAGCGTGGAGACCTCGGTCTTTTGCAGATAGCTGCGGCCCATGTCGCCCTGCACCAGCCCGCTGAGGTAGCGCCAATACTGCACCAGCATCGGCTGATCGAGGCCAAGCTGCTGGCGAATGTTCTCCACCGTCTGTGCGGTGGCAGAACGACCCGCGATCTGACGCACAGGGTCGGCAGGCAGAACATACAAAAGAACGAAGGTGATAAAGCTCACGCCCAGAAGGATCAGCGCCGATTGCACCAGACGTCGAAAGAGATAGCCGGCCATCAGTCATTTCCCCTTTGGGTCGGGTCGAGAACGTCGCGCAGCGCGTCTCCAACAAGGTTGAAGGCCAGTGCCAGCAGCAGGATCGCGGCGCCGGGAATGAAGACCAGCCAGGGCGCGGCCTGAAAATAGGTCTGGTTTTCGAAGATGATGTTGCCCCAGCTAGGCGTCGGCGGTTGTACCCCAACACCGAGGAACGACAGCGTCGCCTCCAGCAGCACAGTGACCGAAATCCCAAGGGTGCCCCAGACGATCAGTGTCGGCACGAGATGCGGCAGGATATGTTTGAACAGGATGCGCGCCCCAGAAGCGCCCAGCGTCTTTTCCGCGGCGATGAACTCGCGTTCAGCAAGCGACGTGGTTTCCGTATAGACCACGCGCGCTGTCTGCACCCAGTTTACCAAAGCGATGACCATGGCCACGATCCACAAGGACGGCTGAAAGATCGCTGCAAGGCAAATCGCCAGCAGCAGCGCCGGAAAGGCCATCATCAGGTCGGTGAAGCGCATGAGAACCGCGCCGATCCAGCCACGCAAGTACCCGGCAAGCACGCCGACAATTGTGCCAATCAGCAGCGCAACACCATTGGCCACCACCCCGATGAGCAATGACGTCTGGGCACCATAGAGCATGCGACTGAAGAGATCGCGGCCCAATAGATCCGTGCCCATCAGGAACCCTCCTCCCGGCGGCATCGGCTCACCGAACAGGGTAAGCCCCTCGAAAAGCTGTTCATCCGGCGCATATGGCGCGATCAATGGGGCAAAGACCGCGCCTCCCACGACCAGAGCGATGATCGCAAAGCCGAAGAGGGCAAGTTTGCGGCGCAGAAGACGTCGTAGTGCCCCTGCGGGCGCGACAGGCGCGTTTGGGCGTTGTGTCAATTCAGCCAAGATCGCCTCCTCCGGTTGTTCGGGTGTCACGCGGGCCATTGACCGAAGAGACGATGCGCGTTGCGGCCTCCTCGAAGCTGACGCGCCACGCCATGGCCATGCCGCGCAGTTGTTCGTAGGCCTCATCCTCGGTCTTGCCCCGCGCGGCGAGCAGCGCCACCGCCTGAACAACAGTTTGTCTTTGCCCGAGGCGACGGCGCAGGCTGTCGATTTCACCCGCCAGGCCGATCCGTGCGTCAAAGGTCGCCCGCGCGATCAGCAGCGCGGAATAGACACCGTTGTCTCCTACGGGTTTCAGGATCTGCGCATCAGCGCCAAAATTCATCAGCCACTCGATCCGGCCAGGCGCCTCCGATCCGATGAGCGCTATGGTTGGCAGCGGCGCCTCACCCAGCTCCCAAGGGAACTGATCGTCGTGGGCGCTGTCGACGTCAATGAACAAGTAGTCGGCAGCCCGGGTCGCGGCGGGAAGCTCCGGCCAGTGACATTCGGCTTGCAGCCCCACGGCCTGCAACTGGCGCGTCAGTGCCGTCACCGTGACGTGGGGACGATGCAGGATCACCGCGCGCGCACCGCCAAGATCAGGAATGCTGAGGCGGCGTTTCATGTGACCGCCTTTATCATCGGCCGGACCTGAATTGTGTGGGTCTGCGTCAGGTACGGGTCTCCCTCGATGGGCGCATAGGTCCGCAGCGGTACAAAAACGCCGTCTCGCACCTGAGCGATGGCCACCGGCAGGGTGAGGTGATGGGTTCGGGCGCTGATCCCCACGGCTTCGGAACCCGGCAAGGCCAGCAATTCCGGCAGGGACAAGGACTCTGCGTCAGGGGTGCCCGCCAGCAGTTGTGCCAGCATCATGACCGACGCATGCGCTGCCGCCTCAAAGGACGACCCGAAATCCTCTCTGCCACCGTTGCCGGGCAGCGCCGGTGACAGACCCCGAAACCACGGCCCGGCAGAGATAACCCCCTCGGCCGAGGCACCGATCACGGGCAATTCCGCCTCTGTCATGTTACACGACAATACCGGGCAACGGCGTCCGGCAAATGCGGGATCACGCGCCCGCAGCGCGGCCATGGCGTCCAGAAAGGCGTATTGCGACGGCCCGATCAACTGGTTCAGCACGAAGTCAGGCTTCAACGCTTCGATCTCGTCCACCAATCGCGCGATATCTGTGGAACCGATGGGCACATAGCGTTCTCCCAGCACGTCGCCACCCGTACGCGCGCTGAGTTCCCGCGCAATGCGGTTCATTTCCCAACCCCAAATGTAATTCGATCCCGTGAGATAGACCTGCTTGCCATACGCGGCAAAGCAATGGTCCAACAGCGGGAGCAGGTGCTGGTTGGGGCAAGCATGGGCATACACCACGCGGTCTGACGCCTCGAACCCCTCGTAGGGCGTAGGATACCACAGAACCCCGCCCATGCGCTCAAGACTGGGAATGACTTCTTTGCGGCTCCACGACGTGGTGCACCCGATCACATGGCGCGCGGCGCTGGATTTCAGGATCTCTTCGCAAAAGGGCGCATAGGCATCGATGTCTCCGCCCGGATCCCGCTCCACCGCGCTGAAGGCCAGATCCAGCGTCGGGTCGGCATTCACCTGAGCGATGGCTTTCAGCGCCCCTGCACGGCTGGCGCGGCCCATGAGTTTGTAGGGACCGGTGGTCGAGAAGAGTAGTCCAAGATCGATGGTGCGGGTCACGCGATACTCCAGAAACGAAAAGCGCCCCGCACCCAGCACCCGTCACGAGGACGAGCAAAGGGATACGAGGCGCTTTTGCCGACTATGTTGTAGCCAAGGTGACCCAAGCAACCCGACTTGTCAAAACATTCACCGCTTCGCCCATCGGCCCCAAAAGGCAACGCCTGTTTTTTTTGCGTTGATCGTTGATTGGCAGGGGCATGACGCGGTGATCTGCCCTTCCACCGACCAGCGGTTCGCTTTTCGGGCTTGGGGGCAAAGGGGCGCTTCAGTTGAAGTCAAGATTTGGGCGAGTATCTGGGCAAGGCCGTTTGCGGTTTCTTTTGTCGCCACACAGCAAGAGCCATCGCGGTTCGCTGACGCCTCCTGCGACATCGGCGACTGGATCAAACTCCATAACCCCAAGCGGCCCCACGTCGCTCGTAACGGACAGCCGCCGGCCGTGGTCTGCTTTTACCAGATCGAAACCAATCAGCAGGGCCGGAGAGCAGCCTAAATCATCCCGGAAAATGTCCGGCCAATGGGGCGAATCTCAAGTATCCGTCCGTTGTGACCGCTCTGACGGTGAGCCTCTGCTGTCGATAATGTCCATGATCGATAATGGACATCTTGAGGCACTCCATGACGGG
>NZ_FZON01000038.1 GCF_900188425.1 Antarctobacter heliothermus
CCGCATCGCGTCGACGATCCTGGCGACGTCTCGGCCTGTGTGAGGGTGTTCAGCTTCCTCTGTATGTTGCGTATCCGAAGGGGGAGAGGAGGAGGGGGACGTGGTAGTGGCTGGGGTCTGACATGCCAAATCGGATCGGGATGATGTCGAGGAAGCGGGGGTCTTCGGGTGGGGTGCCGCAGGCGTCGAGATAGGCACCGGCGTGGAAGATCAGCTCATAGGTGCCGGTCTTGAACTGATCGGCGGGCAGGATCTGCTCATCGGTGCGGCCATCGGCGTTGGTGACCAGCGTCTTGAGCAGGGTGCGGGTGTCGCCGTCGATGCGCAGCAGCTCGATGCGCAGGCCCTGCGCCGGGCAGCCGCGCGCGGTGTCAAGAACATGGGTGGTCAGATAGCCGGTCATGATGTGCGTCTCCTGAGGGTCTGTGCACTCTTAGGCCAACTGCCCCGCCTGAGACAAAGCCGCTCTGCCCGAATGGTCCTTTTTGTTTTTCTTGAAAAACGGCGGGGATTTTCTGGTTTATTCATGGTTTTGAGAAAAAGGATACACCTGTGACACGTTACCCACGAGACATGACCGGCTATGGCGCCCGCGCACCGGCGGCGCGCTGGCCGGGGGGCGCCCGGATCGCGGTTCAGATCGTTCTGAACTACGAGGAAGGCGGCGAAAACAACATCCTGCATGGCGATGCCGCGTCCGAGGCGTTCCTGTCGGAGATCACCGGCGCGCAGCCCTGGCCGGGGCAGCGGCACTGGAACATGGAATCGCTGTATGACTACGGCGCGCGGGCCGGGTTCTGGCGGCTGCACCGGCTGCTGGGCGACCTGCCGGTCACGGTGTTCGGCGTGGCCACAGCACTGGCGCGGGGGCCGGAACAGGTGCGGGCGATGCAGGGCGCGGGCTGGGAGATTGCCAGCCACGGGCTGAAATGGGTCGAACACAAGGACATGTCCGCCGAGGAGGAGCGCGCGCAGATCCACGCGGCGATCCGCCTGCACACAGAGGTGACTGGGGCGGCCCCGCGCGGCTGGTACACCGGGCGCTGTTCGATGAATACGGTCGATCTGGCGGCAGAAGCGGGCGATTTTGCCTATATTTCGGACAGCTACGCCGATGATCTGCCCTATTGGACCCGCGCGGGGGGCAAGGACCAGCTGATCGTGCCCTATACGATGGACTGCAACGACATGCGCTTTGCGATCCAGGCGGGGTTCACCAATGGCGACCAGTTCGAAAGCTATCTGCGCGACAGTTTCGACATGCTCTATGCCGAGGGCGCGGCGGGCGCGCCGGCGATGCTGTCGATCGGGCTGCACTGCCGCATCGCGGGCCGGCCGGGGCGGGCGATGGCGTTGAAGCGCGCGCTGGCGCACATGATGGCCCATGAGGGTGTCTGGTTCGCCACCCGCGAAGAGATCGCCGATCATTGGGCGCAGGCGCATCCGCCGGTACAGCGCGCGCGGCCCTCAACGATGGACAAGGCGGGTTTTGTCGCCGATTTTGGCGGTGTGTTCGAACACAGCCCCTGGATCGCCGAAGGAGCGCATGATCTGGAACTGGGGCCTGCGCATGACACGGCGGCGGGGGTGCATTCGGCGCTGGCGCGGGTGTTCCGCTCTGCCAGCGAGGAACAGCGACTGGGCGTGCTGACGGCGCACCCGGACCTGGCGGGCAAGCTGGCAGAGGCCAAGCGGCTGACCGCCGAGAGCACGGCGGAACAGGCGGGCGCGGGGCTGGACCTGCTGACCGACGCGGAGCGCGCGGCCTTTGTCGCGCTGAACGACGCCTATACCGCCCGGTTCGGCTTTCCCTTCATCATCGCGGTGCGTGACCACACCAAGGCGTCGATCATGGCGGCGTTCCAGCGCCGTCTCGACAGCGACCGCGACACCGAATTCGCCGAGGCCTGCCGCCAGGTCGAGCGCATCGCCGAGCTGCGGCTGATCGAAAAGCTGGGCGCATGAGCGCGCGGATCACGGTGCAGCCGCTGACGGCGCAGGGCTTTGCCCCGTTCGGCGATGTGCTGGACGTCAGTGGCGATGCGGACAAGATCATCAACCAGGGGCTGTGCGGACGCTATCACGACCGCGCGGTGCTGGAGTTTGCCGAGGGCCGCGCCGGGATCAGCCTGTTCAAGGCAGAGCCGCGCGCGCTGCCGCTGGTGCTGGACATGATGGAACGTCACCCCGAGGGCAGCCAGGCGTTCCTGCCGATGAGCCTGGAGCCGTTCCTGGTGGTTGTGGCCCCGGACGCGGATGGCGCGCCGGGACAGCCCATCGCCTTTGTCACCGCGCCGGGGCAGGGGGTGAACTATCACCGCGGCGTCTGGCACGGGGTGCTGGCGCCGCTGGCCGCGCCGGGGCTGTTTGCGGTGGTCGACCGGATCGGCGCGGGCCCCAACCTGCAAGAGCATTTTTTCGACCACCCGTATCTGATCGAAGGACACGACCGCGCGGCGGGATAAGGCGGCGCGCGCAAAAAAGACAACAACAGGGGACCAATCATGGCTGACACAAGCATCGGGACGCCAGAGCAACTGCGCGATCCGAATTACACGCCGCCACTGATCAAGGCGGTGCCGCTGGGCATCCAGCACGTTCTGGCGATGTTCGTCTCGAACGTCACACCGGCGATCATCGTCTGCGGCGCGGCGGGGTTCGGCTTTGGCTCGAACTCGCCCGACTTTCCGCAGATGATCTACATGATCCAGATGTCGATGTTCTTTGCCGGCATCGCGACGCTGTTCCAGACCATCGGCGTGGGGCCGGTGGGGGCGCGGCTGCCGATTGTGCAGGGGACATCGTTTGCCTTTATCCCGATCATGATCCCGCTGGTGGCGGGCAAGGGGGTGGACGCCATCGCCGTGCTGATGGGCGGCATCCTCGTGGGCGGTCTGTTCCACGCGGTCCTTGGCCTGTTCATCGGCAAGATCCGCTTTGCGCTGCCGCCGCTGGTGACGGGGCTGGTGGTGACGATGATCGGCCTGGCGCTGGTCAAGGTCGGCATCCAGTACGCCGCCGGGGGCGTTCCTGCCATCGGCACGCCGGAATACGGCTCGGGGCTGAACTGGCTGATGGCCGGGACGGTGATCATCGTGACGCTGGGGCTGAAGTTCTTCGCCCGGGGGATGTTGTCGGTGTCGGCGGTGCTGATCGGCCTGCTGGTCGGCTATGGGCTGGCCTTTGCCCTGGGTCAGGTCAACCTGGGCAACGTCGGCCGCGCGGCCAGCTTTGCGCTGCCCAACCCGCTGCACTTTGGGCTGGAGTTCTCTGTCGCGGCGATTGTGGGCTTTTGCGCCATGTCCTTTGTGTCGGCGGTGGAAACCGTGGGCGACGTGTCGGGTATCACCAAGGGCGGCGCGGGGCGTGAGGCGACGGACAAGGAGATCCAGGGCGCGACCTTTGCCGACGGGATCGGCACGGCGATCTCGGGCCTGTTCGGCGCACTGCCCAACACCTCGTTCAGCCAGAACGTCGGGCTGATCGCCATGACCGGCGTGATGAGCCGCCATGTGGTGACCATCGGCGCGGTGTTCCTGATCCTGTGCGGGCTGGTGCCCAAGATCGGCGCGATCATCTCCTCGATCCCGATCGAGGTGCTGGGCGGCGGTGTGATCGTGATGTTCGGCATGGTCGTGGCCGCCGGTATCTCGATGCTGTCGGACGTGACCTGGAACCGCCGCAACATGGTGATCTTTGCGATTGCGCTGTCGCTGGGCCTTGGCCTGCAACTGGAGCCGGGGGCCCTGCAATACCTGCCCGGCACGATGAAGGTGCTGGCGACATCGGGCATCCTGCCCGCCGCCGTGATCGCCATCGTGCTCAACCTGGTGCTGCCCGAAGAGCTGACCGACGAGTCCACCGAAGAGGTCTCTGGCGGCATGTCCGGCCACGCCAAGGGATCGCTGGTCAAGGACAATCACGTCTGAGGGTGACCCGGCGGCGTTGACGCTGCCCAAAAAACAGGCGAAGCGGCGTGCAAAGGCACGCCGCTTTTTTGTGCCGTGGGAGACCAAGACATGAGCCTGGACTACATCGTTCTGATACTTGCGGGGTTTGGCGCGGGGGTCGTCAATACCATTGCGGGCGGGGGCACCTTTCTGACCTTTCCGGCGCTTGTCTGGGCAGGTGTCCCGCCGGTGGCGGCCAATGCCACCAGCACAGTCGCGGTGTTTCCCGGATACCTTGGCGGCACGCTGGGCTATATCACCGAACTCAAGACCCTGTCGCGCCGCCAGTTGATCCGGCTGACGGCAATCACGCTGGCTGGAGGGTTGGTCGGGTCGCTGTTGCTGCTGGTGTCGTCGAACGAAGCCTTTTCCCTGATCGTGCCTTTTTTGTTGCTGTTCGCCACCACGGCCTTTTTGTTCGGCGCACGGCTGAAGGCATGGGCGGAACGCGCGGCGGGCGGTTTTCGCCCCGAAGGCGCGGTTGGCCTGTTTCTGGTCAGCCTGTACGGCGGGTATTTCAACGGCGGCTTGGGGATTGTCCTGCTGGCGCTGTTTGCGCTCTGGGGCTGGCGCGACATTCACCTGATGAACGGCGTCAAAAGCGGGCTATCGTTTGCCCTGTCGGCGATTTCGGTTGTGACCTTTGCCGTGGCCGGGATTGTGGTCTGGCCGATGGCCATGGTGATGATGGTTGCCGCGATTATCGGCGGCTATGCCGGTGCCCATGTCGCCAAGGCCATCCCTGCATGGGTCGTCCGCGCCATCGTCGCGGCCATCGGCTACGGGATGAGCGTGATCTTTCTGCTGCGCCTGTTCTGAACGAAACCGCCCCGGTCCCTGAGGGGCCGGGGCGCTGTCATTTTCCCTGTGGGGCGTCGTCAGAAATCGACCTCGATGGCGATGCCCTGTGCGACCGCCAGATCGACCACCGCCGCGGCAACCGCGAGATCCTGCAGACCGACGCCAGTGCCGTCAAACAGCGTGATCTGATCGTCCGAGATTCGGCCCGGATGGCTGCCGTTGATCACCGCGCCAAGCTGGGCGATGTCGCTGTCTTGGATCAGACCCTGTGCCACCGCATGTTGCGCCTCGCCGATGCTGACCGATTGCGCGACCTCGTCGGTAAAGACGGCGGCGCGGGCCAGCAACGCGGCCTCGACCTCTTGTTTGCCCTTGGTGTCGGTGCCCATGCAGGCGACATGCGTGCCGGGGCTGACGTGATCCGCCATCAGCGACGGCCCAAAGGCAGAGGTGATCGAGATGATCACATCCGCCGCGCGCATCCCCGGCAGATCCACCGCCTCGAACGGCACACCGGCCTCAGACGCGACCTTTTCGATGTTGGGCAGCATTTCGGGATGGTAGTTCCAGCCGATTACCTTGTCGAATGAGCGCTGCTCCAGAGCGGCGCGCAGCTGGAACGTCGCCTGATGGCCCGCGCCGATCATGCCCAGCACCTTGGCATCCTTGCGCGCGAGATGTTTGATCGACACGGACGACGCCGCAGCGGTGCGCAGGGCCGTCAACAGGTTGCCGCCCACCATCGCCTTGACCATGCCGGTGTCGGGGTCAAACAGGAACACCGTGGACTGGTGATTGATCAGCCCGCGCTTTTCCAGATTGTTCGGCCAGTAGCCGCCCGCCTTCAGGCCCAGCGTCAGACCGGCGCGGTCAAACCCGCCCTTGAAGCCATAAAGCGCGTCCTCGTGGCCAATGGCCTCGCGCACGACGGGGAAATTGTAGGCGTCCCCCGACGCCATTGCAGCGAACACCTTTTCCACGGCGTCAAAGGCCGCCTCGCGAGTCATCAGGTTAGCGATTTCGCGTTCGGGTACGATCAGCATTCTAGTCTCCCAATGGGGGCAGACCCCGCCAGTCTCGCCCAAGGCCCCGGCAAGCTGCGCGCGGCAGGGGACAGGCGAACAGGGGGTCTGAACAGCATCAAATTTCGTGCGCCCATGTGCCATTTCCGGAAGGCGAGCATACACACGGGCGGCTATCCGCCTCCTCCCGAGGCGGACCTTCCTGACCTGTTGGCTGACCTAATAGGCGTGGCCGCGCGCCGACACCGGCCAGACGGTTTCGACCTTGCCGCCCCGCACACCGACGTACCAGTCATGCACGTTGGCGGTGGGGTCACAGTGGCCCG
Source organism: Antarctobacter heliothermus (assembly GCF_900188425.1). GTDB lineage: Bacteria > Pseudomonadota > Alphaproteobacteria > Rhodobacterales > Rhodobacteraceae > Antarctobacter > Antarctobacter heliothermus. The sequence goes on from NZ_FZON01000038.1 coordinate 6,100, forward strand.
GCACCAGTTTCAGCTTGTCATTGACCTGCAGCGCGCCGGTCGGGTCCATGACGACGCCGTGTTCGTCCGAGCATTTGACGTATTCGACGTCCGTGCGCCCAAACACCACCGGCAGGCCGCTGTCGACCGACTGTGCCTTGAGGCCCGCGTCGACGATGGCCTTGTCCGCCTTTGCGTGGCTCATGACCGATGTCAGGATGAAAAACGCGTTTTCCCATTCGCCCTGGTCGATGCGGTTGCCGTCCTTGTCCAGGATGCGGCCATAGTCGGCATCCATGAAGGCGTAAGAGCCGCACTGCAATTCGTTATACACGCCCGAGGTCGACTCAAAGTAATATGACCCGGTGCCGCCACCGCCGACGATGTCGCAGTCCAGCCCCTCGGCCTTCAGCGTGTCGACCGCGTCCTTGACCATGGCAACCGCGATATCCAGCTTGGCCTTGCGGTCTGCGTAGCTGTCCATGTGCTGCATCGCGCCCTGATAGGCCTGAATGCCGGAGAATTTCAGCCCCTCGGCGGCGTCGATCGCCTTGGCGATTTCCACAACCGCCGGTGTGGTGGTCACGCCGCAACGGCCTGCGCCGCAGTCGATTTCCACAAGGCATTCGATTTCGGTGCCGTGTTTGACCGCCGCTGCTGACAGATCGGCGACATTGGCCACGTCATCCACACAGACGATAGTCCGCGCGCCCAGTTTGGGCAGCCGCGCCAGCCGGTCGATCTTGGCCGGGTCGCGCACCTGGTTGGAGACCAGAACGTCCTTGATGCCGCCACGGGCAAACACCTCGGCCTCGGACACCTTTTGGCAGCACACACCGCAAGAGCCGCCCAGGCTTTCCTGCAGCTTGGCCACGTCCACGGATTTGTGCATCTTGCCGTGGACGCGGTGGCGCATGCCGTGGGACGCGGCGTAGTCGCCCATCTTTTTGATGTTACGCTCCAGCGCATCCAGATCCAGCACAAGGCAGGGGGTCTGGATGTCGGTCTCATCCATGCCGGGCTTGGCCGGAATGTCATAGCCCACTTCGAATTCGTCGAGATTGGTCATGTCTTTCATGTCCTTACTCCTCTGGCGGAATTTATGGTGTTCGGATTAGTCAGGCGGCGCTCAGCCAGGGCAACCTGTCCAGGTCGACGTTGCCGCCGGTGATGATCAGGCCAACGCGTTTGCCGCGAAAGGCGTCGGGGTTTTTCAGGATCACCGCCAGCGGCACGGCGCTGGAGGGTTCCATCACGATGCGCAGGTGTTTCCATGTCAGCTTCATCGCGTCGATGATTTCTTGGTCCGACGCGGTGTAGATCTCGGACACATAGGTGGACACGAAATGCCATGTCCGTTCCTTGAGGGGCACCAGCAGGCCGTCGGCGATGGTCTTGGGCGCGTCATCGGCGATTATATGGCCCGCCTTGAAGCTGCGATAGGCGTCATCGGCCTGTTCCGGCTCTGCCGCGATGACCTGTGTTTCAGGGGCCAGCGTCGACAGGGTCAGGCAGGTGCCAGAGATCATGCCGCCACCGCCGATGGGGGCCACGACCATGTCCAGCCCGTCGGTCTGTTCCATGAACTCTTTGGCGCAAGTGCCCTGACCCGCGATCACGCGCGGGTCATTGTAGGGATGCACGAAATCGCCCCCGGTCGCGGCCTGAACCTGCGCAAAGGTCGCCTCACGCGAAGACGTCGACGGCTCGCATTCGGTGATGTTGCCGCCGTAGCGGCGCACAGTGTCCTTTTTGGCCTGCGGAGCGGTGCGCGGCATGACGACGTTGCAGGGGATGCCACGCCGCATGGCGGCGTAGCTGAGGCAGGAGGCGTGATTGCCCGACGAATGGGTGGCGACGCCCTTTTTCGCCTGGGTCTCATCCAAGCCAAAGACCGCGTTGGCGGCGCCCCGCACCTTGAAGGCGCCCGGCTCCTGAAAGTTTTCGCACTTGAAGAACAGCTGACAGCCCGTCAGCTCATTCAGGTAGTCCGACACGCGCACCGGGGTGCGGCGGATATAGGGTTCTATCCGCGTGTGTGCGGCCAGCATGTCCTCATAGGTCGGGATATACATGTCGTCGTCCGTCATCATGCGGCATCCTTTTGGGCGGCAACTCCGTGACTGCGATAGTAATCCTGAGCGGCGGCAACACCAGAGCCCAACGTGATGTCCAGGCCTAGGTCGGCCATGCACATTTCCGCCGTGGCAATGCCGGACAGCATCATGACGTCCGTCAGGCTGCCAAGGTGGCCGATGCGGAACACCTTGCCCGCAACCTCTCCCAGACCGACACCAAAGGCCACGCCGTATCTATCTGCGGCATGGGTCACGATGTCCGTGGCGTTGAAACCTTCCGGCGTCCGGATGGCGCTGACCGTGTCGGAATAGACCGACGGCGTGGCGGCGCACAGCTCCAGCCCCCAGGCGGAGACGGCGGCGCGCACACCGGACGCGATCCGGGTGTGGCGGGCAAAGACGTTCTCAAGCCCCTCGTTCAGCAACATGCCGCAGGCCACATTCAGCCCGTTCAGCAAACCGACGGCGGGCGTGTAGGGGTAGGCGTTGTTGGCGTATCCTTTGGCCATGTCATGCACGTCAAAGAAGGTGCGCGGCAGAGTGCCGGTCTTGGTCGCCGCCATCGCCTTGGCGCTGAAACCGACGATGCCCAGACCCGCAGGCAGCATGAACCCCTTTTGTGAGCCCGTCACCGCAACATCAACGCCCCATTCGTCAAAGCGAAAGTCCATCGACCCGATCGAGGACACGCCGTCCACGAACAGCAGGGCCGGGTGGCCCGCCGCATCCAGCGCCCGGCGCACCGCCGCGATGTCGGATTTGACGCCAGTGGCGGTCTCATTATGGGTGGCCAGAACAACCTTGATCTGGTGGTTCTTGTCAGCGGTCAGGATCTCTTCGTAGCGGTCCGCAGGCACGCCTTCGCCCCAAGGGGTTTCGACAATCTGCACGACTAGCCCGTGACGCTGACACATGTCGATCCAGCGGTGGCTGAACATCCCGTTGCGGGCCGACAGCACCTTGTCGCCGGCTGACAGCGTGTTGGTCAGCGCCGTTTCCCAGCCGCCGGTTCCGGTGGACGGAAAGATGAACACCTCTGCGCTGTCGCTCTTGAGAACATTGCGCACGCCCTCACGCGCAGGATGCAGGATCTGGCCGAACAGCGGCGAGCGATGGTCGATCGTTGGCATATCACAAGCCTTGCGCAGGCTTTCGGGGATGTTGGTCGGGCCTGGGATGAACACGGGGTTCTGAAAGCTCATGGGTGGTCTCCTTTCGACGTTACGGGCACCATAAGAGCGGCGCGGCTGACGCGATATATTTTTGAAAATGACCTTAAGATTGCAGAGGGTCTGGATTAATTGATGTTTGTCAGGGGCTTGAATTTTTCATATGATGAATTTGCCTTTCACTGAAAAACAAAGGGTTCTTATGGATTCTCAAGGCAATAGAGATGAACCCCGCCGCAAGGCGCGTGGCAGGCCCCGTGGATGGGAGGACAAGACCGCCCAAAACACGATCAAATCGCTGGATCGGGCGATGGCGGTGTTCGAATATCTGAGCGAGGCCCAAGGCAAACCCCTGACCCTGCTTGCTGACGAAATGGGCCAGTCGCCCGCCACGGTCTACCGTATCCTTGTGACACTGGAGGGCCGGGGGCTGGTCGAGTTCGATCCCGAGGAACAGGTCTGGCATATCGGACCGCGCACCTTTGTCATCGGGGCACGATTCCTGCGGCGGACGTCTCTGGTGGACCGCGCGCGCCCGATCATGCGCAAGCTGATGGAGGCGACCGGAGAGACCGCCAACCTGGGGATTGAAAAGGAAGGGGCGGTGCTGTTTCTCAGTCAGGTGGAAACGCACGCCAATATCCGCGCCTTTTTCCCGCCGGGAACTCTGTCCGCGATGCATGCGTCGGGCATCGGCAAGGCGCTGTTGGCCCAAATGGATGACGACAGGCTGGACCGGCATCTGGCCACGTCAGAATTGACGGCCTTCACCGACTGTACGCTGGCGGATCCCGAGGCGCTGAAGGCCGATCTGCGGACCATCAGAGCGCAGGGCTATTCCGTCGACAACGAAGAAAAGAATACGGGAATGCGGTGCATTGCGGCCCCGGTGTTCGACATGAACCAAGAGGCCGTGGCGGGGATTTCAGTCTCCGGGCCAACCAGTCGGGTCAGCGTCGCCCAGATCGAACAGCTGAGCCGCCCCGTGATGGAGGCGGCCCGCGATCTGACATTTGCAATCGGGGGGGCGGTTGCAGAGCCGCCGACCTGAGGCGCGGGTGCGCTGGCCTATCTGCGGCCAAGCCGCAGGGGCATGTGCCGGTTGACGTCCTTGTACAGCAGATAACGGAACCGGCCCGGGCCGCCTGCGTAACAGGCCTGCGGGCAAAAGGCGCGCAGCCACATGTAATCGCCGGCCTCGACCTCGACCCAGTCGTTGTTCAGCCGGTAGACCGCCTTGCCCTCCAGCACATACAGCCCGTGTTCCATGACATGGGTTTCCAGAAACGGGATCACGGCCCCCGGTTCAAACGTGACAACGGTGACGTGCATGTCATGGCGCAGGTCGGAGGGGTCCACAAAGCGGGTTGTCGCCCATTTGCCGTCGGTTCCCGGCATCACGGTCGGCGCGATGTCCTGCTCGTTCAGGATCAGCACATCGGGGGTGTCCAGCCCCTCGACCGCCTCATAGGCCTTGCGCACCCAATGAAATCGCAGGGTGTCCGGGCCGTCGTTGCGCAGGGTCCAGCCGCTGGAGGGCGGCAGATAGGCATAGCCGCCCGGCGTCAGCTCATGGCTCTTGCCGCCCACATGCAGCGTGGCCGTGCCTTCGACGACAAACAGCACGCCTTGTGCCTCGGGGTCCGCCTCTGGCCGGTCGGACCCGCCGCCGGGCTGCACCTCCATGATGTATTGCGAAAACGTCTCGGCAAAGCCGCTGAGCGGGCGGGAGATCACCCAAAGGCGGGTCTGATCCCAGAACGGCAGAAAGCTGGTCACGATATCGCGCATCGTGCCTTTGGGAATCACGGCATACGCCTGCGTGAACACGGCGCGGTCGGTCAGCAACTGGTCCTGGCCGGGGTGGCCTCCGTGCGGGGCGTAATACTTGGTGCTCATGGATGCTCCTGCGGTCAAAATGAGTTGTCCAGAATATGCGGCCCCGTGCCCATGGGGACCACCCGCAATGACGAAACAACTCTTTTCCGAAAGTTTTGATAATGCAGCATATCTACGAAAAGAATTGGATAATGGGGCGGCGGTTGCGTGCGCTCAGCGGCTGTACGCTCTTGTGATTTGAGGTGTCGGCACGTTTCGGACCAAACCCGGCATCGACAAACATCCCTGTTGCTTTTCAGGCAAGGTGCCCGAAAATGGCCCGATACCTTGGGAGGGGGCGGTCGCATGACGACCAAATCGGCATTCTTGCAGGCGCGCGAGACATTGAGCACGGGCAGTGCGCTGGCGTCTGTCGCCATTCGGCAAGAGATTTCCGCAAGCTGGCAAAGGTGCTTGCAGAGCGGTCTGGACCCGTGCGGCGTGCCAGAGGATGCGGCGGTGTCCGACCAGACGCTAAAGGCTGCCCGACAGGCGCGAGAGCGGCTGATGCGCCTGGTCCGCCCGGAATTGGAACTGCTCAGCGCGCAGATCGCCGGGGCAAATTTCATGTGTGCCTTTGCCGATGAGACCGGCGTGGTGCTGGACACGATCATGGACACGGAATTCAGCGAGGGCCCTTGCGGGCGCTCTATCCGTGCAGGGTCGATCTGGCGTGAGGATCAGCGCGGCACCAATGCCCTTGGGTTGGCACTGTTGTCGGGCCGGTCCAGCATGGTCATGGGCGGCGAGCATTTCTTTGGATGCCATGGCGGAGTGTCCTGTGTCGCCGCGCCGATCGTGGCCTCGGATGGCCGGATTGTCGGGCTGCTGGACGCGTCGTCAGAGGTGGCGGAACGGCAATACCACACCCAGGCGCTGGTCACTTTGGCGGCCACGAACATCGAAAACCGGCTTTTCGCCGAGGCGCACCGGGACGACTACATCATCCAGTTCCACCAGCGGGCGGAATACCTTGCCACGCAAAGCGTCGGCTTGATCGGCGTGGATGAAAGCGGGCGGATCACCGGGGCAAACCGTATGTCCGCACGGCTGTTGGCCGGTGCGCATCTTGCCACGGCCAGCCTGTTCAGTGACTTGTTCCGGGGCGATGTGCAGGCCGTGCTGCGCAGGTTGTCCCGGGGGGAGACCGTGCAGCTTTGGGACCGGTCGAACGCCGGGTTTTTCGCGCGCCTTGATCCGGGATCGTTGCAGCCGCAGGTGGCGCGCGGCTGGCGCATGCAGGACGTGCCGGCAGCCCGGCGGGTGGCGCCGCAGACGGGGGCTGTTGTTCAGGACGACGATATGGCCCGGGAGTGCGCGCGCGTTGCCAAGCGCGCCGCGTCGCTTGGGCAGGCTGTCTGCATCCGGGGACAGGCGGGCACCGGCAAGACCCGGCTTGCAGAGGTGGTGCATCGGCATGTTCATGGCGACGGGCCGCTGATTGCGGTCGACTGCGAAAACCTGCGCCCCGCGGCACAGGGTATGGCGGCGGTCCATGCGCTGTTGCAGGGCTATGTGGCCCCCGATCTTTTCGGAGAGACCGGCGGAACGCTGGTGCTGGAGAATATCGCGGGTCTGGACGATCTGGGGACGGGCGTGTTTTCCGGTCTTCTGGGCACATTGCGTCATGCAATCGCAGAGCGGCACTGGTGTGTGCTGGCGACCGATCGGACCGATGCCGACAAGGCGGATCTGTATCCGAAGGCAATAGAAGAATTGAGGATGCTGTCCGTCGAACTGCCCGTCCTGGCGGCACGCACGGATTTTCACAAGATTGCCCGAAACATGCTGGCAGAGCTGTCACCGGACCACCGGCTTTCGGCCAAAGCCATCAAGGCGCTTGGGGACATGGATCGGCGCGACAATCTGAACGATTTGCGGCATCACCTTCAGGTCTTGGCCGCGCGGTGTCCGGCCGGTGTGCTGCGCGATGTGCATGTGAATCGGTTTCTTGTCACACAGGACGCGGCGGATCAGGCCTGTCCGCGTTGCGACGGAACGTCCATTCGCCGGCAACGCTGCCTTGAGATCCGACGCATGTATCGGGTCTGTCAGTGCAACGTGGCGCTGACGGCGCGGCGGCTGGGCGTGTCGCGGAACACGGTCTACACCCATCTGAAAGACTAGACCGTTGCCCTGCCTTTGGCGGCAAGGGACGCCTCGATCCGGGCGCGATGGCGGGTCTCATCCTCAGCGGACAAAAAACGCAGCGCCGTGTGATCGTGACCCGATAACGCCATTCCGATGCATCGGCGGTTGTCGTCCACGATGACATAAAGCGCCTCAGGGCGACCGCGGAAACGATGGGTTTCGATAAAGGTGGGCAGGGCCTCGGCCGCTGGCCAGGGACCGGTCCCGGCGCGGGGCAGCATGTGACCCAGCGTGGCGGCATCCGTCTGCCGCGCCGGACGCAGGAGGACCTGACCTGCGATGATTTCCGGCGGGTGTAGCAGATGCCACTGCTCGGGCGCCAACATATAGTCACGGCAAGGTTCCGCCGCCTGCGTGCCTTGAAAGAACATGCGCCTGCCGACGGGGCAGGGCGCAAAGCCCAGCCGGATCAGCAGAGCGCGAGAGGCATCGTTGTCTTCGTGACAGGTGGCGACAAGCGGCGGGGCCGGGTGCGCGAACCGGCTGCGGATTGCCAGTTTAAGCGCGCGTCTCATGATGCCCTCGCGCCAGTGTTCCGGGTCCAGCCAGTACCATACCGAGGCACCCAGACACAGCGCACCCACCACGCGGTTTTCCCGCTCGATCAGGCGAAACGCTTCGCCGGGATGCTGGCCGTGGCTCAACAGCGTGCGGGCCTGATCCGGGTCGACCGGCTGCGCGACGGTGGCCAGCCAGCGGGCAATGCGCTGGTCGCTCAGTTGGCGTGTGATTTCAGGCAGATCCGCATCGGTCGGCGGCCGCAATGTCAGATCGTCTTGTTCCAGAATATCGGGAAAACCGTCCATCTGCCTGCATGGTGTAACTGCGGATACTGGCCATCAAAGCGCGAAGCGCGGCACGAAATCAAGCGATTGATTCGCTTATTTCGCAGGAGCGAAAGGACTTTCTGCGTCGCAGAAAAATTATTGTGAAACAGAGCGTTACAGGCCGAGATTCCAAACGTAACGCAAATTTACACTTTTCGGCCACGGCACAGCGCATTCGTCGAATCCCGGTTGAATTCGTTGTGCCGTTGGGTCGCTCTGCTAGCCTTTACGACACTCGAACGACCGGGCGCCCAGGGGAGGGGGAACCCATGTACGAACCAGAACAGATTTCACCGGCGCGCAAGTGCCGGAACGGATCAATTCGGCCGCTGCCTGCCGGGGGCGCCGGACATGGCATCAAGAATCGCCGACAGGTCGGTCGCCATGCGCTGATGAACCTGTCGCATCACCTGATCCCGCGTAGTCTCATCAAGGTTGTCCACTGCCTGACGGGCCGCGCGCAGGTCGTGCGGATCGCCGGTCTTGACCGCGTGGCCGATGGTGTCTTGGCAACTCTGATCAACGCCGTCGGTTTGACGGCAGACCTGCTGCAACGCCTGGAAAAAGCGGATGTCGGCGGGATCAGTCATCGCATGGGCCTTTCGGGTCGAACATGGCCCGCCGTTTACAGGGGGCTGTCATGAGCGGTCAATCACGAAGCATCGAAGCGATCCTCAAGGACCGGTTGGAGGTCACACTCCAGATTGCCGAGGCGAATACCACGCAACTGCGGCTGAACCAGAAGGCCAGCGGGATGATGGTACTTGACCTGAAAGACGAACGCGACGGCGTGGCCGAAAGCGCCCATGAGGACGAACAGGCCCGCAATGACGCCGCGCGCGATGCCAACCTGAACAAGATCACCGATCTGGAAAAGAAGCTCTCGGCGCTGGACGAAGAGCTTGAAACTGTCATCACGAAGGAACGCTGAATGACGATGCACAAGCCGCCGCAGGCGATGACGCTGTTTGACCTGATTGCCCGGACATGGGTTCTGGATACGGATGTGCGCCATGTCCTTTTCAATGGTGCGGGAACCTCTGTCGCCGCAGTGTTGGCCGATGGCCGCATGGCCTTTTTCTCTGTCAACGACGCTGAGCATCCCGAAAGCCGTGTCCGGGTGGAGGCCGACACCGGACGGCCCAGTATCCGACCCCGGTCTAAGCCGCTGCCATTGCCGGTGGTCAGCGAAGACCCCGTCGCGCGGCCCGATGTCCTGCTCTGTCGACTTGGCGAACAGGGATTTGCCTTTTCCCACGCCGACACTGGTGCCTTGTGGCGGGCCACGGGCCGAGGGCAAACCTTGCGCGTCTCGGCGGCGCGGGCCGATGCTGTCACGGCATTGGCCGCCCTGCCGGGCAAGGGGCGCATCGTGATGGCCCATGGCAAGGTGGTGGTGTTGGCCGCTGCGGAAGGCGGCGCAGAGATCTGCAACGCAACCCTGCCGCACGATGTCATGCGGATCGTTGTCTCACCGGATGGACGTATGGCGGGATGTTGGGGCGCGGGACAGGTCAGCCTTGTGTCGACCGAGGATCTCAGCGTGCTCAAGACCGTCCGCTGTGACGGTCAGGTCAGCGATCTGGCGTGGTCGCCCTGTGCGCGCTGGCTGGTGGCGGGCTGTGAGGACAAAGCCGTGGTGTTGGTCGATGTTCAGGCGGGTGCCGCTGACCGGATCGTCGATTTCCCGGCGGCCGTCCGCACCGTGGGCTTTAGCGACAAGGCCGGGGCAATGGTCGCGTCCGGCGCGTTCCGGGTGGTGGGCTGGGATCTGCCCGACCTGCCGTTTGGCGAGCACGAAGGCACACCGATTGAAACCGGCAAACCGGGTTTGACAATTGTCGACCGGATTGCGGTGCACCCCAAGCGGGATCTTTGTGCCGTCAGTTATGTGAACGGTCTGGTGATGATTTGCCGGATCGGCCACCCGGATGAAATGCTGTTGCGCGAAGGCACGGGCGCTGCGGTCAATGCGCTGGCCTGGTCAGACGATGGCGCGCATCTGGCGATTGCGGGCGAGGACGGATCGCTTTCAATCACGACGTTCCCCAAGAACATGTTCAAGTAACGACAACTCCAAGGGAGAGAGATCCATGACACAAGCCTTATCCACAGAAGAACAAAGCAAGGACCGGTATTTTCAGCAACTCGCGAAGGTTGCCGAGGAAATGGTCGACGAACACGGCAAGGATTTTGCCGCTGGGGCGCTGGTGCTTGCCGCGCGCTGGGTGGCCGAAAACCGTCTTGGCCAGCCGGAAAACCGCCCGAACTAGTGCGGTTTGGCCGCCTGTTGCGAGCCAGCAGGCGACGCCGACAAACTGGCAATCTGATTGACGAGAACACTGCTTACCGGACCGGCCAGCGCGCCAAGCGTGCTGGCACCGGTCTCTGATGGGCTGTCCGACCGGTACGCGCCTTGCAGGACGTCAATCAGGTCCGGCTCTATCAACTGCGCGAAGGCACACAGCTCATGGATACGAAACGCCGCAAAGTGGAGGCTGTCGCCATTCAACAGGACATTGCTTTGCTGCCGCGAGGTGACGCTGGTTTTCAGGGCATTGCTGTGGACCGCAGCCCCCAGCGTGGTGAGCACGGATTTGCGCCATTTCGCGTAATCGGTATCGGCGGAATGGTCGATGCCCACGGAATACAGCCCTTCGGAAATGGTGCGAAAGGCGCGACCGCCGGCGATGTGGCGGCGCCAAAAATCGCTGGCCCCATCGACGGTGCGACATTCGGAAAAACGCTGGGCCAGCTTGGGCCGGATCAACAGCACCAGCGCCATGTCCACGTCTTCGGTGATCGACCGGGCAATCTGCATCGCGGGCATCGGCAGATCGGTCAGCGCCAAAAGCCGCAAAGCCGCAAGCTGTTCGGTCAACCGGGCCGAGATTGCCGCCAGTCCATGCCATTGGGCCGGGCTCAGCCCGTTGCTGTCCCGGACCCGGCCGGTATTGGTTGCCTCGTGAAAGGCACGCACCCAGATCACGCATTGATCGAACAGGAAAATCAGATCCACGTCGGTGCTGCTGGCGGATGCCTCAACCCGTGGGACGGCACGGAACCCAGGCAGGCTGCGCAGGCCGACGCGCCAGGTGCTGTCAAAGTCCAGACCCGCCGCCGACCACAGCTGTTTTATACGGGCCAGCAATTGTGGCGACAGGCCGGGATAGGACAATTCCGGCGCTGCTCCATCAAGCGGGACAATACTGCCAATCGGGGGTGTCTGGCTCATACCACTGCAATTCAAGGGCTTCTTCGGTCAACGATAGACCGGTCCCGCCTTTCAAGGCCAGCAATTTGTCCATGCCGGTCGGTCAGGATCATCCCATGTCACTAGGGTTTCAACTGCGCGCCAAGCAGGGTCAGGTGTTCCGACTGGGACAGGTGGTCAGCGTCCTGCAAATGTCGGCGGCCGAATTGGACGCGCATCTGGAAGACGCGGCGCGCGAAAACCCGATGCTCATCTTGCGACGCAGGCCGATGACTGCATCCGGTGCCACGGATGTGCTGGAAATGGCCGCCGTGGCAGAGGCGGGCAGCCTGTATGATCATGTGTCCCGCGCGCTGGCCGGTCTGATCGCCGAGGGCGGATTGATGGAACGGATCATCACCGCCCTGATGGAAGAGTTGGAGCCTTCGGGATGGTTGGGGCGCGCGACCGACGAGATCGCCGAAGGCCTTGGTATTCCGGCCAGATTGGTGGATGCGGCGCTGCGTGTTGTCCAAACGCGGGTGGAACCGGCCGGGCTGTTTGCGCGCAACCTTGAGGATTGCTTGCGCCTGCAACTCGAGGATCAGAATGCGCTGGATGATGACATGGCGCTGGTTCTGGCATCCCTTTCGACGTTGGAGATCAAGGGAATAGCGGGTCTTGTCGCAGCGACGGGGCTGGATGAGGAAACGGTGCAGGACTGTCTTGCGCGGATCCGCTGTCTTGATCCCAAACCGGGCAACGCCTTTTGCAACGATCCCACCCTGGCCCGAGAGCCGGATGTTCGGATCACGCCGCAAGGAGATGGCTGGGAAATCGAATTTCTGTCGGCTTTGCAGAGAGATATTCAGATCGTCCAGATGCCAAGGCATGGACAGACGGCAGAGACCCGCGAGGCTCTGGCCAAGGCTCGGGCGATGAAACAGGCGCTTGAGATGCGCCAATCGGCCTTGCGACAAGTTGTGCGCGTGTTGGTCGACCGCCAGGGGGCGTTTTTCCGGCTTGGTGCGGCCGCCATTGAACCTCTGACCATGTCGGAGATTGCGCAGGCTACGGGGTTTCACCTCAGCACGGTCAGCCGCGTTCTCAACGGGTTGTTGATCGAGGGGCCGAATGGAATTGTCGCTGGCCGAACGCTGTTCGGCGGCACGGCTTCGGCCCGGACCATGGTATCCAAACCTCATGTGCAGGCAAAAATCCGGGCGCTTCTTGCCAAGGAAGATCCGAAAAAGCCGCTGTCTGATCGTCGGATGACGGCGCTGTTGCAGGCCGACGGCATCGCGGTGTCGCGGCGTGTCGTGTCTAGCTATCGTCAGGAAATCGGCATCTCGGCAGCCGCGAAACGCCGCCGTCAGGCCTGACACGGAACCTGCGCAATGTGTCGCAGGTCTGCGATCTGTTTGCCGGGTCTGAGCGCCCCCCCCATCCATGAAACCCCATCACCAGAGGCCCCAATCGGGGCCTTTCATCCTGCGGTTTCGAAAGATTTCGCCCCTGGTCTGGCCCGGGTCGGCACGTCGACAGCGCGGGAAAAGCGGCCCGGCAATGTGGGCCATGGTGGACAGTGTAACGCTTTGTAAAGGCTTTGATGAAACGCCTGTAACGTTATGCGACAATCCGTCCCTGCGTCAGGGTGTTCGTTTCCCGGTTCACACACGCGACGCAAATTTTTTCTGCAAAAAATATAATATGAAAACAGTCGGTTGGCATAATTTTTGCCGACGAAATCTGTGTCTCCTAAATTCTGGAACCGGCCTTGCCAGAAGAAGAACACAAGATGCGGGCGGCCAGCCAGACGGTCGGCTCAAAGAACGAAGGACAGGGAGAAAGACACAAGTCCCGAAGTATGTCGCAACCGTGATCTAGGGCGACGTCAGGCAGTGTCCAACTTTTCAACCTTTGCCGAGAACCGGCGCCTGACCGTCAGGCGCTCAACGACGCAACGGCAAAAGCCGCCAACAGGTGGCCGGGTGACCGGCCGCAGAGCTTTAAGGAGGCTCATGGCATGACTTTGACGCTTAACAAGATCACGTCGCAACGTGGTATCTCGATCGGGGAGGCCACCAAAAAGATTTCGGATCTCGGTTGGAACCCCTCCTATGTCGAGGAAGCCAGCACCTACCCGACTGACTACAAGATCACCAAGGCCCCGCGCGACCCGATGAAACAGGTCCTGCGGTCCTACTTTCCAATGGAAGAGGAAAAGGACAACCGGGTTTACGGCGCACTGGATGCGGCGCTGCGTGGCGACATGTTCCGCAACGTGGAGCCCCGCTGGATCGAGTGGATGAAGCTGTTCCTGGCGATCATCCCGTTCCCGGAAATCTCGGCTGCGCGCTCGATGGCCATGGTGGCGCGTCTGTCGCCGGGCGAGGACCTTCGCACCGGCTTTACCATGCAGATGGTCGATGAATTCCGCCACTCCACGATTCAGATGAACCTGAAGAAGTGGTACATGGAAAACTACATCGACCCGGCCGGCTTTGACATCACCGAAGAGGCGTTCGGCAAGTGTTACGCCACCACCATCGGCCGCCAGTTCGGCGAGGGGTTCATCACCGGCGATACCATGACCGCCGCCTGCATGTACCTGACGGTTGTTGCGGAAACGGCCTTCACCAACACGCTGTTTGTGGCAATGCCGTCTGAGGCTGCGCGCAACGGTGACTACGCTCTGCCGACCGTGTTCCTGTCGGTGCAGTCGGACGAAAGCCGCCACATCGGCAATGGTCACTCCCTGCTGATGGCTGCTCTGAAAGAGCCGGAAAACCACCTGCTTCTGGAACGCGACCTGCGCTATGCGTTCTGGCAGAACCACGCCATCGTCGACGCGGCCATCGGGACGTTCATCGAATACGGCACCACCAACCGCGACAAGGACAAAGAGTCCTACGCAGAGATGTGGCACCGGTGGATTTTCGAAGACTACTACCGGACTTACATGCTGCCGCTCGAAAAATATGGTGTGAAGATCCACCATGACGACGTGCAGGAAGCATGGAAGCGGATCACCGAAAAGAACTACGTCCACAAGGTCGCTCAGTTCTTCTCGGTTGGCTGGCCGGTGAACTTCTGGCGGATCGAAGCCCAGACCGAGAAAGATTTCGAGTGGTTTGAGCACAAGTATCCGGGTTGGTACGCCGAGTTCGGCGAATACTGGAAGTGGTACGCCAAACTGTCGAAGCCGGGCGAGACGGTCATGACCATGAACCAGGACACGGGTTACGTCTATCCGCACCGCTGCTGGTCGTGCCTTGTGCCCTGCCTCATCCGCGAGGACATGGTGGTCGACGAGATCGACGGTCAGCTGCACACCTTTGCGCACGAGCTGGACCGCTGGACCGCGGTCGAGGCCTTTGCCGACGAATACCAGGGTCGTCCAACCCCGGCGATGGGCAAGTTCTCGGGCAAGCGCGAATGGGAAAGCGTCTACGACGGCTGGGATCTGGCGGATGCCATCAAGGATCTCAACTTTGTCCGCGAAGACGGCGAAACCCTGGTGCCGCAGCCGCATTTGCGGTTCGACAACAAGGACATGTGGAAGCTGGAGCACGTCCGCGGCCACACCCTGCGCTCGCCGCTGAACATGCTGCGCGGCATGAACGAAACCGACCGGGCGGCACATATCGCCGAGTACCAGGCCGGCTTTACCATCAATCCCTGCAACTGATTGCAGAACAGCGGGGGCCGTTTGCGCGGCCCTCGCCCCCAAGCGCGCGAAAGTCGCGCGGACTGATTAGGGAGGAAACGATGACGGACACATACAAAGTCCGATTGGAGCCGGTCGGCGTGGAATTCGAGGTCGAAGAGGATGAAACCATTCTTGACGCCGCATTCCGCCAGGGCATCGCATTGCCCCACGGATGCAAGGAAGGACAGTGTTCGGCTTGCAAGTGCGTCCAGTTGGACGGCGAAACGGAGATGCTGAAGTACTCCACCTTCGCCCTGAACGACATGGAAAAGGACAGCGGCCACATCCTGATGTGCCGGACGTTGGCCTATAGCGATGTCGAGATCGAGCTGCTCAACTACGACGAAGAAGTTCTGGCGAAGTCCATTCCGGTCAAGCAGTTCTCCGGAAAGATCGTCGATTTCAATAAACTGACCCATGACATTCGCGGTGTCCAAATAGAGCTGGACGCGCCTCTCAAATTTTGGGCGGGTCAATATGTCGACATCACGGTCAAAACAGAAATGGGGGAGGAGATTACACGCTCGTTCTCCATGGCAAATCCGCCGAGCGAAACCCAAAAACTTGGCTTCATCATCAAAAAGTACCCAGACGGACGGTTCTCCAACGAACTCGACGACGGTGGCATCAAGGCCGGCGCCGAAGTGCGGGTCGAAGGCCCCTACGGAATGTGCTTTCGACGGGAAGAACGACAAGGACCCGTGATCCTTGTGGGCGCGGGGTCCGGCATGTCTCCGGTCTGGTCGATCCTGAACGATCAGGTCACCAGCGGAGAGGATCGCCCGATCTATTTCTTCTACGGCGCGCGCAGTCAGAATGACCTGTTCAAGCTGGACGAGATCGGCGCGCTGACAGCCGCGCATCCAAACGTCGAGTTCATCCCGGTGCTCAGCCATGCCGATGATGACGACAGCTGGACCGGCGAACGCGGCTTTGTTCACGAGTGTGTCGATACCCGGCTCAAGGCGCTTGGGATTGACGGTGAGGGCGATGTCTATGCCTGTGGTCCGCCGCCAATGATCGACGCCCTGTCGCCTGTGCTGTTCATGCACGATTTCGAAACCGACCGCATCTTCTACGACAAGTTCACCCCCACTTCCGGTTCTTCGGGCCACTGATACCGGCCCGGACGCTAGTGACGTGAACAAAAGAAACCTAGGGAGACTACCATGGTAGCTACATCCAGCTCAGTCGGATCCGGTGCCGCCGGTGCCGCGCAATTCGTTGGCTCTACCAGCCGCAAGTACAACTACTTTGAACCGCGCGGAAAGCGGGCAACCCACTACGAAGACGTCACCGTTGACGTGCAACCCGATCCCGAACGCTATCTGATCCAGAACTGGATCATCGAGTTTGAAGGCGGCAAGGGTGGCGGAGCCTATACAAAGGACTCCACGGCCGCGCTGTCATCGAACTGGCACGCGTTCCGTGCACCGGACCAGGAGTGGGAACGCACCCACTATCAGCGCCAGTCCAAGATCGAGACGATGGTGCAGAACGTCATCTCCAACGCCCGCAAGGCCGGGGCGCACAAGGTTTTTGACAAGAACTGGCAGACCATCCTGCAAAAACACCTGGGCGCGTGGAAACATGCGGAATTTGGCCTTGGCACCTCGCTGATGCAGGCGCAGCGCTATGGTTACACCCAGATGATCAATAACGCCACGTTGACCAACTCGTCTTACAAAATGCGCCTGACTCAGGACATCACGCTGTATCTGGCCGAAATCGGCATGGATATTGACGGCTGGGACGACACGCTGGGCAAGAAGACGTGGCTGGAAGATCCGATCTGGCAGCCGACCCGTCTGGCCGTCGAGACGATCATGGGCTGTGAGGATTACCTCGAACAGTACTTCGCCATCAACATCGTGTTCGAACCGCTGGTGGGTGAGTTGATCCGCTCTGGCTTTTTCATGCAGGCCGCGGCGGCCAACAATGACTTCATCACGCCGCCGGTGATTTCGGCCGCCGAGGCAGACTATGAACGCAATCTCGCGAACACGGTCGACCTGATCTATCTGCTGGCCAACGATGAAAAGCACGGCGCGCACAACAAGGCGTTGTTCAGATCCTGGCTGAACAAGCACCGCGACCTTGCCGACAAGGCCGCCGCCGCGCTGCAACCCATCTGGTCGCAACCGCATTCCAAGCCGGTCTCCTTCGAGGACGTCAAGGCCGTCTCTCATGAGCGCCTGAACCACATCGTCGCCGAGCTGGGCCTCTAATAACCTCCTGAAAGGAATAGCAACATGTCTAGCGTAGCGCGCAATGCGACCAAGCAGAACATCTTCAAGGAGATGAAGGACATCGACCTGACCTCGCGCGAAGTTTCGCACCAGTGCGGCGTCACCATGAACGACAGCGTCGAGGCTCGCGCCATCGCCGAATTCATGGGTCAGGATCCGACAGTGACCGTGACCTACAACCCGGCAACCATCCGGATCGACGGCGAAGGCAAGCTGATCTTCAAGATGGATGAGATCACCGAATTCCTTGGCCGCGAAATGACTGCCGAGACCTTTGAGGTCAACACCTCCACCCACTACGGGCGGATGGTCCGGATCGACGACGATACGGTGATCCTCTTCGGCGACATGAACGAGGTCATGGAATACATCTGACCCATTTTGACATCCTCCGGGGCCCACGTCGTGCGGCCCCGGAGACAGTCCAGACACACAATTGACGATCTAGGGAGGACACCATGTTCAAGACACCGCAGGGCAAAGAGGTATTCGTACTCGACGGCCACACCCATTTCTGGGACGGGAGCCCGGAAAATCAGGCCAACGTGCACGGCAAGCAATTCATCGACTGCTTTTATGCCTATCACACCAACCTCAGCCCGCCCGAAGAGCTGTGGGAAAAGGCCAAGTTCGACAAGCAGTCCGAGGACGACATTTATCGCG
Source organism: Antarctobacter heliothermus (assembly GCF_900188425.1). Taxonomy (GTDB): domain Bacteria; phylum Pseudomonadota; class Alphaproteobacteria; order Rhodobacterales; family Rhodobacteraceae; genus Antarctobacter; species Antarctobacter heliothermus. The sequence goes on from NZ_FZON01000038.1 coordinate 23,999, forward strand.
ACCTGTTTGTGGACGGTCCCAACGACATGGCGATCATCCAGACCACCGTGCTCAAGGACTTCTACAAGAACGGCTTTGGCTGTCTGGAACGGTCAAACGAAATGGCCAAGCGTCACCCCGAACGCTTTATCGTCAACGGTTCGTTTGACCCGCGCGACGGTGAACAGGCGCTGGAATACATCCACTACATGAAGGAAACCTACGACATTTCCGGCGTGAAGATGTATACCGCCGAATGGAACGGGGACTCCAAGGGCTGGGCGCTCAACGATCCGGCGGCCTACAAGTGCTTTGAGTTGTGCGACAAGCTGGGCATCAAGAACATCCATGTCCACAAGGGCCCGACCATCATTCCGCTGTCCAAGGATGCCTTCAGCGTCGATGACGTGGATTATGCCGCCACCGATTTCCAGAACCTGAACTGGATCGTCGAACATTGCGGCCTGCCGCGGCTGGATGATTTCTGCTGGATCGCCACGCAGGAAACCAACGTCTACGCCGGTCTTGCGGTGGCCATGCCCTTTATCCATTCGCGCCCGCGTTATTTTGGCGAAGTTATGGCCGAACTGCTGTGGTGGATTGGTGAGGACAAGATCCTGTTCGGGTCCGACTACGCGATCTGGACGCCGAAATGGCTGGTCGAGAAGTTCTGGGATTACCAGATCCCCGAAGACATCTCTGCCGAGCGTGGTGGCGTGCAGCTGACCGATGAGATCAAGGAAAAGATCCTGGGTCTGAACGCGGCCAAGCTGTACAATATCGACGTCGAGGCCAAGAAGTCCCAACTGGCCGGGTCCCCTGTCCAGATAGCGGCGGAGTGATCCGATGCTGGTTGCCAATCTACAGGCAGAACTGGAGATCGAAGTCTGGGAATGTCTCGACGCCGTGACGGACCCGGAACTCGACGAGCCCATCACCGACATGGGCTTTGTCGAGCGGATCGAGGTGACGGATGCAAGAAAGGTGAGAGTCGATTTTCGGCTCCCCACCTACTGGTGCTCGCCGAATTTCGCCTTTCTGATGGCGTTCGGTATCCGACAGGAGGTGATGGCCCTTCCGTGGGTTGTCGAGGCCAATGTGCACCTGAATGACCATTGCTTTGGTGACAAGGTCAACGAAGGGGTCAACAGCGGGCGTGAGTATCACGACGTCTTTGCCGAGTACTGTGATGGTGCCCGGCTGGACGAAGTGGTCCAGACGTTCCTGGCCAAGGCGTTCGATCGCCGCCAGGAAACCGTTGTCCTGGGGTTGCAGGCGCTTGGTCTGTGTCCGGCAGAGATCGTGTCCATGACGCTGGGACAGTTGCGCATGGTGCGCTTTGACGGCGAGGAAGAGCTGCGTCAGACGCCGCGCTACATCGAATTGCTTCTGGATCAGGGGCTGGCGAAAGACTCTGCAGATCTGGCGTTTCCGACATGGGACGGGCAACCGATTCAGGCCATGGCTCTGTCAGAACATCTGGCCCGTCTGCGCAGCACCCGGATCAATATGGAGTTCAACGGCGCGCTGTGCCGGGGGCTTGCAAAAACCCGCTACAAAGAGGTCGAGATCGGTCCGGATGGTCCGACGCTGGTCGATTTCATCGCCGGGCGTGTGCCGCCCCGCGAAGACGTCGGCGCGCGCGGCTAGGTCGCGGAAATACCAAGAAACTTTAGGGAGGACGCCCGGGAAAGGCCCCGCGGCGAAGGAGGAAGATATGGCTAAACTCATGGTACACGGCAAGGTTGCCCGCAACTGCCTGGCCCGCGGGGTCGCTAGACTGGCGGCGGCGGTGGAACCCACTCTTGGTCCCAAGGGGCTGAACGCGATGATCGACCGCCCGGTGGGTACACCGCTCGTCACCCGTGACGGCGTCAGCATCGCGTCCGAAATCGCGCTGCGCGACCGGTTTGAAAACATGGGCGCGCAGGTTGTCCGCGAAGTGTCGATGCAGACCAACGACGTGGCGGGTGACGGCACGACGACGGCCATCGTGCTGGCCAATGCACTGATCCAGCGCGGCGTTGACCTGACCGATGCGGGCGCAAAACCTGTGGACCTGTGCAAGGGCATCGACCTTGCCGTGTCGCGGGTTGTGGCCGCGATTGATGCCTCATCGCTGAGCTGCGACGATCACCCCGAGTACCTCGAAGCGGTGGCGCGGGTCTCGTCGACCGACCCCAAGCTGGGGGAACTGGTGGCCGAAGCGTACAGCCGCGTGGGACGTGATGGCGTGATTTCCGCTGACTTTGGCGTGACCATCGAGACGACGATGGAAGTGGTCGAAGGCATGTCCTTTGAGCGCGGCTACATCTCGCACCACATGGTCACCGACCGCGAGAACATGGAAGCGGTGCTGCGCAATCCGCTGATCCTGTTGACTGACCAAAAGATCCTCAAGCCCGAGCTTCTGGATCAGGCCATCTCTATCGCCGATGGAGAAAAACGGCCCTTGCTGATTGTCGCCGAAGAAATCGCGCCCGAAGTGGTTGTCAAACTGCTCGAAAACGGCGGCGCGGGGAAATACCTGATCGTGCATCCGCCGGAATATGGCAACTGGCGCACCGCGATGATGGACGATCTGGCCATCCTGACCGGCGGCGAGGTGCTGGCGCGCGATCTGGGCAAGAAGATCGAGAACGTCACCCGCGCCCAGCTTGGCGGGGCCGAAACCGTGCGCTCGCATGCCTCTGGCACGTCTATCCTGCGCGGCGAGGGCGAGCCCGACGCCATCACCGCGCGCCGTAATCAGGTGCAGCGTCAACATGACAACGCGCCGCCCAATATCGACAAGGACAAGCTGCGTGAGCGTCTGTCCAAACTGACCGGCGGCAGCGCGATCATCTACGCGGGCGGTTTCACCCCGGTAGAACAAAAGCGGACGATCCAGCTGATCGAGGACGCGCTGTGCGCCGTTCAGGCGGCGGCCGAGGATGGTGTGATTGCTGGCGGCGGCACCGCGTTGGCCCAGATCGGGTCCTGTCTCGACAACCTTGATGCACTGGGCGACGTGGCCAAGGGCATCCAGCTTGTCCGCTCGATCCTGACCGAACCTCTGCGGCGGATTGCGCGCAATGCCGGGGCGGATGTGGCCGCCGTGGCGCAGGCCGTGGCCGAGGGCGCGCCGGGCCATGGCTACAACGCCGCGACGGGCGTCTTTGGCGACATGTACGCCGCCGGGATCATCGACCCGGCCCGCGTGCCCGCCAGTGCCCTGGTCAACGCAGCCTCCGTCGCGACGCTGATCCTGACGACCGAGACCCTTGTCGGCGATCTCGACGAAGGCGAGGCCGATCCGACCGAAGGGCCCGCCCGCGGCGGCGGTGCCGAACTGCTGGGCCGGGCCTGACCGCTCTCTGCAACCACGGGGCCGGTCCATTTCGGGGCCGGTCCGATCAGACTGAAGGAATGAGATCATGAAAGCAGCGAGACTATACGAATACGACCCCGCGATGAACGTCCAGCTCAGGATCGAAGACGTGCGCGCCCCCACGATCACCTCTCCCAACGAGGTGATCGTCAAGGTCGGTGCGGCCGGTTTGTGCCGCACCGACCTGCATATCATCGAAGGTGTCTGGAAGGACATCATGGACGGCGAGGGCAGCCTGTTGCCCTACACGCTGGGCCATGAGAATGCGGGCTGGGTCGAGGATGTCGGCAGCGCCGTGACATCGGTCAAACCCGGCGACGCGGTGATCTGCCACCCGTTCAACAGTTGCGGCATTTGTCTGAACTGCCGCTACGGCCATGACATGTATTGCGACCACGGGTTGTTCCCGGGCCTTGGTCTGGACGGCGGCTTTGCCGAGTATTTCAAGACCAGCGAAAAATCCCTGATCAAACTGAACACCGGCATCACTCCGCTGTCGGTGGCCCCGATGGCAGACGCCGGCATCACCGCCTACCGCGCCGCCAAGAAGGCCGCCAAGCTGGTTAATCCGGGTGGCTACATCCTGCTTCTGGGGATTGGCGGACTGGGCCACATCGCGCTTCAGGTGCTCAAGCACACCTCTGGTGCGCGGATCATCGCGGTCGACCGGGAACCTGCGGCGCAGGAGCTGGCCCGCGAACTGGGCGCGGATATCGTTCTGGACGGCGGTCCCGATCTGATTGAGCAGGTCAAGGAGGCCACCGGCGGCGGCGCGCATGTGGCGATTGATTTCGTCGGCGAGCATGGCACCGAAAACATCTGCTGGAAACTGCTGCGCCAGGGCGGTGAGCTGATCATGGTCGGCTACGGTGGCACGGTCGAGGTGCCGACGCTGGAACTGGTGGCCAATGAGATCAAGATCGGCGGCAGCCTTGTGGGTGATTTTGTCGAACTGGTCGAACTGATGGAGTTGAACGCCGATGGCTTGGTGAAGATGCACCAGACGGAATACAGCCTTGCGAACATCAATCAGGCGATTTCCGACTTCAAGGATCGCAAGTTTACCGGGCGGGGCGTGATCGTTCCCTGATCACCTGTCTCGCCATTCAGATGCGCCTTGGGGGTCTAATCCTCCGCCCAATGCGCCCGCCCTGCGGCACGCTCCTCCTGTCTTCGCCGCAGGGCCCAAATTCCAATCAAAAAAATCGCCGAGGACGTAATGGCCAAAGCAATACACTCCATGATCCGCGTGCTGAACGAGGACCGCTCTGTCGCCTTTTATCAGGCGGCCTTTGGTCTGAACGTCGCGGATCGGATCGATTTCGACGGGTTCACCCTTGTCTATCTGTCCAACGACGAAGCCGGGTTTGAGCTGGAGCTGACGATCAACAAAGGCACAACCGAGCCTTATGACCTTGGCAACGGCTACGGCCATCTGGCCGTCAGTGTCGAGGACGTCGCGGCAGAACACGCCCGGTTCGAGGCCGCAGGGCTATCCCCCCGCAAACTGGTCGATTTCAAACACGACGGCCAGTCTCTGGCCCACTTCTTTTTCGTTCAGGACCCCGACGGGTACGAGATCGAGGTCCTGCAACGGGCCGGACGGTTCAAATAACGCCAAACCAAACGAGGGAGGACACCATGTCAATTCGCAACCAAACACTGACGCGGCGCCAACTGTTGTCGCAAAGCGCGATGATGGGCACCAGCTTTGCCATTGGCGCCAGCTTTGTCGCTGGTCAGGCCGAGGCTGCCAACTGGGCGCTTGAGGTCGAGCATCTGAAACCGGAAACCATGGCGACGCTGATCCAGATGGCGCGTGACATCTATCCGCATGATCAGGTGTCGGACGAATTCTATGCCATTGCGGTCAAGGGCTACGACAGCGCCGACACAGCCGAGGCAACCGAGGCCGGTATCGCCACGCTGAACGCCGCTGCGCAGGGCATCGGTTTCGCCACCTACATTGACGTTGGTTGGGAACGGGACCGTGTGGATCTGCTGCGCGGGATGGAAAACAGCGCGTTCTTCCAACAGATCCGCGGCGGCCTTGTGACAGGGCTCTACAACCAGAAAGCGGTCTGGCCGATCTTCGGATACGAGGGCGAGAGCTATTCCCAAGGCGGTTACATGTACCGCGGCTTTGACGACATCAACTGGCTTTGAGGGGGGGCTTGACCAATGACTGCACCTTTTGACCTGAACGACGACAACGTCGTTGTCATTATCGGAACTGGCGCCGGCGGCGGCGTGCTGGCAAATGAGCTTGCCCAGAAGGGCGTGTCGGTTGTCGCGCTCGAAGCAGGCGGGCGGTATCTGCCTGAGGACTACATCAACGACGAATGGGATAGTTTTGGCCAACTGGCCTGGACCGATCCGCGCACCACTTCGGGCGATTGGCGGGTGGCCAAGGATTTCTCGGGCCTGCCTGCTTGGATCGTCAAAGCCGTGGGCGGCACCACCACGCATTGGGCCGGGGCATCCCTGCGCTTTCAGGATCACGAATGGAAGGCCAAGACCACTTACGGCGATGTGCAGGGGGCCAACCTGCTGGACTGGCCGATCGACCCGCGTGAGATGGACGACTACTACACCAAGGCCGAGACAAAGCTGGGCGTGACCCGCACGGGCGGTCGTGCGGGCCTGCCGGGAAACAACAACTACAAGGTCTTCGAAAAGGGTGCCAAGGCGCTGGGCTATGAACATGTCCATACCGGGCGCATGGCCATCAATTCCGCCGACAATGACGACCGGATGGCCTGCCAGCAGACGGGTTTCTGTTTTCAGGGCTGCAAATGGGGCGCCAAGTGGTCGTCCGCCTATACAGACATTCCGCGCGGCGAAGCCACTGGCAATCTGGAGGTACGCGAGCGGTGTCATGTCATGCGGATCGAGCATGACCAGCAAGGCAAGGTGACGGGCGTTGTCTACGTCGATGCCGATAGCAACCAGCAGCAACAAAAGGCGCGTGTCGTCTGTGTGGCAGGCAATTCGATCGAAAGCCCGCGTTTGCTGCTCAACTCGGCCTCTGCGATGTTCCCCGATGGTCTGGCCAACAGTTCAGGTCAGGTGGGGCGCAACTACATGCGTCACGTCACCGGATCGGTCTATGCGACGTTTGATCAGCCGGTGCGCATGTGGCGCGGCACCACCATGGCGGGCATCATTCAGGACGAGGCGATCAACGATCCCTCGCGCGGGTTTGTCGGCGGGTATGAGCTTGAGACGCTGGCCCTTGGCCTGCCGTTCATGGCGGCTTTCCTTGATCCCGGCGGCTGGGGACGTGAGTTCACCACTGCGCTGGACCATTACGAGAACATGGCCGGGATGTGGATCGTGGGTGAGGACATGCCTCAGGAAACCAACCGCATCACGCTGAACCATGCGGTGACCGACCAGCACGGATTGCCGGTGGCGGACGTGCATTTTGATGATCACCCCAATGATGTCGCGATGCGCAACCACGCCTACAAGCAGGGTATTGCGGTCTATGAGGCGGTCGGCGCAACGCGGGTCTTCCCGACGCCGCCCTATCCGTCGACGCACAATCTGGGCACCAACCGGATGTCGGCCAACGCGCGGGATGGGGTGGTCAATGCCCATGGACAGACGCACGACATTGCCAATCTGTTTGTGTCCGATGGCAGCCAGTTCACCTCTGGCGCGGCGGAAAACCCGACGTTGACCATCGTGGCGCTGGCCATCCGTCAGGCGGATTTCATTGCTGCAGAGATGAACAAGCAGACGCTTTGATCTGACTGTTGCGAAACCAAATACGGCATCCCGAGTCGCGGGATGCCGAACCCCGTTGGCAAAGACGAGGGGGACAAAATTCCAATATCCGACCGAGGGAGACGGACAAAATGGACGGAAATGACATGCGTCAGGGGGGCGGTTGCCCCGTCATGCACGGCGCGACGCACACATCGGGGCGCAGCAACCGCGACTGGTGGCCCAACCAGCTGAACCTTGGCATCCTGCATCAGCATGGGCCGGCGTCGAATCCGATGCCCGCAGGCTTTGACTATGCCGAGGCGTTCAAGGCGCTGGATCTGGATGCGGTCAAGGCGGATCTGACAGCCCTGATGACCGACAGTCAGGATTGGTGGCCCGCAGATTACGGACACTACGGCCCATTTTTCATCCGCATGGCGTGGCACAGCGCGGGCACCTATCGCACCGCCGACGGACGTGGCGGCGCCTCGACTGGCAGCCAGCGATTTGCGCCGCTGAACTCCTGGCCGGACAACGGCAACCTGGACAAGGCGCGTCGTCTGCTGTGGCCGATCAAGGAAAAGTACGGCAACGCCCTGTCGTGGTCCGACCTGATGATCCTTGCCGGAAACGTCGCCATCGAAAGCATGGGCGGCAAGACATTCGGGTTTGCCGGTGGGCGAGAGGACATCTGGGCGCCGGAGGAAGACATCTATTGGGGGGCCGAAGAAGAGTGGCTAGCCACATCCGACAAGGCGAACAGCCGCTATTCGGGGGATCGCGCGCTGGAAAACCCGCTGGCCGCCGTGCAGATGGGGCTGATCTATGTGAACCCCGAGGGGCCTGACGGCAATCCCGATCCGCTGGCCTCTGGCCGCGACATCCGCGACACCTTTGGCCGCATGGCGATGAACGACGAGGAAACCGTGGCTCTGGTCGCGGGCGGTCATACCTTTGGCAAGGCGCATGGCGCGGGGGATCCCGGGCTGGTCGGCTCTGAACCCGAGGCCTGCGGATTGCAGGACATGGGCTTTGGCTGGAAGAACACCCACAAGTCGGGCAAGGGCGTGGACACCACGACCTCTGGCATCGAGGGGCCGTGGACCGCAAACCCGATCCAATGGGACATGGGCTATTTCGATGTGCTGTTTGGCTATGATTGGAAACTGACCAAAAGCCCCGCTGGCGCGCAGATCTGGCACGCCCAGAAACTGCGGGACATCGACCATGCGCCGCAAGTCGACGGCTCTGCTGCAAAAGTGCCGGTGATGATGACCACGGCAGACATGGCGATGCGGATGGACCCGATCTATGGGCCGATCTCGAAACGGTTCCACGAAAACCCCGATGAGTTCGCCGATGCCTTTGCCCGCGCCTGGTTCAAGCTGACCCACCGCGACATGGGGCCAAAGGCCTGCTATCTGGGCAAGGAAGTGCCTGCCGAAGACCTGATCTGGCAGGACCCGGTGCCCGCAGTCGACCATCCCCTGATCGACGATAAGGACATCGCCGCTCTCAAGGCCGAGATCCTTGGCTCTGGCCTGTCGATTGCCGATCTGGTCTGGACCGCATGGGCATCGGCATCAACCTTCCGTGGGTCTGATAAACGCGGTGGGGCCAATGGCGCGCGCATCCGTCTGGCACCGCAAAAGGACTGGGCGGCCAATGAGCCTGCGCGTCTTGCGCGGGTTCTGGACGTGCTGTCCGGTATCGCATCCGATTTCAATGGTGGCGCGTCTGGCGGCAAGGCGGTTTCGCTTGCGGATCTGATCGTCCTTGGCGGTAACGCCGCAATCGAGGAAGCGGCCCGCGACGGTGAACACAACATCGACGTGCCGTTCACACCCGGACGGGGCGATGCCAGCGCAGAGCAGACCGACGCGACCTCCTTTGATCCGATGGAACCCATTGCCGACGGTTTCCGCAACTTCGAAAAGGCGGCCTACACCGTCCCGGCAGAGGCGTTGCTGATCGACAAGGCACAGCTGTTGGGCCTGAGTGCGCCGGAAATGACGGCGCTGGTTGGCGGTTTGCGCAGTCTGGGTGTGACCTGCGGCCAGTCCGGCCTTGGCGTTCTGACCAAACGGCCGGGCACGCTTGGCCCGGATTTCTTTGTCAACATCCTCGACATGGACACAGAGTGGCTGCCGGTCGATGGCACAGAACGTGTGTTCGAAGGGTGTGACCGCTCAAGTGGGGCAAAGAAATGGACCGCATCGCGTGTCGATCTGGTCTTTGGCTCCAACTCGCAACTGCGGGCCCTGGCCGAGGTCTATGCATGCAACGTCAACGAGGGGTTGTTTGTCCGCGATTTCGTTGCCGCCTGGACCAAGGTCATGAATGCGGACCGTTTTGACCTGCGTTGAGGCCCCGATGCCAAGGCAGACGAAAAACATGTGTTGAGTTTTTGAACAGTCCGAGGGCCGGAATTCAGGCCCTCGGTCATACGTCCTGACCGCGAACTTGTTGACACTGTGGGGAAAACGACGCGGTTCGGATTGGCCGGCCCAAAAATACCTGAAACAGGCATGCGCCCGCCAAAGGTGTTTTGTGGGAATAACATTGGATATTGACCTGCCCACTTGGTAGGTTCTTGCAACGGGAGGAAGCTACGGTGGACATTTTCTCAAAACGCGATGGTCCGCGTCTGGAAGACGTGAAGGCCAAGCGCATGTTGTCCGAAAACGCGGGCACGATCCGCAAACTGGCTGACCAGATCAGCGGTGGTGGCTATTCGAAGATGCGCGCCGATGAGGCGCGGCGCAAGGAAGCCCCGAAACCAGACGGCCTGATCATCCACGACCTCAAGGCGCGCACACGGGTCGATGTCCCGGAGCCGTATGTAAAGGTAAGTCTGAACAACCGTGTTGTTCTGGTCGACAAGTCCAGCGGCCTCCAACTCCAGATGCTGGGAGAGATCCGCGGCAACTTCATGTCAAAACGATTTGTTCTGTGCACCAAGGAAAACGGGTTCTTTTCTCCAGTCGATGCCGAGATGATTGACCTGATCGGACATCTTGACAACGTGGAGCTTTCAGAGGCGTTTACCGAAGCAGATCTCGCGTCGAAACTGGAAGCTCTGATTGTTCCGGCAGAGGCCTGACGACCTGATCCGGTGGTGTCCAGCGTGACGAGTCAAAGGGAAACGATGTACCGACCCTGAACCGGGTCAACCCAACAGGGTCGAACAGCAAGGGGGCCAAGTGATTGCCTGACAACTCCAGCTATTCGGAAAATGACACCCGTGATGCATGGGAACGCTTCGTGGCCTCCGGAACGCTGGTCGACGATCGACCCGTAAACGTGCGCGAAGAGATCCTGGACTCCTGGAAACGCAGCAAGGACCTGGGCGTCGATGCCTGCAGTCCCGCGTCGCGCAAGATCGTGGATGAGAACCAGATCTTTTTGCGGCGTGAACGCAATGCCGCCCTGCGGCAGGCGGCGTCTGCGGCGTTCAGGCGGCTGGAGCCTCATCTGACGGATGCCAAAACCATTTTGATCCTTGCGGATGATCAGGGTGTGATCATCGACGCAATCGGGGATGAGGATGTGCTGGACGAAGGCCAGGAGATCCACCTTGAGATCGGGGGCGACTGGAACGAGAACATGATCGGCACCAACGGGATTGGCACCGTTCTTCGTACCGGAAAGCCGTCTTATGTTCATGCCAGCGAACATTTCGTAGAGGGTGTTCAGTCATGGACTTGCGCCGGTGCCCCGATCCATGACCCGTTGACCCAGATGGTGATCGGTGTGGTCGATCTGTCCGGTCCTCCGCAGATCTTTCAACAGCACAACGTCGCCCTGGTTCTGGCAATGGCGCGCGAAATCGAAATTGCCCTTGCAGAGCAGCGACAGGCAGAACGCACCCAATTGCTCGAAGCCTTTCTGATGTCGGATTACAGCCGGGCACATGATGGCGTCGTTTTGGTCGATCAATCCGGCCGGGTGCTGTTTCGCCGGGGACTGGAGGATGGCCTGCTGCGCAGTGCCCGCGAACTGTCGGTCGGGCACAAGCTGCTACCGAAACTCGAAGGCCTGTCAGATCAGGATATCCCGAAACTATTGCCGCTCAGCGTCGAGGCCGAGGGTATCGAGCGGCTGAAACTCGAAGGCGTGTTCCGCGGTGCGGCGCTGTTCTTGAAGGACAGGCGCAAGGTGCCGCAACAGACCGGGGCAAGCTGCAAGATCAAGCCGCGCGCCAATGTAGCCGAGGCACAGATCCAGATCGTTGGGTCATCGCCGAAAATGATCGACGCGATCGGGCTGGCGGAACGGGCCGCGATGGCGAATGTGTCTGTTCTGATCCATGGCGAAACAGGCGTCGGCAAAGAGCTGTTCGCCCGGCTGATCCATGATCGGCTGGCGAACGCCAAAGCGCCCTATGTGCCGGTCAATTGTGCGGCGATTTCCAGCGACCTGATCGGTGCCGAGCTGTTCGGTTATGCCGACGGCGCCTTTACCGGAGCGACGCGCGGCGGGCGTGTGGGCAGGTTCGAGCAAGCCAACAAGGGCGTGCTCTGTCTGGATGAGATCGGCGACATGCCGATCGAATTGCAGCCATATCTGCTGCGCGCTTTGGAGCAGCGCGCCATCTACCGCGTCGGAGACAACCAGCGCCGTCCGGTCGATGTCCGCCTTGTCGCCATGACAAACCGCGATCTGCGCACCGAGATCGAAAAGGGCAACTTTCGCCGTGACCTGTTCTATCGCATCAGCGTCATGACAATCGAGGTGCCGCCGCTGCGCGAGCGCGGCCGGGACATCGTGGAACTGGTTCACCATTTCTCCGCGTTCTTTGCGCATGAGACCAACCGTCCGCCGATCATTTTTACGGAAAAGGCGCTAGAGAAACTGAGTGGCTACAAATGGCCGGGCAATGTGCGTGAATTGCGCAATGTGATTCAGCGCTTTTACCTGATCAAGACGGACAACGTGGTGACGGAACGCGATATGCCACCCGAGATCCTGGAGGACTACGATGGCAGCGATGCGGATTCGCTTGAGCACATCCTTGGCGGGAACTCGGGCGATCTGGAAAGCATCGAGGCCAGCGCCATCCGGCGTACCATCATCGCCGAAAACGGCAACCTGACGCGGGTTGCGGCGGTGCTGGGCATTTCGCGTCCGACCCTGTACCGCAAGATGAAGCGCTATCACATCCGCAAAACCTGATTGTGGCCTCCATCACGGCGCGGCGCGTGACGGCATTCATCCCAGTCGGCGTGCCGGCCATGATCACGTCTTCGGCACCAGACCGCGTGGTCGAGCCCCTGACTATGGATCACCGTCAACCATGGGCGCAGATCGTTCGCAGTTTGCAAACGCGTCGCGGTTCGGTAGGGCGGGAGACTTAGGGAGCGGACATCGAACCATTGGCCTGTTGCACAAGAGTCTGAAGAACCGTTGCCTGTCCCGGTCAGGGCTTTTCGTCCTCGATCCAAGTTTTTGCAGCGACGGCGCGCGGCAAACCCAACGGTCCGATGGCCAGCAAGGCCACTTGTTGGATCGCGTCCTCTGGAATGCCCTCTGACCGGGCACGGCGGCTGTGCGAATGAACAGCGCCTTCGGAATTTGCGGCAATCGCCAAAGCCAGTTTGACCAGACGTCTTTCGCGATCCGTCAGGCTGCCAGCTTTGGCGCAGGCCTCTCCAAGGGCGGCATAGGCTGTCCAGAGATCGGGGTGCTGTTCTGCAAGGTCTCCGGCGGCGCCGGGCATGGTTTTGGTCATGGGCTGTTCCTCAGGTAGAGTGATCGTCGATCAGCGCGCTTGGCTTGGCAAAACGTGTCAGGCTTTCAGGGTCACTGATCAGGATATGGCTGCCGGTGACTGTCACGCCATGCGGTTCCAGACCCTTGAACGCGCGGCTGAGATTTTCGGGGGTCATGCCCAGAAAGGATGCCAGTCGTCGCTTTTCCATCGTCAGGTCAAATTCGCCCAGACCCGTGCGTTGGCTTTGACGCAACAGGTAGTTGGCCAGCCGTTCAAGAGAAGTGCGCAGCTTGAGGTTCTTGGTGTTCTTGACGACGACGCGGTAGCACTGTGACAGCTCTGTCACGATGGCACGGGCAAATGCATTGTCCTTGTCAAAGACAGCGCGGACATCCTCGGACGGCACCAGCACAATCCGGCTTTTCTCCAGCGTGCGCGCCGACATCAGATAAGGCGCATCCTTGATCGTCGCGGCCAGGATGAAGGTGGAAACCGGGTAAACCGTGGCAAGGCTTGTTTCGCGACCGTTCCATGATGAAAACAGATCAACTGACCCGGATACAACGACGTGCAGGAAATCGGGTGCCTCGCCTTCGGTGATCAGATCAATGCGCGGCGGGAAATTTTGCACATAAGCACCACGCATCAGCGCCTCAAAGTGCGCCTGGCCCATCTCTGCGAATAGCGGAAGTTGCCGAACGCCTTCTTCATATGATTCCGACATGTCGGTGTTCGCCTCCGCAATTTCTGGTTTAACTAGTTTTTTCAACCCGATTGATAAATGTCAAGTTTCCGTTTGATCTTCGCTGGAATTGGCTTGATCGGGCGTGGCGCTTAGATTGATAGATATTTGTAACCCATTTATTTCGTTGTATCTTCTGGCTGAATTTGATCCAGATCAAGCTCAAAGATCCCGAAATCCTCCACCTGTGTTTCCAAGCCCGAATTGGGCATGTCGCACGAAAAATGTCTGGAGGACATACCATGGACAGTGCCGGAGCCGTCGGCAGAGCCGATCAAAACAGAGCCCTAGGGCTCAGCACAGTCGCATTTACCGCCTGCTTCGCCGTCTGGACGATTTTTTCCATTATCGGTGTCGGAATCAAAGCCGAGCTTGGCCTGAATGAGGCCCAGTTCGGCCTTTTGGTTGCCACACCCATTCTGACAGGATCAATCACGCGCCTGTTCCTTGGTGTCTGGACCGAGAAATACGGTGGCCGTTTGGTTTTCACCGCGCAGATGTTGCTGACCGCTATGGCGACATGGGCGCTGACATTCGCGTCGACCTATACCATGTACCTCGTTGCCGCTCTAGGCATCGGTCTGGCAGGTGGATCGTTCATCATTGGCGTTGCCTATGTGTCCCGTTTCTACGACGCGGGCCATCAGGGGACGGCGCTTGGGATTTTCGGGGCCGGTAACGTCGGTGCCGCTGTCACCAAATTCGTCGCCCCCTTCGTGATGGTGGTCTACGGATGGCAGGGTGTCGCGCATGTCTGGGCCGCTGGTCTTGCGATCATGGCGATAGTCTTTTTCCTGTTTGCCAAGGACGATCCGGAACTGATTGCGCGCCGCAAGTCGGGCATCAAGGCCCCCAGCCTTGCACAACAGTTCGCACCCCTGCGCAACCTGCAAGTCTGGCGTTTCTCGCTGTACTACTTCTTTGTTTTCGGGGCCTTTGTCGCGCTGGCCTTGTGGATGCCGCACTATCTCATCGACGTGTATGGCCTTGATGTGCGGACTGCGGGCATGTCTGCTGCGGCTTTCTCACTGTCGGCATCGCTGTTTCGGGCCTACGGCGGACATCTGTCCGATCAGGTCGGTGCGCGCAAGGTGATGTACTGGACCTTTGGGTTCAGCCTGATCCTGCTGTTCATGCTGTCCTACCCCTCGACCGAATATGTGATCCAAAGCAAGAACGGGCCGATCTCTTTCTCGACCGAGATGGCAGTTGTGCCGTTTGTGATCATCCTGTTTGTTCTTGGCTTCTTCATGAGCCTCGGCAAGGCGGCCGTGTTCAAGCACATCCCGGTCTACTATCCGCACCATGTCGGCGCGGTCGGCGGTCTGGTGGGCATGATCGGCGGTCTGGGCGGCTTTATCCTTCCGATCGGCTTTGGCGCCTTGCTGGAACTGACCGGCATCTACACCAGCTGCTTTGCGCTCTTGTTTGTGGTTGTGGCGGTTTCGCTTGTCTGGATGCACCTTTCGGTGCGTGCAATGGAACGCGCAGCACATGGTCCGACGCTGGATGAGCTGCCCGAACTGCCCGAGATGCAGGAAATCCACGTTCCCGAACAGACAACAATGCCGCGCACGCTGACCGAATGGCAGCCCGAAGACGCGACTTTCTGGGCCGACAAGGGGCGTGCTGTGGCACGGCGCAACCTGTGGATCTCGATCCCGGCGCTGCTTCTGGCCTTTTCGGTCTGGATGGTCTGGTCGATGGTTGTCGCGCGTCTGCCTGCGATCGGCTTTGACTTTACTTCCTCGCAATTGTTCTGGCTGGCCGCTTTGCCGGGGCTTTCCGGTGCGACCCTGCGCATCTTCTACAGCTTCATGGTGCCGATCTTTGGTGGCAGGCTCTGGACAACGCTTTCAACCGCCTCTTTGCTGTTGCCCGCCATTGGCATCGGCTATGCGGTGCAGAATCCTGAAACACCCTACCTGATTTTCCTCACGCTTGCGCTTTTGTGTGGTCTGGGTGGCGGTAACTTTGCCTCCTCCATGGCGAACATCGCCTACTTCTTTCCGAAAGCCGAAAAGGGCAACGCACTCGCACTTAACGCGGGTCTGGGCAACCTGGGCGTGTCGGTCATGCAGTTCCTTGTGCCCATCGTCATCACGGCGGGTGTTTTCGGGGCGATGGGCGGCGCGCCTGTCACCCTGGACAACGGCAGCCAGCTCTGGATGCAGAACGCAGGCTTTGTCTGGGTGCCCTTCATCCTGATCGCGACAGTCGCGGCATGGCTGGGCATGAACGATATTGCCGACGCCAAGGCCAGCTTCCGCGATCAGGCCATCATCTTCAGCCGCTTCCACAACTGGGTGATGTGCGTGCTCTACACCGGCACCTTCGGCAGCTTTATCGGCTACTCCGCAGGTTTCCCGCTGCTGACACGGCTGTTGTTCCCTGAGGTGAATGCCCTGCAATACGTCTTTCTTGGACCGCTTGTTGGTGCGCTCAGCCGTGCGGGCACCGGATGGGTCAGCGACCGCTTTGGCGGCGGACGGGTCACGTTCTGGACGTTCCTGGGCATGATCATCGCGGTCTACGGCGTGATCTTCTTCTTGCCCTCGGACGGGCAGGGCGGCAGCTTTATGGGCTTTTTCGCCTGCTTCATGGCCCTGTTCCTGCTGACTGGCATTGGCAACGCGTCGACCTTCCAGATGATCCCCGCGATCATGGGCCGTGAGATCCCGCGCCTGATGCCGAACCTCAGCGCTACGGACAGCCGCAAACAGGCCGAACGCGAAAGCGCCGCGATCATCGCCTTTACCTCGGCCATTGCAGCCTACGGCGCGTTCTTCATCCCCAAGCTGTACGGGACCTCGATTGCCGTGACCGGGGCACCGAATGGCGCGCTTTGGGCCTTCCTTGGCTTCTATGTGGTCTGCCTGATCGTGACCTGGGTGTTCTACACCCGGCCGGGTGGTCTGCTTCATGACATCGAACGTGGTCGCGGCGCTACCGCCGCTGCACAACCTGCTCAATAGGAAAGGAACGTGACATGAGCCACCTGCTCGACAGATTGAACTTCCTCCAATCCAAGGACACTGAACAGTTTGCAAACGGCCACGGGCAGGTGACCCGTGAGAACCGCGACTGGGAGGACACCTATCGCAACCGCTGGCGGCACGACAAAGTCGTCCGTTCCACGCATGGCGTGAACTGCACCGGATCCTGTAGCTGGAAGATCTACGTCAAATCCGGGATCGTGACATGGGAGACGCAACAGACCGACTATCCGCGCACCCGCGCCGATCTGCCCAACCATGAACCGCGCGGCTGTGCGCGGGGCGCAAGCTATAGTTGGTATCTGTATTCCGCCAACCGGGTGAAAAACCCGCTGGTGCGCGGCCGTCTGATGAAAGTCTGGCGCAAGATGCGTGAGACGCTGGACCCGATCGCGGCCTGGGCCAAGCTGCAAGCGGATCCGATCCTGCGCGCCTCATATGTCGAAACCCGTGGCAAGGGCGGGTTTGTCCGAGCCACATGGGACGAGGCGACAGAAATCACCGCCGCCGCCAACGCCTATACGGCCAAGACCTATGGCCCGGACCGGGTGTTCGGCTTTTCGCCGATCCCGGCCATGTCGATGGTCAGCTATGCGGCGGGGTCGCGTTACCTGTCGCTGATGGGTGGCGTCTGCATGTCGTTCTACGACTGGTACTGCGACCTGCCGCCCGCCTCTCCGCAGACATGGGGTGAACAGACCGACGTGCCGGAAAGCGCCGACTGGTACAATTCCGGCTACCTGCTGCTTTGGGGCTCCAACGTGCCGCAGACGCGGACGCCGGATGCGCATTTCTATACCGAGGCGCGCTACAAGGGCACCAAATCCGCCGTCATCTGCCCCGACTATTCCGAGGCGGCCAAGTTCGGCGATGTCTGGCTGAACGCCAAGCAAGGCACCGACGCGGCACTGGCGATGGCCTTTGGCCATGTGATCCTGCGCGAATTCCATCTGGACCGTCAGACCCCGTACTTTGAGGACTACACACGCAAGTATTCCGACTTTCCGATGCTGGTAAAGCTGGATGAGAAAGACGGCAAGCTGGTGCCGGGGCGCTTCCTGCGCGCTGACGATCTGGACGGCAAATTGGGTGAGGACAACAACCCGGAATGGAAAACCGTCGCCTATGACGAGACGTCGCAAGGGTTGGTCGCGCCGAACGGCTCTGTCGGTTATCGCTGGGGTGAAGATGGCGAATGGAACCTTGAGGAGAAAGCCAAGGCCGCAGACACCAGGCTGAAGATGTCGCTGGTCCTTGAAGAGGATCATGACGACGTTGTCGGTGTCGATTTCCCCTATTTCGGCGGTGAGGCATACGGCCAGTTCAAGACCGACGCCACGCACCCGGACATCCTGACCCGCAACATCCCGGTCAAGAAGATCCAGACCGCCGAGGGTGAGATTGCCGTGGCGACCGTGTTTGACCTGTTCTGCGCCAACTATGGACTGGACCGGGGTCTGGGCGGTGATTGGGTCACGTCGGACTATGCCAACGACATGCCCGGCACCCCCGCATGGGCCGAAAAGATCACCGGCGTACCCGCCGACAAGATCGCCCATGTGGCCCGCGAATTTGCCGACAACGCCGAAAAGACCAATGGCAAGTCGATGATCATCATCGGCGCGGCGATGAACCATTGGTTCCACATGGACATGAACTATCGTGGCGTCATCAACATGCTGGTGATGTGCGGCTGCGTCGGTCAATCCGGCGGCGGCTGGGCGCATTACGTGGGTCAGGAAAAGCTGCGCCCGCAAACCGGCTGGCAGCCGCTGGCCTTTGCGCTGGATTGGAACCGCCCGCCGCGGCACATGAACTCGACGAGCGCCTGGTATGCACACACCGATCAGTGGCGCTATGAGACGCTGAAGGCGGATGAGATCCTGTCCCCCACCGCGCCTGAGGGCGATTGGGACGCATCGCTGATCGACTACAACATACGCGCAGAGCGTATGGGCTGGCTGCCGTCGGCGCCGCAGCTGAAAACCAACCCGTTGGAGGTGGCAAAAGCGGCGAAAGAGGCCGGCAAGGAGATCCCGGCCTATGTCGCAGAGAACCTGAAATCCGGCGCGCTGGAAATGTCCTGCGAAGACCCGGACAACCCGGCGAACTGGCCACGCAACCTGTTTGTATGGCGCTCCAACCTGCTGGGGTCGTCGGGCAAGGGCCACGAATATTTCCTCAAGCACCTGCTGGGCACCGACAACGGCGTCATGGGCAAGGATCTGGGTGAGGAGGGCGGGCAACTGCCCAAGGAAGCCAAGTGGCACAAAGACGCGCCGCGCGGCAAGCTGGACCTGCTGGTGACCATTGATTTCCGGATGAGCACCACCTGCGTCTACTCCGACATCGTTCTGCCAACCGCCAGTTGGTACGAAAAGGACGACATGAACACGTCGGACATGCACCCGTTCATTCACCCGCTGCAGGCGGCTGTGGACCCGGCGTATGAGTCGAAATCGGACTGGGAAATCTTCAAATCCATTGCGAAGAAATTTCAGGAGATCACGCCGGGCTATCTGGACAAGGAAGTCGACATCGTCGCGCTGCCGATCCTGCACGACACACCGGCAGAGATCGCACAGGATCAGGTCAAGGACTGGAAAAAAGGCGAATGCGACCTGATCCCCGGCAAGACGGCCCCGGCCTTTGTGGCGGTAGAGCGGGACTATACCGCGATCTATGACCGTTTCACTGCGCTCGGTCCGCTGCTCGACAAACTGGGCAATGGCGGCAAGGGCATCAGCTGGAACACCCAGGAAGAGATCGACAACCTGTCGGCCCTGAACGGCGTGCAACTGGATGGCTCTGCGGCTGGACGGCCCAAGATCGTCACCGCCATCGACGCCTGCGAAGTCATCCTGATGTTGGCGCCCGAAACCAACGGCAACGTCGCGGTCAAGGCTTGGGAAGCACTGGAAAAGGCCACGGGGCGCGAGCACGCGCATCTGGCCGAGGGAGAGCACGGCAACAAGATCCGTTTCCGCGATATTGCGGCGCAACCGCGCAAGATCATCTCCAGCCCCACCTGGTCGGGCATCGAAAGCGAAAAGGTCAGCTACAACGCGGGCTACACCAACGTGCATGAGTTGATCCCGTGGCGGACCCTGACAGGTCGGCAGCAGTTGTATCAGGATCACCTGTGGATGCGCGCCTTTGGCGAAGGCTTCATGTCGTACCGGCCTCCGGTCGATCTGAAGACGATCACCAAGGATGTGCAGGACGAGGGCGACAACCTTGTTCTGAACTTCATCACGCCGCACCAGAAATGGGGCATCCACTCGACCTATACCGACAACCTGTTGATGTTGACGCTCAACCGGGGCGGGCCGGTGGTCTGGATCTCCGAGGTGGACGCAAAATCGGCGGGTATCGTCGATAACGACTGGATCGAGGTCTACAACACCAACGGCGCCCTGACGGCGCGGGCGGTGGTGTCCCAGCGGATCAAGGAAGGCACGACCTTCATGTATCACGCGCAGGAAAAGATCGTGAACACACCCGGATCGGAAAAGACCGGCAATCGCGGTGGCATCCACAATTCGGTCACTCGGACGGTGCTGAAGCCCACCCACATGATCGGCGGCTACGCCCAGCAATCCTACGGTTTCAACTATTACGGCACCGTCGGATCGAACCGGGATGAATTTGTCGTCGTCCGCAAGATGAAGAACGTTGACTGGCTTGATCACGAAAAAAGCTGGGACGCGCCTGCACAGGAGGCAGCAGAATGAAAGTCCGCGCACAAATCGGCATGGTGCTGAACCTCGACAAATGCATCGGGTGCCACACCTGCTCTGTCACTTGCAAGAACGTCTGGACCAGCCGCGACGGTGTTGAATACGCGTGGTTCAACAACGTCGAGACCAAGCCGGGTCTTGGGTATCCGACTGACTGGGAAAATCAGGACCGCTGGAAAGGCGGTTGGGAACGGACCAAGGCGGGCAAGCTGCAACCTAAACAGGGGTCCAAGTGGCGCATCCTGTCCAACATCTTTGCCAACCCGTCCATGCCCGAAATCGACGACTACTATGAGCCGTTCGATTTCGATTATGACCACCTGAAATCCGCCCCGGAAATGGAGGCGTTCCCAACGGCGCGCCCCCGGTCCAAGATCACCGGCGAGCGGATGGAGAAGATCGAGAAAGGCCCGAACTGGGAAGAGATCCTGGGCGGCGAGTTTTCGAAACGCTCTGCCGACTACAACTTTGAAGGCATCCAGAAGCAGATCTACGGGGAATATGAGAATACATTCATGATGTATCTCCCCCGGCTCTGCGAACACTGCCTGAACCCGGCCTGTGCGTCCTCGTGCCCCTCTGGTGCGATCTACAAGCGCGAAGAAGACGGCATTGTCCTGATCGATCAGGAAAAATGCCGGGGCTGGCGGATGTGCGTGTCAGGCTGTCCCTACAAGAAGGTCTATTACAACTGGTCGACCGGAAAATCCGAGAAATGCACCCTGTGCTATCCCCGGATCGAAAGCGGCAACCCGACGGTCTGTTCGGAAACCTGCGTCGGGCGCATCCGCTATCTGGGGGTGATGCTGTATGACGCCGACAAGATCGCCGATGCGGCCAACATGGAGAGCGAACAGGATCTCTATGACGCGCAGCTGGGCGTCTTCCTTGACCCCAAGGACCCAGAGGTGATCAAGGCCGCCCGTGCCGACGGTGTGCCGGAGGATTGGATCAAGGGCGCACAGGAAAGCCCGATCTGGAAAATGGCGATGGAATGGAAGGTCGCTTTTCCGCTGCACCCCGAATACCGGACGCTGCCGATGGTGTGGTACATCCCGCCGCTGTCGCCCATCCAGAACGCCGCAGAGGCGGGCGCGATTGGCACCAATGCGGGAATGCCCGACGTCAAGAACCTGCGCATCCCGGTGCGCTACCTCGCCAATATGCTGACAGCGGGCGATGAGGCCCCGGTGGTCACAGCGCTGGAACGGATGCTGGCGATGCGGTCCTACATGCGGTCCAAGACTATCGAGGGTGTGATTGACGAAGGCATCGCCGAACGGGTTGGCCTGTCGAGCCGGATGATCGAAGACATGTATAAAATCATGGCTTTGGCGGACTATGAGGATCGTTTCGTGATCCCGACAACCCACCGTGAACAGGTCGAGGATGCCTATGATCTGCGCGGTGGCTGCGGCTTTACCGACACCAACGGATGTTCCACAGGATCGTCCGGCAAGTCGCTGTTCGGCGGCTCCAAGAAACCGCTCAAGATGCCTTCGGAGGTGATGTGATATGGCTGTCCAACTGCATGACAGAACCCTCAAGGCGCTGTCCCTGATCCTGAGTTACCCGACGCGTGAGTTGCAGCAGGCCATGCCGGAAATCGGGGGCGTGCTCGCCTCTGATACCCGCCTGACCGCAGCCGCCCGTCGGGCGTTGCGCCCGCTGGTGGAGGAGCTGAGCGGGCGCGACATTTATGACCTCGAAGAGCAGTTTGTCCTGCTGTTTGATCGCTCGCGCACCCTGTCGCTGAACCTGTTCGAACATGTGCATGGCGAAAGCCGCGACAGGGGCGGCGCGATGGTGTCGCTGGTGGAAACCTATCGTGAAGGGGGCTTTGACCCCGTCACGTCGGAACTGCCGGATCACCTGCCGGTGCTGCTGGAATTCCTGTCCACACGCCCTGCGCCCGCAGCGCAGGATACCCTGTCGGACGCGGCCCATATATTTGAGGCGTTGAATGCGCGGCTGGTCCGCCGAGAAAGCCCCTATGCAGCCGTGTTCGCCAGTCTTCTGCAACTGGCCGGGGTCAAGGCGGACAGCGATGCCGTGGCCGAAATGTTGGCCCAACCGGATGACGACCCCACCGATCTGGAGGCGCTTGATGAGGTCTGGGAAGACAGCGAAGTTCTGTTCGGTCCCGATCCGAACGCGGGCTGTCCGCAGGTGCGTGACATGCTTTCGCGTATGGATACCCCCATCACCCCGGCACCCGCCAATCACGCGGCCGAATAGGGAGACAAGACCATGTTCAGCAATTTCGATCTCAACTTCATCATCTTCGGCATCATGCCGTATGTCGCGTTGACGGTGTTTCTGGTGGGGTCCATCGCACGGTATGAGCGTGATCCATTCACATGGAAAAGCTCTTCGAGCCAGCTGTTGCGCCGCAAGCAACTGATCTGGGGGTCCATCCTGTTCCATGTGGGTATCCTGACCGTGTTCTTTGGCCATCTGATCGGCCTGTTCACCCCGATCTGGGTGTTGGACGCGCTGGGCGTGCCCCATGCGCTGAAACAGTGGATGGCGGTGCTGATCGGCGGGCCTGCCGGGATTGCGGCGCTGGTCGGCGGCACGATGCTGTTGCACCGGCGTCTGGGTGATCCGCGCATTCGTGCCACGTCCAGCAACGCGGACATCATCATCCTGGTGCTGATCTGGCTGCAATTGGCCATTGGCCTGCTGACGATCACCCAGACGATGCAGCACATGGACGGCCATGAAATGGTCCGTTTCATGACCTGGTCGCAAAGCGTCGTCACCTGGAATCTCAACGCCTGGTTGTTGGTTGTCGATGTGCATTGGCTGTACAAGGTGCATATCTTCCTTGGCCTGATCATCACCATGTTGTTCCCGTTCACACGGTTGGTTCACATGTTGTCCGGCTTTACCGCCGTGGCCCGTTACCTGACGCGTCCGGGCTATCAGATCGTGCGGACACGTCGCCGCAAACCGCAGCCCAAGCCCGAAAATGCCAAAGCAACGCCAGCGGAGTAAGACCCATGAACGCAGCGCTTTTCCCTGATCTTGTCGTCAACGGCGAACATGTGCCCCATGCGATGGTCGCCGCCGAAACCCAGAACCAGACGGCCCCAGAGGGCAAGCCCGGGATCGCATGGCGCAAGGCCGCGAATGCGGTGGCGATCCGGATCCTGCTTTTGCAGGAGGCCCGGTCCCGCGCGATCGCCGTCGATCAGCAAGAGGTTGGCCCCGGACGCTTTGAAACAGAGGAGGAGGCCCTGATCCGGGGCCTTCTCGAACAGGCGATTTTGGCCTCGCCCCCGGACGACGCCGATGTCCGGGCGGAATGGGCAAAAGACCCGTCTCGTTTTCGGACTCCACCTCTGTGGGAAGTGTCGCACATCCTGTGCGCCTGCGATCCAAGGGATGAAGAGGCGCGGGACAAGGCTTTGGTCCGTGCCAAGACTATCCTTTCGGCGGCGCTGGACGATCCCAAGAGTTTTGCGTGGCTCGCCACCAAGGAAAGCGATTGCGGCTCAAAGGGGGCTGGTGGCGCGCTGGGACAGTTGGGCCCGAACGACACCGTTCCAGAGTTCGAAGCGGAGCTGCGACAGCTTGCCGAAGGGCAGATTTCACCAGAACCGGTTTTGACCCGTCACGGCTATCACATCCTGCGCATGGATGCCGTCGCACCCGGTCAGATCCTGCCGTTCGAGGCCGTGCGCGACAAGATCGCAGAGGCGATGGAAAAGGCCGCCTGGGCGCGGCAATCCCGGCAATTCGTCTCGGACCTTGTTGCGGCGTCCGAGATCGAAGGGGCCGATTTCAAGATGGTCTGATCAGGAGGCAGGGCCGATGGAACGGGACACTGAAAAGACACCGGGGTCCGCAAGGGGTGAAACCGCTGGCAAGGGCGTCTGGGCACACCCGCTGGACTTCATTGCAGAAGATCATATGCGCGAACGCGAGGTCTGTGCGTTGATCGACAGGTTGGTGGTCGCTGCCCCGGTGTCCGACGACGACATTGGTCGGATGCTAAGTTTTCTCGTCGAGCACCTGCCGCACCATCTGCTGGACGAAGAAGTCGATCTGTTCCCGCTGATGCTGCAACGGTGCGACCCGGAAGACGAGATCGACAAGGTGATCGACAAGCTGTGTCTGGACCATGCCCATGCCACCGCAGATGCGCCGGAGATCGTTGCCATCCTGAGGGTGTTTGCCAGACACTCGGCACCGCTTTGTGAGCGCGACCGTGGGCAGATGGCAGCGTTTGCGCATCATTCACGCCGCCACCTGATCCTGGAAAACGCGATCATTCTGCCCATTGCGCGGGCGCGGCTGACCCAAGGAGATCTGGCGACGATGAAATCGCACATGCTGGAAAGACGGGGTCTGCCCCAATGACCGAGACACGCTCATGCTGAATGATCTGCTGGACCGGAACGCAAGGTGGTCCAATGCAAAGACCTTGCAGGAGCCGGGGTATTTCGCCCGACTGGCAACCCGGCAATCGCCCGAGTTCTTCTGGATAGGCTGTTCCGACAGCCGTGTGCCGGCCAATGTTGTGGCCGGGCTGGACCCTGGTGAGGTCTTTGTCCATCGCAACGTCGCCAACGTGATCCATTCGACGGACATGAACATGCTGTCGGCATTGGAATTTGCGGTCGAGGCGCTCAACATCAAAGAGATCATCGTTTGTGGCCATTATGGCTGCGGCGGCGTCAAGGCGGCGACAGAGGACTTGCCGCATGGTCTGGCGGATCACTGGCTGGAACCAATCTGCCGCCTTGGCCGGGCCTATGCGGTCGATCTTTCACAAGAGACAAGCGAAGAGGCGCGCCGCGACAGACTGGCAGAGCTGAACGTGATCGAGGGCGTGCGCCGCATCGCGGAAACACCCATCCTGCAACGGGCTTGGCGCAATGGGGTCGGAATTCGGGTGCACGGGCTGATCTATGGGCTCAAGAACGGTCGCTTGCGCGACCTTGATTGCACGGTTGGCCCGGGCCATTTCATGACGGAGGCAGCACAATGACGTTTATCCAGAAAATCGACGGCACCACATGCGGGTGTGATGGTCTCGCGGATCTGAAAACCCTGATCCCTGTCGATGAAGCCCTGAAACGTATTTCCAACGAAACGCGCAAGGTGGCGGAAACCGAGTGTCTTCGGCTGGCGCAAGCGTCCGGTCGGATCCTTGCAGAGCCTGTCGTGGCGCTGGACATGGTGCCGCCGTTCGACCGTTCGGCGATGGACGGCTACGCGATCAACACATCGGGTCTGGCCGGTGACGGTCCCTGGGAACTGGATGTGTCTGGCCGCATCGCGGCGGGGCAGGCGGGTCCGGACCCGATACCCGCCAATACCGCCGTCCAGATATTCACCGGCGCGCCTGTCCCGCCGGGGGCTGACGCGGTGGTCATGCAAGAAGCGGTCCAGCGGACCGGGAACCGCATCGTTATCAGCGACGCGATCCGCCGGGGCAGCCACATCCGCAAGGCGGGTGAGGATATGCAGACCGGCCGCATCCTGATCCCGGCGGGCCGCACGCTGACACCGCGCGAAATTGCCGTTTGCGCTGCCGCCGGACACGCGACGGTCACTGTCACCCGGCGCATTCGTGTCGTCCTGCTGGTGACCGGCGATGAGGTTTGCCAGCCCGGTCAACCCCGTGGACCGGCGGGCATCTGGGACGTCAACACACCCATGCTCAGCGCGGCGTTGATGTCGCCTGAGATCGAGCTTTGCAGCGTTCAGGTTGTGGCAGACACACGCAGCGCCGCCCGCGCGCAACTGGACGGCTTAGCCCGGGACGTTGACCTGATCATCACCACAGGCGGGATCTCTGTTTGTCAATCGGCACGCAATCCTGACCCCCTATCGGCGCCCAAAAATGACCCCCTTATTTTGCGCAGGGGTAGCTGGCCCGATGCGGTGTAGCCATCACACAGCGCAGCCGCGTCGGGCCAGCGGGGCCTGGGTTACTCCCTGGTCTTGAAGCGCCAGCTCTCGTTGCCGGTTTCGACGATGTCGCAGTGGTGGGTAAGGCGATCAAGTAGCGCTGTCGTCATCTTGGCGTCTCCGAAGACCGATGGCCATTCACCGAAGTCGAGGTTGGTCGTCACGATGATGGACGTGCGCTCGTAGAGACGACTGACGAGGTGGAACAGCAGCTGGCCG